>DIIC01000005.1 GCA_002420425.1 Proteobacteria bacterium UBA5680 | reverse complement strand
TCTCTCACGTTGTGCTTATTGGAATGGGTGGATCAAGTCTTGCCCCTGAGGTCTTTCGTGACTGTTTTGGCTCCCATCCCGGCTCTTTTTCTCTGGATGTGCTTGATACCACCTCTCCAGATGCCGTGTCTAACTTAGAGCAGCAAATAGCCCTGGAGAGAACACTCTTTGTAGTGGCCAGTAAATCAGGCACTACCATTGAGACGGACGCTCTCTACCGTTATTTTAAATCCCGGGTAGCCCAGCTAAAAGACGGCCAAGCCAGAGATCATTTTGTTGCCATTACCGACCCCGGAACCCCCCTCGACACCTCTCCTTTGAAGGAGAATTTCTCACACATTTTTCATGCCCCTGCTGATGTGGGTGGACGATTTTCAGCCCTAACCCCTTTTGGCCTTGTTCCCGCTTCACTGCTTGGGATCAACCTTGGGCCTCTGATCAACCCGGCGATAAAAGTAATTGAAGGCGGCGCCATCATTGACCAAAGAAGAGATCACAATGGTATTGTGCTCGGCGGGCTGCTTGGACATCTCGCGCTGCAGAAAAAGTCTGTATTGACCCTATTGCTGCCCACCTCTCTCCGCCCTCTGGGCGTCTGGATTGAACAACTGGTATGTGAGAGCACCGGCAAGAAGGGCAAGGGTATCCTGGTGGTTCAAAATGAACCGGAGTACCCCGCCGACCACTACCCTGATGATCGCCTCTTTGTCTCTATCACTCTGGAAGAAGACAGCCCGGAGCTGAAAGAGAAAGTGACGGCATTGAAGTCACTCGGTCACCCGGTTATAGAACGCACAGTCAAATCTCTCTACCACCTCGGTGCTGAGATGGTCGCCTGGCAAATTGCAACCGCTCTGGCGGGGGCCATCCTTGGGGTCAACCCCTTTGATGAACCCAATGTCGCTGAGGCCAAGCAGGCAACAACCAACAGGCTTAACAACATCAACACGCTCACTGACAATGTCAGAAGTGGTGACGTCACCCCCCTCTCACTGCTTCAGAAAGAAGACAACACTCTTGATCTATCGCTAGCTGGATTTATCGAAAAGGCGAAGAGCACGCAGTATCTGGCGCTTCTTGCCTATGTCCCCCCTTCAAAAGAGATCTACTCCTCTCTTATAGCCTTGCAGACAACCCTAGGCAGAAAGCTGGGGTCTGCAGTCACCCTTGGTATTGGCCCTCGCTATCTTCACTCTACCGGTCAACTTCACAAGGGAGGTGCCAAGGAGGGCTGTTTTATGCTCCTGTTTGCCGACCCACAGTCAGATCTCTCAATTCCAGAAAGGTCCTACACCCTAAAAGAGCTGCATCTGGCTCAGGCATTGGGTGACTATGACGCCCTCAAGGGTCATCAACGCTCCGTCCTGGGGCTTAGGCTCTATGGTGATCTACAACAGGCGCTGGACCAGCTCTCATCCAAATTGGGAGCGCGCGGCATTTAGGGGTGATAGGCCCTGTCAGCACTCTCAGAGAGGGGGCCGTTTATTGCGGCATCTAGCCCACAGCGGGGATTTCCGGATCCAGATTTCCCTCTTTCTTTGCCGGCTCTCTGTTCACCGGTTGAGCCGATTTTATTTCTGCTGTTGTTTCCTGGCTCTTTTTGTCGGCTCTGGGTTGATCTTTCTTCTCAGTCCTCTTGGTTTCAACCTGTGTGGCTGCCGCGCTCCCCTTCTCTTGTTTTGTTGTCGCCGGGCCAGCAGAAGGCGTTGATGACTCATTACGCCTAGCACCGGTTTTGGCTGCAGCACGAGTGCTCTCCTTTCGGGGTGCTCTCTCTGTTCGTCCTGTACCGCCAGATTGCCTTGGTCTGCGGCGATCTCCTGCATCACTTCTTGTGCGCTTACGACGCTCTGGCGGCTTGGGTTCTACGAGCAGCTCAAGAGAGACCGGATATGATTGTATGGTATGTCCAACATAGGCTTCAATATCACCCAGTGAGTGGGCAAAATGCTCACAGGCAAAACTGATGGCGTCTCCGCTTGCTCCAGCTCGTGCGGTCCGCCCTACCCGATGGACATAATCTTCCGGATCATGAGGAAGATCATAGTTAAATACATGGCTTACCTCAGGAATATGCAGGCCACGGGCAGCGACATCTGTAGCCACCAGGACTGCGATCTTGCCCTCTTTGAATTGGCCCAATAGACGTTCACGCTTGTTCTGGGGGACATCTCCAGAGAGCACACCGGCCGTAAAGTCATTCCCCACCAACCAGTTCATCACCTTTTCTGCACCAATCTTGGTATTCACAAAAATCAGTGTTCGCTTGGCTTCAATTTTTTTTAGCAGGCCAAGAAGCAGGGGAATCTTCTCCTCATTTGCAGGGTAGTAGACACTCTCTTCTACCTGATCAACAGTCAGCTTGTCTGCTTCAATCTTGACCACCTGTGGTTCGCTCATATGCTCATAGGCAAGCTCACTCACCCGAGATGAAAGGGTGGCTGAAAATAACAGGCTCAATCGTTGTTCGGGTGGTGGCATGCGTCTGAGAAGATAGCGAATATCCTTTATGAATCCGAGATCAAACATCCTGTCAGCCTCATCCAGAACAACCACCTCCAGAGTGTTAAGGCCAAAAACACCCTGTTTGAGGTAATCAATCAATCTGCCTGGAGTGCCAATCAGTAGATCAACGCCCTGTGCAATGGTCTCACGTTGGCTCTGATACCCGGTTCCCCCGTACGCGAGCCCCAGGCGAAATCCCATATGACGACCGAGTAGTTCAGCATCACTGTGAATCTGAATGGCAAGCTCACGAGTAGGGGCAAGGATCAATGCCCTGGGCTGGTTCTTTTTATCTTCTTCTCTTGGGCCTTGCTTATACAGATGAGCAAATATAGCCAGCAAAAAGGCACCCGTTTTCCCCGTTCCCGTCTGTGCCTGTCCGGAGACATCCTTTCCGGACAGAGAGATGGGCAGGGACTCGGCTTGAATGGGGGTGGTGAATTCAAACCCCACTTCATCAAGTCCTCTAAGTAGTGGCTCGGGAAGATCAAACTCACGAAATGTGTGTGTTGTCAGGTGTGTCTGTGTCATAAGCGGGCGAAGGATAACAAAATAATCACAATAAAACGCTGAAAAATTAAAACAACTCTCGATAAATAAGCCCAAAAGCCTGTTGTATAAGTGCCATAAACCACCATTTAAACGATACAATGGAACTCATTTTCCACCAATCTTCGATATAAATAGTGCGATGGGGTTGCAATCCTGCAACAGTTAGGCTGAAATAGCACCTAATACACCAGAACCGACATCCAAAAAGTCGGCCCCCTGTGCAACACCTGTTTCTGAATTAATCCCAAAACCCAGGAGAACGGAGTTCTTAATGTCGGAGATTGTACACGTCAGTGATGACAGCTTTGAGGAAGATGTCTTAAATTCAAGCGAGCCCGTATTAATTGATTACTGGGCAGAGTGGTGCGGCCCTTGCAAAATGATTGCCCCTGTTCTTGATGAGATAGCAGGTGAATATGAGGGACGCCTCAAGATAGCCAAACTCAATATTGATGAGAATCCGCAAACCCCGCCAAAATACGGCATCCGTGGAATACCCACCCTGATGCTGTTCAAGAATGGAAATGTTGAAGGGACAAAGGTCGGAAATGCATCAAAATCACAATTAACAGCTTTTATTGATGAACACATTTAACAACTAACCGCACTGTTTTTTACCCGCTTTCAAGCACCCTCTCTACCAACCTTAACTCCAAACAAAACCACATCACCTAAACCCTAACCCATCCTCTCAACACCGATAAACTGCCCAACCCGTTAATTCTGACGGCGCATCAGGTGCAGCAGGACCACTACTTATGTCTCTTAGTCTCACTGAACTCAAAGAAAAACCCATTACCGAGATCGCAGACCTCGCACAATCAATGAACCTCAAGCATGCCAGTCGGATGCGAAAACAGGATCAGATTTTTGAAATCCTCAAGGCCAAAGCCAAGAAGGGTGAGAACATCATGGGTGAAGGGGTTGTAGAGATTCTTCAGGATGGTTTTGGCTTTTTACGCTCTGCCTCCAGCTCCTATCTGGCCGGCCCAGACGATATCTATATCTCACCCAGCCAGATCCGCCGCTTCAGTCTTCGCACTGGTGACTCCGTAAAAGGTCTGATCCGTCCCCCCAAACAGTCCGAACGATACTTTGCTCTTCTCAGGGTCGAGACCATCAACTTTCAAACCCCGGAAGAGGCTCGCAACAAGATCCTGTTTGAGAACCTCACACCTCTGCATCCCGATGAGTGGCTAAGACTTGAACGTGAGAATGGATCGGCAGAAGATTTGACTGGACGGGTTATTGATCTGATCTCTCCCATCGGCAGGGGACAGCGAGGGCTGATCGTCTCCTCCCCGAAAACAGGTAAAACAGTGATGCTTCAGCATATTGCCCATGCCATCACTGCCAACCACCCTGACACCTATCTGATTGTTCTCCTCATTGATGAGCGCCCGGAAGAGGTGACTGAGATGCAGCGGTCTGTCCGGGGAGAGGTGGTCTCCTCCACCTTTGATGAACCTGCCCAGCGACATGTACAGGTGTCTGAAATGGTGATTGAGAAAGCGAAGCGACTTGTCGAACATAAAAAAGATGTCGTCATTCTGCTCGACTCCATCACCCGGCTTGCTCGTGCCTACAACACTGTTGCGCCAGCTTCTGGCAAAGTGCTGACAGGGGGTGTGGATGCCAACGCCCTGCAGCGCCCAAAACGCTTCTTTGGTGCTGCCCGCAATCTGGAAGAGGGTGGGAGCCTGACTATTCTTGCCACGGCACTGATTGAAACCGGTTCAAAAATGGATGAAGTCATCTACGAAGAGTTCAAGGGCACTGGCAACATGGAGGTACACTTGGATCGACGTATTGCTGAGAAGAGGGTCTACCCCTCCATTATTGTCAACAAATCCAGCACTCGACGGGAAGAGTTGCTCACCGCCCCGGCCGAACTTAAGAAAATCTGGCTGCTCCGTAAGCTGCTTCACCCCATGGAGGACTCCCAGGCAATTGAGTTCCTGCTCGACAAGCTCAAAGCCACTAAAAATAATGCTGAATTCTTCAACTCTATGAACAGATAGATGTTTATTGCTTTAAGTAGAGGTAAAACCGATAGCTTAATCAATCGAATTTT
>DIIC01000014.1 GCA_002420425.1 Proteobacteria bacterium UBA5680 | reverse complement strand
TCGAGAAAGGTCTTTCCATACCCTTTGGTGACCAGCCTGGGGTCACAGATCATCAGCACTCCGCGGTCAGAGGCATCTCTGATCAGCCTCCCCGCCCCCTGCTTGAGGGTGATCGCGGCCTCCGGAACCTGAAGCTCAAAGAAGGGGTTTCTCCCCTCCGCCTCAAGGGCGGCCATTCGTCCCCTGAGGACGGGTTCATCGGGCACAGCAAAAGGCAGTTTGTCGATGACCACACAGGAGAGTGCCTCCCCCCGAACATCAATCCCCTCCCAAAAGCTGGAGGTGCCGAGAAGTACCGCATCTCCCGCCTTGCGAAATTGTTCAAGCAGTTCCCCTCTGGGTGCACTCCCCTGAACCAGAAGAGGGTGGTCAATCTCCCCCTCCAACACCTCATGGGCAATATCAAGGGCGCAATAGCTGGTAAAGAGGATAAAAGCCCGACCCGCTGTCGCTTTCAAAACAGGGATGATGGCCTCAATTGCAAGTTCGGTGTAGCCTGAAATTCTGGGTTCCGGCAGCCCCTCCGGAAGGTAGAGGAGCGCCTGGCTCTGATAGTCAAAGGGGCTCTGCCAGAGGGCGGTCATCGCCTCTTCCAGCCCCATCCTCTCCTGGTAGAGGCTAAAATCGCCATTAATCGAGAGGGTTGCCGAAGTAAAGAGCCAGGCCCGATCATCACTGGCAATCAGCTTGCGATAGGTGGTGCCGATATCAAGCGGGGTCATTCTCAAAGAGAATGAGCGTGGAGTAGTCTCAAACCAGCGGACTGACTCGATGGAATCCCGATCAAGAATCAGATGAAACCGCTCTCTAAGTGAGTGAGCTCTTTGATAACAGCGTTCCAGTCCATCACCTACCGGGGCCGCCGCCTCCAACAGCCCGGTAAAGTGAATAAGCGCTTCACTCAACCTGTTGACGGCCTTTTGAAACTCTTGATCGCCCTCGATATCCGCCAGTGCTCCGCGCCGGCTCTCTCGCCCCAGAGAGAGGCGAAGATCTGCTGCTGCCTTCTCAAGCTTGTCAGCGGCGCCAATCATCCCCTCAACCCCACTCTTCTCACGTCTCTCTTCAACCCGCAGATCTTTAGCCAGCTCATAGAACTGGTAACCGGTTACCCCTTCACCGACAAAGTCCTGGGCGATCCCGGGCAACCGGTGGGCCTCATCAAATACAACCACCTCCGCCCCAGGCAGAAGTTGGCCGAACCCCTCCTCTTTAAGGTTAAGATCGGCAAAGAAGAGGTGGTGGTTAATGACAACAAGATCGGCGTTCATCGCCTCTTTTCTCGCCTGAATAACCCAGCACTTCTCCACATCGGGACATTTTCCCCCCAGGCAATTGTCGAGGGTTGAGGTCACCATGGGCCAGACACGAGAGTCTTCGGCAATATCATCAACTTCACCGATATCACCACTTGGAGTGAATGCACTCCACTGCCGTATCTGATCAAAGTCTGAACGCATGGCGGCACCCATTTTGAACACCTCCATCCCATTGGTCTTGTAGCGATAGAGACAGAGATAGTTTGATCGCCCTTTTAGCCGGGCCACCTGAAGGGGCAGATCCAGTGCCTCCCTCACCAGAGGGAGATCCCGGTCAAAGAGCTGATCCTGAAGGGTCTTGGTCGCTGTCGAAAGAATCGCTCTACGTCCTGACTGGATGACAGGCACCAGGTAGGCAAAGGTTTTTCCAGTCCCAGTCCCCGATTCAGCGATGAGCGCACCACCCCGATCGATAACAGCCTCAATCTCTGCCGCCATCTCCTGCTGGCTGGGACGGGTCTCAAAGAGTCTGATCCTCTTGGCCAGAACCCCATCGACGGCAAGCTGTTCACTTGCTCCGGGCAAGACCACCCTCCTCGATACAGCGCCTGAGGCCAGACTCCCAATCGGGCATCTCAAGGTTAAAGACCCGCTTGAGTCGATCACCATCAAGGACCGAATAACGGGGCCTGGGTGCAGGGGTCGGATAGGCCTCGGTAGGGATCCCTTCAACCTCAACCCCCTTAATACCGGCCAGGGCAAAGATCTTTCGGGCAAAATCACACCAGTTGGTCTGCCCCTGGTGGGTAAGGTGGTAGGTGCCGGCAACAGAGTTCAGTTCATCGATCTCCAGTTTTTCGATTATGCTAACCGTCATCGATGCCAGATCCTCCGCATAGGTGGGCGATCCGATCTGATCATCAACCACCTTAAGCAGGTCTCTCTCACTCGCCAGCCGCAGCATGGTGAGGAGAAAATTGTGCCCATGCCAGGTATAGACCCAGCTGGTACGGAGAATCAGATGTTCAGCGTTTGCCCTGCGCACGGCCTCCTCACCCTCCCACTTGGTCCTGCCATAGGTGCCAAGAGGTTGAGTGAGGTCACTCTCCCTATAGGGGCGTGTGCCACTACCATCAAAGACGTAATCCGTCGAGTAGTGGATAATCCAGGCTCCTGCGGCAGCGGATGCTTCAGCAATCAATCCCGGTGCCGTTGCATTTATCGCTGCGGCGAGTTCGGGTTCACTCTCAGCCCGATCGACCGCGGTATAGGCTGCGGCATTGATCACCACATCGGGGTCTGAATCATCAATTGCAGAAGTGATGGCCCCTTGATCTGTCAGATCAAGATCACTTCTGTCCAAGGCGATAAGATCATGGCCATTGTGGAGCAACCGTTCCAGTGCCTGGCCTACCTGACCGCTACGGCCAATGAGAAGAATATTCATAAGAGGTCAGGAAAAATGAACTTCACCAAATGCGATGCCCTCACCATCCTTTTCAGAGACAAGAGGGGCCTCCAGCGGCCACTGGACGCCAATATCCGGATCATCCCAGCGAATACAAATCTCATCGGCAGGGGTGTAGTAGTGGCCGCTCACCTTGTAGAGAAAATCGGCCTCGTCGCTCAAGACACAGAATCCGTGGGCAAACCCAGGTGGAATCCACAGCTGGTGGTGGTTTTTTACCGAGAGGATTGTCCCATACCACTCGCCCCGAGTCGGTGAGTCAGGGCGAATATCGACTGCAACATCAAAGACCTCACCGGACACTGCACGTACCAGTTTCCCCTGCCAGGAGGGGTATTGAAAGTGGAGCCCCCGCAGAACGCCCCGGGATGACCTTGAGTGGTTATCCTGGAGGAAGGCAGTGGGAAGCCCGGCTTCAGCGTATTCCCTGCTGTTAAAGCTCTCAAAGAAGAAGCCGCGGTCGTCACCAAAGACCCTGGGCTTGATGAGTTTAACTCCATCGAGGGGGGTGTCGATCAGTTCAATCATTGGGTTCACTTATCCTTTTTTGACTGAGGGAGAGGATAAAGGTTAAAGGTGAAAGGGAAAAGGGGAAAGTGACCTCATTCCGGTCATTGTGAGCAGAGTTCAACAACATAACATTCGATAAATCAATTACCACAGCCCTATGGGGTTTGCGATGATGGGTCTTGCAAGGTCAATGCGAGGAGAAGGCCCAAGCAATCGAGTTATTCGGCAACTGGATTGCTTTACTTGGTTGGCAATGGCGGGATTTAACGATCCTTGCGATGAGGAGTATCTATCTTTTCTAGGTCACCAAATCATCGAGGAATGACTTCAACCGATCGGTCCACTTGCCGGAGCGGGGGCTGTGCTTGTGTCCCCCTTCACTGGTGATCTTCTGAAACTCTCCTAGGAGCTCTTTTTGCTTTGGGGTAAGGTTGACCGGCGTCTCGATTGAGACACGGCAGAAGAGATCCCCGGTCGCACCGGATCGAACATTTTTGACCCCCTTCCTGCGCAGACGAAAGAGTCTCTCACTCTGGGTTCCCTCAGGGATTTTCAGAGTTGCTCGACCATCGAGGGTGGGAACTTCAAGCTCACCCCCGAGGGCTGCGGTGGTAAAGCTGACGGGAAGATCACAGTAGAGGTTGTCACCATCGCGCTTGAAGATCGGATGTGTCTTGATATTGATCTGCACATAGAGATCCCCGGAAGGTGCCCCTTTGGGGCCTGACTCACCCTCTCCAGCCAGGCGGATCTGGTCTCCGCTATCGACTCCAGCGGGCACTTTGACCGATAGGGTGCGGCTCTCTTCGACGCGCCCGCTTCCACTGCACTTTCTACAGGGATCACTGATGACCTCACCCGCGCCGCGACACTGTGGGCAGGTCTGTTGAACTGAGAAAAAGCCCTGCTGCATCCGCACCTGACCGCGTCCCCCACACCCTCCACAGGTCTTGGGTTGGGTACCGGGCTTAGCACCACTGCCGCTACAGGAGTCACAGGCTCGAAGTGCAGGAACACGAATCCGGACCTCTTTTCCCTTAACGGCATCTTCAAGAGAGAGCTCGAGGTTGTAGCGCAGGTCTGATCCTCTGGCCTGACGACCTCCTCCGCCTCCGCCACCGAAGATATCACCAAAGATATCACCGAAAATGTCACCCGCCCCACCAAAACCACCGCCGAAACCGGAACCTCCACTGGCCGCCGAGTTATCGACACCGGCATGGCCAAACTGGTCGTAAGCGGCCCGCTTCTGGCCGTCAGCGAGGACCTCATAGGCCTCCTTGGCCTCTTTGAAGCTGGCTTCGGCGTTTTTATCATCAGGATTACGATCCGGGTGGTGCTTCATTGCCAGACGCCGATAGGCCTTCTTCAGCTCAGCTTCTGAAGCATTGCGATTGACACCCAGTACTTCGTAGTAATCCTGTTTTGACATCTTCTCTTCTACCCTTGTTCAGTGACTTTCCTAGAGGGGAAGGCAGGGATCATTAGATACGCGCAGACGGCAGGCATGTCTTGCACGCCTGCCGCCTCACCTTTCCTACTTCCTGGTTCTGGAAGTTTACTTCTCGTCTTTTTCGTCCTTGATCTCTTCAAACTCAGCATCGACTACATTCTCTTCACCGGCCTCGGCGCCGTCGCCTTCAGCTTCCTGGCCTGCTCCCTGAGCGGCTGCTTCAGCGTCTTCGGCCTGCTTATAGAGCTGTTCAGCGAGTTTGTGGCTTGCCTGGGTGAGTGCTTCAGTCTTGCTCTTTATCTCATCAACATCTCCGCCTTCAATGGCCTCTTCGAGTTCCTTGATGGCCGCTTCGATATTGGACTTCTCACCCTCATCAAGCTTGTCACCCAACTCTTCCATCGATTTTTTCACACTGTGGATCATGGCATCGGCAGCGTTTTTTGCGTCGATCCCTTCACGTGCTTTACGATCTTCCTCGGCATGTTCTTCAGCATCCTGGACCATCCGTTCGATCTCTTCATCAGAGAGGCCAGAACTTGATTTAATGACAATCTTGTTTTCCTTTCCGGTCGCCTTGTCCTTGGCTGAAACATGCATAATACCGTTGGCATCGATATCGAAGATCACCTCAATTTGAGGCATTCCCCGGGGTGCCGGCGGAATATCAGAGAGATCGAAACGCCCAAGCGACTTATTGTGGGTGGCCATCTCCCGCTCACCCTGAAGCACATGGACAGTTACCGCGGTCTGATTGTCATCCGCGGTAGAAAAGACCTGATCGGCCTTGGTCGGGATGGTAGTGTTTTTATCGATCAACTTGGTCATCACCCCACCAAGGGTCTCAATACCGAGTGAGAGTGGGGTCACATCAAGAAGGAGAACATCCTTGACTTCACCACCCAAAACACCTCCCTGGGTCGCCGCACCAACGGCCACGGCCTCATCCGGATTGACATCCTTTCTCGGAGCCTGGCCAAAGAAGATCTCGACCACCTCCTGGACCTTGGGCATCCGGGTCTGGCCTCCAACGAGGACAACATCATCGATATCAGAGACCTTGATGCCAGCATCCTTAAGGGCAATTCGACAGGGCTCGATAGTCCGATCGACAAGGTCATCAACGAGAGACTCAAGTTTGGCTCTGGTGAGCTTGAGGTTGAGGTGTTTAGGCCCATTTTGATCAGCGGTAATGTAAGGGAGATTGACCTCTGTCTGGGTGCTTGATGAGAGCTCAATCTTCGCCTTCTCAGCCGCCTCTTTTAGTCGCTGCATCGCCAGGGCATCACCCCTTAGATCCATCCCCTGGTCCTTGGTGAACTGATCGGCCAGATAGTCGATCAGACGACGGTCAAAATCTTCACCCCCGAGGAAGGTATCGCCGTTGGTTGAGAGCACCTCAAACTGGTGCTCGCCGTCAATCTGGGCAATTTCAATAATAGAGATATCAAATGTACCGCCTCCAAGATCATAGACGGCGACCTTGTGGTCACCCCTAATCTTGTCGAGGCCAAAAGCGAGGGCGGCTGCGGTAGGCTCATTGATAATCCGTTTGACATCAAGGCCGGCAATCCGGCCTGCGTCCTTGGTAGCCTGTCGCTGTGAGTCGTTGAAATAGGCGGGAACGGTTATTACCGCTTCAGACACCTCTTCACCGAGATAGTCCTCAGCTGTCTTTTTCATCTTCTGCAGCACCCGGGCAGAAATCTCAGGAGGCGCCATCTGTTTGCCTTCAATCTCAAGCCAGGCATCGCCATTTTTTGCCTTGACGATCTTGTAGGGCATAAGATCGATATCGCGCTGAACCACTTTCTCATCATATTTACGGCCAATCAGCCGTTTGGTGGCAAAGACGGTGTGGTGAGGGTTGGTCACCGCCTGACGTTTGGCAGACTGGCCAACGAGCACCTCATCACCATCTGTAAAGGCGACCACAGACGGTGTCGTCCGATCCCCTTCACTATTTTCGATCACTTTGGCCTTGGATCCGTCGATGACGGCCACACATGAGTTGGTGGTGCCGAGGTCAATTCCAATAATTTTTCCCATTTTTAGTTTCCTCTGTTTCTCTTTAACTATTACTGCTTATTATGTGGGGTCATTTGGAGAGTAGTTCAACCCCCCCTGCCCCGACAATTCGTCAATTTTCAGGTTCAAATCCGGCCAGAGACAACTCTCACCAACTCCCGGATCACTCCGCTGGGGCCTTGGCCACTACCACCATCGCCGGGCGCAGGAGGCGATCTTTGAGGCGATACCCCTTCTGCACCACATTGACGATGTGGTTGGGCTCTACATCACTGCTCTCCAGCATGGTTATCGCCTGATGGAGTGCATGATCAAAACGTTCGTTGACTTCAGGCATCACCTCTTCAAGACCGAATCTCTCAAACACCGATGCCATCTGCTTGAGGGTCAGTGCCAGCCCCTCCTGCATCTTGTCCGCCGCTGACTCATCACTACCGAGCTCTGCAGCCTGGGCGAGATCAAGGCTCTCTTTTACCTGAAGCATTTCAGAGGCAAAGCCTTCAATGGCGAATTTTCTGGCATTGATCACATCGTTCTCAGCCCGGCGCCGGATATTCTCCATCTCAGCCACTGCCCGCAGATAGGAATCATTTGCCTTGTCAAGTTCTGCCTGTAATGTCTTTATTTCATTACTATTTTCTGCTTCATTATCTGCCTCTACTGGATCACCCTCCTGAGTGGTTACCTTCTCTTTATCGTCCCCTGTCTCTGCGGGAGGGGCCTTGCTACCAGGGGTATCTTGATCCGGGTTTGGCTTTGATTCTGTTGATGTCATTAAACGTCTACCTCAATCTTTACTGGGACTTGGTGGAATATGGTGCATATGGGTCTAATCAATCCCTTTTTCAAGGGTAATTTTGATTTTATTTCACGTCTTTTTGCGGGTATGGGAGGCCTGAGACCTACAGGCTTCGCCGACAATCAAGTCAGACGGGGATTGGTATTTCCGCTGAGTGCACTGGAGAGCAGTCGTGCCGTCACATCGACAAAGGGGATCACACTCTCATAGGCCATCCGGGTTGGGCCGATCACCCCCAGGGTGCCTATGCGCTCCCCCTCGACCTGATAGGAGGCAGTAACCAGCGAACAGTCATGCAGGGCCTTATAGCCCGACTCATCTCCAATAAAGATGTGAACACCCTGTGCCTGCATACTTTGATCAAGGAGCGTGAGGAGATCACTCTTGGCCCTGAAAGCGTCAAAGATCTCCCTAAGCTTTTTCATCTCATTGAAATCGGGTATGTCAAACAGATTCTCTTCACCACTTAAGACCACATCACTCTCGTGATCCTGCTCCTCATCGAAGAACTCACGAGCCATGGACATGGCAACACGCATTATGCGGCTCATTTCATCGCTCTCACTCTTCATCTCGTTGATAATCTGCATCCTTACCACGCCCAGAGTATTGCCGCTGTTCATCTCGTTGAAGTAGTTGGCGGCCTCGACCAGTTCGCTCGGCGAGTAGTCCCGGTCGACATGGATGACCCGGTTCTGTACCCGGCCATCGGTAGTAACCAGTATCACCAACACCCTTTGATCTGAGAGGGAGACAAACTCAAGCTGTCGAAAACGGGCCTGATCTGCATTGGGGGCAACCACAACTCCTGCAAAATGGGAGATTCTGGAGAGGAGTGAAGAGGCCTTGGCCACCAGTGCCGTAGGATCAGTATCACCAGAGAACTCATCCTCAATCTCATCAATCACTTCAGGGCGCAGTTTCTTTACCGTCAGCATACTGTCAATAAAGAACCGGTACCCCTTCTGGGTGGGCATTCTTCCTGCTGAAGTATGGGGAGAGCTGATGAGGCCCATATCCTCAAGATCTGCCATGATGTTTCGAACAGTTGCCGGGCTCACCTCAAGGCCCGATTCCCGGGCAAGCACCCGTGAACCAACAGGGTTCCCGTCATTGATATAACGTTGAATGAGGGCTCTGAAGAGGAATTCAGTTCGCTGATTTAACAGGTTATTGGACATTTTCGCTAATATTGGTATAGGTAATCCCTGAGTGTGACGCTAGCAATCGCCCGCCCCAGGTGTCAAGGGTTATAAAATCAACTCCGAGAGCCGATTGGCACAATATCCGACCCATGATAGATTGCCACTTAATAGTAATTACGATCTGACCCATTTTAAAACAATAATGCCAGACCACTTTAAAACCATCGGCCTCTACGGGCGCCTCAACGACCCAAGTCAACAGGAGACCCTGCAAAGGCTCCAGCAGTACCTCCATGAACTGGGACGCACTGTCTTTGTCAGTGATGCGGTCTTCCATGGCCCTGAACTGAAGGATCAGGGTGATCCCCTCCCCGACCTTGCGGTAGCCGTCGGCGGCGATGGATCAATGATGCTTGTTGCCCGCTCGATGGCGGCCTCACAAACCCCTGTATTAGGCATCAACCTCGGACGGTTAGGGTTCCTGACCGACCTTGAAGCTGACAGCATGGTTGAGGATTTCAACCGGATCCTGGCCGGAGAGTTCTGGATTGAAAACCGAACCATGCTCGCTCTTGAGGTTGAACGCTCAGAGGAACTGATCCACAGCTCAAGCGTGCTCAATGATGTGGTGATTAACAAAGGCGAAACTGCCCGACTAATTGAGTTTGAGATGATGGTTGATGACGATTTTGTTACCCGCTATCGGGGCGATGGGCTGATTGTCGCGACCCCAACCGGCTCTACCGCCTACTCTCTCTCTGCAGGTGGCCCCATTTTGTTGCCCACTCTACCGGCAATCAATGTGGTCCCAATCTGCCCTCACACCTTAAGCAACCGGCCCCTGGTGATTGATGATCAGCGGCTTATCTCCATTATCATGCTTCATGCAGAGGTTGATTCAGCACGGGTCTCTGTCGATGGCTTTAATGTCGTCACCCTAGACGGGAGTGAAAAAATCACCATAAAGAGAGCTCAATCTTCGGTCAAACTGCTTCGCGTTTCAGGCCATAGCCACTATGAAGTCCTGCGTTCCAAACTGGGATGGGGTGGCCGCCTCTGAGCTGTGATCACTTCTCTGCATATCCACAATCTTGCCATCATCGACAGACTCGATATCGAATTTGACGACGGGATGACGGCCCTGACCGGTGAGACCGGTGCCGGCAAATCGATCATGGTGGATGCCCTCGGCCTCCTCCTTGGGGATCGGGGCGATTCATCGGTGATCCGTCATGGGCGCGAAAGTGCGGACCTTTCGGTACATCTCTCCCTCAGGCGCCATCCCAGCGCAGCCCAGTGGCTTGAACAACAACAGTTGAGCAGTGATGAAGAGTGCCTGCTTCGCCGCACCCTACACCGTGAACGGGGATCCCGCTGCTGGATCAATGGCCATCCCGCTACAGTTCAGATGCTCAAGGAGTTCGGCGAGCTGCTGGTTGATATCCACAGCCAGCATGAACATCAATCATTGACCAAGAGTTCCACCCAACGCCTGATCGTCGACAGCTTCTCCAGCACCCTTGATGAGGTGGCCTCCCTCTCACAACTCTACAGTGAGTTAGGTGACTTGCAACAGAGAAAAAGAGCACTTGAAGGTGGAGATGAGGGACGAGAATCGAGGGTTCAGCTGCTGGAGTTTCAGCTTGAAGAGCTGGATCAGGCCGCGCTGGTCGAAGACGAAGTCACTCAGCTTGAGGATGAGTTGCAATGCCTTAGCCATGCTGATCAGCTGATCTCGGGAATAGGAGCGGCCTGTTACCAGCTGGATGAGATCGATCAATCGAGCATCAGTGATCGACTCAGTGAACAGCTCACCACTTTAGAGACTCTGGCCGAGTATGACCCCGGCCTCAAGCCAGGGGTCGACCTACTGAATGAATCGATAATAACCATCGGTGAAAGTGTGACGCACCTGAAACAACGCCTTGAAACCATCGAGCACAACCCCCAAAGACTGGCTGAAGTCAACCAGCGGCTTGAACTGCTTCACGATCTTGCCCGCAAACATAGAGTCGAACCAGAGCGGCTTCCAGCCAGACGGGATGAACTCTCCCAAGAGATCTCCATGATAAAAGGGTCTGAAGCTGAACTTGATGAGATAGAAGCCAAAATCAACACCATCCACGCCGACTACACCAAACAGGCCAAAGTGGTGTCCAAAAAAAGAACCAAGGGTGCCGAAGCGCTCTCATCTCTGATCTCTGACCAGATGCAGGCATTGGGTATGGAGGGTGGCAAGTTTACCGCTCAAGTCACCCCTCACTCCTCTTCCGGACCCACCCCTCATGGAAACGATCACTTCGAATTCATGGTCTCAGCAAACCGGGGACAGCCGCACCAGCCCATTTCGAGAGTCGCCTCAGGGGGTGAGCTCTCACGCATCAGCCTTGCTATCCAGGTGGTCACCGCGGCCTACACCCAGGTGGCAACCCTGATCTTTGATGAGGTGGATGTGGGCATTGGCGGCCGGATTGCCGAAATTGTCGGCACCCGACTCCGTGAACTGGGATCGCTTCGCCAGGTACTCTGTGTCACCCACCTCCCCCAGGTGGCCGCACAGGCCAACTCCCAGTTTCAGGTTACCAAAACGGGGAGTGATCCCGTTGAAGTATCGATCCTGCCCCTCGACAAGCGTTCTAGGGTCAATGAGATCGCCAGAATGCTCGGAGGGGTCAAGATCACCAAACAGACCGTTGAGCATGCCCGTGACATGTTGAAAAGGGCCACTGGATAAAATGATGAACAATGGTTCGATCACAATCAGGCCAGCCACTATTGGGGATGTCCCCGCGATCCACCATCTCATTGAGGTCTATGCTGAAGAGGGAAAGCTGTTACACCGCCCAATGAATGAGCTCTATCGTCATCTGCGCGAATTTTTTATTGCCGAGAGAGACTCAAAAGTTATCGCTTGCGGAGCCCTTGAAATCTATACCGAACACCTCGGGGAGATAAGGAGCCTTGCCGTCGATCCCCAATCGAGTGGTGAGGGTGTTGGAAGGGAGATCACCCTTCTTGCCATTGATGAGGCGCGAAAGATAGGTCTTCATCGGCTTATGGCGCTTACCTACGTCCCCGGCTTCTTCCATAAGTTGGGATTCAAAACCGTCGACAAGTCCACTCTCCCTGAAAAAATCTGGGGGGTCTGTATCAAGTGCAGCCGTTTCAATGATTGCGATGAGACGGCCGCTGTCATGGATCTTTAGCGTGCTCCTGATGTCTTTAGCTCTTTTTTTGGTTATCATCCTCGCTAAGGCTTACCAAAGGCTGGAAACTCAAAATTAACTGATGATCAGACTGAACACTACACTGCTTGCCCTTGTACTTCTCTTGAATGGGTGCGCTCTGACCTACAAGATGGACATCCAGCAAGGTAATCCAGTCACCCAAGCGCTCATTGAGAAGCTGAAACCGGGAATGTCCCGTCAGGAGGTCCAGTTTATCCTCGGCACTCCAATCATTGAGGATCCCTTCCATGGCAATCGCTGGGACTACTTCTTTAGCCTCCACAAGGGAAATGCTCCAACTGAGACCCAGCAACGCATCTCGATCTTTTTTGATGGTGACACCCTGAAAAGTGTAAAGGGAAAAGTTCAGAGCGAGGCCACGGCCCACGCGGCGGCCGTAGAGAGTGATGACAGTGGTGGTCTGTTTGATAATAGCTGGGATTTCATCACCCAAAGCTGGGAGAAGATCTGGGAATAACCCTCCCTCCTCAGGTTGATAATCTAAGATCTAAACACCGGTACTGTGAGAGTGGAGCCGTCCGCTCCACTCTCCTCTAAGGAGTGCCCCTATCTCTTTTTTGGTTCTGTCCTGGCCCTCAACCGCCGTGCTTTTGCTGAAGAGATGGTGAGAGGGCGATAGATCTCAATTCGATCTCTTGGGGCAACCGGGCTCTCGAAGGTATGACACTTGCCGAAAATCCCGACTCTGTTTCTGACAAGATCAATTTCAGGGGCTTGTTCGAGAATCCCCGATTGCTCGATCACCTCTTTGATCGTAGAGCCGGCAGCAACCTCAAGATCAATCAGGATCACTGACTCCTTGGCCGCCCAGATCACCTGCACAGGTATGAGACTAACCTCTCCCATAGAGCGCTTCTGCCCGTTGATGAAACGCATCAACCAGGCCATTGGCAATCTGCTGGAAGACTGGCCCCACCACCAGTCGAATCATTCGATTGGAGAACTCAAACTGAAGATCAAAGCTGATTTTTGAAGCCTGGTCATCCAGAGCAGTAAAGGACCATCCCCCCTGTAGGTGCTGGAAGGGGCCGTCAACCAGCTCCATATCAATTGAGCTTGGAGAGATCAGCTGGTTCCGTGTGGTAAAGGCCTTATTGACCCCCTTGAAATCAATCCCCACGGTAGCCACCACCTCACCCCCCTGTTGTGAGACTATTCTGGCGCTCCCGCACCAGGGAAGAAATAAGGGATAGGACTCAACATCGGCCACCAGGTTGTACATCTGCTGGTTAGAAAATGGAATAAGTGCTGATCGCTGGATTTTAGTCATACTTCTGTTATCACCTCGGTCAATGCAGATTATACTGCTTCTTCACTCTGGATCAGCGATCAATTAGTGCTTTGGGTTATCCGCACTCCTATGGTTCAATCAGTGGGGAGAAGAGAGGATAGAACGATGGCAAAAAAGAGATCAAAGAGCTCACCCAACACCATTACCGACAATCGCAAGATTCGCCATGACTATTTTATCGAAGATGACTTCGAGGCCGGAATTGCGCTTGAAGGGTGGGAGGTGAAGAGCCTCAGAGAGGGTCGCGCCCAGCTCAAAGAGTCCTATGTCATTATCAAGGAGGGAGAGATCTATCTCTTTGGAGCCCATTTTTCCCCCCTCCCCACGGCCTCAACCCATATCCACCCTGACCCCACCCGAACCCGAAAACTCCTGCTCCATCGAAAAGAGATCTTTCGTCTGATTGGGGCCGTAGAGCGCAAGGGCTACACCCTCGTTCCCCTCCGTCTCTACTGGAAGAATGGACGAGTCAAACTGGCCATCGCCCTGGCCAAGGGAAAGAAGCAGCACGATAAACGGGCCGACATCAAGGAACGGGAGTGGAACCGGGATCAGCACCGCCTGCTCAAGATGGAGCGCTAAACTCAATTTCAGGCTATAATAGAGATTCAGATGGGGGCGACTGGCTTCGACGGAGGTCGCGAAACCATCGGAGCATGCCGAGGTGCGGAGTTCCTCGCAAATCCAACCGCAAACTATTAGTTGCCAACGACGACAACTACGCCCTAGCAGCTTAAAGCCGCTAGCCTCGTGCCGGCTTCTCCTGTGGAGTTGGATTTTCGGGGTCAAATCACACAGGATCGCGCTGTAATGTGTCTGTTATTACATCGTTAAACTCAAGCAGGCTCGCTGAACCGGACCCTGTCTGTCGGGCCCTGTTCAGTCAAATTATAGACAGACTAAGCATGTAGCTGCCGGTGTGCGTAGGGCTTGCGGACGCGGGTTCGATTCCCGCCGCCTCCACCATTTACACATCCAAAGCCGTCCCAGGGCGGCTTTTTTGTTGCCTACTATCAGCGAGTTACGTGAATTTTCAGTCTATTGCAGGCCAACAAAATTCATTGACATCCGGGGGTAACTGGGGGCAACATTAGGGGCAACAGCACAAGCACCATATGGAGTTGCCCCCATGCCTCTATCAGATACCGCAATCCGTAACGCCAAACCCGGCGACAAAGCAAAGAAAATGTTTGATGGTGGCGGGCTGTATCTGGAAATTGCCCCGAGCGGGGGCAAGTGGTGGCGGTTGAAGTATCGCTTCGATGGCAAAGAGAAACGCCTTTCTCTTGGAGTCTATCCGGATGTCTCTTTGAAGAATGCCCGCGCCCGACGCGATGAGGCCCGCAAGTTGTTGGCGAACGAGATCGACCCCAGCGAGAACCGCAAGGCGCAGAAGGCCGCAAAAAACGAACGGGCTGCAAACAGCTTCGAGGTGATAGCGCGTGAATGGTTCGCCAAGCAGGAACCCAACTGGGCAGCCAACCATGCGAACCGGATCATTCGCCGACTAGAGAGAGACATCTTCCCCTGGATCGGTGGCAACCCCATCTCCGACATTACTGCACCACAACTGCTGGAATCTATCCGTCAGATTGAACAACGCGGCGCACTGGAAACCGCCCACCGAGCATTAGGCAACTGTGGGCAGGTATTCCGCTATGCCGTTGCTACCGGTCGGACTGAACGTGATCCTTCCGGTGATCTGCGTGGCGCATTACCACCAGTGAAAGGCACACACTTCGCATCCGTTACCGAACCCAAGCAAGTGGCCGAAGTGCTACGGGCTTTGGATGGATACGAAGGCACGCTACCTGTGCGCTGCGCCCTCCGACTCGCACCTTTAGTTTTTGTACGCCCCGGCGAATTGCGCCATGCACAATGGGAAGACATCGACTTGATTACTGCCGAGTGGCGTTACATGGTCACCAAAACCGATAGCCAGCACATTGTTCCTCTCTCCGGACAAGCTGTAAAGATTTTGCAGGAACTGAAACCCCTGACCGGAAATGGCCGGTATATTTTTCCCAGCGCAAGAAACCCCAAGGGTGATAAGCCCATGAGCGACAATGCCGTCCTTGCCGCCATGCGGCGAATGGGAATCAGTAAAGAAGAAATGAGCGGCCACGGATTCCGGGCAATGGCGCGAACCATTCTTGACGAGGTGCTGGGCTTCCGCCCGGATTACATAGAACACCAGCTTGCCCACGCGGTACGCGACCCTAACGGACGCGCCTACAATCGCACGGCCCATCTGCCCGAACGGCGAAAGATGATGCAGGATTGGGCGGATTACCTCGATAAGCTGAAAGCAGGTGCAGAGATCATTCCAATTAACCAAAGCGCCTGA
>DIIC01000032.1 GCA_002420425.1 Proteobacteria bacterium UBA5680 | reverse complement strand
CGGGATAACGGGGCTAAAACCCAATCCGAAACACTCTTCTCCGCACTGTGATCTGAGGAGAGGACCCAAGACAGACGATATGCCCAACAATTTTTGAGACCTTGGGAATTGAGCTGCTGATCGTCTTCATCCCTCCCGGTTTTGGTCTTTCGGTTATCGCCAGTCAAACATAGCAATGGACAAGCGCTACACCTTACTTCGCAAAGCGCTCGACAAGAGCTTCTCAAAGCTCCAATTGATCGATGATCCACTGCTCTGCACCACCTATGGAACGGATGCCAGTTTCTACCGCCTGACTCCCCAGCTGATCGTACGAATCTGCAACGAGTCCGAGGTGATCGAACTGCTGAGGCAGGCCAGCAATCACCAGACCCCGGTGACCTTTCGTGCTGCCGGAACCAGTCTATCCGGTCAGGCCGTGAGTGACTCTGTGCTCGCTGTTCTTGAAGGCAACCACTGGCTTGACTATGAGATTCTCCAACAGGGGGCGGCCATTCGTCTGCAGCCCGGGATCATCGGTTCGCAGGCCAACCACTACCTATCACCCCTGGGGCGCAAGATTGGTCCCGACCCAGCATCGATCACCAGTTGCAAGATCGGTGGAATTGCCGCCAACAATGCATCCGGTATGTGTTGTGGTATCGACCAAAACAGCTACAAGACCGTACAGTCGATGCGCCTCATTTTTGCTGATGGCAGCCTGCTCGACACCGGCAGTGAGGAGAGCCGCAAAGCTTTTCAGTCCAGCCACTCCGCCCTTTTGGATCGACTCAGCGAACTCTGCAACAAGATTCGGCTCAATGCGCCATTGGCAGAGAGGATTCGCAACAAATACAAAATCAAGAACACTACCGGTTACAGCCTCAACGCCCTGGTCGATTATGATGACCCGTTTGAGATCCTCCAGCACCTGATGATCGGATCGGAAGGAACACTGGGATTTATCTCTGAGATCACCTACCGTACGGTGCCAGAGTACCGTGATAAGGCCAGTGCACTGGTCCTGTTCCCGACCGTCAGCACTGCCTGTCACGCCGTCCCCAGGCTGAAAAAACTGCCCGTTGAAGCCGTTGAGATGATGGACCGTGCAGCCCTTCATTCGATCGAGCATAACCCGGGGGTAGATCCTGCAATTCAGCAACTGCCGGATCAGGCCACCGCCCTGCTGATTGAGACCCGTGCAAAAGATGCGGTTGAACTGCAGCAGAAGATCCAGACCATTGAACTCGCCCTCTCTGCCGAGGAGACACTGGGTGGCATCCACTTCACGGATCAACCCGCTGAATTTGAACAGCTCTGGAAGATTCGCAAGGGAATGTTCCCCTCAGTGGGGGCGATGCGTGCCAGCGGAACAACGGTTGTCATTGAAGACATCGCCTTCCCTATCGACCATCTGGCGGAGGGAACCGAGGCACTGCAGGAACTTTTCCAGACCCACGGATACGATGACGCCATCATTTTCGGCCACGCACTGGAGGGTAACCTCCACTTCGTGATTACGCCGGCGTTCAACATCCCTGCCGAGGTGGAACGCTATCACCATTTCATGGATGCGCTGAGCGAGATGGTAGTAAAGCGCTTTGATGGCTCTCTCAAGGCAGAACACAGTACCGGGCGCAATATGGCCCCCTACGTCGAACTTGAGTGGGGTCCTGAGGCCTACCAGCTGATGCAGGAGATCAAGCAGCTGTTTGATCCCACCGAATTGCTCAATCCCGGCGTGATCCTTAATGAGGATCCAACTATCCACATCAAGAACCTGAAGCCGATGCCGGCGGTCAATCCATTAATCGATCGCTGTATTGAGTGCGGCTTTTGTGAACCGATCTGCCCGTCGCGCAACCTCAGTCTGACCCCACGGCAGCGCATCGTGATCCAGCGCGAATTGAAACATCAGCAGCTCACCGGCAATCAGGAAACAACACTTCCGGATAATTTCAAATGGATGACTCTGGATACCTGTGCCGCAGATGGGCTCTGTGCAACCCTCTGCCCGGTTGGAATTAACACCGGAGAGATGGTACTGCAACAGCGTGCCGAGCAGTTTCCTGCCCGCGGTCACCGCATCGCCCGCTTGGCCAATGATCACTTCAAGACCCTTACCCGGGCAACCCGTTTTGGCCTTCAGGCCGCCCATTGGGTTGCCCGCCTCACCGGGACCGCCCCTGTGGAGTGGGTAAGCGGTGCGCTCACTAAAATCAGTCGCAACCGGATACCAAGCTGGCATCGCTGGATGCCGCGAGGAGCCAGTGCAATCAAGCCAAATGATGAGTCAACCAGCCATGCTGCCAAAGCCGTCTACTTCAGCGCCTGTGTTACTCAGATGATGGGCAGTGCCAGTAGCGATCAAGAGCAACCGCAGGGGCTCAATCAGGTGATCGTCTCCCTGTTTGAAAAGGCGGGAACCACCATGATCACCCTCCCCAGTGACGACGCTCACTGCTGTGGGATGCCCTTTAACAGCAAAGGGGCGGTTGAGGATGCAGACCAACGCCTGCGCCAACTGGAGGAGACCCTGTGGGAGTGTTCCGAACAGGGCAAACTGCCAATCCTCTGTGATACCAGCCCCTGCACGGCAAGAATGGTTGATGGCTTCAGCCGCCCAATGACACTGTTGGAACCGGTCGGCTTTGCGCTCAAAGAGCTGGTTCCCCGTATGGAGCGAATCGAGCAGATCGACAAGATGACACTCTTTATCCCCTGCAGTGCCCGCAAAATGGGGCTGAAACCCGACTTTCTTCAACTCGCCTCGCTCTGTGCCAAAGAGGTGTTCCTGCCGGAAGAGGAGGGCTGCTGCGGATTCTCCGGCGACAAGGGATTTACCATACCGGAGCTGAACGCCGCCTCCCTCTCGCGTCTGAAGCAACAGCTCCCCTCAGGCTGTGAACAGGGCTATTCCACCAGTCGTACCTGCGAGATTGGTCTCTCGCGCCACACCCAGATCCACTATCGTTCGATCCTCTATCTGGTCGACCGCTGCTTCAGATAACCCTAAGCGCTCGCTCATTCGACCCATCAAGCTCTGGTGAGTGATCAGGGATTGCTATCATCGGAAACACCCGATTCATCCTGATCCTGTAAAACCCCTGAAATTCCCGTTAGCATCAGTCGGTATAGTAATCACAGCCGCGGCGTCCGTATTCATAATCAAGGACCAGAATCAAGCTGTCCGGATGCACCTGTTTCATCCCCCTTCCTCGAACGATTTGACTCTGATCTGCCCTTTTCAGGGGCCGAACAAGAAGCCATATAACTAATTATTATTCTTAAATGCGTATTCATTATTTTAATTGTCCTCGAAATCACTCTAGAGTGGCCCTCCAAATCTGTCTTGCCACCCTAATTTGGCACCCACTTTATATTGAGGAACAACTTGATGAGCATTTCCATCCTAGACATTGAACGTCTGGCCGCCAATTATGCTGGCCGTTCTCCTGAAGAGGTCATCAGCCTGGCCCTGAAGACTATCGATAACATCGCCATCTCATTCAGCGGTGCCGAGGACGTAGTGCTCATCGACATGGCTGTTAAGACCAACCCTGATGTTAAAGTCTTCTCTCTGGATACCGGCCGTCTTCATCCTGAGACCTATCGCTATCTTGATCAGGTTCGTAAACACTACGGCATTCAACTGGAGGTCGTCTTTCCTGAGTCTGCCGCGGTTGAGGCCCTGGTATTAGAAAAATCCTTGTACAGCTTCCTTGAAGATGGCCATAAAGAGTGCTGTGGTGTACGTAAGGTTGCTCCACTGCGCCGCAAGCTGGCCACCCTAGATGGTTGGATCACCGGACAGCGTCGTGACCAGAGTGTTGGCACTCGTACCGACATCCCCGTTCTTCAAGATGACCCTTCCTTCTCAACTGCTGACAACAAGCTGGTGAAATTCAACCCACTGGCCAACTGGAGCAGTGCACAGGTATGGGATTACATCCGCACCAACGAAGTGCCCTATAACGAGCTGCATGTAAAAGGCTTCACCAGCATCGGCTGCGAGCCCTGCACCCGCGCCGTACTGCCGAACCAGCATGAGCGAGAAGGTCGCTGGTGGTGGGAAGATGCCGCTGCCAAAGAGTGTGGTCTGCATTCCGGTAATACCGAAGCCGTTCAAAAAGCAGCACACTACTGGCCTTGGTAACAGCCAATGAAGGCACTGTTAGACATTACGCCAGAACCAGCATTCGTTAACAGCGTTACACCCTAGTTTGATTGTATTGTGGACCCTCTATTTGCCATTGTTGGTTTTCTAGTCGGCTTGTGTGTTGGCCTGACGGGTGTTGGCGGCGGCGCACTGATGACGCCCATCCTGATATTGGTATTTGGTCTCCCCATGACCCTGGCTGTGGGTACCGATCTGTGCTTTGCGTCTGTCACCAAGGCCTGTGGGGTCTGGTTTCATCGACGGAAAGGTAATGTTCGCTGGCATCTGGTGGGACGCCTGGCTCTCGGCAGCATCCCAGCCACACTGATTACAGTCTATCTGCTGGATAGCCTTGAACCTGATGGGATCCTTGAGACTGTTATCAGCTATACCTTGAGCGCCATGCTGGTGATCACCTCACTGGTGCTCTTAATGAAGGAGCGTATTCAGAGACGGGTCTCTCTGAAAGAGCCAGAAAGGAACCACTGGATACACCAGCACCGTGACAATCTGCTGACGCTGTTGGGTGCGATGCTCGGCGTGCTGGTAACGCTCTCTTCGGTAGGCGCTGGCGCACTGACTGCTGTCATTTTATTCCTGCTCTATCCACGGATGCCGGTGGTGGCTGTGGTGGGAACAGATCTGGCTCATGCTGTTCCATTGGCAGCACTGGCCGGCTTTGGCCATTTTGAGCTCGGCAATGTCGACATCGCACTACTTGGCAGCCTGTTATTAGGCTCGATTCCCGGAGCCGCTATTGGTAGCCAACTGGGGTTCTATCTGCCTGAGCATATTTTGCGGCGAGGGCTTGCTGGAATACTGCTGTTAACCGGTCTCAAATTCGCTTTTTGAGTACTGATTTTTAACCTATTGGAGTTACTCGCATGACTGATGGACTAAACCCGCTGATCAATTTAAACGATCTCGATGAGTATGAACAGCACCTGCAATCTTTGCAGCAGGGGTTGCTTGATCCACACCGGTTTGTCGGCATTCGCCTCAATCTCGGCATCTATGCTCAGCGTCAAGACGGAATGTGCATGGTCAGGGCAAAACTGCCTGGTGGCCGTTTGACGCCCCGCCAACTGCTCGGTTTTGCTGAAGGTGCTGAGCATTACTCAGCCACCGACAGTGTGCACCTCACCACGCGTCAGGATATTCAGTTCCATTTTGTCGCCCTGGAGCAGACTCCTAAGCTACAGCATCACCTGGCAGCTCATAACATCGCCACCCGTGAAGCCGGTGGCAACACAGTACGCAACATCACTGGCTGTGCTCTGTCAGGAGCCTGCCCGGGTGAGAACGTTGATATCACCCCCTACGTCGAGAAGACCTCGCAGTATTTTGTGCGCCACCCACTGACCCAGGCCCTACCACGCAAATTTAAAATCAGCTTCTCCGGTTGTGCTTCAGACTGCGCCAATGGCTTGGTCCATGATTTGGGTATCGTCGCCACACAACAAGACGGCGAGCCAGGCTTTCGTCTGCTGGCCGGTGGTGGCTTGGGCAGTAAGCCCATGGAAGCGATCGAGCTGCGTCGCTTTGTACCCGAAGCATTATTGATTCCAGCTGTTGAGGCTGTATTGGCTCTGCATGACAAGTACTCAGACCGAAAGCGTCGGATGCGTTCACGCATCAAGTTTGTGGTTGCCGACAAGGGTGCCGAAGAGTTTGGCAAACTGTTTGATAAAGAATTTGAGCGTACCACCAGTGCCTTCAGCCCAGAGGATGCCCCTTTGGCAGAGTGGCGCCAGCCATCGCCACAGCCTGACAACTATGCTTTGGCCCTGCGGGGTCCGGTGGAGCAGCACCAGGAGGGCCTAGTGGTTTTACCGATCCATGTACCGTACGGTAAACTCTTGCTGGCACAATTGCGTGATCTGGCAGACCTGATGACCCATGAGGGCCTGACCGAGCTGCGGGCCACCACTGATCAAAACCTCTGCCTGTTCAATATCCCTGCTGATCGCCTGGCGCACATTACCGCCGCACTTGAGAAGATGGATCTCAAACCACCGAAGTGCGGTGATCGGGTTGTCTCTTGCCCCGGCACCTCTACCTGCCCGATGGGGATCACGGCATCCCGAGAGATTGCATCGCGCCTGAGTGGTGGTGTGAGTGACTTGGCGGTACGTATTAATGGCTGTCAGAACGCCTGCGCCAATGCCAACATCTCTGACATAGGCCTTTATGGAAAGGGCCGTCGCCATCACGGCAAACTGGTCCCAAGCTATACCCTGCTCCTAGGTGGAGATGGCAGTAGTAACGGCGGCAGCCTCGGAATCAAAGGTCCGGATATCCCGGCCGTGCGTACCCCTATGGCAGTACAGCTTATCCATGACCGCTATCATGCCGATAGCAAAAAGGATGAGTCATTCCGCCAATGGGCACGGCGTGAAGGTAAAGAGTATTTTGACAACCTGTTGAGCAGCCTGAGTACAGTAGGCCCCATGGAACTCTTCTTCCTGGTGCGTGAATATGGTGACAGCAGAGTATTCAAGGTGGAAGCTCAGGGTATTGGCGAATGCGCCGGCACCCAGGCGGCCCCTGCAGACAAGCTGCTGTTGGACGCCCGTTATGAGTCTGAGCTGAGTACGGCATTTGCTGCCAAGAACAAGTACACAGAAGCGGCAGAGTGTGTGGACGGCCAGATCTTACTAAGTGGACGCTCCCTGCTGGCAGCTATCCAGGATGATCGCCACTTGAGTGAATTTAATGCCCTACAGCTGGCGCTTAAAGAGCACTATGCTGCGGAAACAGCCCTGCTGGATGGGCTTGAGCGCCTCTGCAACCAACACCGGTCGTTCACTGATAATCCCGATGAGTTGCAGTACCCTGCTCTCGCCGAAGCGGCCAACGCCTGGACGGCATTAGTCCAGAAATGTTTAGATCACATCCATGCCGCAGTCCATACTGAAGAGCTGAAGCGTTCAGGGACAGACGGGTAAAACGATTCTTTGCCCCTACCTAAGCGTAGGGGCAAATTATCTGTAACACAGAGAGGACAGCGCGGAGCATCGAGGATGCCGGCCGGCACACCCGAAAACCGGTCAGCTATGCACTTTCATACAGCCTCGTAAGGACAAACTCGTTGTGACCAAGGGCCTCTGCTGCCGTATTGCGGCCATTGGCGGTACGGAGTGTCATCTCCAACAGGGCATCACCCGCTTCATCCGGTGACATCTCCCTGCTCAGCAGGCCGGAGACATCCACATCGACATGCTCGGACATGGTCCGTATGGTTCTTGGGTTTGCGCAGATCTTGATGACAGGAACAATCGGGTTGCCAATGATATTGCCCTGCCCGGTGGGAAACAGGTGTACCGCATACCCGGCTGCCCCGCACAACGTCACCATCTCAGCTGCCGCTGATGAAGAATCCATAAACCACAGCCCCGGACCGGTTGGCTCTTCGGCCTTATCCAGCACACCATCAACAACGCACTTTTTGCCGATCTTGGTGATGTTGCCGAGGGCCTTCTCTTCAATAGTGGTCAACCCCCCCGCAATATTACCTTTGGTCGGCTGTGAATCAGACAGATCACTGGTCTTGTGTCGCTCGATCATCTCCTGATAACGATTGAACATGAACATGAACTGGTCACGCACCTCATCATTGCGACAACGTTCGGCAATCAGATGCTCCCCTCCCGTCACTTCAGAAGTTTCACCAAACAGCAGCGTATTGCCTTGCTCATAGAGCTTATCAAAAGCGTTGCCCACGGTTGGATTGGAACCACACCCGGAGGTGGTGTCTGACTCTCCACATTTGGTCGAAACCCACAGCTCCTTGACCGGCGCTTCTTGCCGCTGCAGCTCAGTGGCCCAGTGGACATACTCTTTTGCCGCCTTGGAAGCGCGCATTATGGTGTCGTGGTCACCATGGAGCTCAATCCCGAAACCGGTGACAGGCTTACCCGTCCTGGCAATCCCTTCCACCACCTTCTGGGTCCAGCCCTCTTCAATCCCGATAACCACAACAGCCGCTACATTGGGGTTGGCCCCGGTACCAATCAGGGTGCGGAAATGCAGATCAAGATCGGCACCAAACTGCAGGCGGCCGTAGGGATGCGGCAGGGCCATTGTCCCCTTGATGTTGTTCCCTACTGCCTCAGCCGCAGCGTTGGAAATATCATCAATCGGCAGAATGATGACGTGGTTACGGACACCCATGCGGCCGTTTTCGCGCCGGTAGCCCCGGAAGGTTGCGTTGTTTAGATCCAGTGACATAACGAATACTCCAAAAAAATAGATTTGATGTGGTTAACCGGCTGCTTACCAGCGCTTGGTCTTGATATTGTGGACATGGGCATGCTCTCCCGTTCCGATGTCTGCCACTACACGGCCAATATCCACCCCGTACTTGATAACAGTGTCACCTTCAGCCAATGGACAAATTGCCAGCTTGTGTCCGATCGGAATGTCGCTGGCCGCCTTGAAAGCAACCTCCTTATCCTGATCCATAATCCAGCCGGTCATCTCATCACCTGCCTTTACTCCTTCTACTACCACGACCCCTACTGAGTCGTTTTCATCATGCACAACAAAATGAATCATCTGTCTCTCCAAATTCATATGGTGGGTTAATCAATAATAGGGGGTTAGTATAATCTTCGCAGCCGATGTCTGCCCCTTGGACAGGTCGGCAAAAGCGCTAACCCCTTCGCTCGGTGGGCGTTGCCGGTATATCCCATTGCTTTCATCTTGCTCTCTACTTTGCAGTAAAACCACCATCGACAGGGATTACCTGTCCGGTGATGTAATTGGAAGCCGCCGAGGCAAGAAATACTGTGACACCATCCAGATCTTCCAACTCACCGTTGCGACCGATTGCGGTCATCTCAGCATTGTGTTTGAGCAGGTCTGGATTGTCATAAACCTTTTTGGTCATTGCAGTTGGGAAGAATCCCGGTGCAATGGCATTGGCCATCACCCCGTCAGCCGACCAGCACTCAGCCATCGCCCGAGTCAGTTGGGCGATGCCGCCCTTGGATACACCATAGGGGAAGCTGTTGGCAAAAGCCCGGAAGGACTGGAGTGAGGCGACATTGATGATATGACCACCACCCTTCTCTTTCATCCCTGGCACGCAGTGCCGGGCAAGAAAGAAGGGGGTCGACAAATTGATGTTGAGGGTGAGATCCCAGGTCTCATCGGTAATCTGATCATAAGGCTGGCGCAGATTGACCCCCGCAGCATTGGTCAGGATATCCGGAGCACCAAAAATGGCAGTGGCCTGATCTACCAGATTGCCCAAATTTGAACGGTCGAGCAGGTCTGCTACAAGGGTGGCCGAGCGACCACCAGCGGAATTGATCTGTGCGGGGCATCAGCCAATCCCTCTTCATCCCGACCAACCAGGACCACATCTGCACCGCCCTGTGACAGTGCCCAGGCCATACGGCGTCCAATCCCGGATGAACCGCCGGTACACAGCGCAACGCTTCCGGTCAGATCAAACATCTGTCTTGTGGTCTCATGCATCAATACAGCCCCAGAATTCGAAAGCCTGGTAATTGAACATTGAAAGGAGGGTGTTGGATATTAGCATCCATCACCATCCACCGATTAATAGCCCAGATTGAATGTCTCATTTGGGAAATATTTAGCCAAACGGTCATCACCGGTGCGGGCATGGCCCTCCATCCCCTCTTGACGGGAGAGACGTGCCGCCGCCGCCGCTACTTCACGGGTAGCCGCCATGCTCTGGCGCTGATAGGTCACGACCTTGATGAATTTGGAGGCACTCAAACCGCCGGTATAACGACCCGCACCCTTGGTAGGCAATATGTGATTGGTGCCTGAGCACTTGTCACCAAAGGCTACGGTAGCCTCTTCACCGACAAACAAAGAGCCGTAGTTTTTCAGCCGGCCCAGCCACCAATCGAGGTCTTCAGCCTGCACCTCCAGATGCTCTCCGGCGTACTGATCACTGATGGCGGCTATTTCCTCACGGGTATCACACAACACCACTTCACCATAGTCTCTCCAGGATGCCGTTGCGGCCTTGCGCTGAATCTCGGGAAGGGCATCGATGTATCCTGGAACCCTGGCAATCACCGCATCGGCGAGATCACGACTATCGGTGAACAGCCAGACCGGGGAATCGATTCCATGTTCGGCCTGACCGACCAGGTCGCAGGCCACAATTTCAGGATCCGCCGTTTTATCCGCAATGATCGCAATTTCGGTTGGGCCGGCGAACAGGTCGATTCCCACGCGGCCAAACAGTAGGCGTTTGGCCTCAGCTACAAAACGATTGCCCGGGCCAACCAGAATATCAGCAGACTTGCCCGTGAACAGTCCATACGCCATCGCGGCAATACCCTGCACGCCCCCCATTGCAAGGATAGTGTCTGCACCGCACAGGTCCATGGCATAGAGAATGGCCGGGTGAACCCCCTCTTCCCCATGAGGAACTGAACTGGCAATTACGTTTTCGACACCGGCCACTTTGGCTGTGGCCACACTCATAATGGCAGAGGCAATGTGTGCATAACGGCCACCTGGGACATAACAGCCCGCAGTTGCAATCGGTATCAGCTTTTGGCCGGCAAACAGGCCGGGGCTCAGCTCTACCTCGAACTCGCTCATGCTGTCGCGCTGATGTTTGGCAAAGCTACTGACACGATCGTAGGCAAACTGAATGTCGTCTTGTAACTGCTGTGGAATCTTCTCTTTGGCACTATCAATCTCATCGCGGGTCACAACCGGACTTCCCTGAGTCCAGCCATCCAGTTGCTTGGCGTACTCCAGGGCCTTTTCTTCACCACCCGCCTCAATCTCACGCAGCATCTCGGTGACGACATCACGGGTATTATCTTCCTCTGTGGATGAGGTTTTTCCTGCTCTTTTTATATATTCAATGGCCATTTCTCATTATCTCTTCATCAATAATCGTTATCGTTGATCGAGCATCAAACAGTATTGTAAGCGCTTACATAGATACTAGGGGGGCAGGATGTAAATAACCAGAAGAAACCTGAGCCAATAAGCATACTCCTGTATGTGATGAGCGTCTCATATGCCACAAACTGCCGCAGTGAACTGGCAATCAACAACTAATTGAGAGTGTGGAGAGAAGGAGATTTGTTGAACCAACAACTTGACTAAAGTCGTTGATCTGCCGTACCGTCGGCGCGCTATATAGACTTCATGTAGCAGCGCGCCAGAAGGGATTCAAACCCCTGATCCAGGCCTGCGGAAAGCAACTCTCACTGCAAGCAAATTACCACTCACAGGTTTATGGAAAATACAGATGTCCTCATTGTTGGAGCCGGGGTTTCCGGTTTAAGTGCCGCCCATTTTCTCAGGAAAATGGCCCCCGGGCTGAACGTTGTCCTCCTGGAAAAGAGCCAGAGGGTGGGTGGGGCGATACGCTCCCATCGGGAACAGGGCTTTCTGGCGGAATGGGGGCCCCATGGTTTTCTTGATAACGCCCCGGCCAGTCAGGAACTTCTCCAAGACACCGGGCTTGAGGCCGAGGTCAAGAAGGCCCCTCTGGCTGATTTTCATCGTTACCTCTGTCATGGGGGAAAGCTGGTTCAGATTCCGCAAAAGCCCCTGAGGGCGCTTACCACCCCTCTTCTTTCTCCGGCCGCCAAATTTCGCATTCTGGCCGATCTCTGGATCAGGCCCCTGGCCGAGGATCAGACCATTGGCCAATGGGCCGGCCGTCGTTTTGGAAAAAGGGTTCTGCCCTTGGTTGATGCGGCGATTAGCGGCAGTTTTTCCGGCGATTTCAACCGCCTGAGTATTGATGCAGTGATGCCGGGGCTCCGGCAGCTGGAACACCAATATGGCTCAGTCCTTAAAGGGGTGCTGAGCCGGGCCCGGCAGCAGAAGAACGACCCGAAAAAAGGCCTGCCGGCCATGATTAATTTTTCCCAGGGCCTGGAAAGAGTGGTGACGGTCCTGGCCAGAGACCTGGATATTCGACTGCAAACGCCGGTAGAGAAACTGGAGCGAACGGCTGAGTGCTGGCAGCTTGCTACCCGAGAGGACCTTTTCTCGGCCCGGGAACTGGTCATGGCCCTGCCGGTCAACGGGAGCCTGGGGCTTCTGGCCGCCCTGGCTCCGCCGCCGGTGGAGCGGGTTCCGGTCTCCCGGATCTATAATGTGGTCCTGGGATTCTCCGATGAGGGGGTGATTCCCCCTGGCTTTGGTTATCTGGCGCCGGAATGTGAACAGCGCTTCACCCTTGGCGCCATGTTCTCTTCCCGGATGTTCCCGGCCCGGGCCCCGGCAGGCGGTGTCCTGATCGAGGCCTTGGTGGGGGGGCGGCGCCATCCGGAAAGGCTGGAGCTGGATGATGCCGAAATCATTACAAGGGTCCGCCAGGACCTGGCCGAACTCCTTGACCTTCCACAGGAACCCTTATTGGCCCGGGTTCTGCGACCGGAGGGTGGCATCCCCCAGTTGGAAATGGATCACCCGGCGGTTCTGGCCTATCGCCGAAAACTTGAAGAGCAGGCGGGGCTGCACATCTGTGGTTTTGGCTGGGACGGGATCGGGATCAATGACATGACCCGGGCCGCGCGAAAGGCTGCGGTTGATATTGCCCAGGGATCCCGGGGGGAAGAGAAGGCCGAGGTTAAACCGGTTTATTTTTAGCTGTACTGTTTCGCCGGCTTATCGGCCAGAGATCCACCCGACCCCGAACACGGGTGCTACGAACAGGTCAATTGGACGGGCTGTATCTCAGCAATCTGTTTGAAAATTTAAATTCACCGACCCATAAAATATTGCTGACGACACCGTCAATTCCGGGGCGCTCAGTACTCGGGAATTAAGTCCGGCAGCCACGTCGTGATCACTGGGAAATACCAGAGAATAACCAGGCCGACCACCTGAATGACGACAAAAGGTGCGACCCCACGGTAAAGGTCGCCGGTCGTTACTGACGGAGGGGCAACTCCACGCAAATAAAAGAGGGCAAAACCGAACGGCGGGGTAATAAACGAGGTCTGCAGATTGACGGCAATCAGAATGGTGATCCATTCAGGCGGCATCAGCGTGGGATCCGCAGCATAGATGACCGGACCGACAATAGGGATGACGATGAAAATAATTTCGATGAAGTCCAGCACGAAACCAAGCAGGAACAACACCGCCATTACTGCGATGAGAAGCATCCTGGGATCTTCAAAAGACCGCAGAAATTCCTGGATGTAATGCTCTCCACCGAAACTGCGCACTACCAGACTCAGGAAGAGACTGCCGATCAGGATAACAAAGACCATTGATGTCACTTTGGTGGTCTCCTGCACCACCTGTCGCATAACACCATCGCGCATGAGCACCCAGCAGGCATAGAGCAACCCAAAAAATGCGATGTGGAAGGCAACAAGGCCAAGAAAGATGGCCAACCCATTCTCAAAGGAGATGTCCTGCATGGTCATTCGCAGGTCAAAGTTACCCCTCAACAGGAGCATGATAACGATGCCCAGAGAGGCCCAAAGCAGGATGCGGCTGCCGCCTTGCTCTTCTTTCAGTTTGCGGGTGGCTGCGAGCATGATCGCACCGGTAGCACCGAGTCCTGCGGCCGCTGTCGGGTTTGTGACCCCGCCGAGAATTGATCCCAGGACGGCAACAATCAGTATGACCGGGGGAGAGATTACCCGTAGCGAATCGATCTCCATCAACCGCCTGAACACATGGCCCAGGGCATAAATGACAACCCCGGCGGGCAACGCAAAATAGAGGAAACGCATTCCGGGAGAATGCTCTGGACTAACAACGAGCCAATCAACCGCGACCATCAGCAACAAGCCGCCCAGGCCGATCAGCACCGGCCGAGGTGGAAAGTGTGGGCGCACAGTCAACACCAGAAAGTGGAGCAGGCCAATGAGTACGCACAGCACCATTGTGCCATGCGCTATGGGTGGGGCTGACCCACCCTCGGTGACGAACTGCGAGCCGACAATCCCCGCTTGTACAAGCAATACCCACGACAAGACCAGCAGAATCGGCGGGCCCATGATGGCCCCGAAAACCAGATACAGATTCCCCTTGTAGTGATCACGCAGCTTGTAATCCTTTTTATTCAGGCTGGAAACCGGTGGTGCACTGGAAGGCCTCAGCAGAGCATAACCAAACGCATAGACGGCATAAAGCAACGCCAGGACCAAGCCCGGCACAAATGCTGCCTTGAACAGGGTTCCGGTGGATACCACCGCCGCCTCACCAAGCATCTCCATAACCGTGATGCCCAGTTCTTTTGCTCTTGATTCCTGGCCGATCGCGTACATATCACCTACGATCGACCCCAGCAGTACCAGCACGATGGAGGGCGGAATGATCTGGCCTAATGTCCCGGAGGTGGCTATCACCCCGGTCGAGAGTTCTTTGGAATAACCATGACGCAACATGGTCGGCAATGCAATTAAGCCCATGGTGACAACGGTTGCACCGACGATCCCGGTCGATGCGGCCAGCAAGGTACCGACAAGCACCACCGAAATAGCAAGTCCCCCGGGCAATGCCCCGAAAACCGATGCCATCGTCAGTAGCAGGTCTTCGGCGATGCGGGAGCGCTCCAGTGTGATCCCCATCAACACAAAAAGCGGAACTGCCAGCAGGGTGTCGATATTGCCGCCGAACGCGCGCGCAAAAACACCCTGTGACCAGGCGGACAAGGTCCCCAGCAGCGCCTTGCGCCAACCTTGCGCCAGGACAGGTACCTGCTCGTTTACTCCGTTGTACTCCTCGATAACGTAGAGCAGGCCATTTTCGCTGAGGATAGCAACAATGCTAAAACCCACTATTGCCGCACCGGAAATAGCGAATGCGACCGGGAAGCCGGAGAGAATACCGGCAAACAGACAGCCGAAAACGATAATCAGCGAAAGTTCAACCCCGTCAAGACCCAGAAACATAGACCAAGCCGCCCTCAGGCGCCCCCGTGGGTGGTCGGCTGGCGACCGGGGAGGTCCGCCTCTCCCGGTTCAGGGTGGGTGGAACTGTCCGGGGGTGGATCAAACCGCGGGTGGCTTTCGATCGAAGGATCAAGCCGCAGAGCCATCAAATTACGCAACAGGAATGTGCAGGCCTGGATAAACATGAGACCGGCAAAAACTAGGATAAGAAACTTAAAGGTCCAGACCCAACTGAACTCAGCAGTTCCGGATGACTCCCACTTAAAAGCTCGCCAACTCGCCTTGGTCGACCAGATGTTTAGCGGCCGCTGGGAAAACATCGAGTTGGTTGCCAATGGCCAGGCAAACCACCAGAGCAAGATCGACGAAGGGAGGAAAAAAATGAGGGTGCACACCAGGTCGGAGATCTTTTTCGCCCGATCAGAAAGACGCGTGTATATGAGGTCAACCCGGACATGCCCGCCTTCAATAAAGGTATAGGCCGAGGCCACAGCAATGAGGATCGCGTTATAAAGTTTCAATTGGCCCGACAGCCACTGCAGCTGTGGGCTTGCAAATTTGATCCCAAACGGCGCCAAAACGATCTCGTTACCTCGGAAAATCTGGCCCACGACGATGATCATTACCTGCTGTAGCGCCATGATCAGCGCAAACCAGCACGCGACCTGGCCGATCCGTCCGTTGAAGCCCTCCAACCTGCGCACGGTCTTTTCAAGGATGGCCGGCCAGATCAAGCCAGCGATCACAACGAGGCTGAGCAGCGCGAACAGCATGCATAGAAATTCAGCGGAATTACCGGCGAGAAGCAGGACATTCATCTTCTCTTTTAGGGTCGGTAACAGCAGCCACTGGTAAATACGCACTGGCAGCCATAACAGGTCAAGATAGCCCGTCAACACGGCATTGAAGATGTTACCAATCGAGAGCAAAGGGTACTCTCCTCTCTGGACTTACCGGAAAAGGCTATTCCGGAAGCAGAAAAGGCCGAACCCGAAGGCCCGGCCCTCCTGCCTTTGGGAACAGTTGATGAGTTATCCCAGAATGCGATTCCGCTGTGAAGTGTATGCCCCTTCGGCCACGCTCCACCACGCGGACGTACTCTTGATGCCAGCACGAACTGATTCGAAGGTTTTCTTAAACATCGGATCGTCCATATGCTCTTCCATTATGGCATTACTGGCTTCCCCAAAGGCGTTCCAGACCGCATCATTGAATTCCAGAATCTCAACACCTTTATCGACAAGCCGTTTCAGCGCCTCGCCGTTATTGGCAAGGTACTGGCCGTGGTTCCAAAGGTTTGCCTCGCCAGCCGCGACCTCGATGATTTTCTGATGCTCGGGCTTGAGGCTGTTCCACCGATCGGCATTGATTCCCAGTGCAAGACCTGAGCCGGGCTCGTGGAATCCACTGGAATAGTACAACTTGGTGATCTCGTAGAAGCCGGCCTTCTCGTCAGCCCATGGGCCGATCCATTCGGTGCCATCAATGGTGCCCGATGCCAGCGCCTGGTAAACCTCAGACCCGGGGATCGCCTGCACCGAAGCACCCAGCTTGCCCAGCGCCGCACCACCAAGGCCTGGCATACGGAATTTGAGGCCCTGGAAATCTTCTGGGCTGTTGATCTTCTTATTGAACCAACCCCCTCCCTGGGCGCCGGTGTTGCCTGCAAGAAAAGAGACCAGACCGAACTCTTCACCCAACTCAAGGTGCAGTTCATGTCCACCCTGATGGTAATACCAGGTATTCAGTTCAACAACGTTCATGCCGAAAGGCACTGCGGTGAAAAAGCCAAAGGCCGGGTGCTGGCCAACGTAGTAGTAGTCAGCAGCATGATACATATCGGCCTGGCCGGATACCACGGCGTCAAACACTGCGGGCAACCCGGATACAAGTTCACCCTGGGCTTTGATATCTATTTCCAGCGTGCCCTGAGACATCTCATTTACCGATTTGGCACGCATCCCAGACCCCGGCGAGCCCACGACCCCACGCTGTCACCATGGTCATTTTTTCGCGTCCTTGGGAGATGGCCGGCGCTGCCAGAGTGCCGGCAACAACCGCACTGCCAGCACCCGCTGTTTTTAGAAAATCACGACGTTTCATACTCTATTCTCCTTCATCGGTTATAGTTGATTTTTTATTTTGTAGAGGGCGTAGTTACCCAGTACGCTGTCCCTCTGGCAGTAGTTTCCATATATTCCGGGGCCGTGTCCATTCTATATGGCTTCACTGGCACCAAACCACTCAGGAGAATTCTCTTTAAAACCCAGTAGCTGTGATGTGAAAATTGGTCAAACCGCAGAGACCTCGCTGAAAGCAAATCCCCACTCCTAATCTGGGTATCCGCCCGAAACCGGGCTCCAACCCAAGACCCATTCACCCCTTACCTGGTGATGGCAAGAATATACCCGCCTTCCTTTGGATCATAATCTCCGTAATACATCACAAAAGTTCCATTCCTGAGTCGGATTACATTGGGATCGCAACCACTGACTATTAATTCAGGTTTGGAATAACGCTCGCCATCAACAGTCGTCTTGAATACTCCTGTTGGCCCTCCCAGATGAGGGGAAAGCATGTTGAAGCAGAAATAGATGTCAGCGGTACCATCGCCGTGATCATATACACTTGGAGCCTCTGCCGACATCGACAGTGAGGCCTCGGACTCCCGATTGATTGGCTCCGGATTTGCCCCTTCTTCTCCTCTGCCGCCAATGACAAGCCCCTCCAACTGCCAGTGGACCAGATCTTCGGACCGGAGACTATATACCCCGTGCACCCCCGGGCCAGAACCGGTTCCCGGTGGACCCGGTAAATCAGATACATATCCTCGAAAATACCCCAGCTTCGTGTCGTAGTATGAGATCGGCGAGATCGTCGAAGTGCCAATCACACTTGCTGAAAAACGACTGCCTGGTTCAACTGTGAAGTTAAGCCCATCGTGGCTGATTGCGCTCTTCGATTGGTCATCGCTGCCGTAGAAAAGGCGGTAGCCACCCGCCGGATTTCTGGCGATCTCTGGATGACTGACAGGCTGGGGTATTCTGATTCCTTTTTCCAGCTCAAATTGCAGTCCATCGCCAGAGATCAGACTGCGAATACCGTATTGCTGTCCCGCCAGCACATACAGTCGAATCCTGCCATCGGGCAAAATGATCGCGGATGCATCTCCCCAACCCGCACCTTGCGAGTTCAGGCCAACGTCTTTGGCTTTCAATATAATGCCGTGGTCTTCCCATCCGTCCGCTAGATATTTCTTGCCTTCAACAGGTGGGCCTTGTGGTGAGAGGCCTGGTGCGTGACCTCCTAATGGAGCCGAACCATCGATCGGTGGCATCATTTGGCCGCTTGGTTGTATCGGTAGTTGCTCGCCGTTTACAGGCTCCTGAACCGGCACGCACTCGCCTTTGTTATTGTCCTTGGTTCCTTCAGGACATCCCGCCCAGCTGGCAGAAGCGGCTATCAGCAGTAAAACAGCTAGAAAATAACTCATGAGATATTTCATCCCACAATATTATTCCTCATTCATCACCAGGTCGAGTATCAGATATTAGACGGTTTATCGACTGCACACATCTACTGCAACGACCGCGGGTACGATGGCCTGCCTGTCTTCAGCTGCAAGACTCACTTATTCAGGGTGTTTTAAGTGACCCCCATCACACGTTCTCCCCTTTTAAGCCTGTCAAGGAGATAGCGCGCACATCTTTCACACCGGGCATTGGCTAAAGTAGCTGCAACTGGCCAAGCCAGTA
>DIIC01000056.1 GCA_002420425.1 Proteobacteria bacterium UBA5680 | reverse complement strand
TTATTCACCGGCGGATTTTGAATCCGCTGCGTCTGCCAGTTCCGCCACCCCGGCAAGGGGGTTGGAGTATAGCCTCGTCCCACAGGTTCGGCAAAAGCAGTCTCACCCCTGGTGGGTTATCTGGTAATCTTGCCCGCCGAAATCACCCGATCCAGAGCGGGACCCAGTAAAATCAATCTACAGGAAGAAGGATGAAGCTCTCTGATTTTGACTATGATCTCCCTCCCGAATTGATTGCTCAGTATCCGGCCACGTCGAGGAGCGAGAGTCGTCTGTTGGCGCTGACTTCAAGTGGCGCTCTTGAGGAGAGGCGTTTTTTTTCAATCGGAGATTTTTTGCGCCGAGGTGATCTGTTGGTAGTCAATGACACCAAGGTACTGCCTGCCAGGCTCGTGGCCCGCAAGCCAACAGGGGGCCGCGTCGAGGTGCTGGTTGAGCGAGTTCTTGGCGATAGAGAGTTGAAGGTTCAGATGCGGGCAAGCAAAACACCAAAAGTGGGCGGCGAGCTGATTTTTCCCGGTGGTGAGTCTGCTCATGTGATAGAACGTGAAGGGGATTTCTATCAACTCCGATTCAGTCAACACTCCCCGATGGAGGTCCTTGTCAACCATGGCGCCGTTCCACTGCCGCCCTATATTCACAGAGAAGCAGATGACCAAGACACAGAGCGCTACCAGACAGTTTATGCCAGCCATCCGGGAGCTGTTGCTGCACCGACAGCAGGGTTGCATTTTGATCAAGCGCTGCTTAATCAGTTAGAGGATCGGGGGATTAATATTGGCCGTATAACTCTCCATGTGGGTGCCGGTACCTTTTTGCCGGTTCGGAACGAGGAGGTTGCCGATCATCGGATGCACTCGGAGTGGATGGAGGTCGAGGCCTCTTTATGTGATGAGGTAAGAACAACCCGGGAGCGGGGCGGACGGGTGATCGCGGTGGGGACCACTACAGTGCGGGCACTCGAAACCGCGTCCCAGGGGGGAGGCCTCTCTCCATTTCAGGGTGAGAGTGAGATCTTTATCTTCCCGGGTTTTGCCTTTTCCGTCGTTGATGCCCTGATCACCAATTTCCATCTTCCACGAACAACGCTGCTGATGATGATCTCAGCCTTCGCGGGGCGACAGAGAGTGCTTGAGGCCTATCGCCATGCGGTGGACAATAAATTTCGCTTTTACAGTTATGGTGACGCGATGTATATTGAAAGAAAACAATAAGTAATAGGTTATTAATGAAGTATTATATTAAAAACAGAGAGGGTGCTGCACGACGAGGTCGCCTGCTCTTTGAACGAGGCGTTGTCAATACTCCTGCATTTATGCCGGTTGGGACCTATGGCACTGTCAAGGCGATGACTCCGGAGGAACTGCGGCAGGTTGGGGCTGAGATCATACTCGGTAACACCTTTCACCTGATGCTTCGCCCGGGAGTGGAGGTTATTGGTGAGCATGGAGGGCTGCATGACTTCATGCACTGGGAGGGTCCGATCCTTACCGATTCAGGAGGATTCCAGGTCTGGAGTCTGGCAGAACAGAGAAAAATTTCTGACAAGGGGGTCACGTTTCGTTCACCTGTAGATGGCGCCAAAATTTTCCTCGGCCCGGAAGAGTCGATGACAGTACAGCAGGCACTGGGTGCCGACATCATTATGCAGTTTGATGAGTGCACCCCGTATCCGGCAGAAAAAAAAGCGGTTCAGTCTTCGATGGAACGCTCCCTTCACTGGGCAGAGCGGTGCAAGGCGGCACACGGAAGCCATCCTTCGGCTCTGTTTGGGATTGTACAGGGGGGAATGCACACCGCCCTGCGACGTCAGTCACTGCGCGAGCTAACCGATATTGGCTTTGATGGATATGCCCTGGGGGGGCTTTCAGTGGGTGAACCCAAACACCATATGTATCGGATGCTCAGGGGGATTGCCCATCAGTTGCCGGAGAGTGCTCCGCGTTACCTGATGGGTGTGGGACGTCCTGAGGATATTGTCTACGCGGTTGCCTGCGGCATTGATATGTTTGATTGTGTGATGCCCACTCGAAATGCACGTAATGGATGGCTCTTCACCTCACAGGGTGTAATAAAGATCAGGAATTCCGTTTATGCCCATGACAGGGCTCCACTCGATCCACGGTGTAACTGCTACACCTGCCAGCACTACAGTCGCAGTTATCTCCGGCATCTCCAGCAGACCAATGAGATTCTCGGGGCAAGATTGGCTACGATCCACAACCTCTGTCACTACCAATCGCTAATGGCTGAGATCAGAAAATCACTGGAATCAGGTGATTTTGCTGCTTTTGCCATAGATTATCTCGATCGGTTCAAAATCACCTTTCCAGAATAGGGACCGGGCGAGGAAGGGTGAGTGAAATGGGCCAAGAAATGTCATCAAATGGAGATAATCGAGTAAAATCTCCCTGTTTTTTATGCAACAGAGGGTTTGATGACTTATTCACAGCGCTCCTGTGTGGCATAATCGCGCCGGTTCGTTCTGTGATCGGACAATAAATCATACATACACTATAGACACGGTAGGAATAAGATGAATTTTTTAATTTCTGATGCCTGGGCTCAGGCCGGGGGACAAGCCGCTGGAGGTATTGATCTGGTCGGTTTTCTGCCACTGTTACTGATTGTTGTGGTCTTCTATTTTATGCTCATTCGTCCTCAACAGAAGCGAGCGAAAGAACATAAAGAGATGACTCAAGGATTGAAGAAGGGGGATGAAGTGATCACGACGGGTGGGGCACTGGGTAGGATTGGAGCCGTCAGTGATAACTTTATCACCCTTGAAGTCGCAGAGAATGTGGACATCAAGGTGGAACGTGGAGCGGTTTCCAAGCTCGTACCAAAAGGTACGATTAAATCAGCCTGAAAAAAGGTTTATTAAATTATGGCTGTCCTTAATCGATACCCTCTTTGGAAGTGGCTCATCATCATTGCAGTGGTTATTCCAGGCTTGCTCTATGCACTGCCCAATATTTATGGCGATGATCCTGGAATTCAGGTTCGTGGTACTCGAGGGCAGAAAGCGGATGAAACCATCCTGGCAACAGCTCAGGTGGCGATGGAGGAGGCAAAGATACCCGTTATCTCCGGTGTTGCAGATGAGCACGGGGTTAAGCTCCGATTCCACTCTACAGAAGAGCAACTCAAGGCACGCGATCTTTTGCAACGGGCACTTGGCCAACAATTTACTGTAGCGCTAACGCTCCTGCCTTCGACCCCCGATTGGTTATCAGGGCTTGGCGGTGTCCCGATGTATCTCGGTCTTGACCTGCGAGGTGGGGTTCACTTCCTTCTCGAAGTGGATATGGAGAGTGCCTATACAAGGGCTGAAGAGCGATATGTCGCTGACCTTCGTTCGACCCTTCGAGAGGCCAAGATTCGCTACCGATCTGTTTACCGGGATGATAGTGGGAAGATTGAGCTTCGTTTGCGACAGCCCAGTGACCAAGAGAAGGCCCTGTCGGTGATAGGCCGAGAACTTCCCGGATTATTGATTACTGAAGAGGAGCGAAGTGGAGAGCTCTACCTGATCGGAGTTTTGCGTGAAGAGACGCGAAAAGAGCTGGCAACCTTCTCACTAGAGCAGAATATGACCGCCCTTAGAAACCGTGTTGATGAACTTGGTGTCGCTGAACCCGTTGTTCAGCGCCAGGGGGATAGACGAATCGTCATCCAGCTGCCGGGTGTTCAGGATACGGCGCGGGCAAAACGGATTCTGGGCCGTACCGCAACCCTGGAAATGAGAATGGTCGATGAAGAGCACGATGTTCAGGTGGCTTTGGCAGGAAGTGTTCCTCCGGGGTCCAAGTTGTTCAGGGATCGTGATGGACGGTCCTTGCTCCTGAAGAAGCGAGTGATCTATACCGGCGACAATATCGTTGATGCTGCAGCAAGTCTTGATACCCGTACAGGAGGGCCCATCGTCAGCATCACTCTGGATGCAAGAGGAGCGGCGATCAATCAGAGGATTACCGGTGACAATATCGGAAAACGGATGGCTGTTGTCTATCTTGAATTGCGCTCCAGCATCAAGACAGATGAATCGGGACAAGTTGTGGTTGATGAAGACGGCAACAGTGTCAGAGTAAAGCAGCGTATTGAAGAGATTATTACAGCGCCGGTTATTAGGGATCAGTTGGGCAAGCGCTTCCAGATAGAGGGTCTGGACAGTGTTGAAGAGGCCCGGGATCTCTCATTAATGCTTAGGGCTGGAGCGCTGGCCGCCCCTGTCGATATTGTTGAAGAACGGACAGTCGGGCCAAGCCTTGGCAGGGAGAACATTAATCAGGGGGTCAGGTCGGTGGTGATTGGCTTTGTTCTTGTGCTGATCTTCATGGCGGCGTACTACCGGGTCTTCGGCCTGGTTGCCAATGTTGCTCTGGCGATGAATTTGGTCCTGATGGTTGCCATCCTGTCGCTCTCAGGTGCAACACTGACGCTCCCGGGTGTCGCAGGCATTGTGTTGACAGTGGGAATGGCAGTGGATGCCAATGTCCTGATTTTTGAACGTATTCGTGAAGAGTTACGAACCGGCAATTCACCTCAGGCGAGTATTCATGTTGGTTATGATCGGGCACTGTCAACTATTGTTGATGCCAATATCACCACATTGATCGCAGCAATCGTCTTGTTTAATTTTGGCACAGGTCCAATAAAAGGGTTTGCCGTTACTCTCTCCATCGGAATCATGACCTCGATGTTTACAGCGATAATGGGAACGCGTGGTCTAATAAACCTGATCTATGGCAGGCGCCAGGTCAGTAAACTGATGATTTAAAGGCCAGGGCATGGATTTTCTAAAGAAAGATACTCATATCGATTTCCTGGGCCGCCGGCGACCTGCAATGGTGCTGTCGGGCCTGCTGTTTGTGGTCAGCATCGGGTCACTCTCCTCCCTGGGTCTATCTCTTGGAATTGACTTCACCGGAGGTACTCTGGTTGAGGTTGGATACAGTGAGCCAGTCAAAATAGCGGATGTTCGCGAGCAATTGGAGAGTGCAGGATTTGATGATGCGGTAGTCCAGTATTTTGGGACTTCTCGTGATGTGATGGTGCGTCTTCCGGCAAGAGAGGAGATCAATGCGGCAGAAATGAGTTCAGCAGTGACCGGGGCCCTGCGCAAGCCTTTTGATGAAACGGTTGTTGAGGGCCTTCAGAGGGGAGTCCAGCAGTGTCTAAGATCAGGCCAGTCTGAAGCCGATGATTGCCAGGTACAGATGCGAAGAGTTGAATTTGTCGGACCCCAGGTAGGTGAAGAGCTCACGGAGAAGGGGGGGCTGGCGATGATCTATGCCCTCATCGGGATACTGATCTACGTGGCCTGGCGTTTTGAGTGGCGCTTTGCACTGGGTTCGGTGGCGGCCCTAGTTCATGATGTGTTGATTACTCTTGGGATCTTTTCACTTTTACAGCTTGAGTTTTCGCTTCCTGTTCTGGCAGCTGTGCTGGCAGTCATCGGCTACTCACTCAATGACACCATTGTCGTCTTTGACCGTATCCGGGAAAATTTCAGAAAAATGCGCAAAGGCACTTCCTCTGACATCATGAACAACTCAATCAACCAGACCCTTCGCAGAACGGTGTTGACATCACTTACGACCCTGTTGGTCGTACTGACCCTTCTCCTGGTGGGAGGCGAGGTAATTCATGGCTTTGCGGCAGCACTGCTCATTGGTGTTGTGGTGGGAACATACTCCTCTATCTTTATCGCCAGCCCTGTGGTGCTGATGCTTGGAATCTCACGGGAAGATATGTTGCCGGTTGAAAAAGAGGGAGTGAATTCAGACCCTTAATTTGTTGGAAACATTGTGCACTGTCCATTTTGTCATTTTGAGGATTCCCGTGTTGTCGATACCCGATTGAGTGATGATGGGATATCAGTTCGACGACGCCGTGTTTGCCAGGCTTGTAATGAACGATTTACTACTTATGAACGTGCAGAATTAAGGCTTCCACAGGTAATCAAGGCGGATGGTGGACGTGAGCAGTTCAATGAGGCCAAGCTCAGAGGCGGAATTCTTCGTGCATTGGAGAAACGACCGGTAGACACGGATAGAATTGAAACTTCAATAAGTCGAATTCTCCATCGTCTTCGTGTCAGTGGAGAGAGAGAAGTGTCCACTACCGTTATTGGTGAATACGTGATGGTAGAATTAGGAGACCTGGATGAGGTAGCTTATGTTCGGTTTGCTTCTGTCTATCGACGATTTCAGGACCTTGATGAATTCAGTAAAGAGGTGGCCCGCCTCCTTAGTCGGCACTCTTCAGGAAAAAAGGGCGGTGATTGAATAGAACACAGCTGATCGAAAGCGATTGCTCGGAAAACCGGATGGGCGCGCAATCCTGAATCGACTATGCAATACTTCGACGTCATATGTTTACAGGCATTATTCAATCTGTTGGTACTGTGGTCGCTCTCGAGCACCATCAGGGCGATCTATCACTCACTATTGAGTTGGGTGAACTCGCCACCCTGGCTATTGAGCTTGGAGACAGTGTTGCTGTGAATGGCGTCTGCCTGACGGCTATCGAACTTAGTTCCGGGCACATGAAGGCTGATGTTTCAGGAGAGACCCTGTCCAGAACCCTGATTGGAAACCTAAAGACGGGCTCAAAGGTTAATCTTGAGGCTGCACTGACTCCCGAGACTCATCTGGGAGGCCATATGGTGACAGGACATGTCGATGGTATTGGGTCACTGCGATCACGTCAGCCAGATGCCCGATCAGTAAAGATGACATTTACCGCTCCAGCTGAACTCGGTCGGTATATTGCCGAGAAGGGATCAATCACCATTGATGGGGTCAGTCTCACAGTTAATGGCATTAGAGATAACAGTCAGGGTACAGACTTCTTTATTAATATTGTCCCCCATACGCTGACTGCTACGACCCTGGGGGCTCTAGGTGCCGGAGACAAGGTTCATCTTGAGGTGGACCTGATCGCTCGATATCTTGAACGTTTGGTTACTGCACCGAGTAATGATTCGGAGAGTAACTTATCGATGGAAAAACTTGCAGAATATGGGTTTAAGGATTGAATACAATTGGCGACAAATAATGACAAAGTAACTGGAATCAGCCCAATTGAGGAGATCATCAGCGATCTTTCAAAAGGTAAAATGGTCATAGTGGTTGATGACGAAGGTCGAGAGAATGAGGGTGATTTCATTATTCCGGCCGAGTGTGTTGATTCTGCAGCAATCAACTATATGGCCACTCATGGGCGTGGATTAATCTGCCTCACTTTAACAGGCGAACGGTGCGAACAGCTCAATCTCCCTCTGATGGTGAGCGATACGGACCATAGCTATGGAACAAATTTCACCGTCTCAATTGAGGCAGCACAAGGGGTAACAACGGGCATCTCTGCGGCGGACCGGGCACAAACGGTTCAATCCGCTGTTGCAGCAGAGGCGCGGCCTACAGATATTGTAATGCCCGGGCACATCTTTCCACTTAAGTCACAGTCGGGAGGGGTGCTTGCCAGAGCGGGGCATACTGAAGCGGGTTGTGATCTGGCTCGATTGGCAGGGTATGAGCCGGCAAGTGTGATTTGTGAAATTCTCAAAGAAGATGGCACGATGGCCCGACTTCCCGACTTGATCACTTTTGGAGAGAAGCAAGGGATCAAGATTGGGACTATTGCCGATCTCATCCGATACCGGCTCCAACATGAGCCTACAATTACTCGGATCGCAGAGAGCACCATGGCATCCCAATATGGAAATTTTAATTTAATTGCCTATCAGGATGTGATTGGCAATGAAACGCACTATGCACTCTCTTTCGGGGACTTTGATCACGATGATGAGGTTCATGTTCGTGTTCAGCTTGTCCATGGACTCTATGATGCCTTCTGTGAAGCACGCGGTGAGACTTCCTGGACAGTACACTCAGCAATGAAACTGATTGCCGAAGAGGGAAAAGGGGTTTTGGTGCTCCTTTGCTACTATTTTGATCACGATGAGATGGTCAAGCGGATTCGTCAATCCCAGCTAAAGGAGTTGGGTGGAGATGACTCCCTGGTTATTGAGACCGGTAGTGACCTGCGGATAGTTGGATTGGGTGGGCAGATTCTCAAAGACCTAAACGTTGGCAAGATGCATGTTCTCGGCACCCCAAGAAAGATTCACGCACTTTCTGGATTCGACCTTGAAGTGATCGACTATATTTCTGACGATAGTTAGAACACCTGGATTTCCAAAATTTTCGGGAGGATTGATCTGGCCTGCTCGAAGGACAGAGGGTGGCATCGATCGAGAGTCGGTGATCAGGATCAGATCATTCTCTCCTTCCTTTAGTGGAATATCGCAATACCCGATTTTCAGTTGTTTACAAAATCAATGGGTTACATTGATTGCCTCTTTTGTCGTCTCTGCTGTCGACAGGATTGATTGAAACAGGCATTAACATAAGAGGTGTTACTCGCCTATAATCTATTTATCGATTAAAAATCAGACAGGTAATAGTTAAGTGAAGAGCTACGAAGGTAATTTTGAAACAGGTACCGCACGGTTCGGTCTGGTCACGACCCGGTTTAATAATTTTATTACTGAACGTCTGCTTGAAGGTGCAACAGATACCTTAAAACGCCATGGTGCCGCCAGCGAGAATCTTGAAGTGGTTCGGGTTCCTGGAGCGTATGAACTGCCATTGGCCGTAAAGGTGATGGCAGAAAGTGAGCGCTATGATGCCGTTATCGTTCTCGGTTGCGTGATTCGTGGCGCAACGCCTCACTTCGACTATGTTGCCGGAGAGTGTTCAAAAGGGGTTCATCAGGTAATGATGCAACATAGTCTGCCAATTGGATTTGGGCTATTGACAACAGATACGATTGAACAGGCGATTGAGCGTGCGGGCACAAAAGCAGGAAACAAAGGGGTCGATGCAGCGCTTGCAGCGCTTGAGATGATCAATCTTATAAAAACATTTCCATCAAACTGATTATGATGGTGAGACTGGACAACAATGAAACGTGCCAGTCGACATAGTCGCTATCTTGCTCGTCGATGCGCAGTTCAGGCACTCTATCAGTGGGATCTGACTGAACAGGACCCCCATAAGATTGAAGATCACTTCATTGCAGAGCACGATCTTTCTGATACCGATTTTGCCTATTTCAGAACACTGATTGAAAACATCCCGCTCTACCATCAGGAGCTCGATGCCAATCTTTCCGACTACCTTGACCGTGAGATAGAGAGTGTTGATCCGGTTGAGAAGGCTATTCTTCGCATTGGTGCTTATGAGCTTGAATACCAACATGATATTCCTTTCAAAGTGGTTATTTACGAAGCTGTTGAACTGTCAAAAACATTTGGTGCGGAACATGGATATCAATTTGTCAACGCAGTTCTTGATGGCCTGAAGGAACGCCTCCGTCCAGAGACAGAAGAAGATCCAGAATAGTACAGTGTTCCTTAATCCGTAGCGGGGCAGTGGTGGACGAATTTTCTCTTATTGAAACCTATTTCAAAGACATCCCGCCCCTTCGGCCTGATACCCGGCTTGGAGTGGGTGACGATTGCGCTATTGTTCGAACTGGAGATAATAATGAACTTGTTATCACCACCGATATCCTGGTCGAAGGGGTTCATTTCCTTGCAGCAACAGATCCAGGTGATATTGGATATAAAGCAGCCGCAGTTAACTTAAGTGATATTGCCTCTATGGGCGCCATTCCGGCGTGGGCAACCCTCGCGCTCTCTTTGCCGCATCCTGACCACAAGTGGCTCAAGGCATTCAGTGCCGGTTTTATCAATCTTCTATCAACCTATGGGGTCGATCTGGTTGGCGGAGATACTGTTAAAGGCCCAAATGTAATCACCGTTCAGATGATGGGTAAAATTGAGAGCGGAACGGCTCTCTCTCGTTCAGGAGCTCATCAGGGAGAGAGTGTCATGGTGACGGGATCTCTCGGTGATGCTGCTCTTGGACTCAAGCAGCTTAAGGGAGAATTGAGTGTAAACTCCCCTGCAGCTGACTATCTGCTTTCTCGTCTCAACCGGCCCACTCCAAGAGTGGAAGAGGGCGTTCTGCTTCGTGATTTGGCAACTGCTTGTATCGATATCTCTGATGGATTGATTTCAGACCTTGGTCACATTGTTAAGGCCAGCGGAGTCGGTGCGACATTGGAATTAGACCAAATCCCTTGTTCCCCTCCGGTGACAAACTACCAAAAGGCAACAGGAGACTTTGCGCCATCCATTTCGGGAGGGGATGATTATGAACTCTGTGTTGTGGTGCCTGAAGATGCTCAACAGGAGGCCGTGGATCGACTCTTGGAAGTAGGAACTCAGTTGACAAAAGTAGGAGTAATAACGGATGGAGAGAGGGTCGAGGTGGTTGACCCCTTGGGGCAATCCAAGACTGATCCATCCAAAGGATATAACCATTTTGAATAGTCTGCTAAAGCGATCAATCACTTTTTTGGCTACTGGTTTTGGTGCAGGGTATGCTCCCTTTGCCCCGGGTACATTTGGGACCCTTGCAGGGCTTCCTCTGTGGTGGCTTCTTCAAGATCTCTCTATCGTTATCTATCTGCTTGTTGTCATTCTGCTTTTTGTTGCAGGAATTCCTATTTGTGGCTGGATGAGTCGCCACCTTGGTGTTGAGGATGCACCCGTCATTGTCTGGGATGAGATTGTCGGGTTGTTGGTCACACTTTTTCTGGTTCCAGCGGGATGGCCGTGGGTGATCCTTGGTTTTTTGCTCTTTCGGGTATTCGATATTATCAAGCCCTGGCCTATTGGTTTGATCGACAGCAAAATCAAGGGTGGACTGGGGATTATGCTGGATGACCTTGTGGCAGCTCTTTTTGCTCTCACCCTGCTGCAACTGATCTACTGGCAGTTTGGGTCGAGTCTGTTTTAATCATGATGATTAGAAAAGAGGAGGTTCAAAAAACCCGCTGTCGGCAATTTGACCCTGCATTAAGAGAAGATTGGCCGCCTTGCCAGAGCTAATGTAATGAGTTGCCAGTTTGAGTAGGTGTTATTTCCAACTGCCGGAGCGTTGCTGAGAAAATCTGAGGATCCAGATGATTTCACTGGTATCATTGCGCTTTGTGGGGTAGCGGGACTACCCGCTATGAGTTAAACCATTATTGAGGTTTTAAAAGCATGCCGTCATTTGATGTTGTTTCTGAGGTCGATTGGCAAGAAGTTCATAATGCGGTTGATCAGGCAAACAGAGAGATCAACAACCGTTATGACTTCAAGGGAAGTGATGCCCGAGTAGAGCAGAGTGATGATCAGCTGGTTGTCATCGCAGATGATGATTTCAAGGTAGGTCAGGCGAGAGAGATCCTGTTGAATAAAATGGCAAAAAGAGGGGTCGATATCGCTGCACTTGAATTGGCGGAAATTGTGGATTCCGGGGGAGGTACTGCCCGTCAGGAAGTAAAGGTGCGCCATGGGATTGATAAGGAGTTGGCAAAGAAACTGGTTAAACTGATCAAGGGGGCCAAATTCAAAGTACAGGCCTCAATTCAGGGAGAGCAGGTTCGAGTTTCAGGAAAGAAACGCGATGAGCTGCAGTCAGTGATCTCGCTGCTGCGAGAACAGAAACTGGGTTTGCCGCTTCAGTACGTGAATTTTCGGGATTGAACACAGGGGACTGCAGGGGGATAGGAATGAAAAGATCAATAGGCCTGGTATTCGTTTTAATAGGTTTGGTTAGCGCACCCTCACTGTGGGCTGATGGGGTTCAGGATATTGAAGAGGCAATGGCGACAGTAATGCCACCCACAGTGCGGCCCTCTTCGATAAAAAAATCGGTCGTTGAAGGGATTTATGAGGTCGAGGTTGAGGGTAATCTCTTTTTTGCAACAAGGGTTGGTGATTATCTGATGCTCGGTGAGGTTTTCGATCTTAAGCGTAATATAAGCCTGATCGATGAACGTCAGTCTGTAAAAATCAAGGAAGCACTGACAGGCGTTACCCGGGATGAGATGCTGATTATTGGGCCAGCCAATGCGAAGCGTCATGTTACTGTCTTCACTGACATTGACTGTGGCTATTGCAGACGTTTTCATGTTGAAGTTCCTGCTCTCAACAAGGCGGGGCTTGAGGTTCGTTACCTGATGTTTCCTCGAGCGGGTGTTGGCTCTGAGAGTTATCGAAAAGCCGTATCAGTATGGTGTGCAGAGGATAGGGCGGCAGCCATTACAGATGCCAAATTGGGAAATGAGGTTCCGGAAAGAGAATGTGATAACCCGGTAACAGACCACTATCAGTTGGGACAGGAGGTCGGAGTATCGGGAACACCGACAATGGTTCTCGATACCGGGATAATCATTCCCGGCTACCTTCCCGCCAAAGAGTTGCTTGCCCGTTTGGGGATGAAAGAAGCGGAATAAGAGTGGAGGTCAATGAGCTCTCAGCCTTCCATCTAAACACCGAGGAGGCCTCAGCCCAACCAGAGGCTCCTTTGGTGTTGGGGAGAGCAGAGGGTCAGCGCAGGAGCATATCGAGTTTGCCTTTTTGATCAGCGAACTCATCGGCATCCGGGAGGGCGTCCTTCATTTCAGTAATAACGGGCCATTCCTCTGACAGCTCTTCGTTGAGCTTGAGGAAGTGGCTCTGGTCACTGGGAAGATCATCTTCTGCATAGATGGCTTCAGCTGGACATTCTGGCTCACAGAGACTGCAGTCAATGCACTCTTCCGGGTCGATAACCAGGAAGTTGGGACCTTCATGAAAACAGTCCACAGGACAGACTTCAACACAATCAGTATATTTACAGGCAATGCAGCCTTCCCCGACCACATAGGTCATAGCAGTTCTCCAGTTGTTGATTAATCCAAGCGATTTACCACAGCCGAATTATTTCAGGCTACGTAGAAAAAATAAATAGTGAATCGAAGATTTATTCTGTAATTCGAGGGCAGCTCAACGACCTCATTTAATTTCGTCGACGCTATAATTCAATACTCCTGGTATGGGCCAGATGTGGTTCTGCGCTTTTAAGTCAAGGGTGGTTGAGAGTCTCTTTCTTCTCAATTCATGATTGATCAGATTCGAGCACACTCTGGTGGAGTTCATATATCAGGTCAAGGGCTTCTCGGGGGCTCATCCGCTCTGGCGATATCTCAAGCAGTCGTTTGGTGATGGTGTTCTCGAAATCCGGACTACAGCCAAATAGCCCGAGCTGGTCGCTCTTCTTTTGAGATCCTGAGCTCATCTCTTCGCGGGCATACTTTCTCTCAAGCCCTTCAAGTTTATCCCGGGCGGCAAGAAGGGCGGAGTGGGGCAGACCAGCCAGCTTTGCGACCTGAATACCATAGCTTTGGCTTGCAGGACCTGGTTTTACCGAGTAGAGGAAGACGATATCGTGGCCGTGTTCAGCAGCATCGAGGTGAACGTTGACTGTTTCTGGGAGATGTTCTGCGAGCGCGGTGATTTCAAAGTAATGGGTCGAGAAGAGGGTCAGTGGCCTCACTCTGGTGGCAAGATCCTCAGCACAGGCCCACGCCAGGGCAAGACCATCAAAGGTGCTTGTCCCTCGCCCAATTTCATCAACCAGGACCAGACTATTGGGTGTTGCATTTCGCAGAATGCTGGCCATCTCAGTCATCTCGACCATAAAGGTTGAGCGCCCGCCCGCGAGATCATCCGATGAACCAATTCGAGTAAAGATTCGATCAATCCTGCCAATTTTTGCCGATGAAGCTGGAACAAAACTCCCGGTATGTGCCAACAGGGTGATCAATGCCGTCTGACGCATAAAGGTGCTTTTCCCCCCCATATTGGGACCGGTCACAATGAGGAGTCGATTGGAACTATTGAGCAATGTGTCGTTTGGGATGAAGCCTGATTTCAGGTGAGACTCAACAACAGGGTGTCTTCCCTCAGATATTTCAATCGCCACGTCATCGATAAGCGTCGGTGCCGCAAAATCCAGGGTGAGCGCCCGTTCAGCAAAATTCTGTAACAGATCAATCTCGGCAAGAGCTTGAGCGCACAACTGAAGGCTCTCAGTTTCTTCTCCCAGCCGATCAAGAAGTTGATCATAGAGTTGTTTTTCTCGTGCAAGAGCGCGCTCTTTGGCGCTTAGAATTTTTCCTTCGAACTCCTTAAGTTCAGGAGTCAGGTATCGTTCGCTGTTTTTAAGGGTCTGGCGCCTCACATAGTGGGCTGGTGCTGTATCAGCTCGGCTTCTCGGAAGTTCTATGTAATAGCCATGGACTCGATTAAATTGCACTCGGAGGGATTTGATGCCTGTCTTTTCTCTCTCTTCACGCTCTATTTTTAATAGGTGATCGCTGGCATTTTGCTCGAGGAGCCTGAGTTGATCGAGTTCAGCGTCATGACCGCTTCGAATCACTCCACCATCACGGATCAATGCAGAGGGTTGGTCATCAATCGTATTGGTCAGTACTTCGACCAACGGCGTAAAACCTTCAAGCCTGGGTATGAGCTGGTCAAGGCGAGGGGCATCCGTCTTCTCAAGCATTGCCAGGATCTCTGGGAGTTGTCTGAGACCATAGCAGAGTCGCTGAAGATCGCGGGGGTATGCTGTCCGTAAAGCAACCCGGGCCAGAATACGTTCCATATCTCCAATCTGGCGAAGAGCCTTTGCCAGCGCCTCTACCTCACCCCCCTCAATCAGTTCACCAATCATCTGATGGCGAAGCCGAAGGTGATCATGGTCTCTGATCGGTCCATGTAACCATCGGCGCAGCAGACGGCCCCCCATTGGGGTGGCGCAGAGGTCCAGGAGGTCAACAAGGGTGTGTGATGTTCCACCTGAGAGATTGAGTTCAATCTCCAGATTGATGCGGCTTGCTCTGTCAATCATAAGGTGGTCTTCAGGATGCTCAATCTGTAACCCTCGTATGTGTTTAAGATCACCTCCATGGGTGTCAATCGCATACTGAAGGAGTGCTCCCGCTGCAGTCAGAGCGAGGGGGCTCTCATCACCATCAAAAGCTCTGAGATCATAGGTTCCGAATTGTGCTGTAAGCACTTCATAGGAGCGCTTGGAATTAAAATACCAGGGCGGGACTTCATTGATTGCTGATTCTGATTCAGTGATGGCCTCAGGGGCGCGCTCTCCGGAAGGGATGATCACTTCTGCCCCCCGGAGGCGTTCCAGTTCACTGCCCAGGGCTTCAGCAGATTTGACCTCCCGGGCAGTGAAACGGCCACTTGAGAGTTCAAGGCCTGCTATTCCCCAGTGTTGTTTGTTGCCACACAGGGCTACGACAATATTTTCCTGGCGTTCCTGCAGCAGGTTTTCATCCGTCAGGGTGCCCGGAGTGACGACCCTCACCACTTTTCGATCAACAGGACCTTTTGATGTGGCCGGGTCTCCCACCTGTTCACAGATGGCAGCGGGACATTTTTGGGCCACCAGACGAGCAAGATACTGATCCACGCTGTGTACCGGTACACCCGCCATGGGGATAGGTTTGCCTGCCGACTTTCCACGACTGGTGAGGGTGATATCAAGTATTTCTGATGCTTTTACTGCATCATCAAAAAAGAGTTCATAAAAATCACCCATGCGGTAGAAGAGCAGAGTATCAGTAAAGTCTGCCTTGATGCCCAGGTACTGCTGCATCATGGGGGTATGGTCTGTCAGCTTTGAAGCAGATTGGCTCACGAGTCTCTAAAATTTCAGATCTTGCCTGCGGTATGCCGTCTTACAATATCTTGGATCTCACTGAAGAGATAGGTGTTGCCACAGATTATATGCCCTTTTTCAAGATGATCCTGGTCGCCACTGAAGTCACTGAGCAGGCCACCGGCCTCTTCGATCAGCAGACATCCTGCCGCCATATCCCAGGGTTTAAGCCCCATCTCCCAGAACCCATCAAATCGGCCACAGGCAACATGGGCAAGGTCAAGGGCCGCCGATCCTGCTCGACGCACTCCGGAAGTGCGAACCAGAAACTCCCTGAACGACCCTAGCCAGATGTCGACATGTTGAACGAACCGATATGGAAAGCCAGTCCCAAGGAGAGAATCTTCAAGGCGCTGGGTGTTGCTGACTCGAATCCGCCGATCATTCAGATAGGCGCCAACACCCCTTGAGGCCGTAAACATCTCATTACGCAGAGGATCATAGATGACACTATGGGCAATATGATCATCGTGTTTAACAGCTATCGAGACCGCAAACTGGGGATATCCATGGAGGAAGTTGGTGGTTCCGTCAAGAGGGTCAATAATCCAGGTAAACTCTTTTCCCTCCTGGTGCCCGCTCTCTTCTGCAAGGATGGCATGATCAGGATAAGCGGATTGAATGGTGTTGATGATCTCTTCTTCAGCAAAGCGATCGACCTCAGACACATAATCAGCTTTACCTTTTTTATCGATCTTGATTCTATCGAGGCGATCCACATTATGGAGAATGACATCTCCAGCAAGGCGGGCAGCACGGACTGCAGTGTTCAGCAGTGGATTCATGAATATCTCCAGTTTTTTTAAAGAACAGACCTCGGAACTCCCCCGAGTGGTGTGGCGCAATTTTATTCGGGAAGGACTTTGTATGTCTATTCTCTGATCGAGATTAGTGCCAATTCCCGGTTAACGACTTAATATCCGTCAAAACAGAGTGAGCAATTATCTGTTTTCCCTTGCTTCGCCGATTCAGTGGACAGCGAAAATGAGCCAATGAGGCAGGTTCCGGGTGTCTGGTTGAGAAATTCAGGGTATAGCATTGGAATAGGGGGGGTATATCCATCGTTGGATGGGAGCCGGATAGGATAAAATCAGCCGAGAGATCTCGGGTTTGATTAATCGCGTCCGCACCGTGAGGTGATGCCGCAAAATCAATGGTATAACGCCCTAGGGCTATAAGCCGCTGGACAGAGGGTTGGACGGAAAAAACCTAATAGAGCCTCATTTTTTAACCCAGCCTGGGTGTTGCCTGTTGCCGGGCCTATTTTTTAAGAGAGACAGATGAATCTTGATCATGTCAGAATTGTGCTTGTCCGTCCTACCCATCCAGGGAATATAGGGGCCACAGCAAGAGCAATGCGAAATATGGGGCTCTCACGATTAATGCTTGTTGAGCCCCAGGATTTTCCAAGTGATACGGCAGCGGCCAGAGCAGCCGGTGCCGATGATGTGCTGACGAGTGCCGAGGTATTTGCCAATGTTGCTGATGCTGTTGCCGGTTGCAAATTGGTGGTCGCCACGACTGCGCGTCCTCGTTCCATTGGATGGCCGGTCGAAACCCCTAAAGCCGTTATGCCCGAGGTGGCCAAGGTGAGCGACGAGGGTGAGGTTGCGATGTTGTTCGGACAGGAGCGGGCAGGATTGAGTAATGCCGAGGTGGATCATGCCCAGCGTTTGATTCGAATCCCGGTAAATGATGATTTCTCGTCACTCAATCTCGCCGCAGCGGTACTCCTGGTGGCCTATGAACTCTCAATGGCGGGTGGCGACATACCAGCAACCCACCCAGAGGAGGAGAGTCCGGAAGAGGAGTACCCCTCAGCTGAAGAGAGCCATTTCTTCTATGAGCATCTGGAGAAGGTATTGCGGGCGATCGGTTTTTTAAAGCCTACAGCTTCAACCCGTCTGATGCGCAAGTTGGTCTGGCTCTTTACCAGGGCACGCCCCTCAATAGAGGAGATCAATATTCTAAGAGGGATTCTGACCGCTGTTGAACGAATTGATAGAAAAAATAATAATAAAAACAAAGCACAATAATTAACAGTTAAACAAATAAATAACATGTGGTTCAGGTTCAACTCACGATACCGATGATGCAGGGGGGGTTATTTTGGGCCGACCTCATTGCCAACTCTTAAATCCATCAACATTGATCAACCAGGGCATCCGGATCAAGACAGGAGATCGGGATGTCGACCCTTTTTGAGCGACTCTGCGGGTGTTTTGATCTTAACGGTTGGGGTTAAATACCACATATTTTCTAGATTGATTTCAGTGGGTTGGAGGTTCACAATTGGATTATTTCGTAATCCAGCGCTTGTTTTTGCATTGTTCGCTGCAGAGTCTGGTTCACAGCTCCAATTTGAAAAGGAAGAGACAATACATTATGGCCGTTACATTAACCACCGCTGCGGCACAACGTGTGCGGCAGCATCTAGAGAAGAGAGGGTCAGGAGAAGGCCTGCGATTTGGGGTTAAATCCAGTGGTTGCACAGGGTTTGGTTATGTCGTCGATTTTGCCGATGAGGTGGGTGAAAATGACCACGTTTTTCTGACTGATGGGATCAAAGTAATTGTCGATGATGAGAGTCTGACCCATGTGGATGGGACCTCAATCGATTTTCGTAAAGAGGGTTTCTCTGAGTCTTTTAAATTCAACAACCCTAATGTGATCAATGCTTGTGGTTGCGGCGAGAGTTTCTCCACTGAGTGATCAGGCCGGGTTTATAAATTGAAACAAGCGCTTGATTGTTCTCTCCTGAAGGGCCATCAAAACAGGGATAAAGAGGAGGAACTCAGTCACCCTGGGTTATCGACTCCCAGGGTAGCGGTAACTACCCTGGGGTGTAAGGTGAATAGTTTTGAGTCTGCTCTCATTACTGAGGCGCTTAATAAACAGGCCCTCACCCCTGGACAAGATGGCAGGTCGAAAGTCCACATTATCAACACCTGTACCGTAACCCATGAAGCAGATCGCCAGGCTCGCCAGGCTGTTCGTCGTGTTGTCCGGGAAAATCCGGATGCCGTTGTTATCGTTACCGGTTGTTACGCCCAATTGAAACCACAGGAGTGTGCCTCAATTCCAGGCGTTGATCTTGTGGTTGGAAATGACAAAAAGCTGGAGTTGGATGCACTCCTTCCCAGCCTGCTTGATGGAAATCTCCCCTCAATAATGGTGGGTGACCCTGATGAGGGCACATCTCTTCCACAGAGGCTGCTCTCTGGTTTTGAAAACAAGAGCAGGGCTTTTCTCCAGGTACAACAGGGGTGTGATCAGGGATGTACATTCTGTGTCATCCATCGAGCAAGGGGACGAAGTCAATCACAACCCTGCCAACAGGTGCTCGAACAGGCCAGGCGATTAGTCGAAAATGGTTTTCGGGAACTGGTTGTCTGTGGAGTTGATCTTGGAAGTTATGGCAGCGATCTTCGCGGTGAGAGCGGAAGCGGCTTATCCACTCTTTTGACAAAGTTGAATGCCATGGAGGGGGATTTCAGGCTGAGGTTAAGCTCACTTGATCCTGTCCATCTTAACGCCGAGGTTGTCGACTTGATTGCCGGATCAGAGCGTCTCTGTCCCCATGTTCATCTCTCGATTCAGAGTGCCTCGACGCTGATATTGAAAAGGATGAAGCGTCGATATGATCGGGATCTGCTCTATGAGAGAGTTGCTTATCTCTACAAAAAGATTCCTGATGTGGTGATTAGTGCCGACTTGATGGCAGGGTTTCCCACCGAAACCGAGTCTGATTTTCAACAGACTCTGGAGGCGGTGAGGGATCTTGGTTTGGCCTATCCGCATGTTTTCAGTTTTTCAGCCCGAAGCGGAACCCCAGCCGCTCGAATACCCAATCAAGTTGTTGTCGATGAGCGAAAACGGCGCGCCCGACTTCTAAGGGCGGCTGGAGAGGAGGTTCGTAAGCGACTTCTCCGCTCAAGGGTTGGTGCTTCCCGTCAGGTTATTATTGAAGGGGGAGGGCATGCTCCAGCCGGTTATCAGCGAGCACGAACGGCCGAGTATCTCCCTGTTTTTGTACCCCTTGGTGGTGAAAAGAGCGGCAGTTGGATGAATGTTCAGATATCAGGGGTAAAAGACCAGACTCTGATTGGCGTTGCAGCTGACTGATCAGTAGAATCACGCCTCTTAAAATAATCAGAGTTGTATTTATCAGCCGGCAAGTGAGTGGTCTTGTCGGAAATTCAGATCTTTAACTATGGAGTTATCCAGATGGCTGTTGAACGCACCCTTTCAATTATCAAACCTGAAGCTGTAGCCAAAAATATCATCGGTAAAATCTACAGCCGTTTCGAGTCAAGAGGGCTCAAGATTGTAGCTGCCAGAATGATCCATCTCAGCCAGGAACAGGCCGAAGGCTTTTACGCCGTCCATAAGGAACGACCCTTCTATAATGACCTGGTTGAGTATATGCAGTCTGGACCGGTTATGGTTCAGGTTCTCGAAGGAGAGAAAGCCATATTGCTTCATCGTGAGATTATGGGCGCCACCAATCCAAAAGAGGCTGCCGAGGGGACCATCAGGGCAGATTTTGCTCAATCAGTCGAAGAGAATGCAGTTCATGGTTCAGATGGTACAGATACGGCAGAGGCAGAGATCGCCTTCTTTTTTGCTGATTCAGAGCTCTGTTCTCGGACACGCTGATACCCGGTATGACCCACTTGCCCGCCAATCTGCTTGATTACGATCGGGGGGGGATAAGACGATTTCTCGCCTCTTTGGGTGAGCAGGAATATCGTGGTGATCAGGTGCTGAAATGGATCTACCATCGTGGCATTACTGATTTTGAGGCGATGACAAACCTGAGCAAGTCACTGAGATCGCTACTCCTGGAGAATGCAGATATACGTCTTCCTGAAGTCGTGGACTCGCAGAGGTCGGTCGATGGCACCCGTAAATGGCTCTATCGACTGGAAGATGGAAACTCCATCGAGACGGTTTACATTCCTGATGAGGGTCGCGGCACACTCTGCGTCTCCTCCCAGGTGGGATGCACTCTCAATTGCAGTTTTTGTGCAACCGGTGGACAGGGATTTAGTCGAAATCTGACAGTCTCTGAAATCATCAGCCAGGTCTATCTTGCAAGTCGTGAACTCGCGGCCGATGTCGATGCAGAGTATCGTTCTGTCACTCCCGGCTTGACCAATGTAGTGATGATGGGAATGGGTGAGCCGCTTTTTAATTTCGACAATGTCGTAACAGCGATGAACCTGATGCAGGATGATTTCTCGTTCGGCCTCTCCCGAAGGCGTGTCACATTGAGTACCGCCGGCGTGGTTCCTATGATTGATCGGCTGCGTGAGGTCTCCCCGGTAAGCCTGGCCGTCTCATTACATGCGCCGGAAGATCAGCTAAGAGAAAAACTGGTTCCGCTGAATCGAAAATACCCGATTTCTGAAGTAATTGCTGCCTGTCATCGCTATGTGGCGGGAGAGCCGAGAAAAAAAGTCACTTTCGAATACACTTTGATCAAGGGTGTTAATGATAGCCTTGACCTGGCACGGCGGTTGCTCCGGCTGCTAAGGGGTGTTCCTTCAAAGGTAAATCTGATCCCGTTCAATTCTTTTCCTGGATCATCCTACACTTCAGCGTCTCAAGAGCAAATAGACGCATTCAGAGATGTTTTAATGAACGGCGGTGTGATGACTATTACGCGCAAAACCAGGGGAGGGGATATAGATGCCGCCTGCGGACAACTGGTTGGACGGTTTAAGGATAGGACCAGGCGATCAGAACGAAGCCTGCAGGACTTGGACATAGCTCCATATTAAGTTGAAAGTTATTTAATGCCAGGCCCAACATCAGCTATAGTTAATGCTATTACTGTTTTTGATAATCCATGTTTGATAAAAAAGTGAATTCTGAAAAAAAACCATCAAACTCACCGGGCGCCCTTTTGCGATGGGGGCGTGAGCAACGCAATCTCTCTATTGAAGAGATCGCCAGTGAACTTCACCTGACCAAGGTTCGGGTTATCGCCATAGAGGAGGATGATTTCTCCAGTTTTTCCGGTGAAACCTTTGTTCGCGGATATCTTCGGCTCTATGCTCGGGTGATTGGAATTGATGAAAAAGAGGTTGTTGGCCTCATTGATCCTGACCTTTTAAGTCATAATATGGCTCAGCAGCGCTTTGTTCAGCCTGTCGTTAGCCATGTTGGCATGAATCATACGGGGCTAAAACTGGCGACCTGGGTGATTGCAATTGTCTTTGTCGGGTTATTACTAGTATGGTGGCTTGATCGTGATGATGGCCTGGATGAACGAATCCCCCTGAATAGTGAGGGGACGACTCGTATGGCAGAGTCTGTTGAGGGGGTGTCTGATTTGGCTGAGCCGGTAACAGCGCAACCTCAGCCGGAAAAAACACCACCGAGTGCAGATCCTGTTGTCGTTGAGCCGCCCTCTTCCGAGCCGGAGAGATCAGCCCAAAGCCCTGAACCTGCTCCGGCAATAACCCCTGTTTTACCCTCTTTGAAGGCAGGCAAGGATAAGGATGTTGTCGAAGAGGGTGGTTCAGAAGCGGATCAGGGAGGGGTTGTTGCAACAACTGGAGTAACCGGGCAAGAACCTGAGGAGAAGCGACTCACTACAGAAAAGAAAGAAGCGGTTAAGGTAGAAGGAGAGGGCGATGCGCCAGCTGACACCTCTGCAGATCCAAACCAAGAGATCGAAAAGAGCAAAACCCAACCCGAAGTCAGGAAAGAGGCAGAGATTAAACAAACCCCGGAGGTAAAAAAGGCCCCAGAGGTGAAGAAGAGCCCTGAGGTTAAGAAGCCCGAGGAGGTTAAGAAGAGCCCTTCAGTCAAGAAACCGGAAGTTCCAAAAGAGGAGGAAAAGAAGAAAACGCCCAAGGAGGCCGATAAGCCAAAGGCGGCTCCAGCCAAGAGTGAGGCCGCTGAAAAAAGCACACCTCAACCGGAAATCATCTCTGATGATCTGCGATTGGTTTTCGAAGGCGGATCCTGGGCGGCCGTTCAAGATGCCACTGGCAAAAAGCTTCTTTATAAATTTGTCACCCAGGGACAGTCAATGACACTCAGGGGCAAACCACCCTATAACATCTTCCTCGGAAATGCAGCAGGGGTGAAGATTGATTTCAGGGGTAAGCCTGTCAAAATAATACCCGACCCAACAGGCCTCTACTCCCGGTTTGAGGTTGGTGGAGGATCAGATTAGATGAGTGGGATTCAAGCCGTTCGTGGGATGAATGATCTCTTGCCTGGTGAGAGGGTACGCCTTTGGCATCGTGTCGAATCAGCGATCAGGGAACTCACCTCTTTGTATGGCTACCAGGAGATGAGAACCCCGGTTCTGGAGCGTACCGAACTCTTCAAGCGATCAATTGGCGAACAGACTGATATTGTCGAAAAGGAGATGTATACCTTCACTGATACCGGTGGAGACAGTTTAACCCTGAGACCTGAAGCGACCGCAAGTTGTGTGCGTGCAGGGATACAGCATGGGCTCTTCCATAATCAACAGACTCGTCTTTGGTATATGGGGCCCATGTTCAGACATGAGAGGCCGCAGAAAGGACGTTATCGTCAATTCCACCAATTTGGTGCAGAAGCTTTTGGGTGGGATGGGCCAGATGTTGATGCCGAGCTTATCATCATGAGTTCACAGCTCTGGGCGTTGCTCGGTATTGAGCGAATCACCCTTGAGTTGAACTCGATTGGATCACCCGCAGCACGGGCTGAATACAGGGAGAGGCTGGTCGGTTATTTTGGAGAACGCAAAGCAGAGCTTGATGACGACAGCCAGAGGCGGCTGGGATCCAACCCTCTTCGGATACTGGACAGTAAGAACCCAGAAATGAAGACTATTATCGAAGAGGCACCCCAGCTTGCAGATTACCTTGATGATGAATCAAAAACCCATTTTGATGGAGTGAAGGAGCGTCTTAATCGGGCGGGTATTGACTTCAGAATCAACCAGAGATTGGTCAGGGGGCTCGATTACTACACCCGCACTGTCTTTGAGTGGACAACTGATCTGCTTGGAGCTCAGAGTGCCGTCTGCGGTGGAGGGCGTTATGACCTGTTGGTTGAACAGTTGGGGGGCAAGCCTACCCCAGCGACAGGGTATGCTATTGGTCTTGAGCGTCTGATTGAACTGGTCTCCCTTCAGGGGGGTGGAGAGGAAGAGGGGGCAACAGATATCTACCTCGCACTCCTCGGAGAAACGGCTGAACTGGAAGGGGTTGCCATTGCCCATCAGCTTCGAACGGAAGGCTATAGCGTGGTTGCAAACTGTGGCGGCGGAAATCTTAAAAAGCAGATGAAACGTGCCGATCGCAGTGGTGCATCAATGGCTCTGATTGTTGGTGATGATGAGATCAATGCCGGAACAGTTGTGATTAAGCCGCTGCGTGGCGTAGGAACGCAGGTAACCGTAGAAAGGGACAGTATTCAGAGTTCAATATCGGGTTTTCTTGTCGAAGAGAACTGACGATTCAGTGAGTTTGGTGTAAGGTCTGTTTATTAATAAAGAGTTGAAAAAGTCCTTCCCGGATTAAGAGCAGGTGACAAGAAGAGGTCTTGCTGCGTTTTATTAATCCAATGAAGGGATATGATCAAATTTTGAAGCACGTCAGTCTACTGCAGAAGTCTCTGGCCAAAACAGAGATCCGATAACACAAATTGAAAGAGAGTAAAAAGTGGATCCACGATATAGCGAAGATGAACAGGTAGAACAGCTAAAGAGCTGGTGGAAAAAGAACGGACCGTCACTCATCATTGGGGTGGTGCTGGGGCTTGGTATTGTTATTGGCTGGCAAGGGTGGGGTGTCTATACGGCATCCAGGGCAGAAGAGGCCTCCTCACTCTATCAATTGCTTCTTGGGGTGCAGAGTGAGAGTGCACTTGAGGCAGGTGACCGTTTGATTAAAGAATTTACCGATACACCCTATGCCGCGAAGGCCGCTTTGTTGCTTGCTGCCGCGGCAGTTAAGAGAGGGGACGCCGCGGACGGACGCCAGCATCTTAACTGGGTTTTAGAGAATTCTGAAGAGAGCGGCACCCTCCATGCAGCACGACTTCATCTGGGACAGCTCGAACTGGGTGAGGGCAACATTGACGATGCCCTGGCTGTACTCAAGGTTGGAGAGAGGTCTGCTTTCGAGTCTCATTACCGAGAACTTGAGGGAGATGCGTATTCATTGAAAGGGGATTCTGCCTCAGCCCGGACAGCTTATCAGGAGAGCCTGGCGGTGATCGCCAGTGACAGTCCTTACAGAGGCTTTCTTGAAGCCAAATTAGCCGATCTGGCAACCATCGAGACAGCCCAGTGAATCGTTCTCGATTGTCTGCACTGATACCGCTGTTGACACTGCTGGCATCGTGTTCAATGTTTGGTGTAGATGAAGATGCTGTTAATGCTCCGGCACCCCTTCCTGAAGTCACAAAGGGGGATCAGCTAGCAGCACTCTGGAGCAGAGATTTAGGCGAAAGGTTTGTTAGTGCTCCTGGGGCTTTAAAACTGGTCTCGGCAGAGGGCAAACTGGGGCTCGCGATAGGGCATTCAATCCACCTGATCGATTCAGAAAGTGGCGAGACTGTCTGGCAGACCATAGTTGATGAAGAGTTTTCAGCGGGGCCGGGGATTGGAGACGGCTTGGTGGCCGCTGTTGATAATAATGGAGATCTCCTGGCATTTGACCTCACTTCAGGTGAAAAGCTTTGGCAGGCGGCGGTTAAACGAGAAGTATTGACGTCACCCCTGGTGGCACAGGGGAAGGTGGTTGTGCGAACTGTAGATGGTCAGGTGATGGCATTTTCAACCGACCAGGGCACTATGACGTGGCGTTTCAGAAAAAATGTTCCTGCATTGTCACTACATGGGTCGAGCGGACTGGTTCTGATCAATAACCAGGAGGGGTTTCTGACCGGTTTTGGCAGTGGAAAGCTGGTTGCCAGTAATATCATCAGTGGCCAGATATTATGGGAAGCTTCTGTCTCAGATCAACAGGGGAGAAATGAGATCGAACGACTCACCGATATTGATACTACCCCAGTGGTCATGGGAGATACTCTCTATGTAGCCTCCTATCAAGGAGGGATTGTTTCATTTTCTCTTTCTCAGCGGAAGGTGCATTGGAATACTCCGGTATCACTGTTTCAGGAGATCGCTGTAGACAAAAACCAACTCTATGCGACTGATGAGAAGGGGCGGGTTGTTTCCCTTTCCCGGGACAAGGGAGAGATTCTCTGGTCTCAGGAGGGTCTATTGAACAGAGGGGTTACAGCACCTGAGATCCATGGTGATTTTATCGTTGTGGGTGATAGTGAGGGCTATCTTCATCTGCTTGACAGCCAGTCCGGCCATTTTGTAGGTCAGTTCGATCTTTCAGGATCAGCGCTCTTGAAACCACTCTCCGTGGGGAAAAGACTCTATCTGCTTTCTGAAGATGGAATCCTTCAGGCATTAAGTGATACTGCCAGCCAAAACTAATGATCCCCGTTATTGCTCTGGTTGGGCGGCCCAACGTTGGCAAGTCCACACTATTTAACCGACTGACCCGAAGCCGTGAAGCCCTTGTGGTTGATCGTCCCGGTGTCACTCGAGACCGACTCTATGGCAGGGGCACTCTTAACCATCAGCACTTCCTGGTCGTTGATACGGGTGGGATTCAACCTGGGGAGGGGCCACTCCAGGAGCATGTCTCTCATCAGGTAGAGCAAGTACTGAGTGAGTGCAGCGCGGTAATTCTGCTTGCGGATCGGAAAGAGGGGCCGACCGGTGGTGATCGGGAGATTATTGATCAACTCCGCAAGTTGAAGCAACCCCTTGTTCTTGCAGTCAACAAGTGTGAGGGGGTTGACCCTGAGCTTGCTGCTTCAGAGTTTTATGCTTTGGGGGTTGATAAGATGCATCCCATTTCGGCAAAGCATGGCCATGGGGTATCAGCCATGGTCCAAGGGCTTCTCGAAGGGCTTGGTGTTGAAACTGAAGAGCCTGAGGAAGAGAGCCACGATATTCCAAAAATAGCTGTTATAGGAAAACCCAACGTCGGTAAATCAACATTGATCAATGTCCTTGCCGGTGAGGAGCGGGTGGTTGTTTTTGACCTTCCAGGGACGACCCGGGACAGTGTGCGTGTTCCCGTAACCAGAGATGATCAGGATTATCTGCTTATTGATACTGCAGGGGTGCGCAGAAGAACAAAAGTGGATGACTTTCTGGAAAAGTTCTCGATTGTAAAAAGCCTGCAGGCCATCGAAGAGGCCAATGTTGTCATACTGGTGTTTGATGCCAGAGCCGGAATCAGTGATCAGGATGCCACCTTGGCGGGGATTGTCGAAGAGAGTGGGCGGGCCATTGTTGTGGCGATCAACAAGTGGGACAACCTGGAGCCCTATCAGCGTCAGGAGGTGAGGCGAGAGCTTGATCGGAAGGTTCCCTTTTTGACTCCCTATGAAAGTTTTTTCATCTCTGCTCTTCATGGGAGTGGGGTGGGAGATCTGCTTCCGGCGATCTCACGAGCCTATGATTCCGCCATGACCGAGTTCTCAACGGGCACTCTTAATCGTCACTTTCGAAAAGCCGTAGAGGCACAGGCCCCACCTCTTCATCGTGGACGATCAATTAAGTTGAAGTTTGTCCATCAGGGCGGGAAAAACCCGCCCATGGTGGTTGTTCATGGCAATCAGATTGATAAACTGCCGGCTACCTATAAGCGTTATCTGGCAAATTATATCCGTAAGGCGTATAAACTGACCGGGACCAGAGTACGAATGGAATTCCGTCAGTCTGAAAATCCATTCAACAAAAAAAGCAACAAAAACAAAAGAAAAAACCATTAATAGAGAATTTTTCTCATGTGTTCACCTATTGGCCATGGCCTGGCTGGGATCGCGGTTGGGTTGATCTCACGCCCGGGATTCAAAGGGGGTTTTTCCTTTAGTCTTTATCTTTATGCCTTTTTCTCTGCCAATGTTCCGGATCTTGATTTTCTTCCTGGCCTGTTGATTGGCGATATCAACCGTTGGCACCACTCCTACAGCCATACGCTCTTCGCCGCTCTGCTCTATACTGTGTTAGCCCTTTTGGCAGCGAGAGGTTTTGGGATAAAAAAGTGGCGGCTAGTGGGTTGGCTCTCTCTTATCCCCTATCTCTCGCATCTGCTCCTCGACTACCTCTCTCTTGATCGGGGGGCGCCCTTTGGGATCCCCCTTCTCTGGCCTTTGAGTGATGACTACTTCTACTCCGAACTTCTCCTCTTTGGGGCCATTGATCATGGAGGTTTTGGCGCCACCAACACCGAGGCCCTGATCGATATCTTCAACTATGCCAATCTGCTTGTGATCACCCGGGAGTTGTTGATTTTGGGTCTCCTGACAGGATCAATCGTGACACTGAAGACAATATACAGCAGGAGTCGGCCTAATCAGGATCAGTAAGTTGAATGATCTTGTTGACCGTGCTGGTGACTTCGCTTTGGGTGAATCGGGTTGTCAGCTCCACCCCTGGTTTTAACTGTGATCCCTCACGTACCAAACTCCCGTCAGAAGCTAGATGGGTAATGGAGTAACCCCTTTTGAGGGTAGCCAGAGGGCTGATATCCTGAAGACGGGTTGTCAGTATCCCCAGCCGTGTATGTTGGTGTTGGAGCTTCCCTGACGTCGCCTGACATAGGCGGTGTGTGAGTTGTCGGCTTAGAATGATAGTGTGCTCTATCGTTCTCTCTGGATGAGAGTGGGAGAGCTTCTCCTTTAAACCACTGTGAGCAAGACGGCCGATGTGGATATGCTGCAGCAGGCCATGCTTAAGTTTTGCAACCAGGTGATCTCTTTGATGGCGGAGAGAGGTTAATCTCTGCTGAGGATGGATCAGTCTGCGTTTAAGGCTGTCGACTCTCTGGTTCATCTGCTCGCTACGATGCGAGATCTGTCGCAACAGTCGATTACGAGAGTGAGTGATAACAACCAGTAACTCCTCTCTATCGGGGCTGATCTGTTCTGCGGCGGCTGTGGGTGTCGGTGCGCGTTGGTCTGCGACCAGGTCAGCGATCGTAAAATCGGTCTCATGGCCTATACCACTGATAACGGGAATCCCAGACCCAAAGAGGGCGCGGGCGACTGACTCTTCATTAAAGGGTTGCAGATCTTCAAGCGAACCCCCTCCTCGGGCAACAATCAGGAGATCGCACCGGTGGTGTTGGTTCGCCAGTTGAACCATCTCTACAATCTCGGCAGCGGCCTCTCTCCCCTGAACCCGAGTGGGATAGATCACAACCTCAATTGAGGGCATGCGTCGATTGAGTGTCGTCAGAATATCCTGGAGAGCGGCCCCTGTAGGCGAGGTAATGACGCCAATCCTGCTTGGGAGCAGGGGCAGAGGCTGCTTTTCTGTTTGAGAAAAAAGTCCTTGTGCTGAAAGCTTGCGTTTTAATGCTTCAAAGGCCTCTCTTAGCCTTCCCTCACCCGCATCCTCAATATGAGCGGCAATGAGTTGGAAATCACCACGGGCTTCAAACAGGCTGATTCGTCCACGGACAACGATCCGTTGGCCGTTCTTCAGTTGAGGTGTGGTCGGGTTCCGGCGGTTCCGAAAGAGCGCACAACGAACAGTTGCCTGCTCGTCTTTTAGAGAAAAATAGATATGCCCGGAAGGAGGTGCGGCGAGGTTTGATATCTCTCCTTCAACCCGGATGTCGGGGAAATTCTGCTCAAGGAGGCGGCGTGCGCTGGCCACCAGTTCTTTGACAGTCAATATATTTGGATCATTCAGCATTGATATTTATATGAGCAAGAGTGGATTCAGGAAGCGGTGTAGAAGAGATAGAAGGGCGAGGCCTTCTCTCTCCTTCGCCTGTTTGATGCCCGGGTCGGCATCTGTAAAGAAGCCAGCCCAGCCGACAGAAGTCGTAAATAAGGCAATAATAAGCAGAACCGGCCTGGTTTTCATTAGCTTCTCCCCCTCTAATTTCGCATAAACCCAAACTAGCCGGTTTACCGTCAATTAGTCAATCCGTATAATCCGACGATGGAAAAGATAGAACATGCACTGACTTTTGATGACGTCCTCCTGGTTCCCGCCTATTCGGAAGTCCTTCCCAGGGATGTCAGCCTCTCCTCTCGTTTCTCACGAACAATCGAGCTTCAGATTCCGCTGCTCTCTGCAGCAATGGATACAGTAACAGAGTCTGGTCTTGCAATCTCTATTGCCCAGGAGGGGGGAGTTGGGATTATTCATCGCAATCTGACCCCCACCCGGCAAGCTGAAGAGGTCTATCGGGTTAAAAAGTTTGAAAGTGGAGTAATCACCGATCCCATCACCATCTCCTCAGAGACAACCATCAAAGAGGTGATCGAACTTACCCGCAAGCACAATATCTCAGGGGTGCCGGTGACTGAAGAGAACGGTCAGCTCACGGGCATTGTAACCAGCCGTGATCTCCGCTTTGAGACCAGGCTCGATGAACCCGTCAGCCGGGCAATGACTCCAAAAGAGCGGCTGGTGACAGTCAAAGAGGGTACTGACCGCAGTGAGATCAAGCGGCTGCTCCATGAACATCGAATTGAAAAGGTGTTGGTGGTCGATGATCACTTCAACCTTCGCGGTTTGGTTACGGTCAAGGATATCCAGAAACAGACCGAGTTTCCCAATGCCTGCAAGGATGATCAGGGCCGCCTTGTGGTAGCGGCGGCTGTCGGTGTCGGGGCTGACTGTGATGAGCGGGTAGAGCGGTTGGCTGATGCGGGTGTGGATGCCATTGTTGTCGATACCGCCCATGGTCACTCAAAAGGAGTGATCGACAGGGTTCGAAAGATCAAGAGCCAACTGCCCGATATTCAGGTTATCGCTGGCAATATCGCCACTGCTGCTGCCGCACTGGATCTGATCAATGCAGGCGCAGATGGGGTCAAGGTGGGTATCGGGCCGGGATCAATCTGCACCACTCGAATGATTGCAGGGGTAGGTGTTCCCCAGATTACCGCTATTATGGAGGTCGCCTCTGTAACCCATGATGCCGGTGTTCCCCTGATTGCCGATGGTGGAATCCGTTTTTCCGGAGATATTGCCAAGGCCATCGCAGCCGGTGCTGATTGCGTCATGGTCGGTGGGCTCCTCGCCGGGACAGACGAATCCCCCGGTGAGATTGAGCTCTACCAGGGGCGTTCCTATAAGTCCTATCGTGGCATGGGCTCACTTGGTGCAATGGAGGAGGGCTCCAAGGACCGTTATTTCCAGGAGGGTGAATCAGCGGATAAGTTGGTGCCGGAAGGGATTGAAGGGAGAGTGCCCTATAAAGGCTCGATGAAGCGTATTGTCCATCAGTTGATGGGAGGACTTCGTGCGAGTATGGGGTACACCGGCAGTGCCGATCTTGCCGCTCTGCAGTTGGGCCGCCGCTTTGTTCGCATTACCCATGCCGGCATGCGAGAGAGTCATGTCCACGATGTCTCAGTCGTCAAGGAAGCGCCCAACTACCAGCATCAGGGTTAGCCGAGAGATGGTGTCAAAACGACATGATCTCCACGCTGATCGAATCCTTATTCTCGATTTTGGGTCCCAATATACCCAGCTCATTGCCCGCGCAGTCCGTGAGGGAGGGGTCTATTGTGAGCTCTGGGCCGGCGATATCCCCATCGATACCATTAGGGGCTTTAACCCCACCGGGTTGATTCTCTCCGGAGGGCCGGAGACGGTGACTGAAGAGGAGACACTGCGCGTCGACCCAGCCGTATTTGATCTGGGGATCCCGATCCTCGGCATCTGTTACGGGATGCAGACCATGGTGGCTCAGCTTGGAGGGGGAGTTGAAAGTGCAGACCATTGTGAATACGGTCATGCCAGGGTGTCGGTGACAGAGGGCTCGCTGTTGCTCGCTGACAGTGCCGATGCCATCGATGACAGTGGCCAGCACCTGCTTGATGTCTGGATGAGCCATGGCGATCGGGTAATCTCCCTGCCCCAGGGTTTTACCACCATTGCCGCCACCCAGAACGCTCCTCATGCTGCAATTGCCGATCAGGCCCGTCAATTTTATGGGGTACAGTTCCATCCTGAAGTGACCCATACCCTCCAGGGGAGGAACATTTTTCACCGTTTTGTCCATGAGATCTGCGGTTGTGGTGTTGAGTGGAATTCGGGAAATATTATTGAAGATATTATTCAAACAGTACGCCATAAAGTGGGGAGTGATGAGGTGGTTTTGGGCCTCTCTGGAGGGGTGGACTCCTCGGTAGTGGCTGCACTGCTCCATCGCGCTATTGGTGACCAGCTTACCTGTATCTTCGTCGATCATGGTCTGCTCCGGCTTGATGAGGGAGATCAGGTCATGGCCACCTTTGTCGAATTCTTTGGGGTAAAGGTGGTTCGGGTAGACGCCGAGGTGCGATTCCTTGAAGCCCTGGCCGGGGAGAGGGATCCAGAGGCCAAACGACGTATTATCGGTCGTGAGTTCATCCATATCTTTCAGGAAGAGGCAGAAAAACTCAATGATGTTCGCTGGCTCGCCCAGGGAACCATCTATCCCGATGTGATTGAATCGGCCGGTTCAAAAACGGGCAAGGCCAAGGTGATCAAATCCCACCACAATGTGGGAGGACTTCCCGAGACCCTTCATCTGCAGCTGCTGGAGCCGTTGCGTGAACTCTTCAAGGATGAGGTGAGAAAGATCGGCGTTGAGCTGGGGCTCCCCGAAAAGATGGTCTTTCGTCACCCCTTCCCCGGGCCCGGCCTTGGTGTGCGGATTCTCGGTGAGGTGCGCAAGGAGTATGCCGACATACTGAGACTTGCCGATGCCATCTTTCTTGAGGAACTTTACCGCAATGACCTCTACAACAAGACCAGCCAGGCCTTTGCTGTCTTTCTGCCGGTCAAGTCAGTAGGGGTGGTTGGAGACAATCGCGCCTACGAGTATGTGATCGCCCTGCGCGCCGTAGAGACCGTCGACTTCATGACCGCCAACTGGGCCCAGATCCCCTATGAGGTATTGGCCACTGTCTCCAACCGCATCATCAACGAGGTCCGCGGAGTAAGCCGGGTGACCTACGATATCTCAGGAAAACCACCGGCGACGATTGAGTGGGAGTAGTATTTCAATTGATTTTAAAGCGGAATTTTATTACAGTTACACAAAAAGTCGCACAAAAATGCGACTACTGAAAACCATAGTAACGTAAGACGCCATAGGCGGAATAGCGCACCGACACTTAGGACGAGTAGGGTTGAAGCGGAATTATTCGATTAGAAATTAGAAGATTGAGCGCAACGCTTTCTTTATGATGGCGTGGTTTTTTGGAAAAAGAAGGTTAAAGAAGCGTTGCAGTAGGAATGTGCTCCGACCGCAACTAAATCGAATTTATAAATAGTCATAATTAGGTGTTTTTCATGTTTTTAAAAATTGCGATTATAAATCTGCAACAAGGTGATGAATGTTTGATTTTATTCTAAATATTTTTAACCCCAAGCATTTGCTCCCTCAGCCCCTGTCTGATTTCCAGAAAAGCTTAGTAAATAATTATAACAAAAAAGCTAGAAATGGAACGCTTGCCTATGAGGTATTGCCTTGTTTATGCAAGCAACAAGTATTTAAAACATTACTTAAATATGGGCGATTGGGTGAATGGAGTCCCGTCGTAATTTGTCAGAAATGCGGACTGATTCAATGTAACCCACGGCTGACTGAGGAGGAATATGGTAGGTTTTATTCAACAGACGAATATAGAGAATTATATGGTGGCAAAACGTTTTTAAAAGAACAAGAGAAAAAGTTTGTAGAAAATAACCATATTTTTGATGACTTAGCTTCTGTCATGAAAAAGCGTGACTTGAATACCATTTTGGAAGTTGGGTGCGGGGGGGGGTGGAATTTGATTCAGTTCAAAAAAAGCGGATATAGCGTAACAGGCCTTGACTACAGTGAGGAGTCAATCCAACAAGGGAAGACTTATGGATTAAATATTAGACAGGGCTCCATTAAATCATTAAGTGAAGTAAATGAAAAATATGATGTGATAATTTTAAATCATGTAATTGAACATTCCACGAATTTTTTTAACGACATGAATTTGATAACACAAAAACTGAATAAAAATGGCATTATTTATATCGGTGTGCCAAATATAGATAATTGTCATCTTGCACAATTTCATAATGCGCACACGCTTTATTTTACTCCGCGGACTTTTTTACACTATATGAGCTTATGCGGATTAAAGGAAATAGACTTTGGCTCCGCCCAAAAAATCCATATGTATGGAATATTTAAAGTCATGCAAGACCGCTCAAACCAAAAAGACGGCCTCGACAATGAATACGCACGCATGATAAAAAAAGTAAGGTTTGAAAAGCTAAAATTCGTTAAAGCAGTACTTCTTAAAATACTGGGCATAAAACATTTGTGGCAACTCTTCTTAAGAGAATAAACATTTTAAAACCACCAGCTCAACTTTAAGCCAGAGGCTGCGATAGACTAAGTGAACACCAAGCAAAACGGTTCGTACGATTTTTCAACACTACAGTTTTTGATATATTATCCACCAAAAAAGTGCCGCACAATGTGTAACCACAAAACACGTAGACTATTGAAATCGAATAGTAACGTTGGTCATT
>DIIC01000015.1 GCA_002420425.1 Proteobacteria bacterium UBA5680 | reverse complement strand
ATCGGGAAGGGTGATTCGACCTCCCCCTCTTCTTGCCCGGGCGAGGGTAATATGGGGGTGAAAGGTGGAGATCACCTCAAGATCGAGAAAGCAGAGCCGGGATGAGAGTTGACCAAAGAGGCGATCAAGCTCCCTGGAAGGCGCCAGACCGGCCCAGATCACCCTCATCTTATCCTTCCTCCCAAAAAAACCGAGGGCTGTTAAATGAAGGGCAAAGGGCGCGAAGCAAAGCGCGGTGAGCGCCCTTTTTATCTCTTCTGTCTTTTCTCTATCTTGCTCACCTAAATATCTGATTGTGATATGAAAACTGGTCGTCATCTTAAGCTTGTCCCGGTCTGGATCGATCACGCTCTGCACCCTCTTTAGGGCTGGAGTGAGCCTCTCGGGAACAGGGATGGCGACAAAGAGGCGCATTCAACCCCCAATGCCGGGGTTTGGATGGCTGACATAGGGGCTGCCGGAGAGCAAAAACCGCCACTTAAGCGCTGTAGCCTGCCTCACTCCAACTCTGGGGGCCGAGATAATCTCTCTCTGAGAGAGGCCGTCATCCCCTATCCTGATCCGCTCACCGAGGGGCCTCCCACTCTCTTCAAGGGTGATCGCCAGAGCCTGGCAGAGCTTGCCCGGGCCGGAGCAGAGTTGGTAGGGGTTGCTCGTTCCCCGTCGTTCAGCCATCACCTCGATCCCCTCAAGGGGTTCCAGGGCCCGGATCAGCACTGCACCCGGGTGCTCAGGTGGCTCTGTAGTGATATTAAGACAGTGGTGGACCCCATAGATCAGATAGATATAGAGATGGCCATAGGTATCAATCATGGGTGCGGAGCGCGGGGTATATCGACGGGCATGGCTGGCTCCATCACTCCGGTAGGCCTCTGTCTCGACAATTCTCCCGCTGAGCGGCCCCACCTCTAGCCGCTTGCCTATTAACTCTCTTGCCACCACCAGAGTGTTGTTGAGAAAGAGGGAATGAGGAAGTGGCTGCATCAGAAGATTTCAGCAGACGCCCTGCTCACCCTGTCACCGGGCGACCTTGAACCATCGACAACCCGACCGCGTGAGGGGCAAGCACTTGATAGGTATTGGGGTAGACAAGCAGAATCTTCATCGCATCTCCTTCACACTGATCTCACCCAACAAGTATAGACTGATCAACAGACTCTCTTCCATGACCCCTCACATTAACCCCCCTCAGATGCAATCAACTCTGCTTGATCTCCACAGCCAATCCTAGTTGAGCCCCTCAGTTAAGCCGGGGAGCTATCGGGTTGACCTCTCTCTTTTCTGGCGCTGGAGGAGATAGAGCCCGAGAAGTATAAAAACAAGGGCCATGAGACGCCCCGCCGAAAGCGCCTCACTCAAAATCAACACCCCGAAGATAAATCCAAAGCTGGGCACCAGATAGCCGACGTAGGAGGCAAAAGCGAGCCCGGCGCTCTTGATGAGATTAAACCGAATCAATAGGGCCAGCCCCGTTGAAACCGCTCCCAAATAGATAATGAGCATCCAGCTCTGTCGAGTTACCGATTCAAAGCCTGGGCTCTCGAGGGCAAACAACAGTGCGGTGGTCATCACCGCCGCTATACAAAGAGAGGCAGTGGTAACAAATTCAGCTGAAGCCCCGGTGATCTTGCGGGTGGACTCACCTCCGAGTACATAACAGATGGCAGCTACCAGAGTAGCCAATAGCGCGATCAGGTTTCCAAGGCTATGCTGGGTAAGACTTTCAAAAGAGAGGATGGCAACCCCGGTCAGTCCACAGAGCACCCCCAACAACTTGCCCCCTAAAGGCCGGCCATCATAGGCGGTGATGTGGCTCAGCAGGACGGCGAAGACCGGACCTACCGACATCGCCATCGCCGCCAGCCCGGAATCGACTCGTGTCTCACCCCATGAGATGAGGAAAAAGGGCAATCCGGTCCCGACCAATCCAATAAACACAATCCGCCTCCAGACAGCCATGGTGCAGGGGAAAACAATCGGCTTTGTGACCAGCAGGCCCGCTACACAGAGCGCCCCGATCCAGGTGCGAAGGGCGACCAGCATGAGTGGAGAGACCTCTTCAACAATCACCTTGATGGCCAAAAATGAGGAGCCCCAGGCTGCACCGATCAGGATCAGCTTGAGGTAATCAGTGGGGGTTGGGGTGGTGTGGATAGGAGACATCTCTAACAGGACAAGGTCAATGACTCTTGGAGATCAGCATGGCAGATTGAAACGGCGCGCTCTTGATAGCGTGTTTGCGGTTTGACACCAACCGATTTTTTGCCATAACCCACTTTGGGCTCATAACTCAATCCTTTTTATCGAACCTTCAAAATAACATTTTTTCGTCAATTCAATTGCAATCAGTCTATAATCCGCCACCCTCACAAGAGACCCGGCCCTGTCTGCTGCTCCCACCACTCAATGACCCTCGAAAATAACAAGCTACGCAATATTGCCATTATTGCCCATGTCGACCACGGCAAGACCACCCTGGTTGACCAGCTCCTGCGTCAGTCCGGCACCCTTGTCGTTCGAGGTGAGGGGCAGAAGCGAGTTATGGACTCCAATGATCTTGAGAGGGAGCGTGGAATCACCATTCTCTCAAAAAATACTTCGATCCGCTGGAGAGAGTGGCGAATCAATATTGTCGATACCCCGGGCCATGCCGATTTTGGTGGTGAGGTAGAGCGTGTCCTCTCTATGGTCGACTCAGTGCTCCTGCTGGTGGATGCCGTAGAGGGGCCTATGCCCCAGACCCGTTTTGTCACCGAGAAGGCGCTGCAGCATGGTCTTCACCCCATTGTGGTGATCAACAAAGTCGACCGCGAAGGAAGCCGAGCCGATTGGGTGGTGGACCAGACGTTCGAGCTCTTTGATCGACTCGGTGCAACCGATGAGCAGCTTGATTTTCCTGTTGTCTACAGCTCAGCTATCGAAGGGTGGAGTACTCTCGACCTCTCTAAGAAGAGTGAGGACATGAACTCACTCCTCAGCACCATTGTGAAGTGCGTCAACCCGCCTGAAGTGAATCATCAGGGCCCCTTCCGGCTCCAGGTGAGTGCACTCGATTATTCAAGTTATGTCGGGGTGATCGGGATTGGGAGAGTCCAGAGGGGACAAATCAATAGAAACTCACCTGTAGTCATCGCCAGCTCAGATGGAACAACCCGTAATGGCCGCCTGCTGCAGATTCTGGGCTTTCATGGTCTGGAGCGAATTGAGGCTCAATCCGCCAGGGCGGGAGAGATTATCGCCTTCACCGGGATCGAGGGGCTGCGTATTTCAGACACCCTCTGTGATCCGGAGGCTGTTGAGCCGCTCTCCCCTCTTGCTGTCGACGAGCCCACCATGAGCATGACATTCCAGGTCAACAACTCCCCCTTTGCCGGGCGCGAGGGCAAGTATGTCACCAGCCGCAACCTCGAGGAGCGCCTTGCTCGTGAGCTGGTCCATAATGTTGCCCTCAGGGTTGAACAGACAGATGATCCTGATAAGTTTAAAGTTTCAGGTCGAGGCGAGTTACACCTCTCCATCCTGATTGAGAATATGCGGCGCGAGGGGTATGAGATGGGTGTCTCACGGCCCGAGGTTATTCTCAAACAGGTGGATGGTGAGATTTGTGAGCCCTGGGAGATGATGACGGTCGATGTCGAGAGCGATCATCAGGGTCGGGTAATGGAGAAACTCGGGGAACGACGGGGTGAGTTGAAAGATATGGTTCCTGACGGCAAGGGCAGGATTCGGCTCGACTATCTCATTCCCAGCCGTGGACTGATCGGTTTCCGCTCCGAATTTCTAACCACCACATCGGGAACAGGTCTGCTCTACCACGCCTTTGACCACTATGGCCCCCACATCAAAGAGAAGATTGGGGAACGCAATAATGGGGTGCTGATCTCGATGGCGACCGGGAAGTCGCTTGCCTATGCCCTCTTCAATCTTCAGGAACGTGGAAGGCTTTTTATCGGACATGGCCGAGAGGTCTATGAGGGGATGGTTATTGGCATCCACTCGCGCAACAATGATCTTGTGGTTAATCCGCTCAAGGCCAAGCAGCTGACCAATATTCGAGCAGCAGGAACGGATGAAAACCTGATTCTCTCGCCGCCGATTCCTCTGACACTCGAATACGCTCTTGAATTCATCAATGATGATGAACTCGTCGAGGTCACCCCGGTGTCAATCCGGGTG
>DIIC01000042.1:45829-61234 GCA_002420425.1 Proteobacteria bacterium UBA5680 | reverse complement strand
CATCGGCCTTGCCGGCATGGTATTGATAAGGAACGCCGTAACCGTGTGGATACTGAATGCCCAGACAATGGCAAGAAATACCAGCGGGATATACCATGATTTATTAACAGGCTTTCCGGTGTATTTCTGGTGCAGATAATAGAATCCGCAAATAGCATTTAATATGAGATAGCCCAATAATACCAGCACGTCCCAGGTCAACAACGAGTGAGGCCAGTTATAGATCCCAATATAGGGAATCATATGCCATAAACGGTCAACCCGTCCCATGTGGTTCAAAACAAATAGCATGCACATTATTACCGCCGCTATGGCCATCATTTCGCCCAGCACAGCCACTTTATGCATGGCTTCATGTTTATAGACATAGGCGGGGAACACCACCGTTACCGCCGCCGCGGCAAACCCCACCAGAAAAATAAAGTTGGCCAGATATAAACCCCAGCTGACCTGGTCTGTTAAACCGGTAACAATCATTCCCTGGGATAATTGTTGATAGTTTCCATAGACCCAAAAAATCAGAAAAATGCCGAGAAAACCGAGCCATGCCATGTATTTGGCACCACCTTTAAAACCATACTTGACTACGTCAGTGAGTAAATAAGCAAATGATTTCATGTGATATATCCTGTTTAATCGACAAAATAGAAAAACTTGGGGTAAGTATTCAACTCCGCTTTCAGTCTAAATACCCGCTTTCTATCCAGTACTTTTCTGACTTCACTTTCAGGGTCAAGCAAGTTGCCAAATTTCCTGGCGCCGACCGGGCAAACCTCAATACAGGCGGTATATCGTCCCTTTCTGGTGCGCTGAATACAGAAGGTACATTTTTCAACAACGCCCTTCATACGCGGTCTGTTGCCAAGATAATGTGTTTCGGGGTTCATTTCTTCCTTAGGAAGATTGGGTTCTCCCCAGTTAAAGCGTCTTGCCCAGTAAGGACATGCGCCGATGCACATCCTGCAACCGATACACCAGTTGTAATCAATGACCACGATACCATCCGGCTCGCGATAGGTTGTTCTGACCGGACATACTTTTACACAAGGCGGTTTTTCACACTGCATGCATTGGATCGGGAAATAAAAGGCATCCTCTTCAGGCACCTTGTCGGGTTCATAATAGTGCTGTCCCTCAAGTACAACGCCGGCGGGGCGATATGAGTTGCCACCAACCTGTATACCGTGATCCTCGGGGTAACCCTGGTCCATTTTGCCGGCATCAAAGCTCCCTTTTTCCATACGAATAACCCGAATCCATTCGATTTCAGAATTATGTCGCGATTGATTGTTTTCCCGAACACAGGCTTTGACACAGCGTCGACAACCGATACATTTTTGAATATTTAAGGCATATCCAAAAAGCACACCATCCGTTGCTTCTGTCGTATCTACCGTGACTTGCTTACCAAATTCTTCGCTGTACCGGTTTTCCAGTCTTTGTGCGGCTTCCTTCTTTTCTTCATCAGTCATTAACCGATAATTACCCTGGAACCATTCTGCCCATGTGGTCTTTGCGTGCGCATCGTCGGTATTTGCCATGAGTCCTGCCGTCGCGGCAATGGATGCCACGCCCAGTGATGACGAACCGCGCAGAAAGTCTCTTCTGGTAATCTTTTGCTCTGTTTTTTTGATCTTCACAATATTCTGTTCCAAAAAATTAGATTATTACCGAGAGCTTTACACCAAGATGAAACACTCTCACGTTGCCGGGTATACCGCTGGGTCGAGCCAGGGACAGCACCTTAAATTTTTTCTGGTGCTTGGCTGTCAAGATATCCCTGTTTTTTTGTTTTCATAATCATCAATAAACATTTGCACCATTTCATCCTTTTCCTGCTGAGCTATTTCCTCAAAACCATTCTGTTGCAAAATTTTATCGCCTGGCACGACATCCCGATCGTAAGCAGCCTGGTAATCCCTATCGGTTTTGCCGCCACGCATTGCCGCACCAAGACCCGTGATTGAAGCGATAGCGACGCCGGCCGTCGCCATGCCTTTAAAAAACAGGCGCCTGGCTTGTGAAGGTTCATGCGGCTTTTTAAATCCAAATAATTTAAGCATTAGATTAATTTCCTAAGTAAGCATATCGGGTGTAATGGCCCATTTAACCGCGAAGTTTTCATTGTCGTTGTTATCTTCAAGACAGACCATGCCACCATTTTGAAAAGAGACAATCTGCATATTTTCATCCGTAGCCACAAGCCTGGAGGCTAGCTTGTCTAAAAAAGGCAAATGTCCGACGAGCACCGGGTCTCCATCCGAGCATAATATCCTGTTCAGCCAGACATCGACATCGTCCATCGGCCCTAAACAATCCGTTTCGTGAACACCCAGCGCATGTTTAAGGTGCTTGCCCAGTATCTGGGCCGTCTGCCGGGCTCTTTTTTTATCGCTATGAAAAACAGCTTCATATTGTTGATTCATTTGGCCAATAAATCTCGCCATTTTTTCAACATCAACCGCCGCCTGGCTGGTCAACCCTTGTTGTGGATCTTCATCTTCCGGGCTGTTGACGCCATGTTGAACGAGATAAACTTTCATGGGTAACGGGAGTTCAGCAAAATCAATGTGTGAAGAATACCTCAAGACAATACATCTGACCACCATAATGGAGGCAGGGCCGGAGATCAACCTCCGCAGACCGTGTTGATCAGCCTGCCCAGATACTGCAAATTAGGTGTGGTTAATAACGCTGCTGGTCTGGTCTAACGGACTCTTAATTTGCGCCATTTAGTTCCAGGATTTTTTCACTACCATCGTCGAACAAAAACCTTGCTGTGTGGGGAGATACCAGGCTGACTGAAGAGAAGTGATCATACTCGTGCCCAAGCTGCTGGAGGCTTTGGCGATCTTTTTTACTCATTTTTTGTCCTGGAGCCCGAACACCCACATCAAAGATGACCTCGGCACCCTCGGCAAAAGCCGCAATGTAAGATCTCACAACCCCGCAGCTTCTTGTCGGCTGGGCCTCGGTTACCCAGATAGGCTTGTTAATCCGGTGTTTTTTCAGCAGCTCCGCGAACTCCCCCACCCACAGATCACGGTCACACCCCCCGTCGGGTGGGGCAATGTGGTGCACGGTGGCTATATCGAAATAATTTTTTATCTGCGGTAGAACCTCGTCCCAGAAGCGCCACGAGTCACGCATCATCCCGGCAGCACCCGCCATCACGATCTTGGCGTTGGGCTGCTGCTTTCTGATGAGCTTGGATGAGCTAATAAATATATCAACAAATTCCTGCTGGCTGCCGCGGAAAAACAACTCGAACTCAGGTTCGTTCATGATTTCCCAGTAGCGTATAGGGCTCGTTAAGCCCGGCATATCGTTATTGTTGTCGCCATCATAGCGATCGATCAGCTTGATAAGAAATTCTTTGTAGGCATCGATAGAGCAGGGCTTGCTTAAGAACCGGGGAAATCGCCGGCCAAATGGGCTTTGAGTTTTACGGCGATTGCAAGACTGCTGTTCCCAGTTGGCGAAGGGCCAGATGGTTGCCAGCATTTTTTGTTTATGATCCTGCGCAGAACTAACAACCTTGTCACTAAATTGCCAGGTAAATTCACCTTGCACGGTCTCTATACTGCCCCAGATGAACGGACCCGGGTGAGGCCTGACCCATTGACCATCCTGCCCGCGCATGTCGGGATCGCGTATATGCGTTAGCGAACCAAATCGCGAGTCAGCCGCCAGAGTGTCGATACAGAAGGTAAGTGCGAGTATAAAGATTGCACTGCATCTGGCTGCTACTTTCATAGGAATCGGCCTATTCCGGGGGTTGAGTGGCACCATCTAAAAGGTCAGTCTAGACTGTCATAAGCCTGACAGAAATGGAGCCTCGAGTCGATAAGAGGTGTGCTCTCAAAGTGAAAAGTTTAAGGATAGGATCGACCGGGCCCATGATCAGGTTTTGTGGTTTGCATATCGACACTCTTTGTTGGTGAATCAGCTGTGTGCCGCCAGCCAGTTGAGGCCCATGCCGACATCGACAGTCAGAGGCACCTTGAGTCTGGCGATCCCCTCCATCAGCGCCACCACCTCATGGCTTGCCCTCTCGGCGTCCTCTTCGGCAACCTCCAGAATGAGTTCATCATGAACCTGTAGGATCATCTTTGCTGATGGGGCTGACTCCCCTATCCATCGGTCTACTGCCAGCATTGCCAGTTTGATCAGGTCTGCTGCCGTCCCCTGCATGGGAGCATTGATGGCTGTGCGTTCCGCATACTGGCGGCGAGCTGCATTACTCGCCCTTATCTCCGGGAGATAGAGCCTTCTGCCAAACAGCGTTTCTACAAACCCCTTCTCACGCGCCTCCTCTTTTGTCCTCTCCATATATGCCCTAACCCCGGGATAGCGTTCAAAATAGAGCTCGATATAGGAGTGGGCCTCATGGCGCGGAATATTAAGTTGCCGGGCAAGCCCAAAAGCACTCATGCCATAGATCAACCCGAAATTGATCGCTTTCGCACTACGCCGCTGCTCCTCACTCACTGCTTCAAGGGGGGCGTCAAAAACCTCTGCAGCGGTCGCCCGATGAACGTCCTTCCCTTGGTTAAATGCCCTCAGCAACCCTGGGTCTTGTGAGAGGTGAGCCATAATCCTAAGCTCTATCTGGGAGTAGTCCGCACTGAGAATCAGCGCGCCTGACCCGGGGACAAAGGCTTCACGAATCCTCCTCCCCTCAGGTGTACGTATGGGAATATTCTGCAGGTTAGGATCCGAGGATGAGAGACGACCTGTGGCGGCAACCGCCTGATGGAGTGAGGTATGGACGCGCCCTGTCAGCGGATTAACCAGCAGGGGAAGCTTGTCGGTATAGGTGCTCTTAAGTTTGCTCAGACTACGATGCCTCAGCACCTGGCGCGGCAGTTCATGGCTCTGTGCCAGCTCTTCAAGAACATCCTCTGCGGTTGAGGGCTTTCCTTTTGGGGTTTTACGCAGAATTGGAATTTCCAGCCGGTCAAAGAGTATCTCTCCAAGCTGTTTTGGCGAGCCCAGGTTGAAAGGGCCTCCAGCAAGTTCATAAGCCTTGCTCTCCACCTCATTTAATCCTTTCGCCAACTCTTCACTCTGTCGCTTAAGCATCAAGGCATCGATGGTGACCCCATTGCGTTCGATTCGAGCAAGAACTTCAAACAGGGGGAGCTCAATCTGATGAAACAACCTCTCCAAAGAGGGCTCAGCTTCGAGTTTCGGCCAAAGATGGTGGTGGAGCTGCAGGGTAATATCGGCATCTTCTGCCGCATAGGGTGTCGCCTCTTCGAGGTGTACCTGGTCAAAGGAGATCTGGTTTTTGCCTTTGCCCGCCACCTCCTCAAATTTGATGGTTTTCCTGCCCAGATGTTTAAGGGCCAGAGAGTCCATGTCATGGCGAGTCGCTGTGCTATCAAGCAGATAGGACTCAAGCATGGTATCGAATCGAACCCCCTTTAGATCAATTCCGTAGTTGAGCAGAACCTGACGGTCGTATTTCAGGTTCTGGCCGACCTTGCCCCTCTCAGGATCCTCAAGCAGTGGTTTTAATCGCTCAAGGACCTCTTTTCGATCGAGCTGTTTTGGAACACCGAGATAGCTGTGTGCAAGAGGGAGATAGGCGGCTTTTCCGGCCTCAATGGCAAAAGAGAGGCCAACGATCTCGGCATTGATGGCATTAAGTTCCGTGGTCTCGGTATCAAAAGCAAAAAGGGTCGCTTCTGAAAGGGCCTTAAACCACGTGTTGAAGGCCTCAAGATCGAGGATGGTTTCATAGTCCGCTTCAACCGGCTCACCCTTATCCTTGCGATCCGAGCCTCCCAGTTCCTCAAGCCATGGTCTGAAGTCAAGCCGACTGAAGAGGGCCTTAAGTGATTCGCTGTCTTCGGGCAATCTCTTCAGCCCGATTGGTTCAACATCCAATCCGACATCGCATCGAATGGTCACCAGCTCTTTTGACAGTGGCAGGGTCCCAAGACTATCTCGCAGATTCTGGCCGACCTTTCCGCCCACCTCGTCAGCGGCATCCATTATCCTGTCAAGAGAGTGGTATTGCTCCAACCACTTGGCTGCTGTCTTTGGGCCCACCTTTGGCACCCCAGGAACATTATCAGCGCTATCCCCCATCAGAGCGAGGTAGTCGATGATCTGCTCAGGGTTGACTCCAAACTTCTCCCTGACCCCCTTTTTGCCATAACTGACTCCTTTCATGGTATCGACCAGCTCTATCCGGCTCGAAACCAGCTGGGCAAAGTCCTTGTCGCCGCTAATGATCGAAACCCGAAAACCCTGGTCAGCCGCCTGGGTTGAGAGAGTTCCAATGACGTCGTCCGCCTCAACCCCCGGGATGACCAGCAGAGGCAGGCCCATGGCCTCTACCATCTGGTGAATATCCTCAATCTGAGCCACCAGGTCACCGGGCATCGGAGGACGGTTGGCCTTGTATTCGGAATAGAGGTCATTGCGGAAGGTTTTTCCTTTGGCATCAAAGACAATCGCAAGATGGGCAGGCTGATGCTCATTGATCAGCTTGCGCAACATATTAACTACCCCATAAGTTGCCCCTGTCGGCTGGCCCTGTGAGTTGGTCAGGCTGGGCATGGCGTGATAGGCCCTGTAGAGATGTGAAGAGCCATCTACCAGATAGAGATGCTTGCCTGTGGCCATAATTTTCCTTTTACCCTGATTCTGCGACAGAAGTCGGGCTCATGTGTTAATGTGGCGCGCCTTGAGAACACCTCGACTCTACGGCCAATACCATCTGGATAACAGTTTTTGTCACTATGAATCCTACCGAACCTCCAAAAAAAGACCAGTTTGAACCGACGACTGAGGCGATGCTCTCTCGTGAATCATGGCGAATCTTCCAAATAATGGCAGAGTTTGTCCGCGGCTTTGAACTTATGGCCAATGTCCGCCCTTCGGTCAGCGTCTTCGGCTCGTCACGCCTGAATGAAACAAGCAGGTGGTACCCGATGACGGTGGAGATCTCCCGTCAGCTTTCAGATGCTGGCTTCTCCATTGTCAGCGGAGGCGGGCCTGGGATTATGGAGGCGGCCAATCGCGGGGGACAGGCCGGGGCTTCAACAAGTGTGGGGTTGAACATCTACCTGCCGAAGGAGCAGGCATCCAACCCCTTTCAGGATCTAAGCCTGCGTTTTCAACACTTCTTTGCGCGCAAGGTGATGTTTGTGAAGTATGCCTCGGCCTACGTCATTATGCCTGGAGGATTTGGCACCCTTGATGAACTGGCTGAAATTCTAACCCTAATCCAGACCGGAAAAGGACGACGCATACCGGTTATTTTGGTGGGCACCGAATACTGGCAGGGACTGATTGAGTGGATGAAAGAGACCATGCTGGCAGAGGGCGCTATAAGCCCTGAAGACCTTGATATCTTCAAGATACTGGATGATCCCGATGAGGTTGCTGCAACCATTGTCACATGCTGTGTGGACACCGCGTCCTCTACGGAAGATGCCCTGCAACTTGACCTCTAGCCCATTGATCGATCATGTCTGTCTTTACTTCAGTAAGCAGGAAACAACTTGAGACCTATCTGGCAACCACTGATGTCGGAGAGCTGGTCTCTTTTGCCGGGACCTCAGAGGGAATAGACAATACCAACTACTTCGTGACCACCCATCGTGGTGACTATGTACTCACACTGTTTGAGCACACCCCCGATAACGAGCTGCCCTATATTCTTGGGCTAACCTCCTTCCTCTCACAACAAGGGCTGCCCTGTGCCGTCCCCCAGCCCCACCACGATGGTGCGGTAATTAATATTCTCGCTGGCCGTCCAGCAGTACTGGTAAACCGCCTGCCAGGCGCCAGCATTATGGAACCCGCCCCGGACCACTGTGCGGCTGTGGGGTCTACCCTTGGTAAATTACACCTTGCAGGCCTTGGCTATGGCCCACAACGTCACAACACTCTTGGGCTTGAGTGGATGAGAGAGGGCTTTGAAACCCTAAAGCCCAGAATCTCTAGCCAGGTAGCAGACCTCTTGGCTCAGGAGGTGAACATGCTCTTGAGCCGCCCACTGGATGGACTTCCTGTTGGGATCATTCATGCTGACCTGTTCAGAGATAATGTCCTTTTCGATAACAATGCCCTCAGCGGGGTGGTTGACTTCAACTATGCCTGTCATGGCGCCCTGCTGATTGACCTTGCCATTGCGTTCAATGACTGGTGCTTAACCTCTCGGGGTACTCCAGAGAAACCACGGGCAGAGGCTCTTCTTAAGGGCTATCACCAGATTCGCCCTCTCTCTGATTGCGAGATCCCCGCCTGGCCCGCCGCCTTGCGCTTCGGAGCACTGCGCTTCTGGATCTCACGTCTGCTCAGCACCCACTTTCCCCAAACAGGAGAGATCCTGAAAAACAAGAACCCTGAAGAGTTTCAGACCATCGTCACTCACCATCAACAGAGTGAATCACTGTTGCTGGAACTCCTCAAAAACAGTCTCGCCCTGACAAGATGAAGTGCTGGCCAGCTCTGTTATCGATCGGTTTGATGGGGTCTCCGTCGTGGGCGGCGCCCGCACCTGAGGTTCGATTCTATGAACAGCTGACCCCAACTCAAGAGCGCCGACTGCTGCTCACCCCGGGTTCTCGAGAGCCCGGCTGTCACAATTTCCCTTTCAGGCGTCAAGTCCATCGAGTCGCACAGGTGCGCTTTTCCTGGTGTACTCTCTACCCTGAATCTGATTGCCCGGAAGAGAGGGCCTATCCTGTCCTTTGGGGCCGCAACAAGGGATATGCCCGTTTTCGCAATCAGCCCACAATCCAACTTTTCCCGGGCGCTCAATGGATTCTCTCGGCCAAAGGAAATCTTCCGGTTGGCTCTTGGCGGTGTGAATTGGAGGACAGATAAAGAACCATGAAGACAACGCTATTCATAGGTGGTGACCTGGGTGCTTATGGCTTTGGCGAGGGACACCCCTTCGGGCCGGACCGCATGGAGGCCTTCTGGAGAGAGACTCAAAACCAGAACCTGGATCAGCGTGTCACCCTGGCCGATCCGGTAACTGCCGATGCCGACGCACTGGCGCGTTTTCACACCACCGAGTACCTCGACCGTGTTCAGACCCTCTCCCGGTCAGGTCATGGTTATATTGATGGCGGAGATACACCGGCCTTCAAAGGTGTCTTTGAGGTCGCCTCGACCGTTGTTGGGAGCGTCCTTAAGGGGTGTGAACTGATGCTTGAGGGGCTGACCACGCGTGTCTTTGTTCCAATTGCCGGGCTTCACCATGCAAGACGAGATTCAGCCGCGGGATTCTGTGTCTTTAATGATATTGGCGTACTGATTGAAACCCTCCGCGAGGTATACCAACTCAGACGCATCGCCTACGTTGATATCGATGCCCACCACGGTGATGGGGTCTTCTATGCCTTTGAACAGGATCCAGACCTGGCCTTCGCCGATATTCATGAAGATGGCCGCTTTCTCTATCCGGGCACGGGTGCGGCAGAAGAGACGGGGTCAGGGGCCGCGCTGGGCACAAAGCTCAATATTCCACTTCCCCCCGGGGCCGGGGACAGTGACTTCTACTCCGCTTGGGAGAGAGTAGCGTCATATATTGAGGGTTTTGAGCCAGAATTCATCATCTTTCAGGCTGGTGCTGACAGCATCCAAGGGGATCCCATCACCCACCTGAATTTTTCCCCCGCCGCCCATGGTCATGCTGCTCACCGTTTGTGTGATATTGCCGATAAAATGTGCAATGGGAGAGTACTTGCCCTTGGTGGAGGAGGGTACAATCGGAGTAATCTTGCCAAGGCCTGGAATGAGGTGGTCAGTGGACTGCTGGGCTGATGTTACAAAGTTCCCTTTTTTGATTATCCGGGCCGTTCAGGTGCTTTCCGCCCCTCCGGCGATCCCCGGTTAACCCCATCAGCACTTAAATAAACACTTGTAGTATCCCTTGATTATTGGAGTAAACACGATGAGAGAAAGAGCCCATAACTTCTGCGCCGGCCCCTGTACCCTGCCCCTTGAAACCCTTGAGGCGGCCAAGAGCGAATTTGTCGACTACCATGATACTGGAATGTCGCTTATAGAGATGAGCCATAGAAGCAAAGAGTATGATCAGGTTCATATGGAAGCCCTGGCGCTCACCAGATCCCTTTTTCAGGTCCCCGATGATTTTTCCATCCTCTTTATTCAGGGTGGCGCTTCTCTTCAGTTTGGAATGGTGCCCATGAACTTGCTAAAGCCTGGAGAGAGAGGAGCTTATGTCAACTCCGGCAGTTGGGCAAAAGGGGCCATTACCGATGCCGCCCACTATGGTGAGATCTATACCGCCTGGGATGGCAGTGAGGATAACTATCGCCGGATGCCCGAATCCAGTGAGATTGAACTGGAGGGCAATACCCGCTATCTACACATTACCTCCAATGAGACCATTGGAGGGATCCATTACCCCCATTACCCAAAGGCTGATGTACCACTGATTGCGGATATCTCATCTGATTTCATGTCCCGCCCTCTCCCCTGGGAGCAGTTTGATCTTGTCTATGGGGGTGCCCAAAAAAACCTGGGGCCTTCAGGTTTGGGCGTGGTGATTTTGCGGCGCACGCTTCTGGAGAACAACAACCGCAATATGGCGCGCTACCTTCGCTATGACATCCACGATGCCAAGGACTCTCTGTTTAATACCCCGCCCGTCTTCGCTATCTGGATGATGGGGAAAACACTCTCATGGATGAAGCAAAAGGGAGGACTGGCCGCCATGGCGTCCGCTGCTGCAGAAAAGTCAAACATGCTCTACTCGTCGATCGACAACAGTGAAGGCTTCTACAACAGCCCCGTAGATCCCTCTTGCCGCTCACAGACCAATGTCGTCTTCCGTCTTGGCAGTGAAGAGCAGGAAAAAAACTTTATCACTGAAGCCACTGCTGCCGGCCTTTATAACCTTAAAGGTCACAGAAGTGTAGGCGGTTGCCGAGCCAGCCTCTATAATGCCCTGCCCATGAAGAGTGTCATCGCGCTAGTTGACTTCATGGCTGACTTTAAACAACAGCACTGAGCAATACATCGGTAACAATGGTAGATCGAACTGACAGCAGCCGGAGAGAACTTACCCTGATCAACGTCAATGGTCAGGATCGTCCTGGAATCACGGCAGCACTGACCACGGTGCTGGCGCGCTATAAGGCTGATGTGCTTGATATCGGCCAGGCGGTGATTCACGACTACCTCTCTTGGGGTTTGCTGGTTGAGGTCCCCCCCGGCAAAGCCTCGGGTTTGCTCTATCGAGACCTAATGTTTGCTGCCCATGAATTGAATCTCAATATTCGCTTCAGACCTATCACTGAAAATCACTATAGAGAGTGGGTCAATAACCAGGGGCAGTCCAGACACATCATCACCCTCTTGGGCCAAAAAATAACCGCCCAGCACTTCTCCTGGATTGCTGATCACGCTTCAGCCTCAAACCTCAACATCGATAAAATTACCCGCCTCTCGGGGCGAATTCCCCTGGGGACAAAAGAAGCCGCCAAACTGAGTGCCATTGAGCTTTCAGTTCAGGGAGAGGTCGATGACTTGGCTGCGATGCATGGGGAATACCTTCATGCGTCTCAGGAGATGGATATCGATATTGCCATCCAGAAAGATGATGCCTATCGACGCCTCCGACGATTGGTCTGCTTTGATATGGATTCCACCCTGATTCAGAATGAAGTGATTAATGATCTTGCTGAGGCCGCGGGTGTCGGCCAGAAGGTGGCTGAGATCACAGAGGCGGCGATGCAGGGAGCAATCGATTTCGAAGCGAGCTTTCATCAGCGTGTCGCCCTGCTCAAGGGTCTTGAAGCCGAGCGGCTTCCGGCCATTGCCGAAGCGATGGTGATTTCCGAAGGGACTGAGCGGCTGATCTCAACACTGAGGCAGTATGGCTACCGAACCGCCATTCTCTCTGGTGGATTTACCTATTTCGCCGAACACCTCAAATCCCGGCTTGGGGTGGACTATATCTATGCCAATGAACTTGAGATCGTGGAGGGCCGACTTACCGGCCGTGTTGTCGGCCGTGTTGTCGATGAGAACCGCAAAGCCACCCTTCTGAAGGAGATTGCGCTGCGGGAGAATCTCTGCCTTGAGCAGGTCATTGCCGTGGGTGATGGTGCCAACGACCTGCCTATGCTCTCCATTGCCGGCCTCGGAATTGCCTTTAGGGCCAAGCCGTTGGTCCAGCAACAGGCCCGCTACTCGCTTGGCAGTGTAGGGCTCGATGGCATTCTCTACCTGCTTGGGATGCGGGATCGTGATATTGAGGAACTCAGCCTCGTGACCAATCGTGGTGAGAGGGATGAAGAAGATAGACTATAAAAGAGAGCTCGGCCCCCTCTACAAGGCTTCACCAAAAAAACCAGAACTCATCGCAGTCCCTGATATGAACTTCCTTATGGTCGATGGCAAGGGGAGCCCGGAATCACCTGGGTTCAGTGCTGCGGTTGAAGCGCTCTTTGCTCTCGCTTATGCCCTAAAGTTCCGGGTCAAAAAAGGTGGGGGTGAGATCGATTATGGGGTCATGCCGCTGGAGGGGCTGTGGTGGGCTGATGACTATTCGGTCTTTATCACAGGAGATAAGAAGAGGTGGATGTGGACTGTGATGATTATGCAGCCCGACCTGATCGACCAGGCCCTGGTCGAAGAGATGACGGATGAGGTTGCTGCAAAGAAGAACCCGGAAGCGCTCTCAAAGGTGCGCTTTCACTCCTATACCGAAGGACTTGCCGCACAGATCACTCACATCGGCCCCTTTTCGGAAGAGGGTCCGACTATTGAGGGGCTGCATGACTTCATCCGGGAATCGGGCCACGAGCTCAATGGCAAACACCACGAGATCTACTTGAGCGACACCCGCCGTGCGGCCCCAGAGCGTTGGAAGACGATCATTCGTCAGCCCGTGAGCTAATGCTGCAAACGGCCGCTTCAAACTGAAGGGATCACTGTCGACAAGCCTATTCGGGAAAAGCGGTCTATGGGGCTACAACAGCTCTAGACCCGCATAACTTGCAACCAGCCATTTACTCCCGGCACTCTCAAAATTGACCTGCAGCCTGGCATGATCACCCTGGCCTTCCAGGCTTAGAACCACCCCCTCTCCAAACTTTGAGTGCCGCACCCGAGCTCCCAGAGCCACTCCAGCAACCGGCTCAGAAACGGCTTTGGGTTGTGATCCAAATGCTCCGAGTGTTTTTTGTGTTGGACGCAATTCATCAATACTCTCTTCCGGGAGCTCTTCAAGAAAGCGAGAGGGGCGAGTGTAATTCTCCCGCCCATGAAGGCGCCTGACCTCAGCCCAGCTTAGGTAGAGTTGTTCCATTGCCCGAGTCATCCCGACATAACAGAGACGACGCTCTTCCTCCAGCCTCCCAGGCTCTTCCAGGGAGCGCTGGTGAGGAAATAACCCCTCCTCCATCCCGGTCAAAAAGACCAGGGGAAACTCCAATCCTTTGGCCGAGTGAAGACTCATCAGCTGTACACAATCTTCCCACTCATCTGCCTGCCCTTCGCCCGCCTCAAGGGCGGCATGGGCAAGAAACTCGAAGAGCGGATCCGCCCCCTCTTCGGATTCATCGAGAGTAAACCCTCCTGCGGCATTGGAGAGTTCCTCCAGGTTCTCAACCCGGGCTTCACCACGCTCTCCCTTCTCTTTCCTATAGTGTTCAACCAGACGGCTCTCTTTGACCAGAGCTTCAACCTGCTCACCAAGGGCCTTATCGGCTACACCTTTGGCCATCGCGTTGATCAGATCAAGAAAGTGGGTGACTGCATTTGCCGCCCGTGGTGCAAGCCCTCCCTCATTAACCAGTTGTGTGGCTGAATGCCACATCGACCCCCCCGACGACCGCGCCTTGATTCGAATGATCTCTACCGTCTTGGGCCCTATGCCTCGGGGAGGCTGATTAACAACTCGCTCAAAAGCAGGGTCTGAGTCCCGATTGGAGACAAGGCGGAGATAAGCCAGCGCATCTTTGATCTCAGCGCGCTCGAAGAAGCGTAGCCCTCCATAGACACGATAGGGAATCCCCTCATCAAAAAGCCGCTCCTCAAACACCCGTGACTGGGCATTGGAACGGTACAAAATGGCCGTGGACTGGCGCTCATTCCCTTTATCAATCCACCCTTTGATCTGCTGGATGACAAAATAGGCCTCATCTCGGTCACTGTAGGCGGCGTAGAGACGAACCGGATCACCCTTGCCGGCCTCAGTCCAGAGTGATTTGCCGAGTCGCCCCTGGTTGTTGGCGATGACCGCATTGGCCGTCCCCAGAATATGTTGGGTTGATCGGTAATTCTGCTCAAGTCGAACAGTCCGTGTTCCAGGGTAGTCCTTTTCAAAGTTGAGAATATTCTCCACCTTGGCACCACGCCAGCCATAAATGGACTGGTCATCATCACCCACGGCCATGATGTCATGGTGGGCTGAAACCAGCCTGAGCCAGCGATATTGGATCGCATTGGTGTCCTGGAATTCGTCTACCAAGACATGCCTGAAGCGCTCCTGGTAGTGGCGTCGAATGACCTCATTGTTTTTAAACAGCTCATAGGTCCGAAGCAGTAGCTCGGAAAAATCGACCAGCCCCAACCGCTGGCAGAGAGCCTCATAATGGGTATAGAGCCGTTTCAGGGTGATTGACTGCTGGTCTGCGCTGTCAGCGACTTGAGGTGCCCGCCGACCCTCCTCTTTGTGTCCATTGATATACCACTGCACCTGTCGTGGTGGCCAGTAGGCTTCATCAATTCCCAGCTCTTTGAGTGCACGGCGAACAATCCGCAACTGATCATCAGAATCCAGAATTTCAAAAGCCTTTGGGAGCCCTGCCTCCTCAAAGTGGCTACGCAACAAGCGATTGGCAAGGCCATGAAAGGTCCCAATCCACATCCCCCCTACTGGAAAACCTAGCAGAGTTTCAACACGGCCACGCATCTCCCGGGCCGCTTTGTTGGTAAAAGTAACAGCGAGCAGCGACAGCGGAGAGATGCCAAGACTCTGGACCAGATAGGCAATGCGATAGGTCAGCACGCGGGTCTTCCCGCTCCCGGCCCCTGCCAGCACCAATACCGGGCCCGGGGGTGCGCCCACCGCCTCTCGCTGGGCTTGATTGAGGGCATCAAATATTTCAGAGACATCCATTGATCTATTTCTCTATCGAACTCTTCTGTTTTGTCTGGACCCTGACCACCTGATGTGGTGAAGGGTTGGCGTCAGCGATTTGGTCTGGCTATGGATCCATATGTCAGCTTTTCGTCTTAAACAAGGCGACTTTCGCTATCCTATGCCACGGGTTATTGAGAAGCCACCCAACGGCGAACCCTCTTCTGCGCCAGGAGACCTTCCAGATACATTACGTTTCACTGCCCGGCGTGATTTTGGCGGGCATTTCTGCTTTTTACAAGTTGCGTTTGCGCTAC
>DIIC01000042.1:27599-45509 GCA_002420425.1 Proteobacteria bacterium UBA5680 | reverse complement strand
GTGGTCGCAGGAATAAAGGCTGCCATCATGTTCCATCGCCAGCCCGTCACCGCAAGCTTCGGCAAAGAGGCATAATCCGCCCGGCATATTCAGCCACTTCGCTAGCATGGCGTCGAAATGCTGAATGAAAATCTTGCCGATATCGCCTTTGAACCAGATGTCAAACACCTCACACAGAAACTTGCCATAGGCGTGCGGACTGACACTCCAGTCAGTGATGCTTGTGGCAGGATGGATGTTGACCTGTGGCGGGCCTGCCAAACCAGAGGCGCCGTTGCGCTCGGCGATCGGGATAAACTGCACGAATTCGATGCCGAGCCGCTTGAGAAAACGGTAAACCACCTTGCCCTTGCCGGCACTGGCACGGTGTACTGTATTCAGCGCGTTGTGCTCGACGCCGTTACGCTGCAGCACCTCCAGTCCGCGCATCACGGCGTCGAATGTCGGACGCCCCGCCCGATCGATCCGGTACTGGTCATGGACTTTTTTTGGCCCATCGATACTGATCCCGACCAGAAATTCGTTGTCGTGTAAAAAGGCGCCCCATTCTTCATCGAGCAGAATGCCATTGGTTTGCAGCGCATTGGTGACTTTCAGCCCGGCCGGTGCGTATTTCTTTTGCAGCTTTATGATCTTTCGAAAATAGTCCACACCCAGCATGGTTGGCTCGCCGCCCTGCCAGGCAAAAGCCGCCTCAGGCATGCCCGCTTCCAGTGCAGCTTCGATCAGCTGGCGGACAAAGCTTTCGAGCACTTCGTCCGCCATGCGGAATTTCTTTTCTGCGGGAAACTGTTTTTCCTTTTCGAGGTAATAACAATAGGTGCAGTCGATATTGCAGCGCGGCCCAATAGGTTTGGCCATGATGTTGAACGGACTCGGCGGCAGGGTGCTGGGAGCTTTCAGCTTTTCAGGAGCCCTGTTTTGATCTGGCGACATCAACATTCTTTGGGTAAAAAATGAAATCTTGTCTCAGGAAAGAGTGTAAACCTTACCCCATACCAAACTATTCTACGGTGACGGATTTGGCAAGATTCCTCGGCTTATCAACATCCGTCCCCTTGATTAGGGCGACATGGTACGCCAGCAACTGCAGCGGCACCGTATAGATCATTGGGGCAATGGCACTGTCTACCTGGGCAATGGGCACCACCTGTAGCCCTTCCTCTTCAACAAAGCCTGAACCCGATTCAGCGAAGACCAACAGACGACCGCCCCGTGCCTGAACCTCTTTGAGGTTAGACTTGAGCTTATCCAATAATTCGTCATTGGGGGCGACAGCAACCACCGGCATATCCTCATCGACAAGCGCCAAAGGCCCGTGCTTTAGTTCACCCGCAGGGTAGGCCTCTGCATGGATATAGGAGATCTCCTTCAGCTTGAGTGCCCCTTCAAGGGCCACGGGGTAGTGGACGCCTCGCCCCAGAAAAAGAGTATGGTGCTTGTTGGCGAAGCCTTTTGAGAGTTCAGCAATCTCCGGGGCCTGGGCAAGGACCTCTTCAATTGCTTTTGGGAGGCTTCGCAACTGAGCAACAATATTGGCCTCAAAACTGCGGTCAAAACCATGGCGCCTTGAGAGCGCCACGGCAAGCAGCATTAGGGCGACGAGTTGAGTAGTAAATGCTTTGGTTGAGGCCACGCCGATCTCCGGACCGGCATGAGTTAACAGCGAGAGCTCGGACTCTCTTATCAGGGAGGACTCAGGGACATTGCATATTACCAGGCTTGAGAGACAACCCACACGCTTGGCTTCCGCAAGGGCTGCAAGGGTATCGGCCGTCTCTCCTGACTGAGAGATAGTGACAGCAAGCACCCCTTTTCGAGCAACGTGACGCCGGTATCGGTATTCGCTCGCCACCTCCACATGACACGATACTCCAACATGCTCAAACCAGTGTTTGGCGACCAAACCTGCATGGAAGCTTGTCCCACAGGCGATAATCTCAACCTCTTGAACACGATCAAATACTCTTTCTGCTTCTTGGCCAAAAGTCCCTTCCATGATGTGGTCAGCCGCCAGCCGCCCCTCCAGAGTATCGCTGATCGCCCTTGGTTGCTCAAAGATCTCCTTCTCCATAAAGTGGCGATAGTCCCCAAGCTCTACCGCATCTTTAGCAAGCTGGCTTTCGCGAACAGCTCTTTCGACAACACTCCCACTGCTATCGGTGATGGTATAGCTGGATCCATCAATCTCGGCCACATCGCCGTCCTCAAGAACCACATAATTTCGGGTAACCGGCAGCAGTGCCGCCATATCTGAAGCAATCAGAATTTCATCATCGCCAATACCAATCAGGAGCGGTGGGCCCTGCCGAGCAGCAACCAGTTTTTCTGGGGAACCGGCCTCCACTACTGCAATCGCATAGCTGCCGATCAGTTCATCCATCGTCGCTCGCACAGCTTCAAAAAGGGCCAACCCGGTTGAGAGATGGGAGTAGACCTGATGGACGATGACCTCAGTATCGGTCTCCGAGGTAAAGGAAAGGCCCGCCGCCATCTGCTCCTGCCTCAATACTTCATGATTCTCAACAATCCCGTTACATACCAGTGCAAGGGTATTACGGCAGATATGGGGGTGGGCATTGGTCTCGGTTGGTTTTCCGTGGGTCGCCCAGCGTGTATGGGCGATTCCTGTGAAGCCGTTGAGTCCGCTCTCACCAATAGAGCGCTCCAGTTCGACCACCTTGCCCACTGTTCTTGAGCGCTGCAGTGCTCCACTCTCATCCAGGGTGACTGCTCCGGCCGAGTCATAACCTCGATACTCCAGACGACGCAGCCCCTCTACCAAAAAGGGGACAATATCCCGTTTTGATACTGCGCCGACTATGCCGCACATGGTCTTTGTTCCAGATTGTTGCTCATCTCTTTTTCTTTGGTCGCTTCCAGCCCTTAACCGTGGTCTGACGTCCTCGCGAAAAGGTAAGCTTGCCCTCGGGGGCGTCTTTCGAAATAGTTGAGCCCGCGCCAATGGTTGCATCAGTACCCACTACGACCGGGGCGACAAGCTGGCTATCAGACCCGATAAATGCATTATCTCCGATTACGGTGAGATGCTTGTTGGCACCATCATAGTTACAGGTGATTACGCCGGCACCAATATTAACGTTTCGGCCCACTTGCGCATCGCCGAGGTATGCGAGGTGATTTGCCTTACTGCCTTGACCCAGGGTGGTCTTCTTGGTCTCAACAAAATTCCCGACCCTGCTCCCCTCTTCCAGGCATGTGCCGGGGCGCAGCCGTGCAAAAGGGCCCACCTGGCATTTTGCTGCGATCACTGCTTCATCAATCAGGCAATTCGCTTCAATGGTTGAGTCCTCTCCAACCCGGCAATTTTTTAACACTGAGTTGGGGCCCACCTGAACCCGATCTCCAAGTATCACCTCCCCCTCAATAATGACATTGATATCGATGGTGCAGTCTCTTCCTGCCGTCAATACCCCTCGAAGATCAAACCGCTTTGGATCCTGCAGTGTAACCCCCGCTCTCATGAGCTCCTCTGCCTGCAGCTGCTGATAACGTCGTTCCAGTATTGCCAAATCACCTCGACTGTTAACCCCGAGCACATCGCCGGCATTTTCGGCTCGGGTGGCGGCAACGGTGAGCCCCTCTGCACTGGCCAGAGCGGCGACATCGGTCAAATAATACTCACCCTGTGCATTGTTTTGGGTTAGTTGTTGCAGCCAGCGGACAAAGCAAGCGGCCGGGGCTGCCATAAAACCTGTATTGATCTCGGTGATCGCCTGCTCAGCCGATGTTGCATCCTTGTGTTCAATAATAGCCCTGATATTTCCGCAATCATCGACCACCACCCGACCATACCCTGTGGGATTATCCACTTCAGCCGTCAGTACCCCAAGCTCGCCCCTTTGGCTGGTTTCAACGAGTGGTGCCAGGGTCTCAGGGCCGGCCAGAGGGACGTCTCCATAGAGCACCAGCACCTCCGCTGCCGGATCAACCGCAGGAAGCGCCAGAGAGAGCGCATGGCCCGTGCCGAGCTGCTCAGCCTGCTCGACCCAGTTAACGTCAGGGGCGTAGTGAAGGCCTGAAAAGGCGAGAGGGAGTGCCTCTCCACCATGGCCATAGATGACATGTATAGCCGTGGGCTGCAGGGCTACTGCTGTATCGAGCACATGGGCCAGCAACGCCTTGCCCCCAAGGGGGTGCAGCACCTTGGGTGTTGTGGAGTGCATCCGGGTGCCCTTGCCGGCAGCCAGTATGATAATTTCAAGTGACAACGCTAATGTATCCTAATCCTCTTCTTACGGTTAATAGTGGCGGCAGTGTGGCCACACGCTCTAATCATACCGGGTAAAGGGCCCGTTTGGCATGTTCAGAGGCCTGTTTGGATTCACTTGGGCCTGTCCCGGCTGAGCCGTTCGCCAAAAGTGACATACTCATTGGCCCCCAGCCGACCTACTGGATTGATCCGTTCAGCGAGAATTTTCGTCCTCCCCTTATCATCCTTGCCGACAACCGAGTCATCAACATAGAGGCCCTCCACCTGACCCAGAATGAGGGCCTGAGGGTCGCTTCCTATATAGTGGATATCGTAGAGTCGACAGGCAAAAGCCACCTTGGCATCGACCAGTCGTGGCAGCCGAGAGCCCTCAAGCGCTACTGTTTCGAGCCCCAGCAGCTCAACTTCGGACTCTCCCGAAGGGAGATTGGCTGAGCTCTGATTCATCGCATCCAGCTGTTCAAGGCTGACAATATGGAGGACAAAGTCCTTTCTCTGTCTAATATTATTCAATGTGTCCTTGGCAACACCTCCGGGCTTGATGCCCGCCGATATCATCACCAGAGGGGGGTTGCTTGATACCGCATTGAAGTAGGAAAAAGGGGCCAAATTGATGCTGCCGTTGGTATTCTCCGAGACAATCCAGGCAATGGGCCGGGGAATAATGGTCTGGGTCATAGTGAAGTAGGCCTGCTGGGGCGTAACCGTCCCGAAATCGATGTACATCGGATCCTCCCGGACTCTGGTTAAATAGAGCTGTTGAAAAGACGGCCCCTACAGGCCAGCACCGATGATAGGGCAAAACGCCGCCTGATACCCTCACTCTTTCAGGGTGCCAGCTCCCCGCCAGCAAGCTCATCAGGGGTTGGCTCACGAACCCCTACCACCTTGACCTTGAAAACGATATCAAGGCCGGCGAGCGGATGATTGCCATCTACAGTAAGCTGGTCGTCTTCAATGGTGACGGTACGAAAGTGAATCTCTTCGCCCTTATCATTTGTAGCACCCAGTTCTGCACCCACTTTCCTCAGCTCTAGGGGAAAGGTCTCTACATCATCAGTAATGATCAGGTTGGGGTCTCGGTTGCCAAAGCCGCGCTCAGGAGTCAGGTCAACAGTGACGCTGTCACCCACCTCTTTCCCCTCCAGGGCAGACTCCACTTCAGGGAAAATATCGCTTGCACCACCGTGAAGATAGTTCACGGGCAGGTCGCGGTGCTCAAGAATGTCGCCTTCAGTTGAGCGAATCTGGTAGGTGACTGACACCACCTTATGGCGACTCACTCTGGAAAGGCTCAAGGCTCACCCGCTCCCTCAGGATTTATTGCGTAGTTTCTGGATTGCTCGCAGCTGAGCCGCCGCCGCCGCTAATTCTGCCCGGGCTGTAGCATACTCAAAACCAGACTGGCGATCTTCAAGATGCTGTTCTGCCCTTTTTTTGGCCTCAAGCGCAGCGGCCTCATCAAGGTCCTTGGCACGAATTGCTGTGTCTGAAAGAACGGTAACGATATGGGGCTGAACCTCAAGGACCCCTCCGGAAATAAAGAAAAGCTGCTCGCTCCCCTCTAAATCACGAACAACCACCTCGCCGGGAACCAGCCGGGTAATCATCTGTGCATGCCTGGGCTTGATTCCCACTTCACCCATCTCCGCCGGAGCAAACAGCATGGTTGCCGTTCCGGAGAAGATCTCCTCCTCTGCGCTCACAATATCGACGTGCATGGTGACAGGCATGGTTAGCAGTGGATCTTGTTCAGTTGACTAAACAATGGTCTGGGCCTTCTCAATCACTTCATCAATGGTGCCCACCATATAGAATGCCTGCTCAGGCAGATGGTCATACTCACCGTCGACAATCCCCTTAAAGCCGCGAATGGTCTCCTTGAGAGAGACATATTTGCCTGGGGCACCAGTAAAGGTTTCGGCAACAAAGAACGGCTGGGAGAGGAAGCGCTGAATCTTTCGTGCTCTGGCTACAGCGAGTTTATCCTCATCACTCAGCTCATCCATGCCCAAAATGGCGATAATGTCACGCAGCTCTTTATAACGCTGAAGGGTGCCCTGCACACCCCGGGCAACATCATAGTGTTCCTGGCCAACAACGAGTGGATCCAATTGCCGGCTTGAAGAGTCGAGCGGGTCTACCGCGGGGTAAATACCAAGCTCGGCGATCTGTCTGGAGAGCACCAAAGTGGCGTCGAGATGGGCAAATGTCGTTGCTGGAGAGGGATCTGTCAAATCATCTGCCGGAACATAAACCGCCTGGATAGAGGTGACTGATCCGGTACGTGTAGAGGTAATGCGCTCCTGAAGCACGCCCATCTCTTCGGCCAGGGTTGGCTGATAGCCCACGGCTGAGGGCATCCTTCCAAGAAGGGCTGAAACCTCTGTTCCTGCCAGGGTATAACGATAAATATTATCAACAAAGAAGAGGACATCACGGCCCTCATCACGGAAATATTCCGCCATTGTAAGCCCCGTCAGGCCAACGCGTAACCGGTTGCCGGGTGGCTCGTTCATCTGCCCATAAACCAGAGCCACCTTGTTGAGTACGTCTGCCTCTTTCATCTCATGGTAGAAGTCATTGCCTTCACGGGTACGCTCACCCACTCCGGCAAAGACAGAATATCCACTGTGTTCAATCGCAATATTTCGAATCAGTTCCATCAGGGCGACCGTCTTGCCGACACCCGCACCTCCAAAGAGTCCGACCTTTCCGCCTTTGGCAAATGGGATGATCAGGTCAATCACCTTAATGCCTGTCTCCAGCAGCTCTGTTGATGAAGCCTGGTCAGCATAGCTGGGTGCTTTTCGGTGTATCGGCCAGCGATCTTCGGTTGCAACCTCGCCCGCATTATCGACCGGGTCACCCAACACATTCATAATCCGCCCCAAAGTACCTTGACCCACTGGTACCGATATCGGCCTGCCTGAGTCCGTCACACTCAATCCGCGGCGCAGCCCATCGGTGGATCCCATGGCAATTGCACGAACAATGCCATCACCCATTTGTTGCTGTACTTCCAGGGTTAAACCGTTCTCTTCAACGTTGAGGGCATCATGCACCTTGGGCACGGCTTCTCGCGAAAATTGCACGTCAATTACGGCGCCGATGATCTCTACGATGTTTCCCGTGCTCATCTGTATATTCCTCACATGCTATTAAATAATGACAACTTAAAACTCTGTTCAACTCTGCTTTTTACTCTATACCGCCGCGGCACCGCCCACAATTTCAGAAATTTCCTGGGTAATTGCGGCCTGGCGCGCCTTATTATAAGCCTGCTGAAACTCATCAATAAGATCGCCTGCATTATCAGATGCTGACTTCATCGCCACCATCCTTGCAGACTGCTCACAAGCGATATTTTCAACCACCGACTGATAGATCAGGGACTCGATATATCGCACCATCAAGGCATCTATTACCTCTTTGGCTTCCGGCTCATAGATGTAGTCCCAATGGTGTGCAATCTCTTCTTCCTGCTCTCCGCCATCTACTGGCAACAGTTGCTCAATGCATGGCTTCTGGCTCATGGTATTGATAAAGCTGTTGCTCGCCACAATCAGCCTGTCAATCTGGCCCTCATCGTAGGCATCGAGCATCACCTTCACCACACCGATCAGGTCCGCCAGCTGAGGCGCGTCCCCAAGCCCGCTGCGCTCACTGACAATACTTCCGCCGAGGCGTTTAAAAAACCCAAGCCCTTTGCTGCCAATAATGCAAAGATCAACTTCTGCATCCTTTTCTGCCCACTCAGACATGGCTGCAACGGTACTGCGCATCAAATTAACATTCAGACCGCCACAAAGCCCCCTGTCGGTGGTTACCACAATGAACCCCACTCGCTTGGCCTCGCGATCTGTGAGATAGGGGTGGTGATATTCGGGCTTTGCCTGAGCAAGATGGCGAATCACATTTCGCATCTTCTCGGCATAGGGTCTTGCTGCCCCAAGACGTTCCTGTGCTTTTCGCATCTTGCTGGCAGCCACCATCTCCATGGCACGAGTAATCTTTTGAGTATTTTGAATACTCTTGATCTTGGTGCGTATCTCTTTGGCGCCTGACATGTTTTTCTGCTATGGGTGTTGGGGATCTACCAGGATCCGTTGGCCTTGAAGTCTTTCAGCGCCTCATGAAAAGTCTGTTCAATCTCGTTATTGTAATCACCGCTGGTGTTCACTTTTTCCAGCAACTCCTGATAATGTCCGCGCAGGTAATCCTGCAGACTATGCTCAAAGCTAACGGCTTGTTTTACATCCACATCATCCAGATATCCCTCATTGGCGGCGAAGAGGGTGAGCGCCATCTCGGCAATGGACATTGGGGTGTACTGTGCCTGCTTCATCACCTCTGTTACCCGCTGACCCCTCTCCAACTGCTTGCGAGTGGCTTCGTCAAGATCAGAGGCAAACTGGGAAAAAGCGGCGAGCTCCCGAAACTGGGCCAGGGCCATTCGGATGCCACCCCCCAGCTTTTTAATGATCGTGGTCTGGGCTGCTCCGCCCACCCGAGAGACAGAGAGGCCCGCATTGATCGCTGGACGAATACCGGCATTAAAGAGGTCTGATTCAAGATAGATCTGGCCATCTGTTATTGAGATCACGTTGGTGGGTACAAATGCAGAGACATCCCCCTCCTGGGTCTCAATAATTGGCAGGGCGGTCAATGACCCGGTCTTTCCCTTGACTTCGCCATTGGTTAGCCGTTCCACCTCCTCCTCATTGATCCTTGAGGAGCGCTCCAGCAGCCTGGAGTGAAGGTAAAAGACGTCACCGGGGTAGGCCTCCCGGCCAGGCGGGCGTCGAAGCAGCAAGGAGACCTGTCGATAGGCCCAAGCCTGCTTGGTTAGATCATCATAAATAATTAATGCATCCTCACCCCGGTCACGGAAGTACTCTCCCATCGTGCATCCTGCATAAGGGGAGATATACTGCATTGCCGCTGATTCGGAAGCTGCTGCGGCAACCACGATGGTATGCTCCATGGCTCCGTGTTCTTCCAGCTTTCGTACCACACCGGCGATCGATGACGCCTTTTGACCTATTGCCACATAGATACACTTCACCCCTGTTCCCTTCTGATTGATGATGGTGTCAAGGGCTACTGCGGTCTTTCCTGTCTGTCTATCGCCAATAATCAACTCGCGCTGGCCTCGGCCTATCGGCACCATGGAATCAATTGCCTTGAGGCCTGTCTGAACGGGCTGGTCTACCGACTTTCTCTCAATTACGCCGGGTGCGATTTTTTCTATTGGAGAGGTGCCATCATATTCAATTGGCCCCTTGCCATCGATAGACTGACCCAGTGAGTTTACGACTCGGCCCAATAGGGAGGGTCCAACAGGGACCTCAAGAATTCGTCCGGTACAGCGCACGGTGTCACCCTCGGAGAGTTGTTCGTAATCACCCAGGATTACGGCGCCCACTGAATCTTGTTCCAGGTTGAGGGCAACACCAAACACCCCCCCTGGAAATTCCAGCATTTCGCCTTGCATCGCGTCGGCCAGGCCGTGAATCCGTGTGATTCCATCGGTTAGGCTGACGACAGTACCTTCGTTACGGGTTTCCGCTACTGATTCAAAGTCTTTTATACGGGTCTTGATCAGTTCACTGATCTCTGATGGGTTCAGCTGCATTGACATCTACAGGTTCCTCTCGTTATCCACTTATGGCCGTGGCCAAGCTTTCAAGTTGTGCCTTTACCGAGCCGTCGATTACCCAATCGCCCGCTCTGATTATGGCCCCGCCAATCAATTCTTCATTCACTTCGGTGCGTAAGGTAACCTCACGCCCCATCTTCTTGCTTAACGCCTCAGCCAGCTCTGCTTGTTGCTCATCATTGACTGGTTTTGCTGTTATCAACTGCGCCTCAATGGTGCTTTCTGCCTCTGATCGCAGTTGTTCAAACTGTTCTGCAACCTCGGGCATGGCCCTTAGCCGACGGTTCACAACCATAAGCTGCACCAGGTTTTTTACTTCTGCTCCGCACCCCTCGCCTGCTGCCTCGACAAACAGAGAGTAGAGACCCTCGTCTCCCACCTGGGGGTTGTTCAGCAGTGCTAAAACTTCGCCATTAGCAGCAACAGCGGCCATGCTCCCAAGCGCTTGGGACCAGCTGTCGATAATATTCCCCTCCTGGGCCACTTCGAAAAGTGCGCGCGCATAGGGCCTGGCAATTGAGGCGGCTTCTGACACGATCTTTTGCCCTAAAGCTGCCTTGCCAGGTTATTCAGCAAGTCAGAGTGGGCGGCGGCATCAACCTCTTTAGCCAGAATCTGCTCTGCACCCGCAACCGCCAGAACAGCCACTTCAGCGCGAAGCGCTTCGCGAGCCTTGTTCATCTCCTGTTCGACTTCGCTGCGTGCGTGAGCCAGGATTCTCTCACCCTCTTCCCTCGCCTCGCCTTTTGCTTCATCGACAATCTCACTGGAGCGTTTCTCGGCGCGGCCAAGTATCTCTGAAGATTGTGCTTTAGCCTCTTTCAGAATCTCTGTTGCTTTGTTCTCTGCCAGGACTTTCTCATGAACGCCCCTCTCTGCAGCTGCCAAACCTTCAGCGATTTTATGTTGTCGCTCTTTCATCGCCGCCGTCAATGGTGGCCACACAAACTTCATGGTGAACCAGACCAGCAGTGCAAAGGTGATCATCTGCCCGATAAGGGTTGCATTAATACCCACAGCCTTGCTCCTTAACGATCAACTCATTTGGATTCAAGATGCGCTCAACCTCCGGCAGCAGCGCGGACCGCTTCAATAAACGGGTTGGCAAAGGTAAAGAACAACGCAATGCCTACGCCGATCATAGTTACCGCATCAAGCAAGCCGGCAACAATGAACATCTTGACCTGAAGCATGGGCACCATCTCTGGCTGCCGGGCCGCTCCTTCCAAAAATTTACCACCAAGCATGCCAAAACCGATGGCAGTGCCCAGTGCGCCCATACCGATAAGAAGTCCAACTGCGATAGCAGTCATCCCCTGTACATCAGCGATTAGTGTTGCTAGTTCCAAGTCCATATTTCCTCCGACGAGCTAGAGAACGGGTTAATAATAGGGTTAATGATCATGATCCTCGCTTGCCATGCTCAGATAAACAATGGTCAGCATCATAAATATAAATGCCTGCAGGGTGATGACGAGAATGTGGAAGATTGCCCAAATCCCTCCAAGGGTCCACTGAATCCACCAGGGAAGAAGGGCAATCAAAATAAAAAGCAGTTCACCGGCGTACAGGTTGCCAAAGAGCCGGAGGGCCAGAGAGATGGGTTTTGCCAACTCCTCGATCAACTTAAATAACATATTGAATGGCAGCATCCACTTGCCAAAGGGGTGAAAAAAGACCTCTTTGGCAAACCCGCCGACACCCTTTACCTTTACGCTGTAAAAGAGAATCAGGATGAAAACCGAGATCGACATGGCAAAAGTGGCATTCAGATCAGTTGTTGGAACCACCTTCAGATAGTGAATTCCCAACATCCCGGCGATTAAAGGCAGAAGATCAACCGGGACAAGGTCCATCAGGTTCATCAAAAAGACCCAGACAAAAATAGTCAGTGCCAGCGGGGCGATGAGCTCACTCTTGCCGTGATAGGTGCTGGAGACCTGTTCATCGACGAAGCTGACCATAATCTCGGTAAAATTCTGCAGGCCGCCTGGAACCCCTGAAGTTGCCTTTTTTGCTGCCCAGGTAAAGAGCACGAGGAAGATCACCCCGAGCAATGCCGAGAAAAACAGGGTATCCAGGTGCACCGTCCAGAACCCCTCTCCAGCCGTCAGGTTGGTGAGGTGATGGACGATATATTCCGTCGTATTTTGTTTCTCAACTGCCAATTCTAAAAGATCCCGATTACTTCCTTCCACTACGCAACAAAACAAACCAAAATACGGCCAAGACAAGAACATAGCCTGATAACAGTGGCACCAGCTCTGCCTTGAGCAACACAATCGCCACTCCAAACAGTACGGCTGTAAGCAAGTATTTTACCAGCTCTCCCTTGTAAAGAGCGGTAATTATCTGCTGTGGCGCCTCTTTTCGCACCACGATAAGCCGTCTGCCCAGATAGGCATTGGTGCCTGTAGAGATAAGTCCGCCCACCAATGCTGAAAAACCGGTCTGGATCCCACCAACAGCCAATGCCAACAGTGTCACACCTGCTGTTGTCCACAGCTGGGTTTTTAAAATCCAGCGTATTTCGATTGCCGTATCCTCTTGTCTACACTGCATCTTGCCAACGAGTTTTCCCCGTCCTACTTGCAATTACCAGCCAAGACGGCGATCGAATTCTATAGATACCGCCTCTAATGGTCAACATGGATAGATAAACCAAGTCGATCTCACCTGGACCATTAAGAGAGGCTCTCAATCCCTTCCTTCCAGGCACACAAAACACGATATGAAATGGTGGGTTTTGTTGCTTGCCCAACAGCTGGGCGAATCCATCTACGATGACGCCAGTTCCTCTGCCCACAACCTTTAAGGACCGATCAAAGTCCTACTGCCCTGAAAGATCGAATACCCTGATCAACCTATCTTTTCCAAGATCCCATCGAGCTCCTCAAGAGAGTGATAGCCAATCACCAGCCTTCCCCGGCCCCCTTTATCATCAATCGTTACCGGGGCGCCCAGTTTTTCAGAAAGCTCTTCCTCAAGACGCTTAACATCAGGGTCGACAACCCCGGCCTTTTTCGGTTTGGCCGCGCCATGAAGGATCTTCTTTACCAAGCGTTCAGTGGCTCTAACAGAGAGGTCCTCCTTTGCCACTCTTTCTGCAGCGCGTTCCTGGTCCCCGCCCTCAAGTGTCAGCAGCGCCCTTCCATGGCCCATCTCCAGTTCGCCCCTCTCAACCAGCTTGCGTGCTGTTGGCCCCAGCCCAAGCAGCCTGAGGAGATTGGAGACCGCGGCCCGTGAACGACCCACCGCCTCTGCCGCCTCCTGGTGAGTAAGCGAAAACTCCTCAACCAGTCTTTTGATCCCAACCGCCTGTTCAATCGGGTTCAGGTCTTCACGCTGCATATTTTCAATCAATGCTACAGCCATCGCTGTTTGATCGTCTAAATCACGAACCACCACCGGGACAAGAGTGAGCCCTGCAAGCTGTGCCGCCCGCCAGCGTCGTTCACCCGCAATAATCTCATAGCCTTTGCCCTGGGCCCGAACCACAATAGGCTGTAACACGCCCTGCATCCGAATTGAATCCGCCAACTCCTGCAGCGCTGTCTGGTCAAATTGATTCCTTGGCTGGTAGATGCCCCGCTTTAGCTGCTCTATCGGAAGCGCTGTAATCCCGCTTCCGGTCGTTTCCGGCTTTTTAGCCTCGTTCTCCCCAAGGAGCGCGGTCAGTCCCTTGCCCAGGCGGGGCTTTTTCTTTGCGTTCATCTGCTCTCCTCTCGGCTGAGAAATTCGCCTGCAAGCGCCAGATAGGCCTGGGCGCCAACACACTGCTGATCATAGTCAATCACCGGCTTGCCAAAACTGGGAGCCTCGGCGAGCCTTATGTTCCTTGGAATAATGGTTCTGAAGAGTTGTTCCCCGAAAAACTCCCGCAGTTGGTCTGAAACCTCCTTCGAAAGCGTATTTCGCCCATCAAACATGGTCCTGACCACACCCATCAGTCGAATCCCTGGGTTAAGTCTTTCCCGGACCTTGGAGATGGTCTCCAACAGCGCCGTAACGCCCTCCAGGGCATAGTATTCACACTGCATGGGGATCAAGACAGCGTCTGCAGCCACCAGCGCATTTAGGGTCAGCAGGCTCAGAGAGGGCGGACAGTCGATAAGGATATAGTCGTAGAGGTGGCGACACTCCAGCAGTGCATCCGAGAGAATCCGCTCTCTGGCAGGCATCTCCACCAACTCTATCAACGCTCCCGCGAGGTCACCGTCTGCCGGCATAAGATCAAAACCCGGTTCTGTCGAGAGAATCCCCTCTGTAATGACAATATCACCCACCAGAAGGTCGTAGGTTCCCACCTCAAAAGCACCCCGGTCAACACCACTTCCCACGGTCGCATTTCCCTGTGGATCGAGGTCAACCAGCAACACCCTCTGGCGGGAACGTACCAGTGAGGCCGCGAGGTTTATGGTTGTTGTGGTCTTCCCCACCCCGCCTTTCTGGTTGCTGATTGTTACGATCTCTCCCACTGCTCTTTTTCCCGTATCTGTTGTGCTTGATATTCAAAGCCCATGCCGCCTTCGCCTGGGATCGTAATCCATCGTCCGGTCTTTCGTCTCGTCAAAACTACCATAATGCCGCTTGCCCCGCCCCTCACAATGACCTGCTGATGGTAATAACAGCCACATGACGCTGCCCCTGAAGGCCGGGAACCGCTGTAGGAGAGACCCTGCATCTCTCCTGAACCTCTAAAGGGAGTGCTTCGATCTCTGAATCCGGATAGCCCCCTTTCATCGCAACCAGCACTCCGCCTGGCTTAAGCAGTGGCTGGGCCAGTTGGAAAAGCCTTGGAAGGGCAGCAAGCGCCCTGGTCACAAGCGTATCAAATTTTAATTTCGGCTGGTAACTTTCTCCACGCTTCTGGGTTATGGTGATATTGTTCAGCCCAAGTTCCGTCACAACCTGATGCAAAAAAGCACAACGCTTTTGCCGTGGCTCAATGAGATCAAACTCGCTTTCTGGATAGAGTACCGCCAAAGGAACACCAGGTAACCCCGCTCCCGAGCCCAGATCAGCCACTACCCCCTGGTTTAAAAAAGGGGCGATAGCAAGGCTGTCAAAGAGGTGAAGTGGAATCTGCTCTGCTCTTTTCTGTCTGCCCACCAGGTTGTGTACCCGCCCCCAATGCTCAAGAAGATCGAGAAAACCGCTGAGCTGTTCTATCTGTTGGGGGCCAAGCTGAAGCCCCATGGCGTTGGCACCCTCAACCAGAATTTTCGATTCTTGCTGGCCGCCTCTGCTCTCCATTCCCGTATATTATCCTCTCACCCCGCCCTTGCGCTCTTTAGGCTGCTGACTTAAGGCCTCGTTTCTTAAGGTGTACCAACAGCAGATTGACGGCGACCGGTGTTACCCCATCCACTCTTGAGGCCTGACCCAGCGTCTCCGGGCGGTGGCGGTCAAGCTTCTGCCTGACCTCGGTCGATAGCCCTTTGATGGTGCTGTAGTCAAGATCTTCCGGGAGCACAAGCGCTTCGTCTCGCGCCATACGCTCAATCTCGCTTTTCTGGCGCCTGATATACCCGGCGTAACGGGCCTGTATCTCGAGCTGTTCAACCACCTCTGGGTGAGTTGTTCCCGGCCCGGCCCCGGACACCTTCATTAGGGTTAGATAATCAACCTCAGGGCGGCTCAATAGGTCTGACAGTCTTGTCTCACTGCGTAGAGAGAGGCCCAACAATATCTCCAGGTCTTCGCTGGCGGGGGTTCCGGGACGCGCCCAAACCTCTCTCAGCCGCTTCTGTTCTCTCTCCATAACCTCTGCTTTTTCGGAAAAATGGTGCCAGCGGTGCTCATCGACCAAACCCAGTTCACGCCCCTTTGCGGTTAACCGCAGGTCTGCATTATCCTCCCTCAGCTGAAGCCGGTACTCGGCCCTCGAGGTAAACATTCTGTAGGGTTCGCTGATACCGCTTACAATCAAATCATCAATCATCACCCCAATATAGGATTGATCACGTCTTGGGATCCAGGGCTCCCTGCTCTGGGTACTGCGCGCTGCATTGACCCCCGCCAGAAGTCCCTGCCCTGCTGCCTCTTCATAGCCTGTTGTGCCGTTAATCTGCCCTGCCAGATAGAGCCCCTCCAGATCTCTCGACTTCAGGGAACGACGCAACCCTCGTGGGTCAAAGTAGTCATACTCGATGGCATAACCTGGGCGGGTGATTGTTGCATTGTGAAATCCCTTGATGCTCCTAACCAGGGCAAGCTGTACATCGTAGGGCAGGCTGGTAGAGATCCCATTGGGATAGACTTCTGCAGCGTTGAGCCCTTCAGGTTCAACAAAAATCTGGTGGGCCGGGCGGTGATCAAAACGCACCACCTTGTCTTCAATCGAGGGGCAGTAACGTGGGCCTGTTCCCTGGATAACACCGCTAAAAAGAGGAGAGCGGTCAAGTGCCTGACGTACTATGTCATGTGTCTGTTCATTGGTCGCGGTGATGTGACAGGAGACCTGACGTGGATGGTGGCTGGCCTTGCCGAGGAAAGAGAAGCAGGGAACAGGCTGGTCACCGGGCTGCTCCTCGAGGACGCTGAAATCAATCGTTTTGCTGTCAATTCGAGGCGGGGTTCCGGTCTTAAGCCTGCCGATTGAAAATCCTCTCTCCCTGAGTTTCAATGCCAGTACATTTGCTGGCGGATCTCCCGCTCGACCACCCTCATATTGCTGCTCACCAATATGGATCTTCCCTCCAAGAAACGTTCCAACGGTAAGCACAACAGCGCCCGCCCTAAACTCCACCCCGGCTGATGTTGTAACACCAACAACCCGGTTTTGTTCTACCAAGAGATCATCGACCGAGGCCTGAAAGAGGTATAGGTTCTGCTGTCTCTGGAGCCGCTCTCTTATTGCCTGACGATAGAGGCTGCGGTCTGCCTGAGCCCGGGTAGCCCTGACCGCTGGCCCCTTGCGCTCATTCAAGCGCCTGAACTGAATGCCGGAAAGGTCAATTGCCTGCGCCATTGCGCCCCCCAGGGCATCTATCTCTCTGACAATATGACCCTTGCCTATTCCTCCAATCGCCGGATTACATGACATCTGTCCAAGGCTCTCAAGAGAGTGGGTTACCAGCAGCGTCTGGCATCCACAGCGTGCGGCGGCAAGGGCGGCCTCTGTTCCAGCATGGCCTCCGCCGACTACAATGACCTCAAATCTCTCTTTCTTGTTCACGATTAATAGGGGCTGAGAGTTGGTTACTGGTAGTAGTAGTCATACTTGTTGAAGATATCAAGCTGGAACTTCCAGGCCTGGGAGAAGCTGAGTCCACTGTCATCGGGAATGATGATTTTGGTATAGAGCTTATCGCCGTATTGCTGCTTAAGGCCCGCCAGCTCGCTATGCAGCTGAGGCATTGTAACCACCCGAAAATCGCGCTCTTGCGGGAGCTTGAGCTTATATTGTTCCTGCCCTCCCCTCTTCCTGTAGAGAAGAGCAACAACATGGCGCCCGATTTCGGATCGTGCCGGTCGTATCAGCTTGTTGTATTTTGTCTTCAGGTCGCTGAACTCTCCCTCCATGGTCTTGCGTTGCGTTGTGGTGGTGACGATGGTCTCCTCCGCCATGGCGAGCGCCACCACCTTCTCCTGAAGCGCCCGCTCCACTGCCGCCAGCTTCTCTGCTGCAATAGCTGATTTTCTCTCCATCTCCTGGTTTTGCTCAGCCAGTGTCTTGCGAATTTTCAACAGGGCTTGAAGCTGTTCGGTCAACACACTGAGGCGTTCCTCCTGGCGGGCCTTCTCTTTATTGCTCTGAGCCGTTACTGCTGCCAGCGCTTCTCCCAGCGCTTCTCTACCCTGAACCAGTCGGTCTGTCTCAGCCAGCAGTCTCTCTCTCACTGCTTCCAAAGAGAGCACCTGTCGTGTTAGCTCACTAATTTGTTCCTCTTTTTCGTCACCGCTCTCTCGACTCTCCTGCTTAACCCGGGCAAGCTCTGTTCCAAGGCCTTCCTTGTCGCGGGTGAGCGCTTCATTCTCGCCCACCAGTTTTGAACGCAGTGCCTTCAGC
>DIIC01000042.1:1741-27272 GCA_002420425.1 Proteobacteria bacterium UBA5680 | reverse complement strand
GCCTTCAGCTCCCGCGCCTGCTGGAGTGTCTCTGTCAGCGAGGCCTGTACTCTATCTTCTGACTTTTGTGCTCTGGCCAGTGCCCCCCCGAGCTCGTTTTTCTCTTTACTCAGGGCCTCTGTGCGATTCACCAACTCTTCACGAATCACCTGAAGGGAGAGTATCTGGCGTGTAAGCTCACCAATCTCTCGCTCTTTTTCTGACACCCTCTTTTCATTCAGTTGCTGAATCTCAGTCAGTTTTAAGTCCAGCGTCTCTTTCTGGGTGGTCAAGCTCTCGGCTTTGGCGATCAATCGCTCTCTTATCGCTTCCAGGGAGAGTACTTGCCGCATTAGCTCGCTTATTCTTCTCTCCTCCCGATCACGGCTCTCTCGGCTCTCCTGCTTAACCTTGGCAAGCTCTGTTCCAAGGCCCTCCTTGTCACGGGTGAGCGCTTCATTCTCGCCCACCAGTTTTGAACGCAGAACCTTCAGCGCCTCAATCTGTGCCTTCAGCTCCCGCGCCTGCTGGAGGTTGACCACCAGGGTGGCTTGAGTCTCGTCTCGTTCTCGCCGGGTTGCCGATAAGCGTTTGTTAAGCTCATTAAGCTGACGCTGCACCTGGTTCAGCCTTACTGCCAGCGTCTCTCTATGGCTCTGGGTCTCCTGCTTTTGAGTATCAATGACACTGATCTCTTCACTCTTCTGCTGAAGTTGTTGCCCAAGTTCTGTATTTCTGATCATGATGACGACCAGAGCCATCAGAAATATCATGACAACAACCGTCATAATGTCGGTAAATGAGGGCCAAACGCTATCGTCGCTCAGGCTGCTCCGGCTGTTGGGCTGGATTCGCAGATCGACAAAGCCACCGGTCCGCTTCAACGCTGCTCTTCTCCCTGAAGACGGAATCCTTCCCTCAATAACTCTCTAATATCCTTCATTACATGGGCTGATTGGCCTCGATCCTGACTCAGGCTCTGGAGCGCCGTCTGTAACTCCCTTGCGGTTACATTCAGTGCCTCCATCACCTGGCCTGCCTGTTGCAGCATCTGGCTGGCACTGCGCAACAGGTCAGAGTAGTCGGTAAGGATTTTCTCTTCACCGATCTCAAATTGAGGCATTAGCCGTTTTGTTGTCAGCTCTTCCAGCTGACCCAGTATTGCTGTCAGGGTATCCGTCAGCTTGAGGTAAAAATAACCAAAGACGAAGTAAGCTATGATCGCTGTCATGGTGGTTGAAAGTGCTGTCGACATCCCGTGGATGATGGTTTCAAGGCCTGTACTTTTGGCCGTCTCTCCCAGCATATCGGTGGCCCCCAGCAGTGCTATCGACAAAGAGACAATGGTGCCAAAGACACCGGTCAGGATAAGCACATTATTGACAAACTTAAGAAAGCTGGTTCTGCTTGATTCAGCAGCAACCAGTGTTGCTGCCAGAGCGCTTTGATCAATAACCGCCCCCTGCTTGTGAATCTCTTTCATGGTGAGAAAACGGGAACCGATCATCGTTTTCCCTTTGATACCATGCAGTGGCTCGCCCCGTGTTCTAAGGTTTTTTTCAAACTGCTCCAGGGCCTGCTCTTCCTGCATATAGCCAAAAAACAGCTGGATCAGACGAACCATTCCGGCAAAAAACAGAACACCAATACTGCCATTGATTGTCTTGCCAAGGTTGGTAACCTGGTTTTCTAGATAGACGGCCGCTAGAAACTCATGCTGCCATATAACAACAGCCGTAATGGCGACGACGACAACCAGCAGCTGCAACATCATACTGCGGGTGTGACGTCCTGTGATCGACTTAGTCATTGTGCTTTCCTCTGTTGATTCCGGGAGACAAGCCTCCCCCACCCTCTTCCACTCCTACCATATCATTAGGCAGGACTGAAACAACGGCTGTAGTGCTTTTTATCATCTGCTTACATCCTCGCCCTGGCTCTACTCTCCTGGACCACCAAGGCCTGTGGCCTGGTGACTCGTTCACTCCTCCTATTTACCGATGCAAAAACCGGAAAATATCTCATCCAGCAACATCTCGGCAGTATAGCGCCCGGTAATCGCCTCCAGCGCACTTTGGCTTAATCTCAGCTCTTCCGCCACAAGTGCCATCTCTTCCAGCGCGCTCCCAGGAAAAACAAGCTGCCGGGTTACTATTCTGACATGGTTTAGCGTCTGTTCAATGGCCGCCACGTGTCGTCGGCGTGCGGTATAGGTTGTCGCTGTTGTTGTGGAGTAACCGGCAATCTTTTTCAGGTGTTCCCTCAGTTGTGGTAATCCCTCTCCCGTCTTGGCCGAGATAGAAAATCGGGCAGCTATTCCCCCTGTCAGCACGCTGCTTGAGGGCCCGGGGCAGCCGCCGCTCAGATCGATTTTATTGTCCACCCGTGTTACCTCAATCATTTCTGGCAGCTTGCTCAGCAAGGGCTCCACATCAGTGGGCAGGGAGTCATCTACCAGTAACAGCACATGATCTGCTTCGGCCGCCGCGGAAACCGCTCTGGCGACCCCCTCTTCCTCAACATCACAACTGGGTTCCCGTAACCCTGCCGTATCAACCATATCGAGTGTCAGTCCGTCGAGGGTAATGGTGTGCAGCAGCAGATCCCGGGTGGTCCCCGGTGTTGGGCTGACAATAGCATGATCAATCCCGCTTAAGATGTTTAGCAGGCTTGATTTGCCGGCGTTTGGCGGTCCGGCAATGACCACCTTGGCCCCCTCCTGGAGCTTCTGGCCCTGTTTTGCCAGGCTCAATAGTGAGGTTAGTTTTTCTTCAACCCCACACAACGACTTGAAAAGTGCCCCTACCCCCTCAATCTCCAACTCCTCATCAGGAAAATCAATACTGGCCTCTACCTCAACCCGCAGATCTGTAATCTGCCTGATAATGGTGTTTATCTGTGCTGAGAATTCGCCCTGAAGTGAACGAACAGCAGCTCGTGCTGTCATCAAGCTGTCGCTCGCAATCAGGTCAGCGACCGCCTCCGCCTGGGTCAGGTCAATACGCCCATTCAAATAGGCACGTTGTGTAAACTCACCGGGGCCTGCCAGGCGTGCCCCCAGCTTGACAGCACACCCAAGAAGGTGGTCTAGAATAATAGGGCTTCCGTGACTATGCAGTTCAACCACATCTTCCCCGGTATAAGAGGCAGGCGCATTAAACAGAATAATCAGGCCTTCATCGATAACCTGGTTGGCGGTATCGACAAATCGCCTGAAGGCGGCCTCTCTTGGGTTGGGAAGTGTTCCCGCAATAAGTTGTGTTGCGATCTCTTTAACCACTGGCCCGGAGAGACGAACGATGCCAACCCCGCCCCGCCCTGCAGGTGTTGCAATGGCGACAATGGTATCAGCGGTCATTGGCTCCGGCGGTTACGCCGCTCTTTGGTTTTAGCTCTTTTGGAACTTTGCAGTGATATACCACTGCTGGCCAATCGAAAGGACATTGTTAACCAACCAATAGAGCACAAGGCCTGCCGGGAACCATAGAAAAAAGACCAGGAAAATAGCCGGCATTGCCATCATAATATACTTCTGGGTAGGGTCCAGCGGTGTTGGATTCAGTAACTGCTGAGCAAACATAGAGGCCCCCATCAAGATGGGGAGGACATAATAGGGATCCATCACCGACAGATCGTCTATCCAGAGCATAAAGGGGGCTTGTCGAAGCTCTACGCTCTCGAGAAGCACCCAGTAGAGGGCAATGAACACAGGGATCTGAATGAGTATGGGCAGACAACCGCCGAGAGGGTTGATCTTGTCTTTTTTGTAGAGCTCCATCATCGCCTGATTGAGCTTCTGCTTGTCGTCTCCATAGCGCTCTTTCAGGGTCTTAAGCCGGGGTTGTAGTTTTTTCATCTTCGCCATTGACTTGTAACTGGCTGCTGAGAGCGGGAAAAACACCAGCTTAATCAACAGTGTTAGTAAAACAATTGACCAGCCCCAGTTATTAACCACCTTGTTGATATTATTTAACACCCAAAACAGCGGGGATGAGATAGGGGTTAGCCAGCCATAATCTACAGTCAGAACCAGCCCCTCTGCTGCAGCCTCAAGCCTATCCTGATCTTTTGGCCCAATGTAGAGACGTGAGCTGATCTTTCCCTGTTCTCCCGCTGGAACCGTAACCGGCGACACCGCCGTCACACCAATACTAAATCGATTTCCCGGCAACACGTCTGAATAGAGCTTCTGATTGACGGTCTCCTGTGGCAGCACTGCGGCCACAAAATAGTGCTGGAGTATTGCCACCCAGCTACCGCTTGATTTTAGTGTTAGGTCCTGTTCACTCATATCGTCGAAATCGTATTTTTCGTACCTTGACTCTGGGGTATAAAAGGCGCTGCCGGTATAGCTTGGCATTCGACCAAGACCAAACCCGCCCTCATCAAGGGGGCGAGACCTTTGAAACTGGCTATAGAGATGACCGTTCCACTTGGTATTGGATAAATTGTCGACCTCAAAATCAAGGTCAATGAGGTAGCTGTCTCGATGGAAGGTGTATATCTTTTTATAAACAACCCCATCCGGGGCGCTCCACTCCAGCTGAACCACAAGGGTGTTCTCATTGTAACCAAGCCTGTACGCAGGTTGGGAGGCACTAAATTGTGTTGTATGGTTGGGGTAGTCACGCTCATTACCCGCCAAATCACGATCCCTACCCACCAAACCAGATTGGGCGATAAAGACCTCATCGCCACTATCTGTCATCAGTGTAAAGGGTATCTCGGACTCTTCCGTCAAGATGGTGTGCTGTAAGAGCCTTACCGACCGTAGATCTCCGCCCATTAGATCGATCTCTGCCTCCAGTAAATCCGTCTCCACCATTATTCGTCCGGTGGAAGCAAGTTGTGACCCCGGGACCTCTACCGTCATTTGAGCAGGGCTTGCCCCCTCCTCAGGCAAAGGTGCGCCGGGCACCGCTTCGCTGCCTGGACTCGCTGTTGGGCTGGGTGTGGCCGGCAATCCCTCGACCGAAACCTCTGAAGAGACAGCAACAACCCCCTGTTGCTTTATCTCCCATGACTGCCAGAGAAGAAACAAGACCAAACCTAAGGCGACGAATAACAATGAGCGCTGAAAATCCATAATATCGATATTTTATTAATGTGGGTGTTTTTGTTCGTTTTCAGGTACTGGATCGAAGCCGCCCGCATTCCAGGGGTGACAGCCTGCAATTCGTTTAAACGCCAGCCCGCTACCCTTCAGAGCCCCGTGTCTATCAATAGCCTCAATTGCATATTCAGAACAACTCGGATGGAACCGACAGTGGTTTCCCAATAGTGGGCTTACCACATAACGGTATCCGCGAAGAAAAAATAGAATTATTCGGCACATTGTTTGTCTTTGACTATTTGCCACTGATTAAAAAGTGCACTATGAATGGTGGTCACGCTTGCATCTTTGGATTGACGTCGTGCTACAACAATAAAATCGATTCCACCAAGAGTGTGCTGTTGATGGCGAAACCACTCTCTGATCTGTCGTTTAATATAGTTTCTTTTTACCGCTGAAGACGAAACTTTTTTTGATACTGAGATACCAAGCCTGGGATGACCGATGTTGTTAGGCTTTACCTGTATCGATAACGTAGCATCACCCTGTCCGCAACGGGCAGCAAAGATGTCACTGAACTGCTCTGCGTGCAGTATCCGTGATGTACGACTGAAAGCGTAGCCCTCGCACTCCATGATGTGTGGTTGCGTTTTGATCAGGCACTCAGGCGAACCCGGCCCTTTGCGCGTCTCGCTCTAATTATTGCACGACCCCCACGAGTTCGCATTCTTGCTCTAAACCCATGGGTTCTTTTGCGCTTGATCTCGCTGGGTTGAAATGTTCTTTTCATGGTAATTTATCCACTACAGCAGTCGCCGCTGTTAACAGCAACTGTAAAAAGGGCGGGCAAATTAACCAGCTACCGCCATAAAGTCAACCATTAACACCTAAAAATCAGCTTTTTGTCCTCATTTAAGTGGAAGAGAAACGTGAGGTCAGGCTAGACTCTGTTATTGGATTTTACACTCTTAATCGACCATCGGGGTTTTTTTGAATACTTCTGAACTCTGGCAACACTGTGTCGGACAACTTGAAAGCGAGTTGTCGGCCCAACAATTTAATACCTGGATACGTCCGCTGCATGCCCTTGAAGAGGAAGGCGCTCTTCGTCTGTTCGCCCCCAACCGCTTTGTTATGGACTGGTTGCGACAACAACACCTTGAGCGACTGACAGATATCGTTAAAGAGGTCGCAAAAAGTCCCATTGAGATAACCATCGAGATTGGCAGCCAGACAAAAGAACCCTCCCGTACAACTCCTGTTTCCCGTCCAATTAGAAGAAAAACCCCTCTTCTGCCCTATGCCACCGGGAGGCTAAATCCCTCGTTTTCGTTTGAAAATCATATTGAGGGCAAATCAAATCAGTTGGCGCGTGCGGCCGCGGGACAAGTTGGTGCCAACCCTGGATTGGCCTACAACCCCCTCTTTATCTATGGCGGGGTTGGTCTGGGTAAAACACACCTGATGCAGGCGGCCGGGAATATGATTATTGAACGTGATCCTGAAGCCAAAGTAGTCTACGTTCACTCCGAGCGATTTGTTCAGGATATGGTTAAAGCACTACAGCATAATGCAATCAGTGAATTCAAAAAACACTACCGGTCGCTTGATGCTCTGCTGATTGATGATATTCAGTTTTTTGCGGGAAAAAAAGGTTCTCAAGAAGAATTCTTTCATACTTTTAATGCTTTGCTTGATGGACAACGACAAGTCGTTATCACTAGTGATCGTTTTCCACGAGAGATCTCTGGGGTTCAGGAGCGCCTGATTTCTCGCTTTGGCTCTGGGTTAACGGTCTCCATAGATCCGCCTGAGCTTGAGACCCGGGTTGCCATATTACGCAACAAGGCCCGTGCTCTTGCGGTTGACTTGCCCGATGAAGTTGCTTTTTTTGTTGCCGACCAGGTCCACTCGAATGTTCGAGAGCTTGAGGGCGCCCTTCATCGTATTATTGCCAGTTCCCGTTTCACCGGGCGCTCGCTTGATACCCAGCTTGTACGTGATGCTTTAAAAGATCTGATTGTCTATCGTGAAAAACAGATTACACTAGAGAATATTCAGAAAATTGTCGCTGAGTACTACAGCATTCGTGTTGCCGATCTGCATTCGAAACGACGAAACAGGCAAATTACTCGTCCCAGGCAGCTCGCCATGATGCTCGCCAAAGAGTTAACCATCAAGAGTCTTCCGGATATCGGTGACGCTTTTGGAGGAAGAGATCACACAACCGTGCTGCATGCCTGCCGTAAAGTGAAAGAACTGATCGAAGAAGATGTAAAAATCAAAGAGGATTACACTAATTTAACTAAATTAATCAACAAATAACTCTGTTTATAACTATGTTAGTAAAAAAATTATATTGTGTATAAAATAAATGAAACCGTTTCAATAATTATTTTATCCACCGTTTCTATTTTTTATTAACATCTGCTTGTTTATATTAATTAACTGAAATATATACTAATTTATATCTTATCCACATTAAACGATCTACAATAAACATAACAAGGTATTCATAATGGAATTTACTTTAGAGAGAGAAAAACTTCTTATTCCACTATTATTGGTTAATAGTGTAATTGAGAAACGTCAAACTCTGCCTATTCTTGCAAATGTGCTCTTAAGGTTAAAAAACAAGAAGCTGATATTTACCGGAACAGATCTTGAGGTGGAAGTAACAACAAGTATTCAAGCGGTCTCTGGTAAAGAGGGAGATATCACAGTTACAGGTAGAAAAATGCTTGATATCTGCAAAGCAGTAAATGAGCAGACAGAGATAAAAGTATTTTCAGACGGTAGTAAACTCAACATCAGGGCAGGGCGCAGCCGTTTCACACTCCAGGCCATGCCTGCAGAGGAATATCCAACACTTGAAACAATGGATTGGGAAGAGCGAATAACGGTGAACCAGGCAGAACTTAAAACGCTTTTAGATAAAACATCATTTTCAATGGCAAACCAAGATGTTCGCTACTATCTGAATGGTCTGCTTCTAGAGCTTGGTGATGGAATATTACGTGCTGTTGCAACCGATGGACACCGTCTTGCAAAATCAGAGATTAAAGTAAAAACGGGAAAAGAGAGCGAAATACGTCAAGTAATTATACCCAGGAAAGCAATAATGGAGATCAGTCGCTTTCTTAATGAAGAGAAAGAAAAGGTGGTATTGGAGTTCAATCAGAACCATTTTTGTGCCAGAAGCGGGGAGTGGGTTTTTACATCTAAACTAATTGATGGTCGTTTTCCTGACTATGCGGCTGTTTTGAGACCAAAACTCTCACTAGAGATAGATCTTCAACGCGAAGAGATACTTGAAACCCTTGCTAGAACTGCCATTTTAACCAATGAGAAGTTCAGGGGTGTGCGCTTGTCACTGAGCGAAAACAGGTTAACCATAACCGCCAACAACCCAGAACAGGAGGAGGCCAGTGATGAACTGGAAATCTCCTATAGCGGGGATGAGGTCGAGATTGGGTTTAATGTCAACTATCTGATGGAGGCGCTTCGTTCACTAAAAGGAGAGCAGATTCTCCTGAAGATGCAGGATGCCAATAGTAGCTGCATGTTGCTTGATCCAAACCAGCCCAACACCCAGTACCTTGTCATGCCAATGCGCCTCTAGAGGCATAATATGAGATCGAGATGTTTCACGTGAAACGACACAGCGGGTAGCAAAGGTTTCACGTGAAACAGGTGTTTACAGTTTTTCACTACTGCACAAACCACAAAAAAACCGTTTGTTTTTAAATATTTAATCTCCCATCACAGATAGTAGTAGAAGGCCTATTCTGCTAAAATACAGGGTGTTCTGGTTACAACATCCTGATTGGATCAACAACAAGCGAGCCATTTGGGTTGGGCACCACCATCTTCACTTTTGACAGGAAACCACAGAAGATCAATGAAAGAGTATAACGCCAGTAATATCAAAGTATTAAAAGGCCTTGATGCGGTAAGAAAACGCCCCGGAATGTATATCGGGGACACGGATGATGGTTCCGGCCTCCACCACATGGTTTTCGAGGTGGTGGATAATTCAATTGATGAGGCGTTGGCAGGCCATTGCTCAGAGATAAGGGTGACCATACATAACGATGAGTCGGTTTCGGTTACCGATAACGGGCGCGGTATCCCTACAGAGATATTGGAAGAGGAGGGGAAGTCTGCCGCCGAAGTGATAATGACCGTTCTTCATGCGGGGGGAAAGTTTGATGATGATGCCTATAAGGTCTCGGGTGGGCTTCATGGGGTGGGTGTCTCTGTTGTAAATGCACTCTCTGAACATTTAAAACTGACCATTAGGCGGGGTGGAAAAAGATATGAACAGGAGTATGTCCTGGGAGACCCTCTTGGTCCGCTAAAAACAGTAGGGCAGAGCGACAGAAGCGGCACCGAGATCCACTTTAAGCCCTGTTCAAAGATTTTTAGCGATGTGGAGTTCCACCACAGCCTCCTGGTAAAGCGCTTGAGAGAGCTCTCTTTTCTTAACTCGGGTGTTCGGGTGGTGTTGATTGATGAGCGCGCAGGTCTTGAAGATCTGTTTCAGTATGAGGGCGGTATCTCTGCTTTTGTCAGCCATCTGAACAGAGCAAAAACCCCACTGCACAACAAGGTTATTAATATTGAGACCGAACTTGAGGGGGTTGGGGTTGAGGTGGCGCTACAGTGGAATGACTCTTATCAGGAGAGCGTCTTCTGTTATACCAATAATATTCCGCAAAATGATGGTGGAACTCATCTTGCAGGATTACGGGCCGCCATAACGCGGACGCTAAACCGCTTTATTGATGAACTGGGGAATGCCAAGAAAGCCAAGGTGACGGTTGCCGGTGATGATGCCCGGGAAGGGCTGACAGCGGTGCTCTCAATCAAGGTGCCAGATCCTAAGTTTTCCTCCCAAACGAAGGATAAATTAGTCTCTTCAGAAATAAAATCAATAGTGGAATCAGTGGTTTGCGAGCAACTCGGCAATTACCTCGCGGAGAATCCAGGAGATAAAAAGACCATCACTGAGCGGGTGGTTGATGCGGCTCGGGCGAGGGATGCGGCGCGTCGGGCGAGAGAGTTGACGCGTCGAAAAAGTGCTCTTGATCTGGGCGGATTACCAGGCAAACTGGCTGACTGTCAGGAGCGTGATCCGGCAGCGAGTGAGATCTACCTTGTAGAGGGTGATTCGGCGGGCGGTTCAGCAAAACAGGCCAGAGACAGACGTTTTCAGGCTGTGTTGCCACTTAAGGGCAAAATATTAAATGTTGAAAAAGCCCGGTTTGAGCGCATGCTCACTTCCGATCAGATTACAACCCTGATAACGGCGCTTGGGACCGGTATTGGTGAGGATGATTTTGATCTTGGAAAGCTTCGATACCACAGAGTGATCATTATGACCGATGCCGATGTGGATGGTGCCCACATCAGAACCTTGTTGCTAACGCTCTTCTATCGACAGATGAGAGAGTTGTTGGAAGGGGGGTATATCTATATCGCTCAGCCGCCACTTTATAAAGCCACCGCAAGGAAGAGGTCGGTCTATATCAAAGATGACCCTGAGCTTAAGAGCCACCTGCTGGGAATCGCGCTTGAGGGCGCATCCCTGATTGGAAAAGAGTTGATGGATGGAGAAAAGTTAAACGCCATTTGCACCGAGTTCATGACAATTAGCGACATGTTAGTCCGACTTTCAAGACTTTATGATCGGAACCTCCTTTCCGCTTTTATCACCTTTCCGCCTTGTGAGATGCAGGATCTTGATGATCCTGAGATGCTTGAATCGATCCGGGAGACGGTTACATCGATGCTTCATCAAGATGAGGGCGGAAGCGGGAACTACACGCTGAGCCTGAACAAAGAGGGCTCAGAGGTGGTGGAACTGGTGGTTGAGAAAGAGGTACACGGGACCCTTTCAAAATCGAGAATAAATCGCGAGTTCCTCGAATCGGTGGAGTATCTCAGACTGATCGCTTTTGGAAAAAGGCTCAATGAACAGATTGGGAGTGATGTTGAGATTAAGCGAGGGGAACGTGGGGCAAGGGTTGGCCATTTTTCCGCCGCCTTTGACTGGCTGATGAGCGAAGCAAGGCGAGGCTTAACCATACAACGCTATAAAGGCCTGGGAGAGATGAACCCAGACCAACTCTGGGAGACCACCATGGATCCCACCCAGAGAAGATTGCTGCAGGTGACTGTTGAAGATGCGGTGGGTGCAGATGAGACATTTTCTATGTTGATGGGGGATCTGGTCGAACCACGGCGGGAGTTTATTGAGAAGAACGCCTTTGCCGTCGCCAATCTTGATGTTTGACCTCCTAGAAGTACGGGAGTGAGCTGTTCTCATCACTCTGGCCATAAAGATATTTAAGGAAACCGTTTCACTTAATATCTCCTCTTATCCAATGAGGCGACGTTCTCCAGACGGTTACACTGCAACACCTTGTTAATACGTTAATAAAAGGAAAAAAAGGAGATACATAGCCAAAGGGGTAGGGAGGGCTATTCCAACCAACGTTGTCGAGGCGCGGCCAAAAGAGAGGCATTCGACCGTTAATTAAAGAAACCGTTTCATAATATCAGATGTGGCATTGAGCCCAGGAGAGGTAAGTGATGTTTAACAAACGGAGTGACCAAGGTTTTAGATCGCTACTCCCTGGAATCGAAATGAAGACACTGATGAGTCAATTTCACCTCAAGCGGGAGAGCGTGCTGCCAAAACACAACCACCCCTATGAACAGACGAGATACCTGATAGAGGGTCGGTTGGTGCTCACTATTGGAGATGCAAGTGAAGAGATGGCTGCAGGGGACAGCTGGTCTATACCAGAAAAGGCAGAACATGGTGCAACAGTGCTCGAAGATGCAGTGGTCATCGAAGTCTTCTCGCCGGTGAGAGAGGATTTTCTTCCTGGCGTAACAGAGCGAAATCCAATGGGTGGGTAGATTAATTTAGTCTGGAGCAGCGCTTAGATAATGAAAACAGTTGGTATGCTGGGCGGGATGAGTTGGGAGTCAACCCTAACTTACTATCAGGCAATAAACAGAGGGGTACAAGAGGCTCTTGGTGCCCTGCACTCAGCAAAAATAATACTGGTTAGTGTTGATTTTGAAGAGATAGAGAAGTGCCAGCGAAAGGGAGATTGGGAGAAGACGGCAGCTGTTCTCTCAAGGAGTGCACAGCAGGCTGAAGCGGGCGGGGCTGATTTTCTTGTTCTCTGTACCAATACAATGCATAAGGTAGTGCCTGAAATAGAGGCCTCGATTTCAATCCCGGTTTTGCACATAGTAGATGCAACTGCTGAGCAGCTTAAACAGGATGGTATAAAGCAGGTGGGGTTGTTGGGAACACGATTTACCATGGAGCAGGCTTTTTACAAGGAGAGGCTTAAAAATTTTTTTGATGTCGAGGTGATGCTCCCTCTGCAAGATCAACGTGAGTTGGTTCACCGAGTCATCTATGAAGAGTTGTGTCTTGGAGAGCTAAAAGAGTGCTCCAGAAAACACTATCTTGAAATTATTGAAACGCTCTATACGCGAGGCGCAGAAGCTGTGATCCTGGGCTGTACTGAGATTGCGCTGTTGGTAAAACAGAGCCAGACATCTGTGCCGCTCTACGACACCACCACAATTCACGCCGCCAGCGCTGTTGAATGGGCCCTTAAAGGGATTAATAGGACATCGGGCCTGGCTTAAATACAGAGCAGCACCAAACCGCGGCTAGCAAAGACAGTCAACAGCCGTCAGCAAAGGTGATGGGGCATCAAGCTGTACAGCGGTAAGCCGTCCGTTCCATACACAGCCACTATCAATGGCCATCACCCGATCCAGCTGTTGTAGACCAAGAGAGGCCCAGTGTCCAAAGACTATTTTTTCTTCAACGCGCTTCCTGTTGGGAAAGGAGTACCAGGGGATCAAGGTGTTAGGCTGCGACCCGGGGGCGGCTTTTTCTGTCAGGCAGAGCGCACCAGAGTGATCAAGGTAACGCATCCGGGTGAGGGCATTGGTGATAAACCGAAGGCGCTCCCAGGAGGTGAGCGAAGGGGTCCAGGTGGCAGGGCGTTCTCCATACATCTTTTTAAGAAAGCGGCGGTAGTGGTCGCCCCGTAGCATGGATTCAAGTTCTTTGGCATAAGTGAGCGCCTCATCCCCAGTCCAGAAAGGGTAGATCCCGGCATGGACAAGTAACCACCCAATCCTGTTGTCGCTATAGATCAGAGGCCGGTGGCGCAACCAGTGGAGCAGATGATCCCGATCGTCTGCTTTGAGCACCCTTGAGAGGGTGTCACTCCGGCGTTGTTGTGCATAACCCTCTGAAATGGCAAGAAGGTGAAGGTCATGGTTTCCGAGGACCGAGTGAACGGCACTGCCAAGGGAGCAGAGAAAACGGAGAACCTCTACCGAGTCCGGCCCTCGGTTTACCAGATCACCGGTAAGCCAGAGCTCATCCCGAGCTGGATCAAAGTGAAGAGCATCAAGAAGTTGTCGTAGAGGGCGGTAACAGCCCTGGATATCCCCAATAGCGTAGACAGCCATAAGGCCTAGTAATCTTCTTCGTCTGGTAGAGGAGGATCACCGTCATAGATCTCATTAAGCCTTTTCTGAAGATAACTCTCACGCATAAACAGATAGGGATCGAGTTGAAGCTCAAGAATTTTTTCAGTGCCTAGAACAGAGGCCCTGTTTTCAATCTCTCGAAGGGTTAATGTCCCAAGACGGAGATCTGAATCATCAATAGCCATCAGAGGATCAGTAAACTGGGTATGAATCAACCGTCCTGCAAGGTCTCGAGCGGTTGAACTGCCAAACAGAGGAATTACCAGATAGGGTCCATCCGGAACCCCCAAAAAGGCAAGGGTCTGGCCGAAATCTTCATGAGTATCCTCAATACCGAGGGTTGAGGCCACATCAATGATACCGTAGAACCCAATCGTACTATTGATTATCAGCCGCCGGAGGTTATTAGCCGCATTTTCAGGTTTCCCCTGCAACAGGTTGTTGACCAGCCCCAAGGGCTCCATGAGATTGTTGAGCACATTACGTATGCCGGTCCGAATGGGGGAGGGGATATGGTTGACATAGCCCCTGGCAATCGGCTCAACAAGCCACTGATCCAGATAGAGGTTAAATGTAAAGATTTCACGATTAATCAGTTCAAGAGGATCTCTTGGATCAGGGAGCAAAATATCCGTATCCGGAGAGCTATCCAGCCTGTTCGGGGCACCAAAGGTGAGAGCAGGATAGGCGAGGAGAAAAATTATAAAAAGAGAACCCTTTATACGCCAAAAGCTGTTTTTTTGAGATACGCTCATCGGAACCCGGTACTGATCCAATCCAGTTTTAAAGAAAAAGGGTAAAGACATGTTGGTGACAGGGATTCACCACTCCAGGAGTGTTACTCTATCAGAGTTTTAACAAGGAACAACCCTCCTGCGAACAGCTTGTTGTGATGGCTGTAGGAAGGTCGAGAGAAACAACAGAGCGTTGAATAGAGAAGTGAATAGGATTAAATCCTGGATCCGGAGAGCAGAAAAGCAGACCGCGCCACTAAGTGTGAGCGGTCTGGTTGTTGGTGGGCTCATCGCTGTCATCATCGTTGTCGTGGTTGCTATTGGGTTTGGGGCCCATCTGGAGAATAAAAAACAAGCATTCATAGACGGCAGCCAAGATTCAACAAGCACCAGAACCGATCAGCCAGAGTCTTTCAGACAGAGCCAGGAAAAGCACAAGCGTGAAGTGAAAGCCTTACAAGATGAGGTGGAGCGGCTTAAGGCAGCGGTCAGCAACCTCAAGACAGAGAGAGGGCGATTGGTTTCAGATCGCAATCAGCTGAAGGTAAAGATAAGCGCACTACAGGCCCAGACGCTCTCGATAGCTGATTCCAGCACTGATTTAGCACAAGCGGCAGATGAGAACCAGAAGCTGGTAGAAGATAATAAGGGGTTGCGAGAGCAGGTTAAAAGATTGGAAGGGCGTGCCGGAGAGCAGGAAGCGAAAGAGGGTGAGCCAAAACAACAGAGGGCCATCGCCGGCCTGGCGCCAACACCACCGGCACTCCCTGTAGATCGGACGCAAACTACAGCACAGCCCCTGGAGACATACCAAGACTGGGGCTTGCGTTGCCTCGGACAGGAGAGCGGAGAGCAGGGCCAGTGTTACATCTACCAGAATCTGATCGATCCTGAGTTGGGTCGATTGTTGGGTTTGTTGATCGGTCATTCCAAGCAAGGCAGTGGTCTTGTTGCGGTGATTACGTTCTCATTAGCGGTCGGGCCACAACTACAGAAGGGGTTGGAGCTACAGATAGACAGCAATAAGAAGAGCAGGGAAGAGATTAAATTCGACCGTTGTTCAACTCGGGGCTGTTCTGCCCAGATAGAGCTTAGCAGGGGGTTGATTAAGCAACTTAAAGCGGGGGCACGGCTGTTTGTTAGTGTCCCGCTACATTCTTCAGACAAGCCCTTCTCCTTCCCGGTCTCACTGCATGGCTTTACCAAAGCCTTTGATTCTCTGGAATCCAGAAGAGCCGCAAGCCAGAACTAGGCTCATAGGTTGGAGCTTCCCAAACTCTATCGCTGTACCCTCAACAGACGTTACAAGCGTTTTCTGGCCGACATCTCATTTGAGGACGGGAGCCAGGCGACCGCACATTGTGCCAATACCGGGGCGATGACGGGTTGCTGGGAGCCCGGTGCACCCGCAGAAGTCAGTTATTCAGAAAACCCAAAGAGAAAACTTAAATGGTCACTTGAGCGGGTGGAGATGGACGGCAGCTGGGTGGGTGTTAATACATCAAGAACCAACGCCATTATTGCCGAAGGGATCAGACAGGGTTCAATTTCCGGGCTAAGCAGAGACAAAGAGCTGAAGCGAGAGCCGGCCGTACCCGTTGAAGGCTTTGGCAAGTCTCGCCTTGATATTTTGCTTACCGGCAGCCAAGAGCCCGACATCTATATAGAAGTAAAGAATGCAACCCTTCTGGGGAAAGACAACAGAACCATCCTCTTTCCCGACGCGGTGACCGAGCGCGGAAAAAAACACCTGGAAATCCTCCAGGGTATAGTGCAGATGGGGCATCGAGGGGTTCTTCTTTTCGCACTAAATCATCAACGAGGAGAAGCCTTTGCACCGGCCAGCCATATTGATCCGGCCTACTGTGAACAATTGACCACAGCGAGGGCCAGTGGCGTTGAGGTTTTGGTGGCGATGTTAAAGCACAGCCCTTCAGGCATTAGCGTGGGCGCTAACTGGGGCTGGGAGAGCGAAGCGGGGCCATCACCCCGCAAACGGCGAAGCCTACAGAATTGCGAGGAGCAAGGCGGAACACAACGCCTTGTAAAGTGACAGCTTAATTTTTCGATGCCCCTGGTTGTTGCTGGATTCTCATCTTTGTTTGAAATAGATGTTTCTTTAAATCGATGGCCCAGCCCTCTTTTTCTTTTTCTAGTTCTTTAATTTTCTCATTCAGGTATTCAATAGACTCTTTATATTCGAAATAACGAAAGTCTTGATTCTTGCTTTGATCGACGGGAAACAGAGTCTGTATTTGAGATAGCGGCATCTCATGATACACAACAACCCTTATATCATAGTTGTAATTCGGATCGTTGCCGGCCCCATGATTGTCCCATTGCCACCACTGCATTCCTATTTTTTCATAGGCCATAGATTGCGGCCCAAAATCTTCATAATCCAAGACCACATAGGGTTCGGGAGAATGGTTACAGCTTAAAAGAAATAAGCCGCACACCACCATGATTAGTGCTTTGGATTTCATTTAAAATGGCGACAGACATATTCGGATATTTGCGAACCCCTGCGCATTTTATTGTTGCCTCTATTTACAATTTTATTTGCTGTAAATTACAGGCATTTGACCTTTCCATTTCATCCATAGATCGTGGTCTGTAATGAGTCTAGCCATAAAAGCGCCTACATTAGCTCTACTGACTGTACCGGCATCGAATATTGCACTTCTGGTTGGCGAAGGGTGTATTTCGTACTCTGTCACCTCTTCCTCATCGACCAAACCATCTGGACGAACCGCTACCCACTCAATAGTACTGTCATCTTGACCAATTTTAGTACGCAGAAAATCAGCCGCTTCTTCGTTGTCAATGTGTGGCGGCAGTAGCCAGCGGAGAAGCCAGATTACACATTGTTGACCGAATGAAATTGTTTCAGATAAATCACGGTTACTGTTTCCTGAGGTGTTCATTAGTAAATATTTAACGGTAGATTTAGGCTCGCCTGCCTTTATTGCACCGCATAATCTTCTGGTGGCATCAGTTACAAGCCTGCGAGGTTTGCCATAAATACCTTTAAAGCTCATGGTGTGACCAAGACATGACGCTATTGCGTTACACCCTTTTACATAATTATTTAATTCAGTATCGCCAAGATCCAGAATGCTTGCCTGAAGAATAGATACATTTTTATGGCTTTTGATTGAATCCGGCAAATTATTTGTTGAGCGCACTATTATTTTAACCTCTTGGCCAAAATTCAACAGCTGCTCAACAAGCAAACGTCCCGTTGCTCCACTTGCCCCAACGACAAGAACCGTCATCTGATCTCCCCCTTTTTATTTAACTCCATAGCGTTGAATATCGCCCGCACCGATGGCCCTGTTCCATGTGGATTTAGCAACTTTTCTCTGAGCCGTTTTTTTCTACCAGTTTTGTTATTTTATCGCACCTGAAGCACTTTTTGTTGTGAACAGATATTAACCCACCGCATTTTAAGCAAGCGCTCTTGTTGTATTGCTCGTCTGCAAATTCACCCACTCCATTACCTTTAATGACTTCCAAATTGTTTATGATGCTTACTTTATAATTTTGCCTGTATCTACAATCCATCCGATTTATTTCTTTACAAGGATACTGATCACACTCAAAACAGAAGCGGGCTTTAGCATTACCTTCTAATGAATGATTGATTCCCGTGCATTTTTCAAACAGATAAGTACACCTCTTGTTGCCAGTGCGACAACCAGCACATTGGCTTCGATTTAGCTTGTTAACATAGGCAAGATAGTTGCTACAGATAGCACAGTTCATTCCACAGGGGGCAATAAGTCTTTCATCAATTGGAGTTGATTTCGCCATTTTTTTTACACCCATAAGAGACATAACCCCAATGTTGACCGGCGGCAATCAAGTATTGCCGAATTGCTGTCCGTAACAGCACTTTGTTGGTCCGATCTTGAACCTTCAGCAAGGTTTGATTTCTACTGCTTGATAATGGGCTGTCGTGGAACGTGGGTTATTATTTCCGGTGCCCCAGTGGTGATAATCGCCTGTTCAGCCACCGCCATTGAGAGGCCGGTTTTCCGGTCGTTCAGTATCATATGGGTGAAGAATGACATATTTTGTTTGAGTACAAGGGTATTTCCTTCATAAATCATCGGTTGTTCCATCCATGTTGGCGGCCAGGCCGCGCCCATGGTGTATCCGCAAACGGTCAGAACAGCGTCTTGTTCACCGTTATTTTCAAGTGTTTCTTTGTAGGCATCGTAGAGCTCACCCACAGTGGTTCCTGGATGCAGAATCGACTGTACTGCGTCCAGGGCAATAACACTGGTCTCGTGCATTTTTAAATGGCGTTCGTTAATCTTTGGGCCAGTGAGGACAACACACATACAGGCCGCGTGATAGTGTCGATATGCGACACCCAGCTCCAATGTGACCTGATCATTTTCAAGAACATGTTTGCGCCCGGTGGTATAGCGAAGATTCAAGGCCGATTTACCGCTTCCAAGCGGGGGGATATGGGCCGGCAAATCGGCATCCAGCCGGAAAAGCGAATCATAGAATGAGGCATAAATATCACCTTCGAAGGCCCCGGCAAATGTTGCCTCGATGGTTTTATTCAGAGCGATGTCCATTATTTCACCCGCTTTGCGCATATAGCTGAGTTCCTGGGGGCTTTTGACCAGTCTCAGTTCGCGAATGAAATCCGGGATAACGATCAGATCGCACCAGCCACCAAGTTCTTCTTGTATTTGCAGGAACAGCCGTGGCGTCAAGCCCATGGTATCAACCTGAATGCCAACTCTTTTGCCCTGCATGTTTAAGGATGCCAGCATCTCCTTGATTTGGCTGGCTCGGGATATTTTTTCGCTGTCGGGCGCTATCCTGACATCCTCACAGATCGAAGAATATGTGGCATTCCCAAGGTCTGCCGGGCGCGCCAGATGGACCAACTGCCCGCCTGTTCCAATAAACATACATCCGAAGATTGAAAAACCGTCCGAGTCATACCCCGTGAGCCAGTACATGTCTTCAATCTTGAATAGCAAAGCACCGTCCAGATTCTGGGCCTCCAGGCTTTCACGTACGTGGCGCTGTCGTTGGTCAAACTCTTCTCTACTGAAGTGAATGTTTAAATCAGTCATATCCTTCATAACGTTTGGCCAAGCGGTGAGACCCAGAGCGAAGCGTCGGGTGTAGCCGGGCTTCAGCCGCTTGTTAAACGTCTCTCTCTATAGATTTGTAAAATCGAAATGAAGTCTTGGCAAATCCAAGATTTTTGTAATAGACATGTGTCCCTTCTCGTCCGGTCGCTGTGGTAATTTCTATACCGACACAATGTTCTTTGAGACCTTCAGCCTGAGCAAATCTAATCAATTTTGTCCCAAGGCCTCTCGATCTTTTGCTTGCCTTGACCACCAGCGCGGTTATGCGGCAGATTTTTTGTGATGTTGGAAAATAATCAAAATAAATCAATGCCATTAAACCGACTATAGAATCGGAGTGTTCAGCAACAAAAATCTCAGAGTTTGATGTTACATTGGACCTTTGAATTAATTCATTTATTTGATCGATTGAAGGGTTATAGCCAAGTTGCAGCAACAAACTGGAAATGTCTTTTAAGTCTGAGGAAGTGGCATTTCGAATGATTAGTGACATTGATTCGCACTGTTTAACGCCGGGTATCAGCGGCAGAGCGCGCTGGGGATATACTTTGTGAATTCTTCTGATGCTTTTAATGCACGGGTTGTCATTGTACTCACGGACCGGCTTGGCGCACTTCATCACTGACATTGTCGGCGTATTTGGCAAAATTATTCGCAAACTCCCCTGCCATCATTTTTGTCTGGACATCATAAGCGGCTTTGTCCGCCCAAGTGTTTCTTGGGTCGAGGACTTCACTCGGAACACCGGGGCAGGTGAGGGGCATCTCGAGGCCAAAGAGCTCATGGGGTGCGGTCTCAATATTATCGAGGGTGCCGTCGAGGGCGGCATTAACAATAGCCCTGGTATGGGCGATGGAGATGCGCTCCCCTTTACCGTAGGGTCCTCCCGTCCACCCGGTGTTGATCAGCCACACGGTGACGTCATGTTGCTGGATCTTCTCTCCCAGCATTTCCGCATAGCGCTGGGGGTGGAGCGGCAGGAAGGGGCCGCCATAGCACGGGCTGAAGACAGGAGTGGGTTCGGTCACCCCTCTCTCGGTCCCGGCTACCCGTGCAGTATAGCCGTTGATGAAGTGGTACATCGCCTGGGCGGGAGTAAGCCTTGAGACCGGTGGAAGTACTCCGAAGGCGTCCGCTGTCAGCATAATGATCGTACTGGGATGACCACCCACGCCATCAAGAGCGGCATTGGGTATGGCGGAGATGGGGTAGGAGCCCCTGGTGTTCTCTGTCAGAGAGCTATCGCCAAGATCGATCTTGCGGGTGGCGGCATCAACCGCCACATTCTCGAGCACAGTACCGAATCGGGTGGTGGTAGAGTAGATCTCAGGCTCGGCCTCGGGGGAGAGGTTGATCATCTTGGCATAGCACCCCCCTTCAAAGTTGAAGATCCCACGATCGCTCCAGCCATGTTCATCATCTCCAATCAGGGTGCGGGAGGCATCGGCGGAGAGGGTGGTTTTTCCTGTCCCGGAAAGGCCGAAAAAGAGTGCGCTCCTGCCCTCAGGGCTAATGTTGGCAGAGCTGTGCATGGGGAGCACCCCGCGCTTTGGCATCAGGTAGTTCATCACGCTGAAGATCGATTTCTTCATCTCCCCGGCATAGCTCGAGCCACCGATGAGGATCAGCTTCTTCTCAAAGTTGACGACAATAAAGGTCTCTGAGTGGGTCTCATCCTCTTCTGGGATAGCGTGAAAACGCGGGGAATCGATAACCGTAAATTCTGGAATATGGTTTTTGAGCTCATCATCAGAGGCCTGGATAAACATATTGCGAACGAACAGGTTGTGCCAGGCGTATTCAGTAACCACCCTGACTCTGAGGCGGTAGGCAGGATCGGCACCGGCGAAGCAGTCCTGGACATAAAGATCCTTCATCTGGAGGTAGGACATCATGCGCTCATGGAGCTTTTCAAACTTGTTGGGGGAGATGGGTTTGTTGATCTCACCCCACCAGATCTCACCCTCTGTGGACGGCTCTTTGACCGTAAACTTGTCGTTGGCTGAGCGACCAGTGTGGTGCCCTGTGCGAACAACCAGAGGGCTAAGGCGGGAGAGAAGCCCCTCTCCGTTTTTGATCGCCTGCTCATAGAGTGCCGGGGTGGTCAGGTTCCAGTAGACGTTGTTGAGGTTGTAGAGACCGTGATGCTCTAAACCATAATTGCTGTGAGGGCGGTTGCCATGGGTCTCCATAAATAGGTTCCTCTGATTAACGCACTATAAACATACAGGTGTCAGCAGATTTGAGCCACCGTTATTACCTGCTTTTTTACCCCACCCGGGTTGTTGGCTTAATGGGTCAAGGAACCCCTACTTTAGGGCTACAATATAGGAGACCCAGGAGGTATCGTTCTCACCAAGTCGGGTTTTTCGGTAGATCCCATTCCCGCTCTCGCCATCCTCTGCCGTACCTTCCCAATAGACATCGATCCGGTCAAAGCCGGCGTCTGTCAGCACATCCCTTAACTCCGGCAATGACCAGAGTCGCCAGTTATAGCGAAAGGCGTTCTTCATCTCGGTCCCATCCGGAAAGCGAAAGTGAATGTAACACTTGGTAGCATGGGTGACTGGTGAGAACTCACTCTGGTCCCAGATATAACTGAAGCCCTCTTCGTGCTCTGTCTCCTCTTCAAGCTCTTCCATACATTCAGGCCCCCCATGTATATCGAGTACAAAGAGGCCCTCCTCTGCCAGGTCGGCACGGACCCCATGGAAGTAGTCAAGGAGTTCGCTGCGTTGGGTAAAGATCCAGTAGGAGAAATTCTGGGCACAGCGCACGTCTGGCGGTTGCTGGCTTGGCTCACGGACATCAGCTTCATGGAGTGTTGCTCTTGAGGAGGCGTTGCCAAGAGGGCCAAGATTGTGTTTTCTACCCCACCCCAGCGGCTCTGGATCAATATCAAAGCCTTCAGCTGTACAGGATTTACAGCCTCTTATCCACTCAGAAGTTAACAGGGCGGTGCCGCAAAAATCTTCACGGAAGTGGTGTGCCGGGCGCGCTCTTGCCTGCTTGTAGACCCGGCGAAGGAAGGCTATATCCGGTTCAGGCGACTGGACGGAGATCTGATAGAGTTCGTACTTGTCAGCTGTTCTGGCGGTGTAGGGGGATGGTGTTCTCTTTTTACCCATGGTTGTTCAGCTTAAGTTGTGGTTGCGGTCGCCGAGGATAGCGGTAATCTTCAGGGCTCTCAAGACATGCGCAGTGATATAGTGCGAAAGAAATGATAACCAAGATTAAGTTCACCATGAAATACTGCTCACTCTGTGGTGCTGGAGTTGATCTTGTGGTTCCGCCAGGCGACCATCTTGAGCGTCACGTCTGTCTTGCCTGCGGCCAGATTCACTACCAGAATCCAAAAGTTGTTACCGGCGCCATTGTTGAACATCAGGGGCAGTTGCTCTTGTGCCGGCGAGCGATTGAACCCCGTTACGGGTTGTGGACCATTCCCGCCGGATTTATGGAGAATGGGGAGACCACCGCAGAGGCGGCACTGCGAGAGACCTGGGAAGAGGCGCAGGCGAGAGTTGCCCTGAGCGGCCTCTACGGTCTCTACAGCCTCCCCTTTGCCAGTCAGGTCTATGTTATCTATCGGGGAGAGTTGGTTGATGATGGCAAAAGCCCCCCCTTCTTCCCTGGACCAGAGAGCCTGGAGGTGGAGTTGGTTGATCCAGAGGAGATCCCCTGGGAGGAGCTTGCCTTCTCGGTGGTGGAAAGTGCCCTTAGACACTACTGTGACAAGAGTAACAGTGGCGATTTATCCATCCATGAAGCGGTGATTACCAGCCCAAGGTCGAGCAACAGGCCAGGGGACTGAAGCGTCGTTCTCACCCACCGGCCTCTGCCAGAAGATGGTTGATTATCCCTTCGGCCTGAGCTGCATAGCCACCACCAAAGAGATTGAAATGGTTGAGGATGTGGTAGAGGTTATAGAGCTCTCGCCGGGTCGGGTAGCCCGGGTCGAGAGACCAGCACTGCCCGTAGCTTGAGTAGAAATCCTGGCTGAATCCGCCAAAAAGCTCAGTCATCGCAAGGTCAGCCTCACGGTCACCGTAGTAGACTGCGGGATCAAAGACAACCGGATTATCCGAGGTATCGGTTGACCAGTTCCCCCCCCAAAGATCACCGTGGAGGAGGGAGGGGGTGGGTTGATAATCAGAGAAGAAGGAGGAGACCGCCTCGGCCAGCCGCTCCCCGCGCTCGATGAGTTTCTCTGGGGCGCCGTTTGCCCGGGCAAGGGTTAACTGATAACCCAGGCGGTGACGGCTCCAGAAGTCGGCCCACTCGGTGGTCGGGGTGTTGACTTGTGGAGTGGTTCCGATGGTGTTGTCGAGCCGCCAACCAAAACCGGAGGAGGGGGTGCGGTGGAGGGCGGCCAGTGCTTCGCCCAGGCGGCTATTGCCAATATAAGTATTACCCCCGAAAGGGATATGCTCAAGGACCAGATAGGCAGACTCTGCCGTGACCCCCCAGCAAAGCGGAGCAGGGGCGCGGATGGTTTCACTTTTTATGATCTCATTAAGACCCGCGGCCTCAGCAGCAAACATCGTCAGGGTTTCAGGCTTATTGGTTTTGACAAAGTAACGCCGGTCGCCCTCCTCCAGCACCATTGAGTTGTTGATGCAGCCACCGTGCATAGGGGCCACCCTGGCTGGCGCGAACGGGGCGCCGGAGGCGCTGCTGATATGGTGGCAGATATGGGTCAAGTGGCTCATGGGGCAGGGGGTTGTCAGTGTCTACCGGGGCGATCAGTGTAGTCCATTCCGTGTTAGGTCGCTCCTCACTCTGGCAGGAAAAAAGAGTGTCGGCTCGCCGGATAGCGCCTGAGTGGGTGGCCATAGAGGCGCGAGAGATTTTCTTCTGTAGCAAGGTCCGCGCTTCGGCCATGCAGGGCCTCACCCCCTCCAAAAAGGAGCAGCAGGTGATCACTGAAGCGCATGGCAAGATTGATATCATGCATCACCATTATTACAACCCCCTCATTTTCTTGCCAATCACCTACCAGCTGGCCCATCAGGTCAACCTGATAGTGCAGATCCAAGTGGTTTGCCGGCTCATCCAGAAGGGCCACCCTCGTCTTCTGTACTACCAGGGCGGCGAGATCTACACGTCGTCGTTCACCGCCCGAGAGCGTGGAGAGCGCCCTGTTCTCCATCCCCTTGAGCCCCATACGGGAGAGCTCTTGCTGAGCCATTTCAATATCGATTTCACCTTCACCCCGAAATGGGGATAACCAGGGGTGTCGTCCGGTAAGGACGGTCTCGAGCACAGTTGCTGGAAAAGCAGGATCCTGTTCCTGGAAGAGGATGCCGATTTTCTGCGCCCGCTGGCGACGAGGGATTGAATCCAGCGACAACTTGTCGAGAAGCACCCTTCCAGATGTTGGAGCACGGAGGCCCGCCAGGGTGCGGAGCAGGGTCGACTTGCCAACACCATTACATCCCAACAATGACCAGACCTGGCCTGGATGAAAAGTCGCCGAAAGCTCCCGACAGGCCGTAGTATCGCCGATCCTGACAGTTAGTTGATCGGTGTATAGTGAGTTCACGGGTCCTGTCTCTTGAGACCGCTTCGCAACAGATAGAGGAAGAGGGGAACACCAACAAAGGCAGTGATTACGCCAACAGGGAGCATACGAGGGGCGATGAGGGTGCGGGCCAGGGTCTCCGCCAGGACCAGCAATATTCCTCCAAACAGAACCGATGCGGGAAGCACCGAACTGTGGTTGGGGCCGATTACCATTCTGACCATATGGGGGACGACCAGGCCGACAAAACCAATAGTTCCGGCGAGAGTGACCGCCGCCGCTGTGAGGATACTGGCCAGCAGGTAGATTCCAATACGTACAGCCCGGGTGTGTACACCGAGAGCCTCTGCTCGATCCTCCCCCAGGGTGATAAGGTTGAGGTTGCGCGCGATCACCATTGTTCCTGTCAGGCTGGCGATTAGGAGCAGGGGTCGAAAGAGGCCGGGGCCCGCATCGTTGAAGTCACCCATCAGCCAGAAGAGCATTCCGTAGAGATGGGATGAGGGGCTGACAGCCAGTATAAAACTGATTCCTGCACCCCAGCCTGCGGCCAGGACAACACCGGTCAGAAGGA
>DIIC01000042.1:0-1348 GCA_002420425.1 Proteobacteria bacterium UBA5680 | reverse complement strand
GCCGCTGTGGAGACAAGACCTGAGTGCCAGCCAAGTAGCATCGCAGTCAGGGCGGCGACGGCTGCTCCTCCCGAAGTACCCAGTATGTAGGGGTCGGCCAGCGGGTTGCGAAGCAGGACCTGCATCAGTACACCGGCGAGGGCGAGCATTCCACCGACAACAAAGGCACTGGCAGCACGCGGCAGGCGAAGCTCCATGACCACCGTGTAGTCAAGACTTGTCGCACCTGTCCGTAATGACTCAATGACCTTCAGCCAGCTGATGGAAGCACTGCCAAAAGAGAGCGCCACGACGAAAGTGAGAATGGCGCCCCCAAGAAGCAACAGCAGTGTCCGCCGGGGATGGGTGGTTGGCATTGCAGTACGCTCAGAGCTGTTCAGGAGAATCCGGATTTTTGGGGGTCAACATTAGCCACGCATCCAGGGTCAGTGACGGCCCTCGCGCCCCTTGTCGATCACCTCACACATCGCCTGCATACCCAGCAGGATTCGTGGTCCCATGCGACTGATATGGTTGGTGTCGATGGTATAGAGGTGGTCGGACTTCACCGCTTCAATGCCTGACCACTTGTTCCACTCGCCAAACCATTCCGGTACGGGACCGGGGTAGACGCCGGCGACAATGACCTCGGGGTTGCGCTCAATGACCGACTCAGTAGTGACAACAGGGGCCAGTGTTTCAAGCCCAGAGAAGATATTGGTTCCGCCGCACTGATTGATGAGGTGGCTGATCAGATGGTGTCCGTTTACGGTGTAGATAGGGTCACCCCAGATCTGGTAGAAAACCCGAAGGTTTTTTCGATCCTGATAGCGTTTTTGAAGAGATAGAGTGCCTTCAAGGAAAGCGGCCGATTTGGTATTACCCATAGTACTATGGCCAGTCAAAGCGGCGAACTGTTGCATTGAGGAAGCGACGTCTTCAAGTGTCTTTGACTCATTGCGGTAGACGGTAAGCCCAAGCTCTTCAAGCGTCTTAAGATCCTCTGCCGAGTTTCCACTGTTCCACCCCACAACAAGGTCGGGTTGTAGTTTAAGGATCGCTTCGATATCGAGTTGGTCGTAGGTGCCGACACCGGCAACTTTTATCGCCTCTGGTGGAAAATCACTGTAACTGACCACGCCGACAACCTGAGCCCCGGCGCCAATGTGAAAAAGGATCTCGGTAATATTGGGGGCCAGGCTGATGATCCGAGTGGCAGGGGCTGTCAAGGTGACATTTTGGCCAGTGTCATCAACAACGCTTACTGTAGCAAGGGCCTGAAATGAGAGTGAGAGCAGGGCGGCCAGGCCGCAGATCAGTCGTAGAAAGGGGTTCACAGTTATCTCCCGCACACGCCCGTGCGCTGATA
>DIIC01000009.1:111327-115184 GCA_002420425.1 Proteobacteria bacterium UBA5680 | reverse complement strand
ATAGGGCTTTTTATAGGGGCAGGATGAAACGCAATAGCGCCAACTGCGGCATCTTTTTTGATCAATGAGTACAATACCGTCCTCTTCCCTTTTATAGGCAGCGCCGGAGGGACAAGCGCCCGCACAACCGGGGTTAGCGCAGTGATTGCATATCCGGGGAAGATAAAAATAGAAGACGTCTCGGAACTTAAGCGTCGCCTCCATTTCTTCTTTGCTCATTTCACCAAAATTCACATCGTGCTTGCCGGTAATGTGAGTGCCACCAGCATTATCTTCCCAGTTCACACCCCAGTTGATGGGAACGTCCTCTTCATCAGTGACCATGGATTTAGGTCTGGCGACCGGTGGTTGTTTGCTTGCTTCAGAAGAATGCAGTTCATCGTAGGTAAAAGAATATACATCACCGTCACCGTAGTAATCCGACATCTCAGGCGTGTGGGGATTGAAAAAGAGATTGGACAGCATGTAGGCCTTGCTGCCGTAGCGAAGTTTCAGTTTGTCGCCTTTCCTCTCCCATCCGCCTTTCCACAAATCCTGATTTTCCCATTGCTTCGGGTAGCCGATGCCTGGCTTGGTCTCTACATTGTTCCACCACATGTATTCGGCGCCTTCCCGGTTGGTCCATACATTCTTGCAGGCAACCGTGCATGTATTGCAGCCAATACATTTCTCCAGGTTGAACGTCATGCTTAATTGGGCTTGTACTTTCATGGCTTTTGCACTCATTCCGTTGGTAATTTTTCGAGTTCACTTTCCTGATAAATCGGTCGGTTCTCCTCGCCGAGAGGCATTTTACGGATGATCACTCCGTGGTCGCGTTCAGACGGGCTGGTTCCCCAATAGTTGATGTAATATGAAAATTGGGCATAACCGCCGATCATGGTGGCCGGATTCATCAGGATTCTCGTGGTCGCATTGTTGTTGCCGCCCCGCATGTCGGAACTTTTGTTTTGCTTGGCAAGCGGTGAAAAGGGAACATTCACATTGCGTTCCACCTGATGGTAGGTGATTGCCATGTTGCGCGGCACCTGATGGCTGACAACTGCTCTGACCACTTCAATGCCGTTTTCGCAATACATTTCGACCCAGTCGTTGTCGATCACTTCGATCTCTTCCGCATCGTCGGGATTGAGCCATACCGTTGGGCCGCCACGCGACATCTGCAGCATCGGCCAATGGTCTCTGAAAGAACTGTGTATCTGCCATTTGCCATGCGGCGTGATAAAGCGGAAGATCTTTGACTTGGGCCCGGCTTTATCAGGTTTGATATCGCCAATCGCAACCATATCCAACGGCGGTTTGTTGGTGGGAAGCGACTCTCCCAGTTCTCTCAGGGCCTGGTGGTCATAATAAATTTCCTGCCTTCCCGAAAGGGTGTGCCAGGGTTTTAGACGTTCCACGTTCATTGTCCACGGGCCGAAAGTCCGCTGTTTTCCATTTTCATCGGCCAACACACAACTCCACTGTGGCGTGGTGTGAATTCTTCTCGGCTGTGAAATGATATCCTTGTAATGAACCTTCCGGCCTTTAACACCCTCAACCATGTCGGTGAGGGGAAGCCCCACTTTCTTTTCCATTTCCTTGAAAAAGAGATTTGACAGGCGGCCGTTGAGTTCAGGAGAAATCTGAAGCATGAGTTCACAAGCCTGCTCAGGTTTTTCGAAATACACGCGGTCGTTCTTTACATCCAAAGCTTCGTTATGTTTAAGCTCTTCTTCAACGATCGGAGTCAAATCCGTGTACTGCCCTTTGGAACCATAGCCTTTGGGCTTGCTGACGAGCGGTCCAAGTGACACCAGTTTGTCGTAAACCTGGGTGTAATCCCGCTCGACAATGGCGATATTGGGGAATGTTTTGCCTGGGATGAGTTCTGTATCGCCATTTTTCCAGTCCTTTATCTCTCCCATCGGTTGAGCCATTTGGTCCGGGCTATCCATCCACAAGGCATTGAAAACAATATCTTTTACCGGCTCGGGGAAATGTTTTTCCGCCATTTCCGAGAACTTCTTGGCGATCACCTTAAACGCTTCCCAGTCGTGCTTGGCTTCCCAGGGCGGCTTCGTCGCTGGCGTTAAAGGATGAATAAAGGTGTGCATATCACCAAAGGTGACATCGTATTTTTCGTACCAAAAGGCGGCCGGTAGAACCACATCGGAATAATTGGCAGTTGAATCCATGCGGAAGTTAAGGTTGACCAGGAAGTCCAATTTACCGATGGATTCTTCATTATGCCATTCGATTTCCTTCACCAGATCTTTTGCCGGCTCCTCGTCCCACATGACGTTGTGGCCTGTTCCGAGGAAATGTTTAAGCGACAATTCATGCCCCCGCATGCTGGTGCCAATAAGATTTCCGCGATAGACGGTGAGCATTTTCAACTGGTTTTCTTTAGCGTCCACATCATTGATGGCAAAATTCATCTCGCCACTCTTGAACTGCTGGGTGATCCAGTCTTTTACCTCATCATCGCTTGTGCACCCGGCATCGATGGCTTCCTGGTAAAGCTTCTGCGGGTTCTTTTTGTCAATTTGAGGGAAGAAAGGCAGCCATCCCATCCTAACGGCAAGAGAGTTCATGTCGGCCGCGTGGTTAAACTTGGGAAGCTTCTTGGCTCCCGTGGACCACTGGGTGTCAAGAGGCATATTGTCGTATTTCCACTGACCGGTATGAAAGTACCACAGCGAAGTGCTGTTCATCAGCCGCGGTGGCCTTTGCCAATCAAGGGAACCGCTGAGATTGACGAATGCGGCGTTCAAGCGGGTGTGCTGGGTGCCGACATAATGGTTGAAATTACCGCCATTGACACCGTTGCAGCCGCACAGGGCAAGCATCACCGCCTGGTTGCGGTAATACAGGGAAGCACCGTGATAAAAATGCTGGATTCCCGGGCCGGTTATGAACATAGACTTGCCTTTGGTCTTCTCGGCATTTTCGGCGAATTCCCGTCCGACCTGAATGGCGAGGTCTCTGCTGACGCCCGTCTGCACTTCCTGCCAAGCCGGGGTATAGGGTTTCGGATCATCGTAGTCCACAGGATAATCGCCGCCCAGCCCTCTGGATACGCCGGCCTGCGCCATCAATAGATCGAAGGCCGTGGTGACAAGTAATTCCCTGCCATCATGAGTTGTAATTCTTCTAGCCGGAACTTCGCGCAGAATTTCGACGGAATTATTGCTTTCCCCCGTTGACTTGCCCAAATCGATGCTGAAGGTATCGGTAAAGTCACTGAATGAGACCATCGCGTTTTGGTCTTCGTTTCCGAGCAAAGTCAGCAGCGGATCGAACTCTTCGTGGGTAACGGCGTTTTTCAGTTGCAGATTCCAGTTGCCCGATGGTTCTTTTTCCCATCTGAAACCAAGGGAGCCGGTGGGAAGGTGAAGTTTGCCCTCGCCATCGGTCATGATCAGTTTCCAATCGGAATTTTCCTCGTCGGCGTACTCCGCGACATCAGTCGCCCGCAGGAATCTTCCCATCTGATAATTGTCTCCATCTTCGTCGAGAACGACAAGGAATGGCTGGTTGGTGTATTGTTTGGCGTACTCGATGAAGTAGGGCGTTTCCTTGTCGACATAAAATTCCTTCAAGATGACATGGATACAAGCCATCAGGTAGGCGCCGTCGCTTCCGGGAACCAACGGAACCCAGGTATCTGCGTATTTCGTGACATCGGAATAGTTGGGTGAAATCACCACAATTTTCGAGCCCCGGTATTTTGCCTCGGAAACAAAGTGCGCGTCGGCGGTACGGGTCATGTTGATGTTGGAACCGGCAACCACCCAATAGGTGCTGAGATACCAGTCGGAGCTTTCGCAGTTTTCCGTTTGGTCGCCGAACATCGACGAAGAGACATGGGGCAG
>DIIC01000009.1:0-111007 GCA_002420425.1 Proteobacteria bacterium UBA5680 | reverse complement strand
GTGATACCACTCGTAATAGCTGCAATAGATACCACCGAGCAAATTGTTATAGCGGTGGCCTGAAATGAAACTGAGCAAGCTCATCGCCGGAATCGGTGAAAAGTTGGCCATGTGGTCTGGGCCGTACTTTTTGATGGTGTGAATCTGGCCGGCGACGATCAATTCAACTGCTTGGTCCCAGCTTACTCTTTTCCAACCGGCCTTGCCTCTTGCTGTCTTGTATTTTTTCGACTTCTCCTCATTTTCAACGACGCTGGCATAGGCCTCAACGGGGTCTTTGCCTTTTTGAATTTCTTCGGTATAAAAATCCCACAGCACCTTGCGTATGTAGGGATATTTTGGTCGCAGGGGGCTGTATGGATACCACGAAGCGGTTACCCCTCGCTGGCAACCCCTAGGTTCGACATTGGGGATATCAGAATCAATTTGCGGATAATCCGTTTTTTGCAGTTCCCAGCAAATAAGCCCGTCTTTTACGAAGACTTCCCAACTGCAGGCCATCGAACAGTTGACGCCGTGGGCCGATCGCACGCTGTAGTCATAGTTCCATCTTTTTCGGTAAAATTCCTCCCACGAACGGGAATCCTCACTTACGCTAAACCACTTGCTGATATCTTTCATGATGTACCTTTTGGTTTCTGTGTTTTTGCGAGACTATCTTACGTCCACTTTCTTCCGTCCAACTACGAGCCCAATCCACGTCAGCACAATCAGCAACAGGATGCTGATGATGACGGTAGGCACGTATTGAGAAGGAAGCCCCGATTCCACAACTGCTTGTTGTTCGGTGCTCTGCAAATATGAAATGACGGCGCTGACCTGATCATCGGTCAATCCGAGTCGTGCCATTGGCATATTGTTGGCTTCTTGCAGCAGTTGCATGGCGATCGGGTCGTTTTCTGCAATCAGACTATCGGGTTCTTGGATTTGCCGCCTCAGCCAGCCTGCTTCCCTGCGCGAGGTGACTCCCTTCAGATCTGGGCCCACCAATTTACCTTTACCGATGGTGTGGCAAGGTGCGCACATATCTCGGTAAATTCGTTGGCCGTCCTCTGCCGCTATTCCAAACTTGATAGGTGCCAACCAAGTGACAATCATCAGGATCCCTAAAGCCGGGACCCGCCATCTTATTAAAAACCCGGTGTTCATAATTGTCTTCCCTTTTTGACGTTCTTTGCGGTTGCAGACGCGGCGAATAATCACACAATTTGAGTGGTTATTCAACCGCAGACTCTGGAGACTCACTGGCAACAACTGAATTTACCTAAGAGGTTATCAATCGACTGACTCTAGAGGTGTAAGCCAACCATAGTGGGCTGGGAGTTGCCTTGATCTAGATCAATTTTTTTAACAATACTTTTAACAATACACTGATTCTGCGACTACTCTTTATATTGCCCTGGGTGCCCTGCTTGGCCCTGTAGAACGAGGTCAGCCCAAACGATAATTGAGCTGATCAATGCTCCGCCTTCTCTGATTCTGATTTACCTCACTGAAAGCAGATCGTATATAGTTCGACTCTATATATTTGTGGGGATGTGCCCACACTTAATTCAAAACCAATCTTGATACCATTATGAAAATTGCCACTTGTCACTATGGTGACCAGTTCCTTCCCTGTCGAATAGAGTCGGATCAGGTCATTATCCCTGATCTACAAACAACTGTCCTTGAGCTGATCGATGGAGGGAGAGCGGCGCTTGATGTCTTTGGAAAAGCCCAGGGTAAGCGGGTCAACCTGGAGGATCTCACCCTTGTGGCCCCCATCCCGCGGCCTCGAAAAAACATTATCTGCCTCGGATGGAACTACGCCGAACATGTGGATGAGACCTCTGCATCCTCGGGAATAGATCCAAAAATACCCCAACACCCCATTGTCTTTACTAAAAATGTCACATCAGTAATCGGCTCCGGAGCTCCGATACCTTTTGACCCATCAATCTCAAGCGAGCTTGACTGGGAGGTTGAACTGGGGGTTGTAATTGGCACTGGTGGACGAAACATCCCGCATCAGGATGCACTTTCACATCTCTTTGGCTATACCGTTATCAATGACATCTCGGCCCGTGACCTGCAGTTTCGCCACCAACAGTTCTTTATCGGCAAAAGCCTGGATGGGGGTTGTCCGATGGGGCCCTGGATTGTGACCGCTGATGAGATAGATGACCCTCAATCACTGCATCTGGAGTGCCGAGTCAATGGAGAGGTGAAGCAGTCCTCTTCGACCAGACAACAGATCTTCAATATTGCCACTATTATCGAGACCCTCTCCCTGGTGATGACTCTGGAACCCGGTGACCTTATTGCTACCGGCACCCCAAGCGGGGTGGGGTTTGCCCGAACTCCGCCAGAATATCTGAAGCCTGGTGATTTCGTAGAGTGTGAGATTGAGGGTATTGGCACCCTCTCCAACCCGGTCGTTGCCGGTTCCAACTGATATTATCGATCTTCACTCCAGGATGCCTGTTGCCACCTCTTCACGGGATTCAGTAAATTCCCTCAAGCTGGTCAAACGACTGAGACGCCAGGTAGGACGGGCTATCGAAGAGTACAATATGATTGAAGAGGGAGACCGGGTAATGGTCTGTCTCTCAGGCGGCAAAGATTCCCATGTCCTTCTCGATATTCTTCTGCGTCTGCAGAAGAGTGCGCCCATCCCCTTTGAACTCACTGCAGTCAACCTGGACCAGAAACAGCCCGGCTTCCCTGCTGAGGTGCTGCCCAACTACCTGGCCGGGAAGAGAATCCCTTACGACATTATTGAGCAGGATACCTACAGCACAGTAACCCGGGTCATTCCGGAAGATAAGACCTACTGCAGCCTCTGCTCACGACTACGCCGCGGAATCTTTTATACCTATGCCCAAAACAAGGGCTATACCAAAATCGCTCTGGGACACCATCTTGATGACATTATCGAGACCTTCTTTTTAAACCTTTTTCATGGCGGCGCCCTAAAAGCAATGCCGCCCAAGCTGCTGGCTGACGATGGCCGCAACGTGGTTATCCGTCCTCTGGCTTACTGCCGGGAAAGTGACATTGAAGCCTATGCCCGGTTACGTCAGTTCCCGATCATCCCCTGCAATCTGTGCGGCTCTCAGGATCATCTGCAAAGAGTTAAAATCAAAGGAATGCTCCGGCAGTGGGAGATGGAGTTTCCTGGAAGAGTGAACAACATCGCCCGTGCGATGCAGCATATTGCCCCCTCTCAACTCATGGACAGAGCTCTGTTTGATTTCGCCAATCTGGCGGCAAGTCAATCTCCCCGGGATGACTGGCTGGTGGCAAGCCGAAGAGAGCGCTCCTGAGAAGAGAACATGATCACCTTCTGGGAACACCGGATATAACACCGCCTGGAGATCAACCGGCCTGCCGGAGTCTGCTCCTTAGCTGCCGAATGGTCAGCTCCTCGGCAAGTTCCACAGCACTTAAGAGACTCCCGGCCGGAACCAGTCCCAGAGAAGCTGCGAGTTGACCCACTACCTTCTCAGGGGAGATGCCCTCTTTTCGATCAGAAGTGATTGAACCACTGCCATCCCGTTTTGAGAGCCGCCGTCCCTCGCCATCCACCATCACAGGGAGATGCCAGAACCGCGGCGGAGAGAGACCAAGCGCCTGATAGAGAGAGAGCTGGCGAACCGTAGACTCCGCCAGATCAGCCCCACGAACCACATCCGTCACGCCCATCTGGGCATCATCAACCACCACTGCAAGCTGGTAGGCAAACAACCCGTCTGCCCGCTGGACTATGAAATCACCCACCTCTTGAGAGGGATGATAGCGCCTGGGGGGAAGAATCTCGTCGACAACCCGAATGGGTTGGCTCGAAAGCCGAAAACGGTGCGCCAAAACCCTGCCTTCGCGATTGGAAGTCCCCGCACGATTGCGGCAGGTTCCGGGATAGACTCCGGGATTGGCGTGGGGGGCACTTAGGGCTTTGGAGATCTCTTTGCGGGAGCAACCACAGCCATAAGTCAACCCTTGTTCCTGCAGCCGATCCATCACCTGCTGATAACTGGACCCTCTCTGAGACTGATAATAGGGCCCTGATGAACCTCCTTGGTCTGGTCCCTCATCCCATTCAAGCCCTAACCAGCGAAGATCATCCATAATCTGGAGGTCACTGCCGGCACGAACCCGGGGCTGATCCAGATCCTCTATCCGCAGAATAAAGGCCCCATCCGTCAAGCGACTCTGAAGCCAGGCAATGAGTGCCGTCCTAAGGTTGCCACGATGAAGAGGGCCGGTCGGGCTCGGTGCATAACGCCCCTTTGAGATCACGGTAGGGGCGCCGGCACAGATTGTGAGTGAACCTGCATGTTAAAAAAGCTGGGGAAGAAGAAGTGGATTGAACTGTTTGGTCACTGCGAGGGTGACAATTTCCAGAAAAACACCGATAGCAGCCAACCAGGCCACCACTCTGAGAGGGCGGCGTTTACACCAGCGAAAAGCAAACATCCCGAGCATAATATAGAGCAGGACAAAGCCCAGTTTGGTGGTGATCCAGGGATCTACTCCTGGGAGGCGATGGAGCAGATAGGCCATATAGACCCCGGATAGAAAGAGCAGGGTATCAATGATGTGAGGAAGCCAGCGCAGCGGACCCAGTTGCTCTCGCTCAGCCCCGTTAAAGAGCAATACCCCACGAGTAAAAAAGAGCATAATGGAGAGGGTGGCGACCACCACATGAAGATTTCTCACCCAAACAAAGAGCTCAACATTCATGAATGCTCACAGGGTGACTAGGGGTGACTTAGACGGTGGGTAAGATAGAGGGCAACGGTCAAAACCAGCAGTGCTAATCCCTGATGGACCACTGCCAGGGAGACGGGGACATAGAAGAGCAGCACGGTAATGCCTACAGCAACCTGAATCGATACGATGCCGAGGAGAAGCCACAACCCCTGGCGAAGCCTCACCGCCCTCGCCTCCCGAATACCAAAGAAAGCCGTAAAGAGAACGACGACCAGGGTGGCGATGGCCAGGAGACGGTGGTTGAACTGGATGGTTGCCACATTTTCAAAAAAGTTGATTGAAACCGGCTCCATGGCCAGATATCCGGGAGGCACCAGGCTACCCCCCATTAGAGGAAAGGTGTTGAATACCAGTCCGGCTCGGGTTCCTGCGACCAATCCTCCCGTTGCCAGGGTGATGACAACCAAAATCGATATCGCAATCAGGGCTCCCCGCAACCAGGGGGGGTCACCCTGACTCATTCCGACGGGTCGACGAAGCAGACCAAGGGCAACCCAGAAGATATAACCATAGATCGCCACGGCAGCAAGCAGATGGGCGGTCAATCGATATTGGCTGACATGGGGGTCATCGACCAACCCGCTCTTGACCATATACCAGCCGAGCAATCCCTGGAATCCCCCAAGGAGAAACATCAGCAGCATCTTCGGTATCATGCGACGTTCCAACCGTCGACGCACCAGGAAGTAGAGAAAAGGGAGCAAAAAGACAAGCCCGACAGTACGTCCAAGCAGTCTATGAGAATATTCGAACCAGTAGATGCTCTTAAACCCCTTGAGGTCCATCCCGATATTCTTTTTCTGATATTCCGGAGAGGATTTATAGGATTCAAATTCAAGCTCCCAGGCCGCCGTCCCCAGTGGCGGCAATATCCCCGAGACGGGTTCCCAGCGAACCATGGAGAGGCCTGATCCGGTCAATCGTGTAGCGCCACCGAGGACCACCATCAGATAGACCAGCAGGCAGCAGATCAGGAGCCAGACCCCCTGGGTGCGTCGATGGGCTGCCGAAGTGACAAAAATATTGGCTTGAATCATTGATTACACTTTAATTTGCATAGTTTTTGTTGATTATGCGGCCCAAAAACCCTGAATACACCCCCGACCCATAAAACAAACCGGGGGTATGTTATATTTAATCTCGTACTGGATGATAACAAAAAAATAACGGCCACTCAGTGATGACTTCACGTCCTGAGAGTCAGCTTGAGTGGTGGTAGAGCAGAGAGGGAAAGCCAGCTTGAGAGACCAAGTCACGCCTATAAACCTTAGAAAGGTTGAGTTGAGTTGCAAAGCCTGCAGCCTCACCGAACTCTGCCTGCCCAGAGGGCTCTCCAAAGATGAGATTGATGACTTCAATTTAGGTGTGATTCGGCAAGACCCCATCCACAGGGGAAATCAGCTCTTCCGTACCGGGGATAATTTCAGATCTTTCTACGCCGTCAAGTCCGGATCACTCAAAGTCCATATCAACACCCCGGATGGCGGAGAGCAGATCGTGGGCTTTCATATGGCAGGTGAGCTACTGGGTCTGGATGGCTTGGACAACCAACACCACACCTTCACAGCTTCAGCCCTTGAGACCACCAGCCTGTGTGAACTCCCTTTCAATATTATTGAAGATCTCTGCAAGCGGTACAGTACCCTCTATCAGGAGCTTTGTGCCCTAATGGGACGTGAGATTGCAGAATACCAAGCGATGCTTCTGGTGCTCGGCAAGCGCAGTGCTGAAGAACGCATCGCCACTTTTCTGCTCAGCCTCTCCAAACGCTTCAACAAGCGTGGTTTCTCTGGCAACAAATTCAACCTCAGCATGTCCCGCCATGATATTGCCAACTACTTAGGGCTGGCTCCCGAAACGGTGAGTCGCCTCCTGGGCCGGCTGCATGAAGAGGATATCCTCACCGTAGAGCGGCGTTATGTGCAGATTCACGATGTAGAGAAGCTGCATGAGATCGGAGGAAACCGGAGTGATAACAGTGAGCGCGCTGCAGCAAGCTTTGCTGGCTGAGACCTCATCTACAGCAACCCCACACCCCTTACTAGGGCTACCCCTAGATCACTCTGGAAAAACGCCTTTTTGTCGCTGATTCCGGGATATAGGCATCAAAGACCATGCAGACATTCCGCACCAGCAGCCTACCCGCCGGCTCAACCGTGATTTCCCGCTCATCGATGACCACCAGGCCGTCCTCCTCCAACTGCCCCAACTCAGGGTGGGCCTCTTTAAAGTAGGTGAAGAAATCAGCATCAAATTGTTCTGTAAACGCTGAGAATCCAATCTGGCCATAGCACATCAACTGGCTGATTACCCAATGACGAATACGATCATCCTCAGTCAATCCAACACCTCGTACAACGGCAAGCTTTCCTTTGTCAATCCGCGCATAGTAGCTTTCAAGATCACGGTCATTCTGACTGTAGCAGTCCCCCACCTGGCTGATTGAGGTGATTCCCAACCCAACCAAATCACAATCAGAGTGGGTCGCATAGCCCTGAAAATTACGATAGAGCGTCCCACTATCCTGGGCCTCGGAGAGTTCATCCCCCTCCAGGGCAAAATGGTCCATGCCGATATAGCGATACCCCGCTCCTGTCAGCTGGTTGATCGTCTGGCTGAGAATATCAAGCTTCTCCTCAGGTGAAGGAAGATCTTCGGCATTAATCCGCTGCTGGGGAGAGAAAAGATCAGGGAGGTGGGCATAGTTGAAGACAGAGAGCCTGCCTGGCCTTGCTTTGATGATCTTCTCAACTGTAGTGCCAAAGCTCTCTACACCCTGAAAGGGGAGACCATAGATCAAATCCACACTGGTTGAGCGGAAACCAAGGGAGTGAGCCGCCTCAAGGATGGCCAGTGTGCTCTCCTCTGACTGCAGTCGGTGAATGGCCCTCTGAACCTTGGGGTCAAAATCCTGAACTCCGAGACTGATTCGGTTAAACCCGATCTGCTTAAGCTCTTCTACTGACCCGGCGGTTATCGTTCGCGGATCGACTTCGATCGAGAAATCCCGCCGGTCATCATCCAAAAGTGTGAAGTGACGCCCGGCAACCCGAAGCAACTCACTGAGCTGTTCCATGGAGAGAAAAGTAGGTGTCCCCCCACCGAGGTGAAACTGTTCAACTCGACGGTCCTGGTCATAGAGCCGACCCTGCATCTCAATCTCCCGGAAGAGTCGATCGAGGTATGGGGCGCCATGCTCCTTCTTTTTGGTGATGAACTTGTTACAGGCACAGTAGAAGCATAAGGTGCTACAGAAGGGGATATGGAAATAGAGCGATAGAGGGCGTGGGATGGGCTCATTGGATTGCCGGGCATAACCCGCGTAGGCTTTACTGTTGAATGATTCGGTAAACTGCACTGCGGTTGGATAGGAGGTATATCGAGGGCCCGCCTTGTTATAGCGTTTTATCAACTCCAGATTGAATTGTACCGCTTTTCGTTTTTTGGTGGATGGTGCTTTTTCCGACATTCTTACCGACTCTCTACAGGGTTCTTATCTAAAAGTTGACACTTAGCCCCTCTGAGAGGGGCCGTATGATCCAATTCATCTGTTGGGGTATGGGTCAGCACCATTATCGTTTGGGTTGACCTCGCTCTACAAGACCAAACAGGGTAGCCAGGGCAACAAAAGAGTAGTGGCAGAATCAGTTTATTGATAAAAAATTGATCCAGGTCAAGGTAATTCGCTGCCAACTTCCTTAGTGTGGGTCCTGGATAACGCAGAAACTGCGTTACTTCCTCCCTGCGAACTGATTAGGGGGTACCTGCAAGGGTACCCCTATTTTTTCTGTAGTAGGCAAATCTGGTATCGTTCTTTCTGGGCAAACTGTGGTGAGGTCATGGTGCTCCTCTTGCTTAGCGGTTAGCGAAAGTCCGAAGTCATGCCGCAACTTGCGGACTAACCCGCTTTCAGAGCGTTGCACGTACAAATTGAACACTTGAAGGGTAATAATAGGATACATTATGATGCATAGCACAATAGCTGAAAAAATGTCAGCCGGTCATCAACATTGCGACGATTTGTTTGCCGCCGCTGAATCAAGTGTTGGTCAAGGTGAGTGGGGAGAAGCCAGAGCCGATTTTTCCTCCTTCAATCAGGTGATGGAGCACCATTTAAGAATGGAGGAAGAGATTTTGTTCCCGGAATTTGAGGCCCGCACAGGCCAGCAAGGGGGGCCAACTGAGATCATGCGGGGTGAACATGCACAGATGCGAGATCTCTTTTTGTCTATGTCCGAGGCAGTGGGTGAGAGTGACCAGAGTGGTTATCTCGGTTCATCAGAGACCCTGCTCTGGATTATTCAACAACATAACTCAAAGGAGGAGAATATTCTCTATCCCATGATCGACAATATGCTGAGTAGTGAGGTTGACCTATTGCTCCAGAAGCTCAGCCAGTTGGATTGATCCGCCTGGGTTTGCAAAGCCAACATGTCGAGTTGTTTAAAAGATAAAATATACTTTTCAAAACAGGAGAAATAAGACCTGTGGCATCTTCTGTTCAGCCCTCACTTGATCAGGCACCGCCATTCTCAATTCCGCTGCTGTTTTTTTTGACAGCACCCCTCTTTGGGGTTATTGCCGGTCTGCTGATTTTTTTCTTTGGTCCAGATGCCCTGGTTTCAAGGTGGTCTGAAAAGACACTGGCGATCACCCATCTTCTCACCATCGGTGTTCTTGGGATGCTGATGTGTGGTGCTCTGACCCAGATTCTGCCTGTTGTTGCCGGTTCACCCATCCCAGGGGTCAGATGGGTGGGGCCGATCGTTCATCTCTTGTTAACCCTTGGGACGCTCCTGCTGGCTGGTGGCTTTTTATCGGGATATCCAGCGGTATTTATTGGTGCTGTTGCCTCTCTTGGGGTTGGTTTTGGCCTCTTCATTCTGGTTGCCACTATGGCCCTGTATAAATCATGGAAGGCATCCTCCTCCGTTGTTGCCATCCGGTTGGCAATTATCGGCCTGCTGGTAACGATTGTTATCGGGATCTACCTGGCGCTCCAGTTCAGTGGAATTGTAAATGTAAGAAACCTGATGTTATTGACCAATATCCATCTTGCATGGGGTTTTCTTGGATGGATTGGGCTTCTGATTGCAGGCATGGCCTTTCAGGTGCTTCCTATGTTCCAGATGACACCAGAGTATCCCGGGTGGTTTAGCCGTAGCTTTCCTATTGTTATCTTTATTGTCCTCAGCAGCTGGAGCCTTCTGGCGCTCTTCTGGATGCCCTCAGACGAGGCCTATCAACTGGTCTGGCTGATCGCCTGCATCTACGGTCTTTTTGTTCCATTCTCTCTCTATCTGCAACATCACCGACGGCGCAAGGTAAATGATATATCACTCTTTTTCTGGGGGGTGGGGCTGGCTGTTCTCTTTCTGGTCTGCCTCCTCTATCTGATCAGACATCTTGGTTTATGGTCTCCCTTACTACCCCCATTTGCCCTCCTTCAGGGTGGTCTGTTGATCTACGGATTTGCCCTCTCCCTGACTAATGGAATGCTCTATAAGATTGTTCCCTTCCTCGCCTGGTTCCACCTGCAGGACAGGAAGATGAAGGTGATCGGTGTGGGGGGTGTCAGAGTACCCAATATGAAAGAACTGCTTTCAGAACCATTGGTTCAATCTCAATTTGGATTTCATCTCGCTGCTCTACTGGTATTGGGTTTGGCACTCTACCGGCCTGAATGGTTCAGTCGTCCTTTTGGTTTGTTGGCGGCACTCTCCTCAGCCCTTCTCTGGTTCAACCTCTACCGGGTGGTTTACCGCTATCGCCGGGTCAACAGTGGCATCACTAATTTTGCAAAAGAGCATGCCAGATAAGAGGCAGTCAGCCCTGGGCTTAACGGATCTTTTGCCCAAGAGCCATTACAAGATAAAGAACAGTTTATAGACAAGCAGGCCAATGGCTGCCAGGACAACAACCCCAAGAAGTTTTTCAATCGTCTCGGGTCTGGATTTCAATGAGCCAAATCGTGCCCCCAGTGCACCACCGATTATGACCGCGGCCAACAGGGGAAGCATCAGTTCAAGGTCAACGGCCCCACGCTGAAATCGCGAGCTCAGGCCAGAGAGGGAGTTTGCCCAGATAAACAGAGCACCCGCCGCCGCGGCCTCCTTGGGTGTCCCGACGCCAAGCATAATAATGAGGGGAACCAGATAGATGCCCCCGCCGATTCCGACTGAGCCTGAGATAAATCCAAGCAGTGCACCAATAATCAGGGAGAGTACTATCTTTGTCAGGGGGGTCAGTTGAAATTTCAGGCGGAGGTCATTGATAAGATAGATTCGAATCGCAACAACGACCAGTGTCGCTGTTAATAATGAGAAGAATAGTTCTTTCGGCAGAAGCAGACTTCCGCTGTAGTAGGAGAGGGGAATCGACGTCACCAGAAACGGGAAGATGATGCTAAATTTAAGGTGTTGACCACGCCAGAACTGATAGACACCGATCGAAGTTACAGCCAGATTGAGCAGGAGAGTGATCGAGGGGATAAGGTCATAGTGAATACCGGCAATAGCCATCAGTGCGGTGTAGGCTGACCCGCCTCCAAGGCCTACCGCGGCATACAGGAAGGCAGCAGTCAGAAATAGAGGCGAAAGGAGAAGTCCGGTCATTGAATCAGCAGCACACTCTCAGGGGAGGTTATCTTCAAGAAACGGTTGAAAATCTTCAGAGGTATCCACCCAGCTGGTATAGCGGGATCTGGCCATTGCCGTCTCACGCACAGAGGGATCACCCTTAATCCCAACCTCTAGGCGAGCCGGGCTTGGTCCGGTTTCACTGACGATACTCTCTTTGGGTACCGGCTCCTCGAGCTCTTTCGGGTTAGAGGTTTTCACTGGCATAATCAGCGAGGCGAGAGCGTTCACCACGACAGAGGGTGATGTGGCCAGCATGATCCCAGTTCTTAAAACGGTCAACCACATAGGTCAGACCTGAGTTTGTCTCTGTCAGGTAGGGGGTATCAATTTGTGAATTATTACCCAGACAGACGACTTTTGTACCAGGCCCTGCACGGGTGATAAGGGTCTTCATCTGTTTGGCTGTCAGGTTTTGGGCTTCATCGATAATGAGGAATTTATTGATCAGTGTTCGTCCACGCATAAAGTTCAGCGAACGAATTTTAATTCGATTTTGGAGCAGGTCATTGGTTGCCAGACGACCCCACTCGCCACCCTCCCCCGGTTGGGCCAGGACTTCAAGATTGTCCATCAATGCCCCCATCCACGGTGTCATCTTCTCCTCTTCTGTTCCTGGCAGAAAGCCAATGTCTTCACCCACAGGGATAGTGGAACGGGTCATGATGATCTCTTTATAGTATTTCTCCTCAAGTGTAAGGGTGAGTGCCGCTGCAAGAGTGAGCAGTGTTTTTCCAGTACCCGCTACGCCAAGAAGAGTGACAAAATCAATTTCAGGATCCATCAGAAGATTAAGTGCAAAATTCTGTTCCCTGTTTCGGGCGTTAATTCCCCAGGCCCGATTTCCTTTGGAACCGTAGTTCTGGACAAGTTCAACCGTTACCTCCTCGGGTTTGACCTTGCGCACGATCCCTTCAAAGCCTGCTCCCCCCTCTTCAGGATAGATGAACTGATTGGGGTACCAGTCACTGCAGTCAATCTCCTTTATTTTGTAGAGAGTGCGATGTTGGTCATGCCAGGATTCAAGTTTTTTCTCTGGAAGCCAGAAACTTGGCGGCAGCATAAGGGCCCCTGGGAAGAGGAGGTTGATGTCATCCAGTACCCGATCGTTAAAATAATCTTCCGCTTCCACTCCAAGAAGGGTGGCTTTGATGCGTAAATTGATGTCTTTGGTGATAAGCGATACGCGTCGCTCCTCATAGTGCCCAATCAGGAAAAGGGTATAAGCCAAAATACTATTGTCAGGGATTGTTCCGCTGAGGAGAGGGGGCTGTGCAGATTGACCCGCTTCTGTCTGGAAAAAAAGAGAGCCGGTGGTGTCGCTCTTGTTCTGAAGCAACCCTGCCAAAGAGAGCCCGGACTGGATGGCACTGCTGTTTGCCCTGGTCAGCAGGTCGTCAAAAAACCGACTGGTTTGTCTTGCATTTCGTGCTACTTCTGAGAGCCCCTGTTTTGCCGCATCCAGCTCCTCAAGAACAATCATCGGGATATAGATGTCATGTTCCTGGAAGTGGAAGAGGGCGGCCGGATCATGCATCAGGACATTGGTGTCGAGTACCAGTATACGTCTGTTGTTTAATCCTTTGTCCGCCATCATTCTGCCCAATTTTTTTTGTGAAGTTGTTTTATCACGCGTCCACAAATCAAGATATCATTGTGAACCCAATTAAGAGTATACCGCTTCTGTTGAGTTATGATGTCAGTCGGCAATACAATTAACACTCAAGCCCCATCCCAATCTGAATTAATGTGACTACACCACCGCCTTCACTACCCTCTCTGCTCACGGCCCCCCTGCACTTGGTGCCCAGCCGGGCACACTCACTTGTTTTGGCCACTGCTCTGAATCGTCTGTTTACGGATGAGCTGGCTGATGGAGAATTTGATTTTCTTGAGGGCAAGGTCTTTGCGATTGAAGTTCGTGATGCTCCGGTTTGTTGCCGGATCACCCTGAGAAGGGATCGTTTTTCTGCCAGTAGCCGGGATAAGGCCGATGCAACCGTATCAGCAACGGTTCATGATTTTCTTCTTTTGATGGCCCAGCAAGAAGACCCAGATACACTCTTCTTTCAGCGTCGTCTGTTGATCTCGGGTGAGACCGATCTCGGGCTGGAGGTCAAAAACCTGCTTGATGCGGTTGACCCTGAACAACTGCCGGCAGTGGTAAGAGAGCTTCTTCCTCGGGCGGTGGACTTTAGTCAAAAATTACTTCAGCTGTTATCGACACGATCAAAATAGCGCAGGCAAAGTATGGGGATTGGGTTGGTATTTGGTCGCTTCCGATCAAGAGCTGGCACCCTCTATCTGTTCAAGGTGTTTTTCCATCCCGGCCTCACCATGCCAGTAACCATCACAGCTTCCGAGAGGCGCCAGTTTGGCTACCCAGGCGGCCACCTCTTCTACTGTAGTACGCTGATTACGCAAATCGTCAAACAGATCAATCACTTTAAGAGTTCCCCGGGATTGAGGGCTGATACGAAGTACGTCCACTCCAAGCTGGCAGAGGTTATCAAACTGATGCGAAAGATTCTGGGTGAGCGCTGATTGGGTCTGAATACCGTTTATGGTAAGAAAGGGCTTCTCTTCCCTGGTTGAGAGCAACATCCCGTCCGGGTAGTCAAGGCAGCGCAATTGACAATCATCCTTGGGCAGGTTGTGGGCACGGGCGGTGTAACAACGTGCAGAGTAGGCAAGTGGGAGCCGCCCCCAGACGAGGAGCTCCGTCTCAACGCCCTCCGGCCGATTCTCCTGCAGATCGACAAGGGGTTCATGCCCAAGCTCGACAGAGGGCACCCAACGCCTCATCCCCATTTTGGTTAAAAATGAGAGGGTTCTCTGGTTGTAGATATTGGTTGCCGGGCCAGCGACAAAGCTCTTTCCCTTAAGCAGCTGGACTGCGGCCAGATCGTTGGCCTCAATCAAAAATTCATCGCTCTGACAGAGTCGGTGTAGCGCTCCAAGCTCCGAGCCCGCCTCAATAAGAGTGAGTGTTGACAGGACCACCTCTTTGCCCGCCTCTTGTAATGTACGGCCCAGGGTAAGCCATTGGTCACTGTCTAATGAGCGTCTCTTTGAGCAGATGGTCTCTCCAAGATAGACAATGTCCACAGGAGAGTCGGCAATCTGCTGGTAAAACTCGAGGAGTTGTTCCTCTGTCCAGAAGTAAGAGAGAGGGCCAAGGGCGAGGCGAGGTCTCTTTATTGGCATTATTGCCATGGACGATGGAGGGCTCCGAGCGTTGTTTGTACCCCTTCAGAAACTGTTTCAAGCTCTTTCAGCCAGGCGGCATCCGGGGTGAAACCATCCGGATCAAGGTTGCAGGCATCGATAGCGGCTCTGAGCACTCTGGTTACTTTTGCAACATAGGCAGGACTCCTTTGGCGGCCCTCTACTTTGATTGCAGCAACGCCCATCCGCTTTAGTTCGGGAAGAATGGGGAGGGTATTCAGGCTTGTTGGCTCTTCAAGCGCATAGAAGGTGTGTCCCCCTACCTGAAACCTTCCCTTGCAGAGTGTTGGGTAACCCGCGGGTTCATCTCTCTCATAGCGGTCAATCAACACTCCGTTAAGTCTGGATTCAAGGGCGGTCGGGGTCTCTTCCCAGCGTACGTGGCTACCGGGAGAGCAGGCACCAAAGGTGTTGGGAGATCTTCCAGTGACATAGGATGAGAGTAGACAACGGCCTTCAACCATCACACAGAGGCTGCCAAAGCCAAACACCTCAATCTCCACAGGGCTTTCGTTAATAACCTGCTCAACCTGTTTCATTGAGAGCACACGAGGAAGGACGGCCCGGCGTATTCCAAACGCCTCAGAGTAGAACCGAATCGCTTCATGGGTGGTGGCAGAGCCCTGAACTGAAAGATGGAGGGTGAGGTCAGGCCAGCGTTCTCTCGCATAGTCCATCACTCCGATATCGGCAACAATCAAAACATCAACCCCGAGGTCTGCAGCGCTGTCTACCGCTGCCTGCCATCGTTTCCATCCTGAGGGTTGTGGGAAGGTATTGATGGCAACGAACACCCTTGCTCCCCGGTCATGGGCATAATCGATCCCCAATTCAGCCTTGTTGTGATTAAAGTTTAGTCCTGCAAAATGGCGGGCATTGGTATCGTCTCGAAAACCCATGTAGACGGCATCAGCGCCGTTATCGACAGCGGCTTTAAGGGCAGGCAGGTTTCCTGCTGGGCAGACCAGTTCCATTCGGGGTCAGAACAACTGGTTTGCAGCTGAACTCGCCATTGGAGAGAGCCCCGTCACCAGAGGGCAGTTAATGGGGTCTGGAAGTCCAGGCCAAGGGAGGTGCTGGGGTTTTATCTCGGTCATCACGGGGCAATTCTAACAGTGTTGGTTTAACTCATCTGCTTTTTTCTCTTCATCAGGATGAATAATTTCATCAACCGCAAGGAAGCGCATTTCACCACTAATGTTGTGTTTTTGCAGGAGCGCAGACTAGATTCTTGACTTCAATCAAGAAAAAACTGTTTACAACTAGAATATTATCGAATTTGATGTACTGTGTAACTTGAAGCTTTAATAAAACAAAAGCCATCATGAACAAAGAGAATCTTGAGATTGATGTGAAAAGGCTATTAGGGTTTTGGGCTTTGCATCGGTTATAAGCAAATTCCTATCTCTCACCGGAGGAGAAAAGAGTCGATGAAACGAATTTTTTTGGGAACGATAACCGCATTAACGGTATCGTGCATGCTTCTGGCATCAGCTTATGCAGGTTGGTCGCCGAAGGAAAAAGACCAGCCAACATCGGCCCAAGAGGTTGACGATACTATCGTTCAGTTTCTGCAGTCTGACAAAGGGCTTCAGGAGTTTTTCGATAACGCTCATGGTTATGCAGTATTCCCCAAGGTCTACAAAGGGGCCTGGGGTGTGGGTGCTGCTTATGGCTCTGGGCGGGTTTATGAGACGGGTAAGCACATCGGCGATTCAAAACTGTACCAGTTGACGCTCGGGTTCCAGGCGGGGGCACAAGCCTATTCAGAGCTGATCTTTTTTGGGGAAAAGGCCGCCCTGGATCGCTTTATTCGCCAAAAGGCGGAATTCAGTGCACAGGTTTCAGCCGTTGCGGCTACCACTGGTGCATCGGCTGATGCAGATTATTCAAATGGTGTTGCGGTCTTCACCCTAGCTCTAGGGGGGCTGATGTACGAAGCATCCGTGGGCGGCCAGACTTTTGAATTCACTCCTGTGGCCGAGTAACCCGGGATGCGGCCATAAAAAAATATCCAAAGATTATTGTCGGGAGCTTCTCTACTAGTTCTGATTATTCCTCCGGGTTGTAGCTTAATTTGAGCTGTAATAGCCATCCGTTTAGCAACCGGCCTTATGCCACCATCATTCCGCATCCCGGTGGGTCTGACACGGTCAACCCGGTCTGCCATCGATTCGTGGCTGGAGATATATCTTGACTACCTGGCTCAGCCACACGCCAGCTACCACCAACCAGATGAGTGCCGAGGCAAACTCATAGTGGGTTTGGATTTGGGGGGCAAGGCGGCTGCCAATCTCACCAAAGACTCTGATCACAGCAACAAGCTGGAGGGTGAGAAAGAGAGTCCACATTAAAGGCCCCGCCTTGAGTGGACGCCCCGAGTGGCCAAGAGTGACTCGGGTGGCAAAACCGATCGCCATCGATGCAACGCCACCAATGGAGACGGCATGGAGTGGGGTGTAGCCAAAGACATCTGTAAAGCCCATTAGAGCAGCAAAGCTCTGCAGGGCAGCGAGAATGAATCCAATAGCAAACCAGAAAAAGGCGATGTGAAGCATTGCCAGGAGACGAACCCCAAAGCTGGAGAAGAGACGCCAGCGAGAGGAGAGATAGAGGGCAATGACAGCGAGTGGAAGATCTGCCAGAAAGCGCCACTCTATCCACCCCAAAGTCTCATAGCAGGCGTGGGCAGCAAGACCGATGGCAATAAAGTAGATACTCCATCCTGGCCGGACCATCCGATAGTCGGGAATAACACTGTTGGAGAAGAACGGGATCATCCGATGGGAGACGGTAATAATGATAAGCGCAAGTCCTGGCCAGAAGCCAAAGTTGATAGCCCCCCTTAACAGGAGGGGGTTCCAGGTGATCAACCAGGCAATAAACCCGATCTGGGAGAGAAGCCCAACCACTAGCCCTGTAGCGGTTAGGGGAATATGCAAGGGAACCACTCCGGAACGGTTAGGAATCACCCTCAGCAGGGCAACGAGGCCAAAAGACCACCCCACTGCCAGAGTGGTTGCCCCAGCAAGAAGGAGAAGCTGGTCGACGATAAGCCCGACATAGATGAGGACAACACCGAGCGTCATGATCATGGCTGGCCAGAGATAACGGCGCCGTGGGATAGGGGGGGCATCGATCCAGCGAGGCCATGTTGTCATTAAGAACCCAAAAATAAAAAAGGAAAAGACCCCCCAGATCATTAGCAGACTATGTCCAAAACGTGGTGGGAGCGTGGCGGGCAGTTGCTTGCCCTGGGCACCCAGAATGAGCACAACCCCCCACCATGCAAGAGAGCAGAAGAGCTGAAATGCTGCGAGAGTGAAGAAGAGGCGGTGGGGTGCGACTGTTACTATTTGCCAGCGGTTACTTGTTGTCGGAGGGGTTGGCACAGGGTTGATATTACCTCTGGGTGAGAACAGGAAAGATCAATTATAGTCTACAATCGGTCGTCTCAAAATGAGAGAGGTGCTTTTTAACTCTCGGAGCTGATTGGGATCAGTGAGCCCGCATCTCAGACGTGGGCGAGAGATACCAAGGGTCCTGCAGGCCTCACCCCGATGCCAGTTTGCAAGCTTCAAGACACGGTCTATATGAGCCTCCTCAATCGCCTGTTGACTCATGTCTGAGGGTTGTTGAGTAGAGGAAGGAGCTCGGGTCATAAGGTGAATTTAAGGGATCAAGGGGTAGGTTGGAAAAAGGAGGATGAAAGCAGGATATAACTAAACTTAACTAAATTTAACCAAACCCCGGTCATCATGATGCAGTGACGTCACAAATCAACTATTGGACCTGAGTCCAGGCGTGATATGGGGTTGCCGAACTGTCGCCACCACCAAGCGCCCACAGAAGAGAGACCGGTGGTCGCAGATTGATGTAGAGTAATACCTGGTTTTCTGACTCACTAAGACTTGAGGTCAAGGTCCCGGGCCCACTGTTTTCCCGCCTGGGCGACAGTACTATTTACCGACCGAAATCGTTGGGGTGTCAGTTTTTCAATTGCTGTCTGCAGATTCTCCTGGGTTGCAAAACGGCCAAGTTCAACAAGGAGCCCTAAAGCCACTATGTTCGCTCCCCTTGGATTACCCTGTTCTCTGGCGATCTGATGGAATGGAATTTCAAAAGAATTAAACTCACCTTCCAGTGGTTGAGTGACCCGCTGACTGTCAGAGAACACGAGCCCCCCAGGGCGAATCAATGATCTGGAGGGTTCCACCGCTACCTGGTCAAGAACAATAATCATATCGAGTTCAGTAGCCAGAGGAAACTCGACAGGGGATTCACTGGCAACCAGATCTGAACGACTCAATCCTCCTCGTGATGTGGGCTCATAGCTCTGTGATTGAGCAACATAATACCCGGCCAGCATCAGAGTATGCATCAGCAGCCGCCCCCCAAGAATGAGTCCCTGCCCACCTGATCCACTCAGTCTGATCTCAATCTGTTTCAAGTTACTGCCCCTCCCTTCTTCGGGTCGTCATTCCCCTCCACCTGTTTTCCAAAATGTTGTCGATAAGCAGTGTAGTATTCTGGGCGATCTGTTTGACTTAATACGCCTACATTCAGATCTGTCGGCCTAAAAGGCTCATCAACGACATTGCCATAGCTCTCAGGTCGAATATCGGCTTTATGGCTCATTACCATCTCTGGTGAGTTTCCAAGCTCATTCTTACGTCCGTAGATCTCTGTACAATCAGAGATGACCTCAATAAAACTAAAGCCTGAGTGCTTTAACCCCTGAACAAAGAGATCGCGCAGTGCCGTAACGTGCATGGTGATCTCACGCCCCACAAAGCTCGCCCCTGCTGCTGTTGCCAGCTCACAGGCATCAAACACAGGCTCATGGTTGCCCGCCGGGGTGGTTGTGGTATAGCGGCCAGCGCTGGTGGTTGGAGAGACTTGCCCTCCTGTCATTCCATAGACTTCATTATTGAGCAGGACACAGGTGATATCCAGATTTCGTCTGCAGGCATGGATCAGGTGATTCCCTCCAATTGCAAGACTGTCACCATCACCGGTAATGACCACCACATGCAGATCAGGTCGAGCCAACTTAAGACCGGTCGCGAAAGAAAGCGGTCGTCCATGGGTAGTATGAATAGTGTTGGCATCAATATAGGCCGCAGTGCGGCCGGAACAACCGATTCCAGAGACGACAGCGAGATTGTCTTTGGCAATTCCCAGATCATGAATGGCCCAGAGCAGTGCCCGAAGAGCAATCCCGTGCCCACACCCGGGACACATAAAGTGGGGCATCAACTCTGTTCGCAGATAGTCTCGAATCTCAAACTCCTGGGTTGTTTTTCCTGTTTCAACCATGGGCTGTTATCTCCACTATTTTCTCTAAAATCTGTTGAGGGCTTATTGGTTCACCGTCAAAACGAGGCAGAGAAGTTACTCTCTCTCTACCTGCAATACGTTCGATCTCGGTGCTTAGCTGCCCTCGATTCATCTCAGGAACCAGAATCTGGGCATCCGGATTTACCTCTTCGATAAAGCGCTCCTGAGGGAAGGGCCAGAGGGTCACCGGGCGAAACAGACCGGCCCCAATCCCCTTCTCCCTGGCTTTTCTCAACGCCCGTCGTGTTGCTCGAGCAGTAATTCCATAAGCAACAATTACCACATCGGCCTTTTCACACTGCTCTGCTTCGTATGATTCCACCAGCGAGTAGTTGGCAGATATCTTGTTAAAGAGACGTTCTGTAACCCGCTCCACAATTTCAGGATCCTGGGTGGGAAAACCATGTTCAGCATGGGTCAGTCCAGTGGTATGAACCCGGTATCCACTCCCCGGCATGGCCATCTCAGGGACGCCGTTGCCTGAATCTCTATAGGGTTGAAACTCCGCTTCTGGCCCTGAAGCCCACTTGCGTTCGACCCTCTCAAAAGTGTCTGCCTCAGGGATGGTGATCGACTCCACCAGATGTCCCAATACCTCATCAAACAGTACCACTACCGGGACCCTCAATTGCTCTGCAAGATTGAAGGCGCGGAGCGTTTGCTGGTAGATTTCGGCAACTGAGTCGGGGGCCAGAACAATTACAGGGTGGTCTCCATGAGTCCCCCAACGAGCTTGCATAACATCGCCTTGAGAGGGGCGAGTCGGCATGCCTGTACTTGGGCCCCCACGCATTACGTTGATGATGACACAAGGAATCTCTGCCCCCGCAGCAAATCCGATATGCTCCTGTTTGAGTGAAAACCCAGGGCCACTGGTTGCAGTCATTACTTTTTTTCCACCCAGTGAGGCCCCAAGGATGGCACCCATGGAGGCGATTTCATCTTCCATCTGAATAAACACACCATCCACATCCGGTAATAGTGAAGACATTTTTTCAGCAACTTCAGAAGAGGGGGTGATTGGATAGCCGGCATAGAAACGACAACCCGCATCAATAGCAGCGAGTGCACTACTGTGATTTCCCTGGATGGCTTGAAGTTTCACTTGGGTTTTTTTCATTTTGCCTCCACCGATATCGCAAAATCAGGACAGAGCCATTCGCAAAGACGACATCCCGTGCATCTTTTTTCATCAATCAATTGGACGATCTGATGTTGATCAAGCTGAAGACATCGTTCCGGGCACATCTTGACGCAAATATCACACCCCTTGCACCAGGCTTGGGTGATCTCAAGGCGACTCTCCCGAGGCTCTTTCAGGCTGATAACATTGTCAGAGGAAAAGTCAGTCGCTGTTTCTCCCGACTCCACCCAGTGGCGCCCCTTAACGAAGGCCTCTTTGTTTACCCCAACCGTTTTTGGTGGAACCGCCTCGGCGATAACCCGATGCCACTCTTCTTGGGAGAATTCCAGTGCTGTCGAGAGTGCTCCAAGAAGTACCGTATTGGCAGCACGCGCATTACCCAGCTCTGTTGCAACACTTGTGGCATCCATGGCAAAGGCATTGGGCACCTTCTCGACCAACTCCTGAACCGATGTATTGATATAACCACTCTCAGCGCCACGATTTCGGTCCCGACAGGAGAATGGCGGCACAATGCGCTGAGTATCGGCAATAAAAATCCCTCTTTCAGGGTTGAGGTAGGGGAGCCATCGAAGACCTTCAGCCCACTCCATCGCTAACAATATATCTGCCTCACCCTGGGGGATAAGCGGTGATTTGACCTCCTGACCAAAACGAATATGGCTGAAGACACTGCCGCCTCGTTTTGCCATCCCATGGACTTCGCTCTGCTTAACCTCAAGGCCGTTCTCCTGACAGAGCCTGGCAACCGCTTTGGAGATCATAATGACCCCCTGCCCTCCAACACCCACCACCAAAACATTGGTTGGAGCAGTATTGGCCATCTCAACCGGCGCTATAACTCCCTGGCGTGTCATTGATTACCGCTCCCTCTCTGCTGTAGTCGAATTGCGTCTGTCGGACAGACTTGAGCACAGAGACTGCAGCCCATACAGGTGGGAGCATCAATCTTTACTTTGCGATGACCATCGAAAATCTCATCTGTCCAGACCAGGGCAGGACAACTCAAGTTCATACACGACTGGCACGCCACACACAGCTCGGCCTTGATTTCGAAGGGTTGTCCTTTGATTTTTACCGGATCAAGTACACAGGGTCGATCAGAGATCACGACCGCTACACCCTTGAACTCAACAGCCTCCCTAATCGTCTGATAGAGTGTTGCCAAATCATAAGAGTCAACAGTTTTCACCCACTTCACTCCAGTGGCTCGAACCAGTTCATCAAACTTGACTCGATTTGTCTGCTCACCCCTTAGGGTTTTTCCTGTAGCCGCATGATCCTGACCACCGGTCATTGCGGTAGTGCTGTTATCGAGGATAAGGACAGTAATGTCGACCTCGTTATAGACCGCATCGATGAGTGGTGGCAGACCGGCATGAAGAAAGGTCGAATCCCCAATTGTTGCTACCAGAGGGCGTGTCTCCGTCCCAGCCTTTGCCATCCCGACCGCATTACCAATGCTCGAACCCATTGCAACACAGGTATCAATCGCTTCTAATGGTTCGATGGCCGCCAGGGTATAACACCCGATATCTCCCAACACTCTGGCATTCAGCCCGCGAAGAGCCATATAACTACTGGTATGGGGGCAACCCGCACATAAAACCGGAGGGCGGGCAAGGGGTTCAACTTCAAGCAACGGCTTTGGGGCGAGTGATTCGATGACCCCGGCGCTCTCCAGCCCCTGGCGAACTACTTCGGGAGAGAACTCCCCCACTCTTGGAAAAAATGCCTTGCCTTCAGTTGCAATGCCCATCACTTTGAGCCCCTCCTCAATCACCGGCTCAAGCTCTTCCACCACCAGTACCCGATCAACACTGTTACAAAAGTCGGAGATGGTCTCCCTGGCAAGGGGGTAGGAGCTTGCTAACTTAAGGATTGAGGCAGTGGGAAGAACCTCTTTTACGTAGCTATAGACGGTTCCAACAGTGATAATTCCCACCTTTTGATCTCCCCTCTCCCAGTGATTCAGATCAATCTGGTCGAAGTACTCTCCCACTCTCGATTCGCGTTCAATTAGTTTAGGGTGACTTAGACGAGCATGGGACGGGATCATCACATTCTTCTGGGGATTTTCATTGAAGCCCCGGCAGTCGATCTCAGTTCTATTCCCGACCCGAACAGGGCTTCGAGTATGTGAGAGCCTGGTTGAGCTACGGACAATCACAGGGGTATCGAATGTCTCACTGATTTCAAACGCGAGGCGGGTATAGTCAAGGGCCTCCTGAGCATCGGCGGGTTCGAGAAGGGGAATATTCCCCAACCGGCAAAAGAGCCGGGTATCCTGCTCATTCTGTGAGCTATGAATACCAGGATCATCGCACACTGCGATCACAAGCCCTGCATGGGCCCCTATATAGGTCTGTGACATGAGGGCATCTGATGCAACATTGACCCCAACATGTTTCATGGCCGCGAAGGCACGCACCCCTGCAAAAGAGGCACCAATGGCAACATCTACGGCCACTTTCTCATTGGTTGCCCACTGCGCTTCAACCTCTTTGGCTGGAAAGTTTGCCATGCTCTCCAGAATCTCTGTGCTGGGAGTCCCTGGATAGGCAGAGGCCACTTTGACGCCCGCCTCCCAAGCTCCTCGAGCAATCGCTTCATTGCCCATCAATGGGAGTACCTCTACCTCATCATCTGGGTAATACTCTTCTCCAGCAGGCTCTCTGCCCATTTCCTCCTCCTCTTACACTGACGTTACCGCCTGCATCTGATTAGATAGTGAAAGACCAAATCCCGATTTATCATTAAAAAAGGTCTGGTAATATCCCATATTAATTGACGTTTACGTAAACGTCAACTTAACAGAAAAAGACAATCCTGATAAAGACTGAAATAAATCAAACTCTCCCAACAAAAAGTGATGAGTCACCCGGCCGGGAGGGTCGCCCGATGATCCGTAACCCGCTGATCCCCGTGCCATTAATAAGGGATAATTTAACCGGCCGTTGCTCACCACTCTAATCGTTAGAGGATACGCTCCATATCGCGATGAGGAATCCCCGCATCCATGTAGACAGGGCCATGGGCACAATAGCCCAGATACTCATAGAAGGGTATGGCACTCAATTGGGCGCTCAGAGCAATTTTTTGTCCTCCCTTTTCAGAGACTGCAAGCTCCAGAGCCTCCATCAGCCTCTCTCCTATACCCCTGCGGCGCGCCCCTGCAAGAACCGCAACTCGTTGTGCCTTTGCAGAGGGGGGCGTAGCCTGAGGGAATAACTGGAAACGAGCTGTTCCGATATCCGCTCTGGCTTCTCCATCCCCACTGGTAGCAAGAAGGTGGAAACACGACCCATCAAGATCATCAAGCTCTTCAGCTTCAGGAACCCTCTGCTCTTCGATAAATACAGTCCGTCTTATCGCCAGACAGCGCTCAACTCGGGGGTCAACCCCATTAAACAGGAGAATCTGGAACTCCTGGTCTCTTTTGTTCATCAACCCCTCCTCTGACAACCCACCAAAGCCCTGCCAGGGCTGTTCGCATTTTGGTAGGGTTTGGCCTAATTAGAACTTCCTACAAGAGCCTAATGCTCCCGGGTGGCGGCAAACCGAACCTCTGGCCAGCGCTCCTCGGTGAGCCGAAGATTGGCCAGATTTGGAGCAATATAGGTAAGGCAATCGGCTGCATCAAGAGCAAGATTTGCTTGTGCACGATCTCTAAAATTCTGTTCAACCCTGGCATCATCAACGATTACCCACCGGGCCGTCGCCACCGGAACCGCCTCAAAGAGACACTCAACCCCATACTCGTGGCGCAGACGATGAGCGACGACATCAAACTGAAGAATCCCCACTGCACCGACAATCAACTCATTGCTGGCAAGGGGTCTGAAGACCTGGGCAGCACCCTCCTCTGAGAGCTGAATCAACCCCTTCTGGAGTGCCTTGGCCCTCAGAGGGTCTTTCAATCTGGCACGGCGAAAGAGCTCCGGAGCAAAATTGGGAACACCGGTAAATTTTAACACCTCCCCCTCAGTAAACGTATCTCCAATCTGTATGGTTCCATGGTTATGAATTCCAATGATATCGCCTGCGTAAGCGATGTCGGTCTTCTCTCGTTTGGCAGCAAGAAAGGTTGTCGCATTGTTAATATTTACATCACGCCCCACCCGAACGTGACGAAGCTTCATCCCTTTATAAAAACTTCCTGAGGTGATTCGCAGAAAGGCCATTCTGTCGTGGTGGGCTGGGTCCATATTTGCCTGAATCTTGAAGACAAAACCACTAAACTGAGATTCCGTGGGGGTGACCTCTCTGGACTCCGCTGTTCTCGGGAGTGGCGGTGGCGCCAGGTCAACAAAATTATCCAGCATCTCCTCTACCCCCGCACCGGAGAGTGCAGAACCAAAGAAGACCGGAGTCTGTCGACCGGTGAGATAACCTGCAGTGGAAAATGGCTCAGAGGCGCCACGAACAAGGTCAACGGCCTCACGAAGCTCATCAGCCTGATCCAAGAGCAGATGATCCAGCTCTGAATTTTCCAGCCCTGAAATCACTTCGCCCTGACCCTCACCCGGCCGCCCTTCCCACAGATGGGTAGTGTCGTCATAGAGCCGATAGACCCCTTTGAACCGGCTTCCAGACCCAATAGGCCAGGTCATTGGGGCGCAATGAATACCAAGAACAGACTCAACTTCATCAAGAAGCTCAATCGGGTCACGACCCTCACGATCGAGCTTGTTAATAAAACTGATGATGGGGGTATCTCGCAGGCGGCAGACTTCCATCAGTTTGATCGTACGGGCCTCAACACCCTTTGCCGCATCGATGACCATCAAAGCGGAATCAACAGCTGTCAACGTTCGGTAGGTGTCTTCAGAGAAGTCAGCATGCCCCGGAGTATCCAAAAGATTGACCACGCTCTTGGCGTGTTCAAACTGCATCACGGAAGAGGTCACTGAAATCCCCCGCTCCTTCTCCAGGGCCATCCAGTCAGAGGTGGCATGACGGCTTGCTTTACGGGCTTTAACCGTACCCGCCATCTGGATCGCCCCACCCCCCAATAACAGACGTTCAGTCAGCGTGGTTTTGCCGGCATCCGGATGAGAGATGATGGCAAAAGTACGCCGCCGCTGAACTTCGATTTGGAATTCACTCATAACATTACGAAGAGTTAGACAGAAGGGCGCGGAGTATACAGGGAGTTGTGGCTAAAGATCAGCAGGATGATTGATCGCTCTCCCAAAAAGATCATGATCATCTGAACCGGTAATCTCTACATCAAAAAAGTCTCCAGAAACAATGCCCTCCACAGCGTCAAGATGGATCTGACCATCCACCTCTGGGGCATTGGCATAAGAGCGTGCGGCAATCCCCTCTTCATCTGCCTTGTCGACCAGCACCCTCATCTGATCACCCAGGAGGTTCTTCAGCTTCGCTTTTGAGATCGAACACTGTAATGCCATCAATCTGGAAAGTCGTTCCTCCTGAAGTGAGGGATCGACGCTACCGGCGAGCTGGTTTGCTGAAGCCCCCTCTACCGGGGAGTAGATAAAGGCCCCTACTCGATCGAGCTCCGCTACTGTTACAAAATCAAGCAATTCTTCAAAGTCTTGATCGGTCTCCCCGGGAAAACCAACAATAAATGTACTTCTGATAGCCAGTTCGGGACAGACGCTGCGCCAACCCCTGATTCGCTCCAGGGTATTGTGAATATCAGCAGGTCGTTTCATTGCTTTTAATATTATTGGGCTTGCATGCTGTAGGGGAACGTCGAGATAGGGCAGGATTTTTCCTTCAGCCATTAGCGGCAGGAGCTGATCAACATTGGGATAGGGATAGATATAGTGAAGCCGAATCCAGACTCCGAGTTCACCAAGCTCTCGGGCGAGGTCGACCAGGCTGGTATTGACCTCCTCTCCTCTCCAAAGCGCTGAAGTGTGGCCAAGGTCCACTCCATAGGCACTGGTGTCCTGAGAGACCACAATCAGCTCTCTCACTCCTGCTGTCACCAAGGCCTCGGCTTCACTCATCACCTCTTCAAGGGGCCTGCTCTCCAGGCGGCCCCTGAGCGCAGGTATGACACAAAAGGTGCAATGATGGTTGCACCCCTCAGAGATCTTCAGATAGCCATAATGACGGGGGGTCAGCTTTACCCCTCCTGGAGGGATCAGGCTGGTGTAGGGGGAGTGTGGAGGCGCTAAATGGGTGTGAACCGCATTTAACACTTCATCTGTTGCATCTGGCCCCGTTACAGCAAGAATCTCCGGACAGTGTTCTCTGATCACACTCTCACGGGCGCCAAGACACCCTGTCACGATCACCCTGCCGTTTTCTGCCAATGCCTCTGTGATCGCATCGAGTGATTCATCAATTGCTTCATCGATAAAGCCACAGGTATTCACAACCACAAGATCTGCGCCTTGATAACTGGGAGCGATCAGATAACCCTCTGCCTGCAGTTGGGTAATGATCTTCTCCGAGTCAACCGTCGCTTTTGGACAACCAAGGCTTACGAATCCAATGCTGGGACTGTTTTCAATCATTGAGGCCTGCTCATTGAGGAGAGAGTGGTCGATCCGCATATTCTAACCAAGGTGAAACCAAAAAAGACCTCCCAGAGTCTCCCTGCTTCTCTATTTAAGATGTTAGATCACGCCACCGGCTCCCCCAGAATCAAAGAGGTAATACTCCCCTCTCTCTGGTGAGAGGGGCCCACTAGAGGAACTCACGATGAAGTTGCATGCGATGGAGTATCTTGGCACTGATCTCCTCAATGGACATCGAGGTCGAATTGACGTGTGGAATACTCTCTCTGCGAAAAAGCGCTTCTGCCTGGTTAACCTCAAAGCGACACTGCTTGGGGTCTGAATAACGTCCCCGAGAACGCCGCTCCTGGCGGATCTGCTGGAGCCGCTCTGGATCAATAGTCAGGCCGAAGACCCGATGCCTGTTCTTAACCAGTGCATCAGGCAGCTTTCCTATATCAAGTTCATCTGTAGTAAGTGGAAAATTGGCTGCAAAAATTCCGAAATGGAGTGCGAGATAGAGGCAAGTTGGTGTTTTGCCTGAGCGGGATACCCCGGTAAGGATCACTTCAGCTCGTTCATAGTCGGTGGTGTTAACCCCGTCATCGGTGTGAACTGAGTAGTTGATTGCCCCAATTCTGGAACTATAGCGTTTTATATCTGTCATTCCATGTGACTGACCCAGGCTGTGGTTTGAATCATGTTCGAGTTCCTCCTCCAGAGGGGCGATAAAAGTATCAAAGAGGTCAAAAAAGACCCCTTGCGCTGTCTCCAGTAACCGACGATGTTCACTGACCACCAGAGTGACAAAGACAAGGGGGGTGGAGGCATGGTCACGGGCGAGCCCATTGATCCGGTCTACTGCATTGAAAACCCGATCCTCGTCCACCACAAACGGCAGGACCTCGGTTACAAACTTGATATCTGGAAATTGGGAGAGGAGACTGTGGCTTAATGTTTCTGCTGTAATTCCAGTGTTGTCCGAAACAATAACAACAGGTCGGGTCGGCTTTCTTGGGTTCTGCATGGTGAAGAGCTCCTTGTTGTGATCCATATTGGTCACACCAATAAAATATATTGAAATAATTGGCTTGCTTAATAATCGTTCAAAAACTGACAATCCCTATTTAAGAGTATATGGTTTATTTATTATTGGAGTATCTGCTCCCCAACGAGGCCGATCTGTGAATAAGATGATCCAATGGTTTGAGACCCTGGGAATTGAAGATGTTGCCACCGTTGGTGGTAAAAATGCATCTCTCGGTGAGATGATCAGTAACCTCTCTGGGGCCGGAATTCGTGTTCCTGGAGGGTTTGCAACCACTGCCGAGGCCTATCGAGCCTTTCTCAGCCAGAGCGGAGTGGATAATAAAATCCACCAACTCCTCGCTGATCTGAATGTTGATGATGTCACAGCCCTTGCCCAGGCCGGCGCTGCCATCCGTAGCTGGATCATTGATACCCCTTTAACCCCCGATTTTGAAGCGGCGATCACTGAAGGCTACCGCGCCCTTGGGGTGAATGGCAAAGATGTTGCAGTTGCAGTCCGCTCCTCAGCCACAGCAGAGGACCTTCCAGAAGCCTCATTTGCAGGCCAGCAGGAGACCTTCCTCAACGTCCAGGGGGTCGAGAATGTTCTCAATGCAGTAAAACTGGTCTTTGCCTCTCTGTTCAATGATCGTGCCATCTCCTATCGGGTCCATCATGGATTTGACCATGCAGAAGTCTCGCTTTCAGCAGGAATCCAACGGATGGTCAGAAGTGACATTGGCTCCAGTGGAGTCATGTTCACCATGGACACGGAATCGGGCTTTCCTGGAGTTGTCTTTATCACCTCTTCCTGGGGACTTGGAGAGTGTGTTGTCCAGGGATCGGTCAATCCTGACGAGTTCTATGTCTATAAACGAGGACTGGCAGAAAACCGTCCGGCAATACTCAGACGGAATCTGGGAAGCAAGGCGATCAAGATGGTCTACAGTGATGACTCCGCAGATGACCCTGTCACCACTATTGAGACCGATGCTGGGGATCGCAACTGTTTCTCCCTGGATGACAGTGATGTAGAGAACCTGGCCAGGATGGCGGTAATCATCGAAGAGCACTACGGCCGACCGATGGACATCGAGTGGGGCCTGGATGGAGAAGAGGGTCATCTCTATATTCTCCAGGCACGTCCAGAGACGGTCGAGAGCCGAAGTAACAAGAGTGAGCTTGAGCGCTTTCACCTCAAAGAGAGAGGGGAGGTGCTGACCACTGGCCGATCAATTGGCCAACGAATCGGTGCCGGACAAGTTCGGGTCATCCCCGATATCAGCCAGCTTGATCAAGTCAAGGAAGGGGATATTCTGGTAACGGACATGACAGATCCTGACTGGGAACCAGTGATGAAAAGGGCTGCTGCAATCGTTACCAACAGGGGGGGACGTACCTGCCATGCCGCTATTATCGCCAGAGAGTTGGGTGTTCCCGCCGTTGTTGGTTGTGGCGATGCGACTAAAACCCTGAGCAGCGGCATAAAAGCCACTGTCTCCTGTTCTGAAGGTGATACAGGCTATGTCTATAAAGGGCTCCTGCCCTTTGAACAGAGCAAGATCAGCCTGGATTCAATGCCTGAACTCCCCTTTAAGGTAATGATGAATGTAGGTAATCCAGAGAGGGCCTTTGCCTTTCAATGGATCCCCAACGCCGGGGTTGGCCTCGCCCGCCTTGAATTCATCATTAACAACTCTATCGGCATCCACCCCAAGGCGCTTATCAATTTCGATAAAATGCTGCCAAACCTCCAGCAACAGATACTGGAACGTACTGGAGGTTATTCCGACCCCATCGACTTTTGTACAGAGAAGCTGTGTGAAGGCATCGCAACGCTGGGTGCGGCCTTCAATCCAAAACCCGTCATCGTCCGTCTCTCTGACTTCAAGTCAAATGAGTATGCCAATATGTTGGGAGGTGATCAGTTTGAGCCCAAGGAAGAAAACCCCATGATTGGTTTCCGAGGCGCATCACGATACATCGACCCCTCTTTTCGTGACTGCTTTGAGCTTGAGTGTCAGGCCCTTCGAAAAGTACGCAGTGAAATGGGGCTGACCAATATCTGGATCATGGTGCCCTTTGTACGCACCCTCCAAGAGGCCGAAGAGGTGATCGCTCTACTTGCCGAGAACGGCCTGACACGGGGAGAGAATGACCTTAAAGTGATCATGATGTGTGAGGTACCGTCAAATGCAATAATGGCTGATGAGTTCCTGCAACATTTCGATGGTTTCTCAATTGGATCAAACGACCTCACCCAGCTTACCCTCGGCCTGGACCGCGACTCTGGTGTCATTGCCCATCTCTTTGATGAGCGTGATCCCGCTGTTAAAGCACTGCTCCACAAAGCGATCCAGGCCTGCAACCGAGCGGATAAATATATTGGTATCTGTGGCCAGGGTCCCTCTGATCACCCCGATCTGGCACGCTGGCTTATGGATGAGGGCATCGCCAGTGTCTCCCTAAATCCGGATAGTGTTGTGCAGACCTGGCTCTATCTGGCGGGCAAGGAGATCTGAGACTGATTGCAAGTTTTAGCCTGCCCCGGTGAGCAGTCTCATTCTCCGGGCAAGATATGAACCAAACCCATACTCATTAATTACAGCCTCAAGCTGGCCATGATCTATCCCCTCTCCCTGAGAGAAGAGCCTCTCTTCAACCTGTGGAATATCCTGTTTGAGGGTGACCAGTTGTTTTGAGAGCTCAGCAAGTTCCTTCCCCTGCTTAAGTTGTTTCGCTGTACGGCCCGGGGATCGAAGCCCTATCCCTTCGAGTGATTCCAGGTTGCGATAGACCCCATCCAGCGTATTGAATGCCTTTAGCAGCACCCTTGCACTTTTGGGTCCGACCCCGGGCACCCCGGGGACGTTGTCTACCGAATCACCCGTTAAAGCAAGATAGTCAATCACCTGTTCAGGGTATACCCCAAGCCGCTCCTTGATCTGGCCCGGACCTTCACTGCGGTTTCTTGCCCAATCCAATAACCTGTCTTGTGGCCCAATCAATTGGGCCAGATCCTTGTCTGCCGAGACCACAGTGACACTATAACCCTGCTCTCGGGCAACTCTGGCCCCAGTCGCAATCAGGTCATCGGCCTCATGATTGGCATGAGAGAAGGTAGGAACACCGAGCAACTCTGAAAGTCTGCGAACAACATTAAATTGCCGCTTCAGTTCTTCAGGTGCCGCTTCCCGATTCGCCTTATAGGGTGGGTACAGCCTTTTTCGATTGAGCCCTTCAAGGGGCTCATCAAACATGGCAACCACCCTCCTGACCCCTCGCCGCTCCAAAAGCTCAGTCAAAAATCGGGCATAACCCACGATCGCATTAGAGGGGTTGCCCTGACGATCAACGATCTCTACAGGCAGTGAGAACCAGCCACGAAAAATGTAGATTGAAGCGTCTATCAGATAAATCGACTTCACCGTGTCAGGACCGACTGCTTCGCCAGAATACAGCTACCCCTAGAAGAAGCATGGGCAGGCTGAGAAGGTGTCCCATGGTGACCCATCCGCCGTAGAGATAACCAATGTGATCATCCGGCATGCGAACAAATTCAACCGTAATCCGAGAGAGCCCATAGATGATCAAAAAGAGAGCGGAAACCCTGCCTGGTCGTCGGTGCTCTCCCGAGTAGAGCCACAATATAACGAACAGCAACACCCCCTCAAGAAAGGCTTCATAGAGCTGGGTCGGATGTCTTGGAAGAGGGCCCCCTGTTGAGAAGACAACACCCCACGGGAGATCGGTTACTCTCCCCCAAAGTTCCTGATTGATAAAATTACTGATTCTTACCGCTCCAATCCCAAGGGGGAACAGTGGGGCAAGAAAGTCAGCAACAGCAAAGAAGGATCGATGGGTGCGTCTGGCAAACCAAAAGATGGCCGTCAGGACGCCAAGAAGCCCGCCGTGAAATGACATTCCACCCGTCCAGATATAGACAATTTCCTGGGGATGGTCGATGAAGTAAGAGAGGTTGTAGAAGACAACATAGCCGAGTCGTCCCCCCAAAATCACCCCGAGAGCAACATAGAAGAGCAGGTCCCAGACTTCATTTGGCTTCCAGCCCGAATCGGGCCTGTTGCTCCTGTAAACGCCAAGCCAAGCCCCGCCAACAAAAGCCACAAGATACATCACCCCGTACCAGTGAATCTGGAGTGGGCCCAACGAAATAGCCACTGGATCAATTCCGGGGTGCAGAATCATCATTTATCCCAATACTCTAAAATCGATAGTTTACAGGGCAAATTGCCCTTTTGGGAGATTACCTCTTATCGTCATCTTCTGTGGCCACCAATAGACTCCACCCTCAAATACCAGCAAGCAGTGCCGCCAATCTCCTGATTAATGAGACCTCTTCCCCCCCATCACCAACATTGAGAGCCTCCTCGAGGCTCTCGACTCATCGAACTGGTAGACTTAAGGCCAGTCGCAAATCATTTTTACTGAGTAAGGCCTTCCGGAGCACAATGAATATCCCCCCACTACCCGAATCACTACTGGATGAGATCGCCCAAGTGGTTGGTCCCAGGGGTCATACTCGCAAGGGAGATGAGATTGCCCCCTACTGCAGATCATGGCGGGATAACTGGAGAGGTTCGGTACCCATGGTGGTCTCTCCCAAAAGCACCGATGAGGTCGCACAGGTGGTGACCCTCTGTGCCCGCCACCAGATACCCATTGTTCCTCAGGGGGGGAATACCGGACTCACTGGGGGCAGCCAGCCCCATGATGATGACAGCGAGATTATTCTCTCCACCTCCCGTCTCAACAGAATTCGATCGGTGGATCCCACCAACAACACCATGACCGTTGAGGCGGGGTGCATCCTCCAGTCGATACAGCTGGCGGCCAAGGAGCACGACCGCCTCTTTCCCCTCAGCCTGGCCGCAGAGGGGAGTTGCCAGATCGGAGGAAATATTGCCACTAATGCAGGGGGAACCCAGGTACTCCGCTATGGCTCCCTGCGCAATCTGGTGCTGGGACTTGAGGTGGTCCTTGCAGACGGTTCTCTGTGGGAGGGGCTACGCGGGCTGCGTAAAGACAATACCGGCTATGACATGAAGCAGCTCTTTATCGGTAGTGAAGGAACACTGGGGGTGATTACCGCCGCAGTGATCAAACTCAGCCCGTTACCCAAAGAGCGACAGACCGCTCTCATCGCTGTTACTGAACCTCTCATGGCCGTTACCCTCCTTTCAAATTTCCAACAACGTACCGGTGAACAGGTCACCAGTTTTGAGCTGATAAAAAGAGAGCTCTTTGACTTTGTCTTCTCCCATATTCCTGGTTCCCGGGACCCCTTCAGCCAATCTCACCCCTGGTATGTTCTGGTTGAACTTGATGGCCAGGGGGATCAGGGATCACTGAGGCCAATAATGGAAGAGCTGTTAACCGATGGCGTCGAGTGTGGACTCGTGGCCGATGGGGTTATCGCTGAAAGTGCAGATCAGGCAGACCGCCTCTGGCACTTGCGCGAGAGTATTGCCGAAGCTCAGAACCATGAAGGGGGAAGCATTAAACATGACATCGCTCTCCCGCTCTCAAGTATTGCTGATTTTATTGCCGAGGGAACTCGAGAACTTGAGGTCTCTTTCCCGGGCGTGAGGGTGGCCCCTTTCGGTCATCTGGGTGATGGCAACCTTCACTTTAATGTGGCTCAGCCAGTTGGCGCAGACCGGGAGACCTTCGAACAACAACGGGGATTAATCAACCGGATTGTCCATGATCTGGTGGCAACATACAGTGGCAGTATCAGCGCCGAACATGGCATTGGCCGTCTGCGACGTGAAGAGAACCGGCGTTATAAATCAGTGGTTGAGATGGCCCTGATGAGAAAGATCAAGGAGGCCCTCGACCCCAACAACATCATGAACCCGGGTAAGGTCCTCTAAAGGGAGGGAGTTGGGTCTTTACCCCACTCCCTGTCTGGGAGGGGGGCAGGCCACTTGAATCTGGTGCTCTCTAGGCGTTCCCCCGATCAGAGGTTGTCGGCATGTTTTGCCAGATAGTCGGCAACCCCGGATGGGGTGCCCTTCATCCCTTCGTCACCGGCCTGCCAGCCTGCCGGGCAGACCTCTCCATGTTGATTGGTAAAGAGCATGGTATCGACCATTCTCAGCATCTCATCGATGTTTCTCCCCAGGGGCAGATCATTGACCACCTGATGACGAACGGTGCCATCACTGTCGAGGAGAAATGAACCGCGGAGAGTTATCCCGCCCTGGAGGAGAACATCGTAGTCACTCCCGATTGACTTGGTCAGATCCGCAACCAACGGATAACCGACCTGGCCAATACCGCCACTGCTGACCTCGGTATTTCTCCACGCAAGGTGTGAAAAATGAGAGTCGACCGAGACTCCGATCACATTTATCCCCCGCTTGGTAAATTCAGCCAGCCTATGGTCAAAGGCGATGAGCTCAGAGGGGCAAACAAAAGTAAAGTCGAGGGGATAGAAAAAGATAACAGCTCCATTCGACCCCAGATTCTGATAGAGATTGAAGTCTTCAACAATTGAATTGTCGGCAAGGACAGCGGCGGCTGTAAAATCGGGGGCTTTCTGGGTTACAAGCATGATTGACCTCTTTTGTTCTGTTGGAAATAAGATTTAGAACTATTCTAATATAGAGTAACAACAAAAGTAAACTCCACCGGACTGGCGCGGATCAGACCACTCTGGCAGCGCCCCCTCGTCGTGGATCACCCACCGCCTGAAAACGACCCTTGTGATGGATGACGGCATGGGTCCCGCCGAAGAAGATATTGTGGCCAGGAAAGAGACGGAGTTCTGGAAATTGAGCTAAAAGCTCATCAACCGTAGCCGAGGGCAGCCCGCCCTCTACCGACAAGACCTTGCCCTCATAGTGGATCCTGGGATGGGCGATCGCCGCTTCAAGATCGAGCCCGAAATCAATCGTGTTAACCAGGACCTGGAGTATGGCTGTCCTGATCCGGTTGGATCCACCTGAGCCGATGGCCAGCAACTGGCCATCGGGCCAGATCGCTATAGAGGGTGCCATCATCGATGAGATTCTCTCGCTGGGCCGCCACTGGTGAAAGCCGTGAGGGTTGAGATCTTCCTCACCCAGCATATTATTCATCATAATTCCGGTATCGGGCTGCATCTCCCCACAACCTTCACCGTTTGAGCAGGTCATCGAAGCGACGCTGCCGCTGCCATCGATGATGGTGATCTGTGTTGTTCCCCGAAAGGCTCGCCTGCGCCCGGCGATCTCATCCCGATAGCGGGCGAGGATCTCTGGTGCCAGTAGCTTCAACGGATCTGGCCAGCTACTGTCGCTCTGGGAAGCAAGTTCAACACGGGCCGCCTGAGTCATTGCCATGACATCAGCCAGTTCCATCAGCCAATCGGATCTTTGATGTCCCTTCCGGTCAGGCCGGATTGATTCAAGAAGACCCAGCCCAAAAGCGATAAGGGTGCCGCCTGTAGAGGGCGGAGGATTGGTTCTCACCTTGACTCCACGGTAGCCGACCTCCAGCGGCAAACGCTCTTCAACCCGGTAGCCCTCGAGATCAGCAAGGGTGAGGAATCCAAAGCCCTGACACTGTTTGACGATGGCAGCGGCAATCTCGCCTCGATAGAAAAGATCATCTCCCTCGATCGCCAGTGTTTCCATCGTCTCTGCCAGATGGGGTTGAGCCAGGGTCTCTCCCTCCCCTTTAACCCGGCCGGGTTGATGTTCACTCCCAAAGAGTTCACGGGCTGTTGAGCGGCTAACATAGATCGGTTCTACAACTGAGAAGATGAAGGCCTGTTCCTGATTGAGTTCAACACCACTTCGAGCCAGTCTGCATGCCGGGGCCACCAACTCTCTCATTGGGAGTGAGCCCAATCGGCGATGGATCTCGAAGATCCCCTTGACGCATCCCGGGGTCGCCGCCGCCCCCAATCCAATATGAAATTCCTGGGTGGTGCTGCCGAAATCAACCCTTACCGGTTCAAAGTCCAGTTCGTCTGGAGAGTATCTTCTGGCTGGAGTTTGGACAAAAAAATCGAGAAGTGTTGTCTTTTCTCCTTCCGGACTGGCGAGCAAGAACCCGCCGCCGCCCAGAGAAGCCAACACGGGCTCAACCACACAGGCGACAAAAAAGGCTGCTACCAGTGCATCATAGGCGTTTCCTCCATCAAGAAGGACCTCTTCAGCCACCTCAGCAGTCAGTGGGTGGCCACACGCCACCGCGCCGCGCCTACCCATTTTTAATCATCAACAGAAAACCAAACCCTGATCTCATTCCTTCTCCAAAGTCTATTCTCAAGAGAAAATCTCTCATTAGGACTAAACGGCATTCAATTGATAGAATAGAGTGACAAAACACCAAGAGCAACACTGGGGTCCACCCCTGCTCTTTAACTACCCAACACACGATCCATTCTTAAATGTGGGTTTGCCGACGCACTTGTCAGCAAACTGTAGGGATCGGCTTCTCCTGTTGGGGTCACCATTTTGTGCCATAAATAGATCCAGGAAGAGGTACGGGATCACCTGCTTTTTACTTGATGTCCGTTTGATTGCCCGCGTCTGACCCAGTGCCAGATCAGGGCTCTTCTTCCAGTTTGATATCGAGATGGAACTGGCTGCCGATCTCCTCAAGCCTCTCTTCCAGCAGGTGAACATCAATGGTCTTTGGAATCTCTATCACGGCAGAGGCGGTAAACATCAGGCTCCCTACCATGGGCGCACTGGTGACATCACTTTCAAGGCTTAGAATATTGATTTTTCGATCCGCCATGGCAGCGGCAATCTCCTGCACAATACCCGGACGATCGTTGCCCAGCAAAGAGAGAGTGCACTGGTAGCTCTTCTCTTCGGGCTCGCTCCAAGTGTTTGAGGCGGCTACGACCAGGATTTCTTCGCTCTCAAGGCGAGAGAGATCGTCCAGCAGTGCCTGCTGTCCGACACTACTGACATCGACTTCAACAATTCCTGCAAACCGACCCCCCAGCTTTACCAGTCGACTCTCCAGCCAGTTACCATTATTGTCTGAGACAACCTTCGAGACCTTCTCTACCAACCCGGGTCGATCTTTCCCTACAAATGTAAATACGATAGAACCCACTTGGTAACCTCCTGCCAGTCAAGGCTGGCACGTTATGAGTGTATTTCAGCTTAAGACTCTCTCTGTTTCAGCCGAGTAGTGCTGCGCCTAATAATGAAGCGCATCGCCTTGATGAGCAACCCACTTACCCGGTGCAGGACGAATTGAAATACTCAAAAAGCAGATGAGTACTGCGGCCTGTGAAACAGGAATCACTCAAGCTATTGGCGTTGATGACCCAAATTTTTACTTTTTCCTTCGAGTCGTTTCAGAAGCTTCCGGCCGCGTGACTGAACGGCTGGGCTACCTCTCTCTTTATGCCTGGTGATTATCTCGACCACCTCATCCAATATCGAATTGTTTCTTTCGGCTACAGTTGCCAATGACTCCATTGCTGATACCTGGACAATTTTACTCTTATGGAGCAGATAGCGTTTCAATGATTCAATCACTTCGTTCTCCTGTGACTTATTGCATTTTAGTCGCGGCGCAATTTGAGCCATATGCCAGCAAACTTCCTGCTGTTGGGCATTTGCCAGGATTGATATCACTGTTGATGTATAACTGGATAACAATAGAGGATTGCTTCTGGTCACCTTCTCAATGACATCTGCTGACCGCATCCTCACCACAGGCTCAGTATCAAACAGGCCCTCAAACACCGATTTGAATAGAACTGGATTTTTTTCGACTTCCTGAGCGACTTCGTTCGATCTCCCAATTGATCGGAGATCCCCACCCCTCAGTTTCTTGATGATGTCTGTCATTTTTGTACTGATAAACTTCGGCAAAAGGAGTTCGGTACAGCCAGTGTCTGCCTAAAGTGTATTGCCCACTCCTGATTCGAGTCTATCAAAGAGCTGTTGCTTGCCACAGATACCAGCTGGCAACCGTGCTCCATGGCTGCCAGACAGCGCCTCTTGAAAGCACCTCACCCGGGGATGGCAGGGCGTCCAGCTGGTCAATAACCATCACCCCCTTCCTGATTCCCAGATCACCTGCCGGCAATACATCGGGGCGGCAGAGGTAAAAGATAAGCAGCATTTCAACCGTCCAGCGCCCAATTCCATGAACCTGGGTAAAGGCATTAATGATCGACTCATCATCCAGATGATTCAGTTTTTTTCTGCCTGGGAGCTTGCGGGTAAGTACCTTCTCGGCCAGATCCTGGCCGGCACGAATTTTTGAACGCGATACACCCAGCTCACGCAACCGGGCCTCCGCTGTGGCCAGAAACCGCTTCGGCCCGAGATGTCGGCCCGGATAATGGGCACAGAGCCTCGCCCAGATTGCCCCGGCCGCTTTGCCAGAGAGTTGTTGATAGATAATTGAACGCAGCAGGTACTGGAAAAGGGTGTATTCACTCCTCGGTGAGAGGGTGCAGCGCCCCACCTGTTCAACCACCCGACCAAGCCGTTGATCAGCCTGCTGCAACAGACGGGTTGCCGTCTGAATCTCACTCTCTGTCAGCGTCATTTGAATATTCATGACGAGTTTGAGAATGTGGCAGGTTAGCCAGAGCCCAGGTTTCTGATCTGACGTTTCCTTGCCGGAAGAAGCAGGATCTCAATGCGCCGGTTTCGCATCCGGCCCTCTTCAGCACTGTTGCTGCTTATGGGATGTTCTTCTCCCCACCCCACCACTGTGATACGAGATGGGTCAACACCTTTGGCTATCAGATAACGTGCCGCTGAAGCCGCACGTGCAGCGGAAAGTTCCCAGTTAGTTGGAAAATAACGTCTAAGGCCATCTGCAATAGGAACATTATCGGTATGGCCCTCAATGCTCAGAGGGCGATCAGGGAAACCACTAATTACTGCGGCAACCAGGTCAAGGCCCACTTGCGCCTCCTCCCTGATTGTTGTATCACCGGTATCAAAGAGAAGATCACCACCTACCCGAATCAAGGTGAGTTGATCAGCCAACTTGTGGACCTCAAGTTTGCTGGTTGATGTTAAAGTCCTGAACTCCTGCTCAAGCTGGTTCAGGCGTTCTTCTGCTGTCTGTTTCTCAGTCTTCAACTGGGCGACCAGCTTTTTGAGTGAAACCTGATCATCCCTAAGCTCACCTATCAGGGACTCCAGAGCACTCGCTTTATTTGTTGTTTTTGTACTCTGATCTCTAAGACTTTCTAACAACAGGGTTAGTCGTTCAATGGTGGCGCTGTCTTCAGCAACCCTGCTCTTGAGGCTAACAAGTGCACTACCCAGAGGAATCGAGAGATCCGGCTGCTCTGATTGGGATGTTGTCTGGTCATCGGCCCTTGAAACCTCAGCCTGCCCCTGGATAGCAAACAACCCCCTGAGGCGCTGGAGTTCACCCTCAGCCACCTCTGTACGCTGCTGATAGGCTGACAACTCTTGTTCAATAATCTCAAGGTCTTCAATCCAGCGGGAGCTACTCGCTTCACTTCTCATGCCGGCAATAACCGCTTGAAGGTACTGAACTTCTCTTCTTCGCTGTTCGACATTGGACTGCAGGACCTCCAGATCCGCCAATAACTTTGGCGTGATTGCCACTGAACGGTCGGCCGAAAGGCTCACACTCTCAAGTTTTTCTTGAGACTCCTCCAGTCTCCGAATTCCCGACTCAGTCGCCGCAGATCGTTCTTTCAGCTTCTCCAGAAGAGCCGTAAGTTGTTCAGAGCTGCTGATTCTGCGATCAACTTCCTCTCTCAACAATTCAACCTCAGCCAGCACTATCTCTTTCTCCTTATGAACTGCGGTGAGGAGGTTTTCCAGCTCATTGAGGCGCTGATTGTTTTGGGGTTCCTGGGTTCTGATAGGTGCAGCAGGAGTACCTGGTGCGATGTCGTTTTGTTGGTCTGTCGGTGACTCTGCAAGTAGTGCTGTCAGGGCCTCAAGTTCTTCAGGCTTGGCGGTATTTAACTGTCCTTGTGCATAGGCCGACTCTCTCTCTTCGGCCCACTGCCTGATAGTGTCAAGTTCAGATTGAACTGCTTTTAGGGACTGGGCAGCCCCTTCCATATTCTGTTCTAACTCCTTCTCTCCCTGACGATCGGCTTCAATCTCTTCTCTTAGGGTCTGGTTTTGTTTAACCAGCCGTGCTTGATCTGCGAGTGCCTGACGCCCCTCTTCATTGGCATCTTGTTCGATAGTGTAGAGGCCCCATCCCCCCGCAGCAACTGCGGCGAGGGCGAGATAACTTGTTATCAATAAAACAGGTTGAGCCATCAGGCCGACCTCCTTGGATGAGAGTGCGATGAATGACTCAATGAACCCTTATCACTCAATCTATCAAAAACCACGAGGAGAGTATAACCTCTTACAGCCAAGGTCTGAATTATCTGTGTAGAGAGGACTGAATCCGCTACAGCTTGAGTCGCTCAATCAATACCCCTCTGGCCACATCCCAAATATCGATTTCATCATTTGTCTGAAAAAAAGAGTCCACATCAACGCGCTCCTCTTTGCCGGAAATGAGTGATTTCAAGGCCGCATTGATCGCCTGATGGCCAATCAGGAGTATATCCTCCCTCTCTGCACGCTCAAGGATACCCCTCACACCCTGCCGAAGCCGATCAACCGCCTGAGTGAATGATTCTCCTCGTGGGGCGGCAACAGCAAACCTCTGTGATCGCCAATGGTCAAAACGGGCGCCATACCGCTCTCTTAACTCACTCTCCAGTTGTCCCTCATACTCTCCAAGATCAATCTCGATCAAGGCGGGCTCAAGGATGGGTTTTAGACCAGAGTCGGAAAGAAGAATAGTGGCCGTCTCATAAGCACGCTCTAATGGTGAGTGGAAAGCAGCACCAAATTGGACCCCTCGATTGATGAGCAACTGGCGCAATAGTTGGGCCTGCTCTCTCCCCCTTGAATTAAGCGGTATATCACTATGTGACTGAAGTCTTTTTTCAACATTCCAGTCAGTCTCTCCATGGCGAGCGATATAGAGCGACATCCGATTCAGAGGATGGTTGCCAATCCATCGAGCACCCTGTTGGGAGCTTCAACCATCAGGCTGTGGCCACTGGTAATCAGTAGCGATTTTGAACCTGGAATTAGCGCTGCAAGTGCTTTTGCCCTCGGTAGTGGCGTCATCTGGTCGCGCGTACCCATGATCAGTAGTGTGGCGCACTCAACCTTTGCCGCACTCTCCTCACCCCATGTGTAGTTATTGCATGCAGACAAGCCGGCATAAAGGACTCCCGGGGCAGCCTCTTCCAGCAAGCGATGGATCTGGCCCACCATCCACATCCCCGGGGTCAGGCTTCCTCCCACTTTGGCCATATCGCTCAAACCCCAAAGGGTTACCATATCAAGGGCGGCGCCATCGTTCTCCCGAGCACTCCCAAGGAGTTGCTCAGAGACCGGCATGGGGGCTGCCGAACCCAGAAGCGCCATGGTTCGAACTCTTGTCGGATAGAGTGCCGCCATCTCCAGTGCGACCAGTGAACCCATGCTGTGGCCGACCACTGAAAACCTGTTGAGCTCCAGGGCATCAGCAACCTCAATAATCCAGGAGGCCATCTCTGTTATCGATGTGAGCGGCTCTCCGTCGGATCTGCCATGTCCTGGAAAGTCAGGGGCAAACACATTCCTTCCATGACGTTCAAAATGTCGTACTGACTGGGTCCATACCGTATGGTCCATGGCCGCACCGTGGATAAAAACCACTGAATCACAATTGTCATTAATCGGCAGAGGGCTGCTTCTGAGATAAGTGGTATTGCCCTTGATGGAAAGTTTCATCCTCTTTTACAACCTTCAAATCTCAGTGACGAGCTGCCGCTTTGAGGCCTTTTGAGAGATCATTAATCAGGTCATCTGGATCTTCAAGGCCAATCGACAGCCTCACCAGACCCTCAGATATCCCGGCGGCCTCTAGTGCTTCTGCATCCATACGATGGTGGGTCGTGCTTGCCGGGTGTATGACCAATGATTTAGCGTCACCGATATTGGCAAGGTGTGAAAAGAGCTTAAGCCTCTCAATAAACCGAATACCTCCCGCCCTCCCACCGGTGAGGCCAAAGCTGAATACTGCACCACATCCTTTGGGCAATAACCGTTGGGCCAGGTGGTGATCAGGATGGTTTTCCAGCTCAGGGTAGCTCACCCACTCAACCGCTTGATGTTGATTCAGAAACTCAACCACCTTTCGCGAGTTGTCGATATGACGCTGCATACGCAGAGGGAGGGTCTCTACTCCCTGGAGCACATGGAAGGCCGTTGTCGGGCTCATGCAGGCACCAAAATCACGCACTCCCTCTTTCCTGGCCCGGGTTATAAAGGCGGCGGGGCCAAACTCTTCAGAGAAAACCAGATCATGGAACCCTGAGTAGGGTTCAGAGAGCGTTGGAAATTTGTCATTTTGGCTCCAGTCAAAACAACCCCCATCGACCAGCACGCCACCAATCACAATGCCATGGCCACTGAGAAATTTGGTTGCAGAGTGAAATACAATGTCAGCCCCTAAATCAAAGGGTTTAAGCAGATAAGGCGTGGTGAAGGTTGAATCCACCATCAGGGGCAGACCTGCCTGATGTGCAACTGCAGAGACAGCAGGAATGTCAAGTACTTCCAACCCTGGGTTTCCAAGGGTCTCGCCAAACAACAACCTGGTTTCCGGACGTATGGCTGCAGAGAAAGCTGCGGGATCCCGAGGATCGACAAAAGTTGTCTCAATACCAAAACGAGGCAGCGTATAAGCGAGCAGGTTATGACTTCCACCATAGAGGGAACGTGAAGCAACAATATGCCCCCCTGCCCCCAACAGGGTTATGATTCCAAGGTGCATTGCCGCCTGACCACTTGCTGTGGCAATAGCGCCTATTCCGCCCTCCAGCGCAGTAATACGTTCCTCAAGAACAGCGCAGGTTGGATTTGAAATTCGTGAATAGACATGCCCCGAACGCTCTATATTAAAAAGAGCAGCAGCCTGATCACTGTTCTCAAAAACAAAAGATGAGGTTTGGTAGATGGGGGTAGCACGTGCCCCTGTTGCCTCATCAGGTTGCTGACCCGCATGGAGGGTAAGTGAGTCAAAATTATAGTTGCGTGGCTTGGCCATCGGCTGTGATCTGTTAAGGTGTTGTCAGAATTGGCCCGTTGTGGACTTCAGCCAAGAGCACCTGAAGCCGTTCTCTCGCCAAAGTTCACTTCCAGACTCATCAATTGATCAGAGGATGAAACTAACTCTCTTGATACCAGGTCTGGGTTCTGAAGAGGAAGAAGATATAGCCCCTTACCTTCAGGTCTCCATTTTCCAGCCATATTTCGCATTTATAGATTTTACCGTTAGCAGGATCGAGAATAGTACCCCCCTCCCAACGTTCACCGGTGAATGCCATATTCTGAATGATCTCCATCCCACGAACTTTTTGGTTTCGACGTGGGTCATCTTCAGCACATTGATCACAAACTGGGTCTTGGTCTTGATCCGGTGTTCTAAATAGAGATTCAACCCTGCCAAAATACTTCCCATTCTGCTCATAGATGGCGACAATTGATTTTGGTTCACCGGTCTCATCATCGATCGTTTTCCATTTGCCAACAATATTCCCTGCACCCGCGCCAAGGGCTGGCATAGTTGCAACTACCGACATCAACAGGCCGATTGATAACTTCCCGACTAAGCTCGATGACATTTTTCTCTCTCCATCTAAGTAAAAAATCGCTCTTAAGGGCCCCTATTCACATAATAATCCTGAGGCGCTTAGGTCATGCTCACGGCATAAATTATCTAAATCATTGATTTAACAAGCAATACAAACCACAGATCTCTTTATGATATTAAAAACAGAGCCTTCAGCGACCTTAAGAGTATTCATACCCTCCATAAAGCGCAAGCCTTCCGGCTGTCACAGAGCCGGCAATCCATTATCATGGATTACCCTCCTGATGCTGCCCGTCAATGACAAAAAAATGCAATCCTGAGGTTTCACTGCCAGACAACGTTGAATAGAATTAGGCGCACTTATCTTAGCTGAGGAGTTATCCCTTGCCCCACCATCGCCAAATTAAAAAAGTCGCCGTTATCGGTGCCGGCACCATGGGAGCCGGTATTGCCGCCCTCTGTGCCCAGGCCGACATCCCTGTTGTTCTTCTTGATATCACCAAAGAGAGCGCTGATAAGGCGGTTGAACGAATGCTCTTGGGCCGCTTTCCAGCGATAGAAGAGCCTCAAAAAGCAGAGTTGATCACTACTGGCGAGTTGCAGGAAGGGCTGCCTCTGCTGAAGATGTGTGACTGGATTTGTGAGGCTGTTGTTGAAGACCTTGCCGTCAAGAGGGATACCTTCAAAATCATTGAGGCCCATCGAAAGGAAGGCTCTATCGTCTCTACCAATACTTCAGGGATTCCGCTTAGAGATATTGACCGTGGGTTGCCTGAAAGATTGCGACAGGATATTTTGGTCACTCATTTCTTCAACCCAGTCAAACAGATGCGATTGGTTGAGTTGATCCCTGGGTCAAAAACCAAACCGGAAGTTATTGAGGCGATGGGCGAGTTCTGTGGTCAGCTTGGCAAGGGTGCCGTCTATGCCAAGGATACGGTTAATTTTATCGGTAACCGAATTGGCTGTTTCTGGATTCTCTCCGGTCTTCACCTGGGTCGGGAAGCACGGGAACAGGGCCTTGATACAGAGTTTATCGATGCCATTGCCTCTCTGCCCGCAGGTATTCCGGCAACCGGTCTCTATGGGCTGGTAGATCTAATTGGTCTCGATATTATGGATAAGGTCAGCCAGAACCTGGCGATCAATCTGCCTGATGATGATATAGGCAGAGCCTACACCACTTTCCCCCCTGAAGAGATATCGATGGTTACAAATGGACAGCTAGGGAGAAAGAGTGGAGGTGGCTACTACCGGGTAACAAAATCTGAAGATGGCTCGAAGACCAAGGAGGTGTTTGATCTACTATCAGGCGAGTGGCGAACAGCAAAAGAGATTTCTCTTGATCCTGAGGACCAGAGTCTCAGCTCACTGATTAATTCTGCCGCCCCCCAGGGCCACTTTTTCTGGTTACTGATGAGCACAACGCTCTCATACGCTGCAGACCTGATACCAGAAATTGCAGACGATATTGTCAATATAGATCGGGCCATGCGCTGGGGCTTTGGTTGGGAGAGAGGACCATTTGAAATTCTGGATGCCATCGGTGCAACCGAATTCAGTAATCACTTGCTGGCAGAAAAACGCCCTCTTCCCAAGATGATTCAGGTTCTCAATGAGGCCGGGGCGTTTAGTTTCTATCGCGCCGATGGTTCTGAATTCCTCGGAGTGGATGGACTCTTTCACCCTGTTCCTGAAAGCTGAATACAATTTTAACCCTGTAATCTCGTTTTCATCAGAGACTCCTTTGGCCCCTTTTTGTCTCAACAACCTTCACTGCCCACCCATTGGTGGTTAGCTTCTAAGACAGTCGATAGGCTCGTATTGACGGCCGAAGGGGCGGTGTGGCATGTGCCACCATCGTGTAGCCACCGTATTGTAGAGTGAACGAAAATCAACTTTATGAATCAGATCCCCGCTTTCAAGATGCTCCAGGTCGGGGGGCGCTCCATAAAGGCCTCCAATGACCCGTCCGCCCAGAAAGAGATGGGGCGCTGCCGTTCCATGATCAGTTCCTCGGCTACCGTTCTCCCTCACTCGACGACCAAATTCACTGTAGGTCATCACCAGTACATCGTTCCACCTGCCCTGAACCAGTAACTCACTTCGAAATGCCTGAAGTGCTGATGACAACTCTTCGAGAAGACGAGCATGACGTATCAGTTGATTGCTATGGGTGTCAAAACTGCCCACTGAGACCTTATAAACCGGTGCTGCAACCCCAGCAGCCAACATTCGGGCTACTATTTCCAACCTCCTTCCCAGGGCTGATTTCGGGAAAGGGGTCTGTGTAGCAGGTGCTTTTTTAAGCTGAGCAGTCAACTCACCCCTGGCCATATGGATGATCCGATTAGTCCTCTGCAGATGGATGAGTGCCTGATTACCCGCACTCTCTTCTGGGACAACAGCACCCTCACCAGTGTGATGAGATGAGAGCTGCTTCAGTCTCTCAAGCACAATGCTTCGTGATCCTTCCCAGGTTACAGGCCCTGGATTCCGGCCAAGTACAATCGCATCAATAGAAGATTGAACCGGCCATGAGAGTTCAGGGAGCACACTCCCCAGCCACCCTTGGGTGAGATACTCATTGCTGCTGCTGGCGGTATCCCAGATATCGATCGATCGGAAGTGTGAACGATTTGGAGAGCGATACCCAACCCCATTGATAATAGCCAACTCCCCTGAATTAAATAATTTATAAATGGCCTTGAGGGAGGGATGAAGGCCGAGCTGGCGGTCAATCTGTAGCACCTGGTCCCTGGAAACGGCAAGAGTAGGGCGAAGCTGTTGGTAGAGACTGTTGGAGTAGGGGATAACCGTATTTAGACCATCATTCCCACCATTCATCTCTACCAGTACAAGCTGCCTTGGGGGGACTGATGCAACAGCTCCGGCAATACCAGTGCCTGTAACCGGCAATGCCAGCAAGGAGGCAATAAAATCACGTCTGTCCAAAGTTGCTCCGATTCTATTTCAGTTGAAAGGCGATCTCATTCAGCCAGGCTTCAGCTGCTCTACTATCGGCATATTGAAGCTCTGCCCGCCCCTCTTTGGAGGCATAACTCCCAAGAAAAGAGTAGTGCAGATCCTCCAGAGAAATCACCCCTGCGGCCATTTGCTTGTCCCAAAGTGATAACGATGCCTGTCGCTCTCTCCTTTGAGTATCGATCAGCCCCTTTCGCACCAGCATCTGCTCACCTGGAAGCCACTCTCCCCTCACAAGTTGAAGGAGAAATTTCTGACGCTCAACAAGAGATTGTGAATTGACCCATTCCTTTCCCCCTGGCCAGCCCTTCACACTTGGTGGATCAAGAATATCCTGGCCCATTATTCGAACCGCTTGTACCAGTACTTCTGGGGCAACTGAGAGATCAAACAACTCAACGGCACCAACCACCATCTCGATGGGCGACTTGATCAGTTGTCCATAATTATTCGGGTCACGGAATGACTTAGAGTTAAATAGCGCTTTCATTAGTGGTCGAAGTTCATAATCACCGTCTCTAAACAGTGCTGCCAGGCGCTCCACCTCTGAGCGCTCCGGGTATGGAGAGATAAACTCTCGCCAGAGTTTTTCGACCAGATGCTCCGCCGCACGAGGCTGGGCCAGAATAATATTAATAATCTCTTTGGGTCCAAAATTGCCTCGCTGGCCAAAAAAATGTTTCTCATCACGAGAGTGTCTTCTGGGCAGAATACGAACATCCCCGGACCTTCTATTGATAGATATTCCAGTCAGTGCAAGAGCGGCGCCCTTGATGTCATCTTCACTGTAGTGCCCTTCGCCCAGAGTAAAGAGCTCAAGCAGTTCTCTCGCATAATTCTCATTGGGCTTTCCCGCTCGGTTATTCTGGCTATCCAGATAGATCACCATTGCCGGATCAAATGTAACCGACTCCAGAAACTCACGATAATTACCTAATAGATGCTTGCGAAACAGCTTATTTTGTTGATAGATCAGCTCCGGCCAACGAACCTGTCTTAAACTGGAGGTAAAGTGGTTATGCCAGAAGAGTACGAGGCGTTCGGTCAGTGGCGAGTCAGTTTGCATCATCTCCCTGATCCACCAGGATTTAAGCTGCAGACTTTTGAGTTGACGCTGCTGATTGATCAACTTCCTCTTCTCGGCTGTTATCTCTTCACTGTTTTGGCGATGCTTTTGATCGGGGAACTGATGAACCCACTCTGGAGGGGATGTTCTTGTGGTAGTACGCATGCCGGCAAGCAGCCCTGATAACGCCTCCTCATACCTGAGTGCTGACAAGTCTGCCACTGTCTGAGGGGTTGCTCCAAAGCCACTCCTCATCAGGAGGTGGTGCGCCTCAGCTGTTTCCATAGCCTTAAGGCCCATCGACCAACAGAGAATCAACAGAGACAAAAGTGAAGTAAATTTTGCTTGTTCTCCCATCACCACATTCATTCTTGATCCTGGCTTTGTACTGTTCCTAAGAGATATTAGGCCCAATCTGAACAACAACCGTGTGATCGGGATCACATCCAAACACCGGTTTTTCCACCCCTCCGCCAATAATCATCAGCAACTTAACTTTCAATATGTCGGTATAATCACAACTGTTAGAGCATTGATCAGAGCTCGACAGAGATTGTTGTCAACCCGACAGAATCGATCAGCTCTTATCCCTTGGCTCTTATGAGTTGAATCAACTTCTTTGGAGCGAACCGCAATGGCAGCAGAGAAAAATAAAATAATGTTCCTCTTTCCAGGTCAGGGCTCCCAATATCGAGGTATTGGGAGTGATCTTTTTGACCAGTTCAAGAGTGTAAGAGAGATCTATTCCAGAGCTTCAAAAACAGTGGGGTATGACATCGCTGAGCTCTCTTTCAGGGATCCAGAGGGTGTTATTGATCTTACACGCAACACCCAGCCTGTGCTGATGACCCACTCGATTGCCTGTCTTGAGCTCTTCAAGCAAGAGACCGGGGGAAATGTAAAACCTCACTGTGCCGGGGGCCATAGTCTTGGTGAATACACTGCACTGGTCGCTTCAGGGGCGCTTGAGTTTGAGACCGGACTCCAACTGGTGAAACGTCGTGGGGAACTGATGGGTGAATTTGGGGAGGGTGAGATGCTTGCTTTTCCACTGGCAAGAGAGATGATCGAACCCATCGCCGGCCAGCACTATTGCGGTGTTGCTGCGTGCAATCTTCAGGAGCAAACAGTCATTGGTGGACGAAGTGAAGATCTTGATACAATCACTGAAATTGTTGGGCAGCAGTTTCCGAAAAAACGAGCGGCCCGACTCAAGACAGAGGGGGCTTTTCATACCTATTACATGGTAACCGCTGCCGGCCACTTTCGCCGGGTGTTGGAGGAGGCTGAGATTCAGCTCCCATCAATTGATGTTCTCTCTAACTTTACCGGTGGCTTTCACCAGAGAGATATTGCCGCCATTCGCTCACGCCTGTTTATGCAGCTCTTCTGCCCCGTTATGTGGTACTCCAACTTGGTTGCTGCTGTTGACCACGGTGTAGATACCTTTATCGAGTTTGGTGGCGGGATCGGAAAAGGGGAAAGTGCTGGAGAAAAGCGCCCCAACCTGGAGGGTATCGTCAAGCGTGCTTTCAGGGGAGAGGAATCTCCCCCTCAACACTACCCAGCCATCAACTGTGAGTCACTCGAGAAAACAATAACCATGTTCTCTGTGTAACAACTATTGCAGAAACTAATAATTGACCACTCCTTGACTCTCTACGGTAGACTTCAGCCCTAAATCCGGCCAACACATTACACCCATCCGCCATGTACGATGCTTTAAGAGAACTCTATGAAGATCTGATTCTGGATCACAACAGGAATCCTCGAAACTATCCGATAAAACCTGAAGGGACGAACCATTCTGCCCATGGTTTCAATAGCCTCTGTGGAGATGAGTTTCATGTCCACCTGAAGATTGCCGATGGCAGGATTGAAGATATTGGCTTTGAAGGGGCGGGGTGTGCGATCTCAACCGCTTCAAGCTCACTGATGACCGAGGCAGTAAAGGGAATGAAAGTTGAGGATGCCAAGACGCTCTTTACCCATGTCCATGAGATTCTGACCGAAGAGCAGGTGCGTGATGATAAGCAGGACCTTCTTGGAAAGCTCTCTGTTCTGATTGGAGTAAAGGAGTACCCATTAAGGGTAAAGTGCGCCACCCTTATCTGGCACACCCTGCATGCCGCAATCAACAAAGAGCAGGGAATTATCTCTACCGACGATTGAGGTCAGCCCTCTTCAAGCTCAATCAACACCCCAAACGAGTCCTTGGGGTGAAGAAAGAGCACAGGGTTCCCGTGAGCTCCAATCCTGGGTTTGCCGTCACCCAATACCCGTGCGCCACTTGTTTCCAGTTGCAATCTGGCACTGGTTATATCCTCAACCTGATAACAAAGATGGTGAACGCCCCCATCCGGATTGCGCTCAAGAAAAGCGCTGACTGGAGAGTGATCTCCCAGCGGGTGAAGCAGTTCGATTGTTGAGTTCTCCAGCTCGACGAATACGGTAATCACCCCATGCTCTGGCAGTGCTTCGGCAGAGGATACCTCTGCCCCCATGATATTCCGGTAGTAGTTGCTCGCCGCTTCCAGATCAGGAACGACAATCGCAACATGATTTAATCGACCTATCATAACGCTATCTTACGCTCCCCAAGTCACTCTTCTTTAGCACGGCCCATCACCTTCTCAAGCAACTCTCCGGCGGCGACCCTCGCCGGTAGGTTGTGTTGTGCAACATTCTCTTCAAGTCGTCTGAGTTCTTGCTCAACCTCAGGATCGTCACGAAGTCGATCCAAGAGACTCTCTGTAAGCTCACCCCAGAGCCAGCTGCTTGCCTGCTTCTCTCTCCTGCTGTCACGTGCTCCACTTGATGCTTGTAGCTGCAGATAGCGCTCAGCTGCCTTCCAGGCTTCATCGACACCTTCTTTGGTTAATGCTGAGCAAGTAACCACGGGAACCACCCAATCATCATCCCTGGAGTGCATAAGACTTAAAGCCCGGCTGAATTCGAGGGCTGAACGAGAGGCTGCCATTTTCAATTCACCATCGGCCTTATTGACCAGCACCATGTCGGCAATCTCCATTATCCCACGCTTTATTCCCTGAAGCTCATCCCCACTTGCCGGATGCAGCAGAAGAATAAACATATCGGTCATCTCGGCAACAGCGATCTCCGATTGACCAACACCGACAGTTTCAACAATGACCACATCATGGCCAGCAGCTTCACAGAGCAACATACTCTCTCTGGTTCGTCGGGTGACACCTCCCAATGTTCTCCCTGATGGTGAAGGCCGTATAAATGCCTGATCACGCTTTGCCAGGGTCTCCATTCGAGTCTTGTCACCGAGAATAGAGCCTCCATTAATGACCGATGAGGGGTCGACAGTCAAAACGGCCGGTCGATGGCCAAGATCAATGAGGTGATTTCCCAGCGCTTCTATAAAAGTGGACTTTCCAGCACCTGGTGCTCCAGAGATGCCGATGCGAACGGCCTCTCCAGAACTGGGGATAACCTGTTCCAGTAGAGCTGCCGCACCTGTTCGGTCACTCTGGCGTGATGATTCAATAAGGGTAATTGCCCTCGCCAAAGCTCGGCGATCACCTGACATCAGGTCCTTTGCTAATCGTTCAACCCTATCATCAACCATTTTTACCCTGACCCATTGATACTTTCAGTCTGATTCAAACTCAATGATAGGCTGATCCACCACCAGGCTTGCGCCCACTTCTGCATGAATAAGTGAGACGACCCCGTCCTGAACAGCTCTAAGAACATTTTCCATCTTCATGGCCTCTACTACTGCCAACTCCTCACCCTCCTTTACCTTCTGACCTGGCTCAACAGCAACTTTTACCAAGAGCCCAGGCATGGGTGAGAGGAGGTATTTGGAGAGATCTGGAGGCACCTTCTGCAGCATGTGCCGACTCAACTCAGCACCTAACGGAGAGAGCACAGCGCCTTCGAAACAGCTGCCCTGACAGGTCAACCTGAACAACAGTCCCTCTCTTTCGATCTCGACAGTAACCGGCTTGTCATTGACGACACCCGAAAAGAGAGCGTCCCTTATAGTCCAGTCTGATTCAACCCGCCATCTCTTCTCATCGATGATAACGTCATGGCCACCTTCCACTGGTGTTGCCTTGACAGGGATATGTCTATCCTCAGTAACAATAACCGCCTGGTCATCAACTACTTTGGCATGTCCTGGCATCTGCCCCGATATCTTCGCTGCGCGACAGATATAGACCCGGTGAACCACCACCATTATCGCCATTAGCCTCTCTGGACAACTATAGGGATGTGAAACCGGGTTATAACCATCCGGAAACTCATCCTCCACCATATGGGTTGAAATATCACCGGTTTTGAATCTTTGATGGAGTAACACTGCCTGCAAAAACCGGATGTTGTTGCCCACGCCCTGGATATAAAACCGGTCGAGTGCATCCACCATTTTCCCAATTGCCTGATTTCGGTCTGCACCATGTGTAATCAATTTGGCAATCATTGGATCATAGTAGATCGAAACTTCGCCGCCCTCATAAACACCCGTATCGACCCGAACAGACTCGTTCTCCTTGGGAGGATCGAACGCTGTCAACCTGCCAACTGAGGGAAGAAAATTATGGGCAGGGTCTTCTGCATAGATTCTTGATTCAATTGCCCAGCCATTGACCTCAATCTCATCCTGCTTCAGTGGCAGTGGTTCATTGGCTGCCACTTTAAGCATCAACTCAACAAGGTCGAGACCCGTTACATATTCAGTTACCGGATGTTCAACCTGAAGTCGTGTATTCATCTCGAGAAAATAGAAATTACGCTTCCCGTCAACAACAAATTCAACCGTTCCGGCAGACACATAGCCGACCGCTTCTGCCAGCCGGCAGGCCTGTTCACCCATCGCCTCTCGTGTCTGTTGATCCAGAAATGAAGAGGGCGCTTCCTCGATAACCTTTTGGTGTCTACGCTGAATAGAGCACTCCCTCTCGCCCAGATAGACTACTGATCCGTGTCGGTCAGCAATGATCTGGATCTCGATATGGCGAGGATCCTCAATAAACTTTTCAATAAAAATGCGGTCATCGCCAAAACCTGAACGCGCTTCATTGGTGGCAAGCTCAAAACCCTGACGACAGGAATCGTCATCATAGGCGATGCGCATTCCCTTTCCACCACCCCCTGCGCTCGCCTTGAGCATTACTGGATATCCAATCCCTCTGGCAACAGTAACCGCTTCATCAGCATCAGGAATGATTTCAGGGTGGCCTGGGATAGTATTAACGCTGGCTTCAGCTGCCAGTTTTTTTGAAGTGATCTTGTCGCCCATCACCGTTATGGCAAGTGGGTCCGGGCCAATAAAAGTGATTCCGGCCTTGGCTAAGGCCTCTGCAAAGGAAGCATTCTCAGAGAGAAACCCATACCCCGGATGAACTGCATCAGCACCGGTATCAAGACACGCCTGAATAATCCTCTCTCCCAACAGATAGCTTTCTGCTGAAGGAGAAGCTCCGATATGGACAGCCTCATCAGCCATCTCCTTGTGCAGCCCATCTCGATCGGCATCTGAATAGACGGCTACTGTTGAGATGCCAAGCCTGCGTGCTGTTCGAATGACACGACAGGCGATCTCTCCACGGTTGGCGATGAGGATCTTCTTGAACATTAGCCAATCTCTCTCTGACTGGGCCTAAAGCGGAATGTTTCCATGTTTTCGCCATGGGTTCTCTATCTGTTTATTCCGCAACATCATCAGTGATCGGCAGATACGTTTTCGTGTTGCGTGAGGCATAATGACATCATCAATATACCCCCGACGCCCGGCAATAAACGGGTTGGCAAAAGTCTGACGATACTCTTCGGTACGAGCTTCGATCATATTTGGGTCTTCCATATCTTCTCTAAAAATAATCTCAACTGCTCCTTTCGGACCCATCACTGCAATCTCAGCGGTTGGCCAGGCAAAATTAACATCTCCCCGAAGATGCTTTGATGACATCACATCATAGGCCCCTCCATAGGCTTTCCGGGTGATCACGGTTACCTTTGGAACAGTGGCCTCAGCATAGGCATAAAGTAGTTTTGCCCCGTGTTTGATGATGCCGCCGTACTCCTGGGAAGTGCCTGGCATGAAGCCCGGTACATCGACAAAAGTAAGAACGGGAATATTAAAGGCATCACAGAATCGAATAAACCGGCCCGCTTTGATTGAGGAGTGAATATCCAGACATCCGGCCAATACCATGGGCTGATTGGCAACAATGCCTACTGTTGTCCCCTCCATACGGGCAAAACCAATAATGATGTTTTTGGCATACTCAGGCTGAAGCTCGAAAAAGTCGCCTTCATCGACCACCCTCAATACCAGCTCCTTCATATCGTAAGGTTTGTTGGGGTCATCAGGAATGAGTGAATCAAGTGCATGATCTTCACGGTCCGGGTTGTCTGATGTTGGACGACTGGGTGGCTTTTCCCGATTATTTGAAGGGAGAAAATCAATGAACCGCCTTAACATCAAGAGTGCTTCAACATCATTCTCAAACGACCCGTCGGCAACCCCGGATTTGGTCGAGTGGGTGGCTGCACCCCCCAGCTCTTCTGCGGTTACCTCTTCATGGGTGACTGTTTTGACAACATCAGGCCCTGTAACAAACATATAGGAACTGTCACGAACCATAAATATGAAATCAGTCATTGCCGGGGAGTAGACAGCACCTCCGGCGCACGGGCCCATAATCAGTGAGATCTGGGGCACCACTCCGGAAGCGAGAACATTGCGCTGAAAAATGTCAGCATACCCCCCAAGAGAAGCCACCCCCTCCTGAATACGAGCTCCTCCTGAGTCATTAAATCCAACTACCGGTACACCCACTTTCAGCGCCTGATCCATCACTTTCCCAATTTTTTCAGCATGTGCTTCTGAGAGTGATCCGCCAAAAACAGTAAAATCCTGGCTATAGACAAACACCTGCCTGCCATTCACCATCCCATAGCCGGTGACCACCCCATCACCGGGAATACGATTTTCTTCCATCCCAAAGTCAACACAACGGTGTTCAACAAACATGTCCCACTCTTCGAAACTATCAGGATCGAGGAAGAGACCAATACGCTCTCGGGCTGTCAGTTTTCCCTTTGCATGCTGAGCATCTACCCGGCGTTTTCCACCCCCCTGTCGGGCCGCTTCACGCATTTTTTCAAGTTGTTCGATAATCTCGTGCATTGTCTCTCCTGCAAGTCCAAATCAATTTCTAAGGCCCGCTCAACTCTCCTAAGAGAGGGTCTAGCCCATTCTAGAGGCGACCCTAATCCATCCTGTTCCTGATCAATCCCAATACTTCACTCGCTGCTACTGGAATATTGGTTCCAGGCCCATAGATTGCAGCGACACCTTGTGAGATCAATTCATCATAGTCCTGAGGAGGAATAACACCACCACAAATTACAATAATATCGTCAGCATGCTGCTGCTTCAGAGCCTCGATCACCTGCGGGACGAGTGTCTTATGGCCAGCCGCCTGAGAAGAGATGCCAATAATATGAACATCATTTTCAATTGCCTGGCGAACGGCCTCTTCCGGGGTCTGAAAAAGAGGGCCGATATCAACATCAAATCCAAGATCAGCAAAAGCAGTTGCTATAATCCTTGCCCCCCGGTCGTGACCATCCTGGCCTAGCTTTACCACCAGAATTCTAGGCTGACGGCCTTCATTCAATGCAAACTTGGCAATTTCTTCTCTTATCTTATCGAACCCTTCATCTCCTTCATAAGCGGAACCATAGACACCGCTAATTGAATGTACCACTGCTCGATGCCTAGTGTAGACCTTCTCCAGCGCATCTGAAATCTCACCTACCGTCGCTCTCGCCTTTGTCGCTTCGACGGAGAGCATAAGCAGATTCTCATCATCCGTTTCAGCGCCTCTGGTGAGTCGGTCAAGCGCTGCCCGACAAGCCTTATCATCTCTTGAATTGCGTACTTCCTCAAGACGTTTTATCTGTGCCTCTCTGACTGCCCTGTTGTCAATTTGGCGGATATCAACCTCTTGCTCATCTTCGTACTGAAACTGATTGACCCCAATGACAACTTCTTCACCTCGATCAATACGTGCCTGTCGGAGTGCTGCCGCTTCCTCGATTCGCTGTTTAGGAAGCCCTGAAGAGACGGCACGGGTCATCCCCCCCATATCTTCTACTTCGGTAATCAGCTTCTTCGCCTCTTCAACAAGACTCATGGTCAGGCTCTCAAGAAAATAGGAACCTCCGAGTGGATCAATAACGTGCGCAAGGTCTGTTTCATCGCGAAGAATCAATTGGGTATTACGCGCTATTCGTGCAGAAAAGTCTGTGGGAAGTGCCAGCGCCTCATCAAATGAGTTGGTATGAAGTGATTGTGTCCCCCCAAGAACAGCCGCCATCGCCTCAATTGTAGTTCGGACAATATTATTATAGGGGTCCTTGCTCGTCAGGCTTACTCCAGAGGTCTGGCAGTGGGTCCTCAGCATCATGGAGTGAGGGTTTTGGGGTTGAAAGTGTGATGCCATCAACTCAGCCCAGAGCTGTCTTGCCGCCCTCAACTTTGCCACCTCCATGAAGAAGTTCATTCCAATCGCAAAAAAGAAAGAGAGGCGTGGGGCAAATTGATCAACATCCATTCCACGAGAGATCGCAGTACGCACATACTCAATCCCGTCAGCCAGGGTATAAGCGAGCTCCTGAACGGCAGTAGCCCCGGCCTCCTGCATATGATATCCGGAGATGGAGATAGGATTGAAACGTGGCATCTGCTCTGCCGTAAAACTCATAATGTCAGCAACAATCCGCATCGAGGGCTGCGGAGGATAGATATAGGTATTCCGAACCATGAACTCTTTGAGAATATCGTTCTGCAGTGTGCCCGCCAGCTTCTCCCGGTTGGTGCCCTGCTCTTCTGCCGCTACGATGTACATCGCCAAAATAGGCAGTACCGCCCCATTCATGGTCATCGAGACAGACATCTTATCAAGCTCAATCTGGTCAAAGAGAATCTTCATGTCCTCAACCGAATCGATGGCAACGCCGGCCTTGCCGACATCGCCTTCAACACGCGGATGGTCGGAGTCATAACCTCTGTGAGTGGCCAGATCAAAAGCTACGGAGAGACCTGTCTGTCCGGCAGCAATATTCTGACGATAAAACTGGTTTGACTCCTCAGCAGTTGAAAATCCGGAGTATTGCCTGACTGTCCATGGCTGTCCGGGATACATGGTTGCCCGTGGCCCACGCAGGAAGGGGGCAAAACCGGGAAGAGCGTCCCGGTGGGCCATAATATCCAGATCCTCTGACGTATAGAGCGGTTTGAGTGGAATCCCTTCCGGGGTTAAGGTATCGAGATCTTCTAAAGGTCTCCCCCGACACTCTTTTTCGGCCAGCTCACGCCATTTGGCAAGTGTTGGCTTGTTAAAGGGCATCACCATTTTTCCCAGAGTTAACCATTTTTCAGATAACCTGCTTGTTGTAATGCCGCGGCAATCTCATCCAGAATGGCAGGATCTTCAATTGTGGCAGGCATTTTCCACCCCATCCCATCGGCAATTTTCTGTATTGTTCCTCTGAGGATTTTTCCAGAGCGTGTTTTGGGGAGTCGGTCAATGATCAACGCCTGTTTGAATGCGGCCACTGGGCCGATCTGCTCTCTGACCTGCTGGATAGTCTCTGAAATTATTATGTCATGATCTCGTTCACACCCCGCATTTAAGACCAACAGCCCCAATGGAACCTGCCCTTTGAGCTCATTAGCCACCCCGGTGACTGCACACTCAGCAACATCTGGATGTGCCGCCAGGATCTCTTCCATCGCTCCGGTCGAGAGTCGATGCCCGGCCACATTAATGATGTCATCGGTCCGGGACATGACAAAAACGTATCCATCCTCATCGATATAGCCCGCATCCGCGGTTTTGTAAAATCCGGGGAATTCGGAGAGGTAGGCATCGAAATGACGTTGACGGGCATGCCATAACTCAGGGAATGTGCCCGGAGGCAGCGGTAGTTTTACCACCAGGGAACCGATCTCTCCTGCTGGCACCTCCTCCGATTGATCATCAACAACTCTGAGGTCCCACCCCGGAACCGGCTTGGTTGGGGATCCCTCTTTTATGGGAAGAGGTTCAATCCCCATACAATTGGAGCAGATTGCCCAACCTGTCTCAGTCTGCCACCAATGATCAAGCACCGGTACACCGAGTTTTTTTTGTGCCCAGTTGAGAGTATCCGAGTCAGTTCGCTCTCCGGCAAGAAACAGGGCTTTGAATTGAGAGAGGTCGTACTGGCCCAATAATTTCCCTTCCGGGTCCTCTTTCTTGATGGCTCTGAATGCGGTGGGTGCAGTAAATAGAACTTCAACACCGTGCTCTGCAATAACTCGCCAGAAGGCTCCCGCATCAGGTGTTCCCACCGGCTTGCCCTCATAGATAATCGTGGTGTTGCCATTGAACAGAGGGGCATAGACGATATAGGAGTGCCCCACCACCCAGCCCAAATCCGAAGCCGCCCAGTAGACCTGACCCGGCTCAACATTGTAGACATTCTTCATGGTCCATTTTAAGGCGACAATATGTCCCCCATTGTCGCGGACCACCCCTTTGGGTTCCCCGGTTGTCCCCGAGGTATAGAGAATATAGAGCGGGTCGGTTGCCGCCACCGGAACACATTCATGGGGTGAAGCCGCGGCAACAGAATCTTCCCAATCAAAGTCACGTCCTGTGGTGAGCTCTGCTCTCTTCTGGGGACGCTGGAGAATAATACAGCTCTCTGGTTTGTGGCTGGAAAGTGCGATCGCACCATCGAGGAGTGGCTTATATTCAACCACCCGTCCCGGTTCTATTCCACATGCAGCAGAGACGATCACTCTCGGTGTGGCATCATCGATTCTGACCGCAAGTTCATTCGCAGCAAATCCACCAAACACTACCGAGTGGACAGCCCCCAGTCGAGCACAGGCAAGCATGGCAATGGCGGTCTCGGGAACCATTGGCATATAGATCACCACACGGTCTCCTTTTACAACCCCTTTGGCGGCGAGAGCACCGGCAAAATCAGCTACTTCATTTCTTAATTCGGAGTAGGTGTAATGGCGTTGCTGGCCCGTTAGCGGGCTGTCATAGATCACTGCAAGCTGATCACCCCGCCCCTGTTCTATGTGTAGATCAAGTGCGTTATAACAGGTGTTGACTTGTGCTCCCGAGAACCAGCGGTACCAGGGTTGGTCACTATCATCCAGAACCCGATCCCATCGTCTGTACCAATGCACGGCTTCAGCAGCCTCGCCCCAGAAATGTTCCGGATCATTAAGTGAACGTGAAAAATAGTCTACAAGTGTCCCCACGTTTCTCCTTCTCTTGCTCACCTCAGACCGTTACTTGGAAAATTTGCTCACAGTCTCTGTTATTTCATGTTAGCGTGACGTAATTAATGCATATTACGTTTCTTTGTAACCTATATGTAAAATAGTTGCCATCCACACATCGCTCTTCTACTGTGAAATGCTACGATATTTCGCACTCACAACCCAGACTCTACCTAGGAGTACTACAAAGAATGACCTACCACCATATTCTTACTGAAGTGATAGAAAATGTCGGTTTAATTACCCTTAACCGTCCAGAAGCAATGAATGCCCTCTCAAGCCCCCTAATGGAAGAGGTGGGTCAGGCTCTCGATCAATTTGAAAGTGACAGCTCGATTGGCGCAATTGTCTTAACGGGTAGTGAAAAAGCATTTGCTGCCGGAGCTGATATTAAGGAGATGAAAGATAAAACCTATAGTGATGTCTATCTTGGTGACTTCATAACTACCAGTTGGGAGAACATTACCTTATGCCGTAAACCCGTGATCGCCGCCGTTGCAGGGTATTGCCTTGGTGGGGGGTGTGAAATGGCGATGATGTGTGATTTCATCCTGGCAGCTGAAAATACTCAATTTGGCCAACCCGAAATACGCCTTGGTATTATTCCTGGCGCGGGCGGTACTCAGCGACTCACTCGCCTGGTTGGAAAATCCAAGGCGATGGAGATGGTTTTGACTGGAAGAATGATGGACGCTGCTGAAGCCGAACGTGCCGGGTTGGTAAGCCGGGTGGTCCCGACATCTGAGCTACTCCAGGACGCGATCAAAACAGCTGCAGCCATTGCAGAGAAATCTGCCCCTTCGGTCCTGATGGCAAAAGAGTCAGTCAACAGCGCATTGAACACCACTCTCGATCAGGGAATTCGCTTTGAACGCCGTCTCTTTCACTCTCTGTTTGCCACTGAAGACCAAAAAGAGGGAATGAACGCCTTTGCCGAAAAACGCAAACCGAAATGGAAACACCGCTGAAATTTATCAGCCCACACTGAGATGGGTGTTCTCTATCCAAGGAGACCTTGATGAACCGTCTGAAAGATCGTGTCGCCATCATTACGGGTGGAGCCCGAGGGATTGGCAGGGGGATCGCCGTTCGCTTTTCCGAAGAGGGCGCCAAAGTCATCATTGCTGATATTGACGAGGAGAGCGGCAACCAGGTTGCAAACTCGGTTGATAATATCTCTTTCATAAGTTGTGATATTGGCGATAGCCAGCAGGCGAGAGCATTGGTCGACAATGTCCATCAACAATTCGGTCGAATTGATATCTGCGTTAACAATGCTGGCATCTTAAGAGCGGCAGATGTCCTTGACGTCAGTGAAGAAGATTTTGATGCTGTTTTACGTATTAACCTAAGAGCCGCCTTTGTCATCAGTCAGGCATCGGCAAAAGTCATGGTTTCCCAGGGTGGTGGAACGATCATCAATATGTCGAGCGTGAATGCTGTGATGGCTATTCCCAATATTCTCCCCTATAACGTCTCCAAAGGGGGGCTTAATCAGCTTACCCGGGTGATGGCCATCTCATTGGCTGACAGGGGCGTCCGGGTCAATGCGATCGGACCTGGAAGTATCCTGACCGAACTTCTTGAACAGGTGATGACTGATGAGGCGGCACGAAAAAAAATTCTATCTCGTACTCCGATGGGACGCTGTGGCACTGTCGATGAGATTGCTGATATTGCCCTATTCCTGGCATCAGATGAATCCTCTTACATTACCGGGCAGTGCCTCTATGCAGATGGAGGTCGAATGGCCCTCAATTACACCGTCCCCGTCTCAGAGGCATAGTTTCGCTGTAGACCACTCATTGCTCTTATTAGAATCGATAAGCATACAGCGCCTTCCTTATGCTTTGAGTCGGCGGCCTATCCATTGGGCGCTTTCCAGGTCGTGAAAAAAAAACGGCCCGAAGGCCGTTTCAAAAACAGGAGTCATACTTGTTTTCCCCCAGATACTCAGGTATCCGGGGAAAATGTGGAGTGGGTACAACTCCCGGAGGGCATCTCTTGTTTTATTTCAGAATGTGTCTGTTAAACCTCTCATTTACAGCTGGTATGCGGCTCCTTTATGAGCCCCTGTTATAGTTAAAATAAATATAACAAATGTAATTATGATGTGTCTATATATTATTTTATTGCCTACTGGTTATGCTCACCTCGATTGCAATCAATAGACTCAGGCGCTGGCGAATACCGGATGGTCGATTAAGGAAATCTTGCCACCGCCGGATTCAGTCTTCCTCAACCGGTGGCGCCCGTAATGGCACACCACATTGGAGGACTAAGGCAACTCATTGAACAGGATAAACTGAGGGGTATGAATTTGCTGTTGGCAGATGCGAGGGCTTGAGCGTGCCCCTCATCTACACCATCCCGGATGTGCTGCATCGGGGAGTTCCTTAATGACATCCTCCATTGCCCGCCTACCGAGGGAGATCGCTTCATCCACCTGGTCCTCACTTGTGACTGTTGACAGCGCAATGAGTCCACGCGGGGCCATAAAAAGACCATGGTTAAGTGCTGCCAGGTGAAACCGGGTAATGATGGGCAGATCATCTCGTTGATGGTAAGCACCGCCAGGATTTGCCGAAAAAAAGAGATTCATCACTGAACCCACACGGTTCACTGTTAGTGGCAGCCCCACCTCCTCAGCCGCCGTTAACAGTCCGGCCTCAAGCGTCTGGGCCGCCTGTTCCATTTTATCTATTCGTGCTGCTGTCAAGCCTTCCACGGAAGCACTTCCGGCTACCATGGTCACTGGGTTGGCGTTGAATGTGCCGGTATGAAATATCTTCAGGTTCAAAGGATCGAATAGCTCAAATAACGCCTCTGGTCCTCCTACCGCACCCACGGGAAATCCCCCCCCTATAAATTTACCGAAAAGCGTGAGATCAGGTTTTATCCCTACCACAGACTGATAACCCCCAAAAGCCAGACGCAGGGTCAGAACCTCATCAAGAATAAAGAGCGCTCCCGCCTGGTGCGTCGCACTCTTCACCCCCTCAAGGAAGGAGCGACTACCGGGGACAACGCCCGAAGCTCCCATTACCGGCTCAAGAAAAACGGCTGCAATTTCACTCCCATGACGCTTCAAAATTGCCTCAAAGGTACTCAGGTCGCCATATTCTGCAACCAGGGTCATTGGCCCATCCCGGCCTGTAAAACCGGCTTCAAACTCCATGATAGAGCCGTGGTATCCCCCTCTCGCCATCAGGATCTTATTCCGGCCGGTATGAGCACGAGCAATCATCAGCGCCAAATTGCCCGCTTCTGACCCCGAGTTGGTGAACCGCACCTGATCAATCGATTCCACACGGTTGACCAGCAGTTGAGCAAGGGTAAGCTGACTCTCACAACTGGCAGACCAGCAGGTCCCCTTTGGAAGCTGTTCCTTAACCGCTCTTATGATCGGTGGATAGGCGTGGCCATGAACAAGGGCTGTATAGTTATTGACCAGATCAAGATATCGATGGCCATCGATATCCCAGATATAGCTCCCCTCTCCTTGGGCAATTGTCAACGGAAAGGGTGCCCATAGACCGGCCTGTCGTGAGCTTCCTCCAGGCAGCCAGTGTTTGGCTTGTTCAAAAGCAATCCTGCTTTTTTCTGAGCGCTCGATATAGCGCTCTTCAATAGATCTGTCTTTTGTCACTGATGTCATCAATCCTGTCCTACTCTTCTCTCCCACCTGAGCTGTCAATATCCATCAATGGGCCGACCACCTCTTCAACACGTTGCAGGAAATCACCAGAGCGTAGCCGGCTTGTCAGCGCTTCAAGATAATCGATAATAACCGTATCATAATCAAGATAAGGAATGGTCTCCCGGGTCGCCTCATAGAGCGCTCTGGAGGCGGGCCCCAATCGATCCACCCCTCTGATATCAGCTGCCTGCGCGCCACAAAGCAACTCAAAGGAGAGCACGTAGTTGGTATTTTGAATGACCTTCCTGGCCTTGCGCCCGGCTATTAACCCAAAGCTCACCACATCCTGAAAATCGGCTGTAGAGGGTATGGATTGAACCGAAGCGGGAATACAGAGCGTTCTGTTCTCGGCCACAACACTTGAAGTCATGAACTGGCCCGGCATAAGCCCCATCCGTAAGCCAGTATCTTCAGCGCAGAGAAAGGGTGGAAGCCCCACACTATTGCTACTGTCCATAAAGCGGTCAATCCGGCGGTCACTGATCACACTCATCGTCGTCATCACAGTGGCCACTGTATCCATTGCAAGGGAGAGGGATTGACCCTGGAAGTGACCATTATGGATAAAGGTATCAAATTCAGTGAAGATCAGAGGGTTGTCATTACTGCTGTTGAGCTCACGAATCACTGTTTCACGGGCAAAATTGACGCCGTCTCTGCACGGCCCTGCCAACTGAGGGGTGCAACGAAGAGAGTAGGCATCCTCAACAGGGATATCTGCAGCCTGTACTCCCATGTTTTTTTTCAGCAGCCCCTGAAGATCAAGAGAGACCTCCTGCTCATCAAGGACCATCTCGCTCCCCCGCAGGAGTTTGCTCAAATTATAGGCTGTTGCATACTGTCCAGGGTGGTACTTCTGTCGATGAACCCGAAGATCAAAGGGGTTACTCCGCCCAAGAAGCGTTTCGATAGAGAGGGCTGCAATGGCATCAGCCTGTTTTATGGTGAGCATGGCATCAAACACATTCTCACTGGCAAGCCCAGCCATGCATGAGGTGCCGTTAATCATCGACAGCCCCTCTTTGGCGTTCAGCTTCATTAACGGTATTCCCGCGGCCTTCATCGCCTCTGCTCCAGCCATCACCTCTCCCTGGAAACGGGCTTTCCAATCACCAATAGCGACACAAGCAATACAGCCGAGCGGCCCCAAATCACCACTGGAGCCAAGCGATCCCTGTTCAGGGATGAGAGGGAGCACCCCCTTGTTGATCATCTCGAGGTAGATCGACAAATTTTCCGGCTTGATCCCAGAATATCCCCGGCACAGGGAGTTAACCCGGGTGATCATGGTGATTCTGACAATCTGATCAGGGAGGTAACTCCCCACATTTGTCGTTACACTACGGATCAGATTTTGTTGAAACTCACGGTCTTTCTCCCGGGGAAGAAGATAGTTAACAAAACCCCCACAGCTTGTATTTACGCCATAGATGACCTGCTCCTCCCTGGCCCACTTCTCTACCAGTGCCCGGCAATCGCCAATTTTCTTCCAGTTGCTCTCTCTTATAGAGATGGCGATTTGAGGATTACGACCCGCAATAATTAGGTCTTCGATTGAGAGCTCTTCTCCATTCAGCTCCAGTGTGCCATTGACTGCCATAACTCACTTCCCAGAGGTTTAATCTTGAGTGGCTTAGATGCAAAACCACATCAATAAATAGTAGAGGCCGAAACAGAACCTGATCTTTTTCAGTTAATTAAACTCTCTTTACTCGGGCACATAATTTCTTAATTTATTGTTAATTGACTTAATTAAGGCATTTTATTTCATTATTTCTGTATTTTTTAGTATTATATTTTTATTGCATCTATTTCAGGATATTGATCGTGATCAATCCTCTAGACCGTCTCGAACGTCGAATCCTTCGCCTCCTTCAGGAAAACGGTCGCCTCTCTAACCGCGAGCTGGCTGAGCAAATTGGACTCTCCCCCTCACCCTGCTGGCGCAGACTTAAGGGGCTTGAGGAAGAGGGCTACATCCAACAGTACACCGCCCTACTGGATAGAGAGAAGCTGGGGTTCAGTGCAACCGGCTTTGCCCATGTCTCACTTGAAAACCACCATCAAGCAACAGTGGCTGCCTTTGATAAGGCGATTGAGCAGTGGCCCGAAGTGATGGAGTGTTACATGACCAGCGGTAATTACGACTACATGCTTAAGATTGTCGCCGTTGACATGACGGCATTTGAACGCTTTCTCTCAACCCGGCTGCTGCTGCTTCCCGCTATTCGCACTGTGAATACTTCATTTGTCCTGCGTCCAAAAAAATACACCACCGCCCTCCCGCTGGATTAAGACGTGGAGCTATCGAGAGCGGGACTCTCAGCTGAAAAGGGGCCCAAAGCACCGATTCCCGGCGGTTGTCCGCCTCACCGCAGACGAAGGTTACTCATCAATAAGGAGAAGTTCTTTCTCAGGAGGTTCTGAGTAGACCTTGTCCACAATCTCCGATCGTCTTTCAAGAACGGCCTGCTGGTTGATGTACCCCTTATCGGTAATCTCATTGGCATCAATGGATGGCGGCTCAGTGAGCAAGAGTACCCGTTTGATTCTCATACTCGAGCCACTCTTGCGGTTGTGTGCGCGTAAGCCCTCAATGACGCGGTCTCTAACACTCTCCTCACCAAACAGCTCTGTTTCACCCAGATCGGTATTGCCGACGAACTGGCGACAGGCGGCGACATTGAGCCAAACCATCAGGCCCAGATAGTCACGATTGCTGCCGACGACAACCGCATCCTGGATAATCGGTGAAGCAGCGGCAATCACTGTAGTTCTAAGCGCACCAACGGTCACCCAGGTACCGGTTGAGAGTTTAAAGTTTTCTGCAACCCTGCCATCAAACTCAATTCCATCACCGGGGTTATCCGGGTTGATCAACTTCCCGGCATCTCCAATCAGGTAGTAGCCCTCACTATCAAACATGGCATCAGTCAGATCGGGACGACGGTAGTAACCTGGGGTTATATTTGGCCCCTTTACCCTTAATTCCATCTTTGACTCTACCGGAACCATCTTGAGCGACACCCCCGGCACCGGAACACCAATATTGCCGGCATGGTCAAGGGGAAAGTGGGCCGAAGTGGCAAGCGGTGCCGTCTCTGTAGATCCCCAGGCCGAGGTTAGCACTGTTGTTCTCCCCCTGGATTTGATGCTGACAGCCTGAAGGCGGTCCCACAAATCCTGTGGCAGTGCGGCGGCGGCATAAAAGATCAGCTGCAGCTGCTCAAAGAAACGATCCCGCAACTGAACATCCTGCTCAAGGTGGGGCAACATCATGTTGTAACCCGCGGGGACATTAAAATAGAGGGTGGGAGCGATCTCTTTGAGGTTTTTAATGCTCTTGTCAATCAGGCCTGGAGCAGGCTTGCCATCATCAATATAGAGTGTTCCGCCATTTCGTAAAATCATATTGAAATTGTGATTTCCACCAAACGTATGATTCCAGGGAAGCCAGTCAACCAGGACAGGGGGTTGATGCTCTAAAAAGGGCCAGGTCAGAGAGAGGCTTTTCTGGTTTGAACAGAGCATTCCATGAGTATTGATCACCCCTTTTGGCATCCCCGTGGATCCAGAAGTAAACAAAATCTTGGCAATCGAATCAGCAGTAACGGATGCAAACGCCCGCTCTACCTCATCAGTCGATACGGTCTTGACAAGGTGGTTAAAATGGGTTGCTCCTCCACCGGATATGGGCCCACTGGTGACGAGCTCGATACCCTCAAGAGGGAGCTGATCCAGTGCCTTTGAAAACACCCCTTGATCGGCAACATAGATAAGACCGGGTGTTACCAGCTCAAATAGTGCGGATAATTTATTAAAATCCTGGCTCATCAATGAGTAGGCAGGTGAGAGTGGTACAACAGGAATCCCAATCTGCATTGACCCCAATGCCAACAGAGCATGGTCTATGCTGTTTCCTGAAAGTACCATCACGGGTCTTTGGGCAGAGAGCCCTCTGTCAATCAAAGACTGGGAGAGGGCATCAGCGGACAGGGCCGCCTCAGCGTAGGAGATTCGACGCCATTCGTCATCCTGGTTTCGTTCAGCGAGAAAAAGATGGCCCGGTTTTTTTGTCGCCCAATATCTGAGCATTTCGCCCAGATGGGTCTCATAATCTCCCAGCGGTTGGGCCGAGTCGATAATGATCGAGCCGTCATCTGCAAAAGTAGCTCGTATATTGGGTGGGGCAAAGATGGGCCTTCCCTCCTCCGCGCTCTCCATCTTTTCTCTCCTCTATTCGCCCCTCCGGGGCACGTTCTTTTGGTTCATGATCAGGCTCAACCCGAATCAATGGCAGATATGGTAGCCCTGACTGGGAATATTATAAATACCATAAAAAGAGAGGGGCAACCTATCGGACAGCGTCGACGAGGGGCCCGGGTGCTGTCAATCCCCGGGAGGTTGCCCGAGCAGCGCTCTCGCTGAATTCCCTGACCGCATCAACAAGTACAGCGACATTTTCCGGGTCAGCGGACTGGTGAATGCCATGCCCAAGATTAAAGACATGGCCAGGCCCAGAGCCATAACTCTCAAGCACCGCTTTAACCTCCTGTCGGACACGATCCGGCGAGGAGAGCAGAATAGCTGGATCCATGTTTCCCTGGAGTGCAACCCGATCTCCAACCCGACGACGTGCTTCAGAGAGGCTGGTAGTCCAGTCAATTCCCAACGCATCACAACCACTATCCGCCATCGCCTCCAGCCATTGCCCCCCATTTTTGGTGAATAGAATAATGGGCACTCTGCGACCCTCTGCTTCCCGAGTGACATTAGCGACGATTTTATTCATATAACTCAATGAAAACTCACTGTAGTCGCGTGGAGAGAGAACGCCACCCCAGGTGTCAAATACCATCAGTGCCTGAGCACCTGCAGCAACCTGACCATTGAGATAGTCAACCACAACGTCTGCCAGGAGACTCAACAGACGATGGGCATCATCAGGACAATCGAAAATCATCGATTTTATCCGGTTGAAATCCCGTGTTGATCCCCCCTCGACCGCATAGGTCGCCAGTGTCCAGGGACTCCCGGAAAAACCAATCAGGGGCACCCTGCCATCCAATGCCGTACGTATGGTACGAACAGCATCCATAACGTATCCAAGCTCATCCTCCGGATCGGGTATATTGAGCGCTTCAATATCAGCCCTGCACCTTACGGGTTTATCAAAAAGCGGTCCCTCACCTTCAGTGAAGCGCAATTCCATTCCCATGGCATCGGGGACAGTCAGAATGTCAGAGAAGAGAATTGCAGCATCAAGATTAAACCGATCAAGGGGTTGTAATGTTACTTCACACGCAAGCTCTGGTGTCTTGCACAGGGACATAAAGTCACCCGCTCTGGTTCGTGTTGCTTTGTACTCCCTGAGGTAGCGTCCGGCCTGTCGCATGATCCACACCGGCGTTCTTTCCGTCGGCAGGCGCAACAGCGCTCTTAAAAAAAGATCGTTATCAAGCGTACCCATTCATCCCCTGTTTTCATCGTTCGACTGCATTTGCAATTTGTTCCTGAATCCCGGCAGCCATCACAGCCGGCTGATCCGCATCCCTGATGGGTCTCCCCACCACAATATAATCGGCCCCACTGGTAAATGCCTTTTCCACAGTGACAACTCGTTTCTGGTCATCCCTGTTTTCAACTGGACGAATTCCGGGGGTTACAATGATCACCTTGCGGCCTAACGCACTACGCAGTTGTTCTGCCTCCAGGCCTGAAGCAACAACTCCCACACAACCATTCTCAACTGCTCGGCGAGCACGCGAAATGACCAACTGCTCAACATCACAATTAAATCCCAGGTCATCCAGGTCTCCCCTGTCAATACTGGTCAAGACAGTAACCGCCAGCACTCCAAGATCATCACTGGCACTGCCCGCAGCACGCATCATTGCATCATTTCCATGTACCGTAGCAAAGGTGATCCCCCGGCCATTGAGACGTCGAATCGCCCTCGCTACCGTCTCAGGTACATCAAAAAACTTAAGGTCGACAAATACCCTCTTCTCTCGAGCCTTCAACCAATCAATAAATTCAAAATAACCACCCGCCATGAATAACTCCAATCCTATTTTATAGAATTGACAGCTCTCCCCAAGGTTTTCAACCAGTGCCCTGGCCTCTTCTACAGAGGGAAGATCAAGGGCAACAATCAGTCTTTGGTCGTCGGGGATTGAGTGGTTCAAGGTTATTTGCATGCTCGTGGAAAACAGTGATATTAGCATAAGGAAAGGTTCTGTCGGGCCAGCGATAGGTTCATAATCTGACCTTGATCAAAACCCAGACCTTGCTTAAGGGGAGGAGAGTTGTAGTGGAAAACATTGTCCTTGGGATGGGATGCTTCTGGGGTGCTGAGAAGAGAATGGCTTCTATCGCAGGAGTCAAGAAGGTCGAAGTCGGCTACTCTGGCGGCCATTATGATCACCCCACCTATGAAAAAGTCCTCGCTTTCGAACGGGATATCCAAAACCAGCGTCACGGTGATAATAATCATGCCGAAGTAGTCAGGGTTGCCTTTGAGCCTGAAGAGATCTCTGTTGAGTCCGTTTTAAAACATTTCTGGGTAGCTCACAACCCAACCCAGGGGGATCGCCAGGGTAATGACATTGGAAGCAACTATCGGAGTGTGGTCTTCTATCAATCAAAATGGCAGCAAAGTTGTGCCGTAAAGACCAGGGACCTCTACCAACTCGCCTTAACTGCAGCGGGGTTTGGTGCCATTACTACTGAAATCGCACCACTTGATGGCTTCTTTACTGCCGAGAGCTATCACCAGCACTATCTGGAGAAGAACCCGGGTGGCTACTGCGGCCTTGGCGGAACAGGCGTCTCTTTTCCTGATCTGGAGCCGGAGTGATCTCTGAAGTGCAGAGAAGCATGAAAGATTTTGAACTCCTGGTCTTTACCGCGCCAGGGAATGAGAGCTGCAGGTTATTGGCCGAAGAGATATTAGATCAATGGAACCCAGAGTTTGGCGTGCTCATCCATCCTGATGCCCGCCTTATGACCGCACCCTCACTTGCCAAGCCGGTGATCGACTACCCCACATCAGTATTCTCTTCCAAAAAAGAGGAGTGCGGACGCTATAGAGGATTCAAGGAGGGAGATCGGTTTGATTATTTGAGGTGGATTGCAGGGTTTATTCTTTCCAAACCGGCATTTAACATTGCCTACTCCCAAGACACAGAGCCCCGCTTTAGCAGCCCCCTCCTTGAAGATCACTCTGCCGGCCTCTACAAAGACCCAATTACAGGTTCTCCCCTCTTCTTAAGCCATTGGAAATTTGAAAGTGGCTCTGGCTGGCCCAGCTTTGTTGATGCTGTTGAGGGGGCACTCAGCTTCCATCAAGACAACAGCCTGGGTATGCGCAGAGTTGAAGTGCGCAGTACAAGCTCAGGGATACACCTTGGACATCTTTTTGATGATGGCCCTCCACCGACAGGACGGCGATTCTGCATCAATGGAGCTGTACTCGGATTTCTCCCTGAGGAGAGTGGTGATTCTGAGAATTTCTAGGAATCAATATAGCGGATGATGCTCTTTGCGGCCTCACGACCGTCAAAGACAGCAGTCACCACAAGATCGGAACCTCGAACCATATCACCCCCTGCAAACACCTCGGGACGACTGGTCTGGAAGGGAAGAGCGCCACCCTCTGCCACCCGAACACGACCAGAGTCATCAACTTCAACACCGGCCTCAGTGAACCAGGGTGAGGGGTCCGGACGAAAGCCAAAAGCGACCACAACCCGATCCGCAGGAATAATCTCACCACTGCCAGGAATGGGTTCAGGGTATCGTCGACCCTGCTCATCGGCTTCACCAAGGTGCGTCTCTACCACCTTTACCCCTTCAACCTTGCTTTCACCGACAATCGCAGTAGGCTGTCGATTCCACAAAAAGACCCCTCCCTCTTCCTTGGCATTCCAGACTTCTCGCCGGGAACCCGGCATATTATCTTCATCCCGGCGATAGGCACAGGTGACACTCACTGCTCCTTGACGGATTGAGGTTCGAACGCAGTCCATAGCGGTATCACCACCTCCGAGAACCACAACTCGCTGATCTTTCATATTGAGGAAGTCCTCTTCACCCTGACTCCACTCCATCTCCTGATTTATATTTGAGACCAGAAAGGGAAGTGCTTCAAAAACACCCGGCAGATCTTCTCCGGGAAAACCGCCTCTCATGTAAGCGTAGGTGCCCGTCCCCAGGAAGAGGGCATCATAGTCATCAGCCAGGGTTTCCAGAGTGATGGTGGATCCAATCTCGGTATTGAGCCTGAACTCAACCCCCATCTCTTCCATCAGTTTTCGACGCCTCATCACCACCTCTTTCTCAAGCTTAAAAGGGGGAATTCCAAAGGTTAACAGCCCGCCAATCTCCGGATTACGATCAAAAACAACTGGTTTTATTCCATTCCTTATCAAGATATCGGCACACCCAAGTCCTGCAGGGCCTGCACCAACGATAGCAACCCGATGGGCTCTTTTGGGCAGATCCTTCTGTGATGGCTTCCAGCCCTGGGCCAGGGCCTCATCAGTAATATATTTTTCAATGGCACCGATAGTCACCGCCCCAAATCCATCGTTGAGGGTACACGCCCCCTCACACAGCCTGTCTTGTGGGCAGATTCTTCCACAAATCTCGGGAAGGGAGTTGGTGCGGTGTGACAGTTCCGCGGCTTCAAAAAGACGTCCTTCATTAACCAGCTTCAGCCAGTTTGGAATCAGATTGTGTACCGGACATTCCCATTCACAGTAGGGGTTACCACAACTTAAGCAACGCTCTGCCTGGGCCTTTGCGGTCTCTTCCTTAAAGTGCCCATAGATCTCTTTAAAACCCTCTACACGCTCAAGTGCAGGAACCTTATCCGGGTCCTGACGGGGAAGTTCAATAAATTGAAAGTTGCGACTCATTTCGGTTGTCCGCCTGTCTCTGATCAGGCTGCTTCTTTAAACAGGTTATCCAACAGTGTCTCCAGATCAACCACCTTGGGCTTAACCAACCAGAACTTGCCCACATAATCGAGGAAGTTCTCACAGACGTTCTGTCCCCATTCACTCTGAGTCTCTTCAACAAAACTCGAGATTCGACTAAGGAGATAGTTGACATGGGGCTCCATTGATTCAGGGATCAAACGATGTACTTCAATCAGTTCTCTGTTGAAACTGTCAGTAAATCGATCTTCACAGTCGAGGACAAAGGCAAACCCTCCTGTCATGCCCGCACCAAAATTGAGCCCTGTCTGTCCAAGTACAGTGACCACCCCACCGGTCATATACTCACATCCATGATCTCCACAACCTTCAATAACCGCTGAAGCTCCAGAGTTACGAACAGCAAAACGCTCCCCGGCACGTCCGGCAGCATACAGCTCTCCACCCGTTGCGCCGTAGAGGCAGGTATTTCCTATAATTGTCGATTCGTTGCTCTTGAAGCTACTCCCTGGTGGGGGAGTAATGGTGATCTTTCCTCCTGCCATTCCCTTGCCGACATAGTCGTTGGCATCTCCAGTAAGACGAAGGTGAAGACCACCTGCATTCCAAACCCCAAAACTCTGACCTGCAGTACCCTGCAGGTTGACAACCACCGGGCTCTCTTCCATCCCCTGGTCCCCATGGCGTTTTGCAATTTCTCCCGACAATCTGGCACCAATAGAACGATGAATATTTCTAATTGAAAAGTGAAATTCACCACCACTTGATGATTCAATTGCAGGCAATATCTCTGCCACCATCTTCTCAGCAAGCTCACCCTGATCCCAGGGGGTATTGCGAGATTCGGTGCAATATTGAGGAGACGTTTCTGATACCCCGCCATCAGAGAGTACCGGAGAGAGATCAAGATGCTGTTGACGGAGGGTTTTCCCCTCGATCTGTTTGAGTAGATCAGTGCGACCAATTAAATCATCAATTCTCCTGACCCCCAGTGAGGCAAGAATTTCTCGAACTTCTCTGGCGATAAAACTGAAATACCGTGCTACCCGCAGAGCGCTCCCATGAAAGTGATTCTCCCTCAACCGCTTGTCCTGGGTAGCCACCCCCGTCGCACAGTTATTCAGATGACAGATCCGCAGGTATTTACATCCCAGGGCAACCATGGGCATGGTGCCAAAACCAAAGCTCTCAGCACCGAGTATTGCTGCCTTGATCACATCAAGCCCGGTTTTCAGCCCTCCATCTGCCTGGAGTCTGACTCGATTTCGGAGGTTGTTTGCTCTTAAGGTCTGGTGGGTCTCGGTAAGCCCGAGTTCCCAGGGGCTGCCGCAATACTTTACTGAAGTCAGTGGGCTTGCTCCGGTGCCTCCATCGTAACCAGAAATAGTAATAAGATCCGCATAGGCCTTAGTTACTCCGGCAGCAATGGTCCCTATCCCCGCCTCAGCAACCAGTTTTACGGAAACCAGTGCATCCGGGTTGACTTGCTTAAGGTCAAAAATGAGTTGAGCCAGATCTTCAATTGAGTAGATATCATGATGTGGAGGTGGCGAAATCAAGGGGACGCCAGGAGAAGCGAATCGCAATCTTGCGATAAGTTTATCAACCTTATGTCCTGGGAGCTGGCCACCTTCGCCCGGCTTTGCTCCCTGTGCAATCTTGATCTGGAGCACTTCAGCATTAACCAGGTAAGCCGGGGTCACACCAAAACGTCCTGATGCAATCTGCTTGATTTTTGACATTCGGTTGGTACCGTAGCGCTCCGGGTCCTCTCCTCCCTCCCCTGAGTTCGACCTCCCCCCGAGACTGTTCATCGCTTCAGCCAAGGCCTCGTGGGCCTCGGGGGAGAGTGCCCCCAACGACATCCCCGCACTGTCAAACCGTTTCAGAATACTCTCTTCAGATTCAACTTCCTCTACAGGAATTGAACCCTCACCCTCATTCAGGCTAAGCAGATCTCTCAACACCATCGCCGGGCGTTGATTGACGATCCGGGAAAAAGCCTTGTACTCCTGGTAGTCACCACTCATTACTGCCTTTTGGATCGTCCGAATCACATCAGGATGGTAGGCATGATATTCGCCCCCATGGACAAACTTCAGAAGCCCCCCGGGCCCTACCTCTTCTTTTGGGTTCCAGGCATCACCGACAAGTTGGCGCTGGTCTGATTCAATATGTGTATAGGTCATACCCTGAATACGACAGACTGTTCCGTTGAAGCATTGATCAACAACCTCCCTTGAGAGGCCAACAGCCTCGAACAATTGAGCTCCCCGATAACTGGCTATGGTTGATATCCCCATCTTGGAGATAATTTTGTAGAGCCCTTTATTGATCCCTTTGCGATATGCGCGCAACGCCTCTCCAAGGCTGCTCTTTGCCAGCTCCCCATTGTCAGCCATCGAAGAGATGGTGGCATAAGCGAGATAGGGCATAACGGCGGTTGCACCATATCCAACCAACACTGCAAAATGATGTGGATCTCTGGCTGTCCCGGTCTCAACAACGATATTGGCATCACAACGAAGGCCAGCAGCAATCAGGCTATGGTGGACTGCTCCGGTAGCCAGCAGGGCGTGGACTGGCATTGTCTCTTGACCAATATTACGATCTGAAAGTATCAGAATGGTCTTCCCGCCTCGGACCGCTTCAACTGCCTGATTACAGATCGTATTCAGAGCCTCTTCCAGAGAAACGTGTAGAGGAACGTTGAGCTCTATCAACTCACTCAGGTAACGGTCATCATCCAACCCTAAGAGAGTGAAATACTTATAGGCAGAGAGTACCGGTGAGTCGATGACGATTCGTGAAGCATGGCCTTCCATCTCATCATAGAGGTTTTGTTCTCTTCCAAAACAGGTCTCCAAAGACATGACAATCTGCTCACGGAGAGGATCAATAGGCGGATTTGTAACCTGGGCAAACTGTTGGCGAAAAGAGTCATAAAGAGAACGAATCCGTGTGGAAAGAACGGGGAGCGGGGTGTCATCACCCATTGAACCTACTGCTTCCTGGCCGACCTCTGCAAGAACACGGAGGACAAGGTCTTTCTCTTCCAGGGTCACCTGATAGAGTTTCTCATAGACCTTCAGTACTTCTGGTTCCATTCGGGATTCATCAACACCTTCATTGCCAAATGTGGAACGCAGACGAACCATCTGTTCTCTCATCCACTGCTTATATGGGTGCTTTGTGGCAAGTTGTTTCTGAATGGTCTCTGGATATAAGAGCTCTCCATTAACAGTATCAATGGCGATCATCTGCCCCGGCTTAAGTCGCCCCTTGAAGAGCACCTCTTCTGGCTGATAGTCATAAACACCCACTTCTGAAGCCAATGTGATATGACGGTCCCTGGTGATCACATAACGCGCCGGGCGAAGTCCATTTCTATCCAATACACATCCCGCATAACGACCGTCGGTGAGGACAATTCCTGCCGGGCCATCCCAGGGTTCCATATGCATTGAGTTGTAGCGGTAAAAAGCGCGAACATCAGAATCCATGCTCTCGACATTCTGCCACGCCGGTGGAATCATAATCTGCATCGCATGGAAAATATCCATCCCCCCGGCAAGGAATGCTTCGAGCATATTATCCAAGCTTGAAGAATCTGAGCCGGATTGGTTTACCAGGGGACGAATACTCTCCATATCTTCAATCAATGGAGAATTAAGCTTATAACTCCTCGCCTCTGACCAGTTTCGATTACCCTGAATGGTGTTGATTTCGCCATTGTGGGCGAGATATCTGAAGGGTTGTGCTAACCGCCACTGGGGCATGGTGTTTGTAGAGAACCGCTGGTGAAAGACGCAGATGGATGATTCCAGGCGATCATCATTGAGATCAAGATAAAAGAGGGGAAGATTAGCGGGCATCATCAAGCCTTTATAGAGCAAGACCCGGCTTGATAGGCTGCAGATATAGAAGGTGGCATCGTCCTGCTCCAATCTATTCTCAGCACGTCTCCTGGCTTGATAGAGCTTGCATTCAAAATCCGAACTGTCCCTGACGTTCTGAGCATTGATGAAGAGTTGCTCAATCATCGGTTTTGATCTGAGAGCCTCTGCCCCGAGAGCTGAATCGTCTGTCGGCACCTTTCGCCAGCCAGCGGCACTTAACCCCTGGCTTTGAAGTGCCTTTTCAACCTCTCTCCTTGCAGATTCTGCTGCTTCCGGATCGGGGCTTAGGAATACCATCCCAACGGCAAACTCTTGATCGACAGAGATGCCGCACTCTTTCGCTGCTGCACGAAGAAACTTATCGGGTTTATTTAATAGTAACCCACATCCATCTCCACTTTTCCTGTCGGCAGCAACGGCTCCACGATGAGTGAGGTTTACCAATGACTCTACAGCTGTTTTTACCACCCAGTGACTGGGCTCTCCATCCATGTTGGCGATCAACCCAAAGCCACAATTATCTTTCTCAAACTCAGGACGATAGAGTCCCTCTGTATGAGTTGGAGCTCTCCGAGGATCACCTCCGTGCTGCGGGGTGGCAACTCTGTTGTTTTTTCTGTCTAAAATCATCGAAATGGGCAAACATACCCCTAGGTGCAAAAAGGTCGAAGATTATATCGGCTGATGGGGCTCTCAGCAAAATCCTCGCCAATAATCGATGGCAGGATGAGCGTCAGGTTTTGGAAAAAGAGTCTAATGTCGCTTTCAGCTGTGCGGTGGTGTAATCACTAACTATTTCAGCTTCACCTATTTTCTTCAATAAAATCAGCCTGATAACTCCTTTTTTCACCTTTTTGTCGACAGCCATTAGGCGCAGATAATCCTCTGCCGTCAACTCTTGAGGTGGGATAACGGGCAGACCTGCGCGTTGATAGAGATTGGCAATTCTTGCCACCTCCTCACTCTCCAGCCAGCCGAGCCGAAAAGAGAGATCTGCCGCCAACATGGTCCCCATGGCCACGGCCTCTCCGTGCAGATGGACGCCATAGCCCTCTGCAGCCTCAATAGCATGGCCAAAAGTATGTCCCAAGTTGAGCAGGGCTCGTTGTCCGCCCTCTCTCTCATCAGCAGCAACAACCTCCCCCTTGGTACGACAGGATCTCTCAATGGCGTAAGTGACAAGATCACTCTCAAGATTGAGAACACCCTCAATGTGGGCCTCCAGCCATGAAAAAAAAGCCGAATCACTGATCAATCCATATTTTATGACCTCGGCCAATCCTGCCGAAAGCTCTCTGGCGGGAAGCGTGGATAGAACTTCGGTATCAGCAATGACACATTTTGGCTGATGGAAGAGCCCGATCATGTTCTTGCCCATCGAATGGTTTACCCCTGTCTTTCCGCCGACTGAAGAATCGACCTGGGATAACAGGGTTGTTGGAATCTGAATAAAATCAATGCCTCGTTGGTAACATCCCGCCACAAAACCTGCTATATCACCCACTACACCTCCCCCAAGTGCAATCAGGGTGGTTGTCCGATCACAAGGCACCTCAAGCAGGTGGTCAAAGATGGTTTCCGCTGTTTGCAGAGATTTATGCTCTTCACCGTCTGGCAATAGGGTGACATGAACCTCAACCCCCTGAAGAGTCTGCTTTAACTGATCAAGATAGAGGGGTGCAACCGTCTCATTGGTGACTATCATCACCTGATCCTCAGAACAATAAGGGAGCAGGTTGGAGGGCTCTTTCATTACCCCAGGGCCGATAATTATCGGATAGCAACGCTCTCCAAGGTCGACATCAACAATATAGATCCCATCACTCATTTCTGGTCAAGCTTACCGAGAATATCCTTCGCTACCGAGCTTGCTGCTCGGCGACCGGTACGGACGATCACGTCTGCCTCAGCCCGATAGAGCGGATCCCTCTCTTCCATCAGACGCCCGAGGATGGCTTCACGGTCTTCAGTTTCAAGCAGCGGTCGATTACGGCTGTTTCGCGTACGCTCCAGGAGAAGTTCCATATCAGCTTCAAGATAGACAACCGTTCCGTTTTTTCGCAGGACCCGTCTGTTCTCCTGATCCAGGATCGCACCACCACCGGTCGCAAGAACGATATTATCTCGTTCTGACAGCTCCTGGAGCATCCCTGCTTCCCGGCGTCGAAAACCCTCTTCACCTTCTATATCAAAAATGGTACTGATCGTTACTCCGGTACGCTCCTCTAGTTCAGCATCCGCATCCATAAAGGTTTTTCCAAGCTGTTTTGCAAGCAGCTTGCCAACAGTGGTTTTACCCACACCCATTGGTCCAATCAGAAAGACATTTCGTGGCATATTACTGGTATCAGTTACTCAGCGGCCATCAACTGGCTGCCGTCAGGCAAGGAGATCAGAAAATTGACTGAGTTGCAACGCTAAAGGCATCTCCCCCTTAATAATCCTCCCTAACAAGACTAAAATACAGCACAACATGAGACGCTCTTCATCAACTCTGGTACGCATCCTGGCTTTTTTTGCCGCTACAGGCATTCTTGGGGCAATTACCCTTGGGATTGGACTTATGGTTCTGATTCCAGACCTGCCCTCAATTGAATCAATCCAGGATATTCATCTCAAAGTCCCTCTTAGGGTGTACACAGCTGACGGGAAGATGATTGCTGAATTTGGCGATGAGCGCAGAATCCCGGTCTCGATTGATGAAGTCCCTGAAACCCTGGTTAAGGCCATACTCGCTGTGGAGGATGATGCTTTTTATAGCCATCCAGGGGTCGATTTTGTAGGGGTTCTGCGCGCCATGATAACCAATATCCGAAGCGGCGAGCGTGGCCAGGGTGCGAGCACCATCACCATGCAGGTGGCACAAAACTACTTCCTCGGTCGAGAAAAAACCTGGCCTCGGAAGATAAAACAGGCCTTACTCGCTTTCAGGATTGAGAGCGCGCTTGATAAAAACCAAATTCTGGAACTCTATCTCAATAAAATTTTCCTTGGCCATCGCAGTTATGGTTTTGCCTCTGCGGCCCGAATCTACTACAACCAGCCGCTGCAGAACCTCTCCCTGCCTCAAATTGCGATGCTTGCCGGGTTGCCTCAGGCCCCCTCACGAAACAACCCACTCTCAAACCCGAAGGGGGCTACCCAGCGTCGAAACCATGTTTTGACCCGGATGTTGAAGCTCGGCTCAATCGACAAAGAGACTTACGATGCAGCAACCCAGGCCGCAATTACCGCGCGATTGCACGTTGCCAAAGTAGAGCTTAAAGCGCCCTATGTGGCTGAGATGGCTCGTAAGCTAATGGTTGACCGTTATGGCCGAAGTGCTTATGAAAACGGTTACTCCGTCTACACTACAATCGTTTCAGGGAACCAGATGGCCGCCGATAAGGCGCTGCAAAAAGGGTTGCTTGCTTATACCTATCGACACGGTTTTCGAGGCCCGATTGATCATCTGGGCCAACACTTTCTTCATGACCAGGAGAAGATCAAATCGCTGATAAAACGACATCCCCGCAGCCATGGACATACTCCTGGAGTGGTCACCCAGCTTGATGACAGCACTCTCACCGTAGAGTTAGGCCAGGCGGAGCCCGTGACCATCGGCTGGAAGGAGCTCTCCTGGGCAAGGAAATTTATCACTGCCCGCAGAAAAGGGGCTAAGCCAAAGAGGGCTTTTGATATTGTCAAGCGAGGTGATGTGGTCTATGTCAGACAAAATGAGTCAGGACAGTGGGCACTCTCACAACTCCCCAAGGTTTCGGGTGCCCTGGTATCGGTAAACCCCGGTAATGGGGCCATCCTTGCTCTTGTTGGCGGGTGGGACTATCACCTTGGGAAGTACAACAGGGCCACTCAGGCAAAACGCCAGCCAGGCTCAAACATAAAACCCTTTATCTACTCTGCATCACTGGAGAAAGGCTTTACCGCTGCCAGCCAGGTTACAGGGGCTCCGATTGTCGTCAATGACCCGAGCACAGAGACCATCTGGCGACCAGAGAATTACAGCGGGAAATTTTTTGGCCCCACTCGATTGCGGCAAGCTCTCTCACTCTCCCTGAATTTGGTCTCTGTCCGGCTACTGCGAGCAATAGGTATCCCCCATGCCCTTGATCATCTCGAGCGTTTTGGGTTTGACCGAAGCACACTGCCTACAGGACTCGCTTTGGCTCTGGGGACAGCTTCCACTACTCCACTGGAAATTGCATCGGGTTATGGTGTATTTGCCAATGGCGGCTATCGGGTCAACCCCTTCTTTGTCAGTCGAGTCGAAGACCAGCGAGGTAGAATTGTCTCCCAGCCCCGACCCAGTGAACTTTGCAGCTACTGTCTCCCTGCCCAGGGCGAAATGGAGTCATGGCACCCTGCACAACAGGTAATCAGCCCTGCCAATGCTTTTATTACCACCAGCATGCTCCGGCAGGTCATTCGTACAGGAACAGCAAAACGAGCCAACACCCTGGGAAGGAAAGATCTGGCCGGCAAAACTGGAACTACAAACAATTTCAGAGACGCCTGGTTTTCCGGATTCAATAGCAGTGTGGTAACCACTGTCTGGATTGGCTTTGACCAGCCTAAAGATCTGGGAAAGGGTGAAGCCGGTTCCCGTGCTGCACTTCCGGTCTGGATTGACTACATGAAAGAGGCGCTGAAAGGGGTTCCAGAGACCGAGCTGGAACAACCTGACAGTGTGGTTTCTGTTCGGATTGGTCGGGATAGCGCCTCCCCTGTAGATGAAGATGATCCTGATGGTTTTACTGAATATTTTATGGCTGGAACCGAACCAACACCTTCAAACCCAAGGGGGCCAAAAAGTGGTGGTCCCGCTATCGTTACAGAGGGGTTATTTTGACAGAACGACAGAACCATCCCTACAGGGGATATCACAAAACCTCTCCACAAGTGCGCTCGCTGATCTCCAAAGAGTCTGCGCGCATCATTTATGAAGAGGGGTTAAATGATTTCCAGTCGGCAAAAAATAAAGCCCTGAAACGTCTCAATCTCTCTACCGGGGTTGCCATGCCAAGCAACCAGGAGATTGAGGCCGCATTAATCGAACATGTCGCCCTGTTTGGTGAGAATGGAAACAGTGCTCTCACCATGGAGTGGCTGCAGATTGCCCTTGAGATGATGGCCTGGCTTGAGTTGTTCTCACCCCGTCTTGCCGGATCTCTTGTGCGCCGACCTGCATTAGTGTCGACACCTATTGAACTCCATCTGTTTTCTGAGAGTATTGAGCGGGTTCTCTTCTTTTTTATTGAAGACACTATTCCGCATGAGGTTTCTGAGCGCAGATTACGGTTTGGGAAAAACAGCTACAAACAAATCCCTCTGATCTGCTTTATGGCAGATGAGGTAGCGGTTGAACTCCTGATCTTTTCCAGCGAGGCAAAAAGTGAACCTCCCCTTAGCCCTGTAGATGGAAATCCTATGGAGCGACTCGGAGTCAGGAAAGTGGAAAAGAGAATAAATGAAATCGTCGCTGATTCAATCCCTGCATAGCGAACCAATAAATTCAATTGCTTAGCCTGTTGTCAAAGAGGCTCTCTTCAATACAGGGTGGTAGCTAAAAGTTCTTTTCTGTATAGATAAAAACTAACCCCTAAACAGATAAATTGAAATTTAGTTTATCAACATTTGGGATATAAAATGCCAGATACTGACACTCATCGATAAATTTCAGCTCACGATAAAATTACACCGGGTTTCTGGGCTGAATATCATCAATGACAATTATTGAAAGCACCTGGAAAGTTGGTTTCGTTAATAACCGCCGAACCATACCTTGTGTCTCAACAGGTCAATCAGAGAGGTCTATATAAATGAAAGTCAACTCACCTCATGCACGGGATGTGATGTATCACCTCCATCCATTCACCAATCTGGCCCAGCATCAGGAATCTGGTCCGGACATTTTTCGACGGGGAGAGGGGATATATGTCTTCGATGACGACGGTAAGCGCTATATCGAGGGTTTGGCCGGACTTTGGTGTGCTTCCCTGGGTTTCAGCGAACAGCGTCTGGTTGATGCGGCCACGCGGCAATTGGAATTGCTGCCGGTTTATCACAACTTTGCGCACAAAGCGGTCGAGCCAGCGATCAATCTTGCCGAATTCCTCGTCGAACAGGCGCCAACCCCGATGTCGAAGGTGTTTTTTACCAACTCGGGTTCCGAGGCCAATGATACCCAGGTCAAACTAGTCTGGTATTACAATAATATTCTCGGTCGTCCACAGAAAAAGAAAATTATCGCACGCCACGGCGCCTACCACGGAATCACGCTGGCGGCGGCCAGCCTGACCGGAATGCAGTATGCGCATAATGCTTTCGATGTGCCGATCAAGAATATCATCCATACCGATTGCCCCCATTACTATCACTACGGTGAAGCTGGCGAAAACGAAGAGGAATATTCCTCCCGCCTGGCTACAAACCTGGAAAACCTTATTCTCGAGGAAGGACCTGATACCATCGCCGCATTCATTGTTGAACCGTTCCTGGGCGCGGGTGGCGTTATCCCGCCGCCAACGGGTTATTACGAGAAAATCCAGCCGCTTCTGGAACGCTACGATATTCTTCTTATTGTGGATGAAGTCATCAGCGGCTTTTACCGCACAGGTAATATGTTTGCTACCGAGATATACGGCTTAAAACCCGATCTCATCACCATGGCTAAAGCATTGTCGGCTGCTTATCAGCCTCTCGGCGCGGTGATGATCAACGAAAAAATTCATCAGGTGTTGATCGAAGGTAGCCGTAAGTTTGGTATTTTTGGAACCGGTTTCACCTACTCGGGTCATCCGGTTCCCTGTGCCGTGGCCCTTGAAGCCCAGAAAATTTATCAAGAGCGTCGCATCGGCGAGCATGTGAAATCCGTGATGTCGTGTTTCCAGCACCGCTTGCACGCATTCGCCGACCATCCGCTGGTGGGCGAAACCCGCGGACTGGGGCTCATCGGCGCGGTAGAGCTGGTCGAGGATAAAGCAACCCGGACTAATTTTGACCCCGCCCGGAAAGTGGGTCCCTGGGTGATGAACCGGGCGCAGGAACACGGTTTGATCATCCGTGCACTGATCAACGATACGCTGGCATTTTGCCCTCCCCTGATCATCGATGAGCAACAGATCAACGAAATGTTCGATTGTTTTGCAAAAGCCCTGGATGATGCGATGCATCACTTCGCTGGAAACGGTGATTAAGATGTCAAATTCAACGCGATGGGCAGTTCCCGATAATCTGCCACAGAAAATGTTTATCGATGGTCAATGGATGGCCTCAACAAGTGACCACATGATAGATACCATCGATCCAGCGACCGGAACGATCATCGGCCACTTCCCCAACGCCAACAACGATGATGTTGATCGCGCTGTGGCCAGTGCCAAAGAAGCTTTAAGCGGGGAGTGGCGTACCACAACCCCGACCATGCGTGGCCGCATACTGGCGCGAACTGGGTCGTTGATACGTCAGGATGCCGAGCGCCTGGCGCGTATCGAGACATTGGAGAGCGGCAAACCGATACGGGAGGCACGCGGAGACATCGAGACGGCAGCGGGATACTTCGAGTATTACGCCGGGATAGCAGACAAACTGCAGGGAGACAGTATCCCGCTGGGACCGGATTTCATCTCCTTTACCCTTCACGAACCGGTTGGTGTTACCGCTCACATCATCCCCTGGAACTTTCCCCTGGTTACCACTGCACGTGGCGCAGCACCCGCCCTGGCAGCGGGTTGCACCGCTGTCATAAACCCCGCGGAACAGACTTCGCTGACATCATTGATATTGGCGGATATTCTTCACCAGGCAGGATTACCAGCTGGTGTGTGTAATGTAATCACAGGTTACGGGGCAGATGCAGGGGCGGCATTGACAGCGCACCCGGATGTATCGCACGTCACCTTCACCGGCTCTGTGCCCACCGGCAAAACGGTCATGAAAACAGCTGCCGATCACGTCGCATCGGTGACTCTGGAGCTCGGTGGCAAATCACCGCTGGTAGTGCTGGCGGATGCCGATCTTGAGGCGGCCGTCGAGGGAACGCTGAAAGCCATCTACCTCAACGCCGGTCAGGTCTGCTCGGCCGGTTCCCGGTTGGTAGTGGAACGCGCGGTGCACGATGCCATGATGGAACGTCTGACGGCAGCTTCCGAGGCGCTGACATTAGGGCATGGCCTGGATGACGCGCAATTGGGTCCGCTCATTTCGGCAGAGCAGTTAAAAAAAGTGGCGGATTATGTCAATGGCGCAAGAGAGCGGTCGGTATCGGTGGCCACCGGCGGCAGCATCGCTGAAGTGGCCGGTATGGAAAACGGTTTTTTCTATACGCCGACCATCCTTGATGAAGTTTCCGCTAAAGAGAAAGTGGTTCAGGAAGAAATCTTCGGGCCGGTGCTCTGTGTCCAGGTCGTGGATTCGCCAGAGCAGGCCATTGCCGTCGCCAATGGCACCAACTTCGGACTGGTCGCCGGTATCTATACTAGGAACATTAATCGAGCGCTGGAATTTGCCCGCGATGTAGACAGTGGCCAGGTTTACATCAATCAGTATTTTGCCGGTGGCATCGCAACACCGTTCGGCGGCACCAAACAAAGCGGGTTCGGACGCGAGAAGGGGCTGACGGCGCTGGCCAGTTATTATCGTGTCAAGTGCATTACCGCCAGACTGACCTGAAGTCAAAGGTCGGTGCCAGTTGCGCAAGCGGGTATGAAACATGACTAAATCTGAAAATGATAGAAATGTCAGTCAACTGCACCAAGCGTATCAGGCCAGAACTGTCGAGGAGCTTTCCCAGAGCTACGACCACTGGGCCGAAGAATACGAAACCCATATGAAAAACGTCGGTTATTCCCATCCGGCGATGGTGACCTCGATGTTGACGCGCCACATCCCTGCGGGCACTCAGCCGATCCTTGATGCTGGCGCCGGTACCGGTATCATGGGTGAGTTGCTGACCGCTATGGGCTATAACGAGATTACCGGATTCGATGCCTCCAGCAATATGTTGGCCGCAGCCCGAGCCAAGAACGTCTATGCAGCTCTGGAACAGATGTTCCTTGGTCAGCCGTTGAACTATCCTGACAACCATTTCGCTGCGGTCACCGCTGCGGGTGTCTTTACCCAGGGCCATGCGCCGCTTTCGGGTTTCGATGAACTCGTGCGCGTCACCCGCACTGGCGGCTTGCTGGTATTTTCACTGGGGCCTGTGTATCTCGGCGAAGCGTTCGAGGAAAAAAACAAGGCCCTGCTACTGGCTTTTTTCGGTCACTTTTTTCTTGGTCTTTCTCTTTGTTGTTTTTTTTCTGGCCGTCTTCTTTTTGGTTGTTTTTTTCTTGGCTGTTTTCTTTTTTGTTGCCATTTTTTTCTTTGAGGCTTTTTTACCGCGTCGCTTCCGTTCTGGTGCTTTTGCCAAAAGTTCCAGGCACTCTTCCAGAGAAAGCCCTGCAGGATTTATATCTTTTGGTATCCTGGCATTCTTGGACCCATCCGTAATATAGGGTCCATAACGTCCATTCAGCACTTGAATCCCCTCTTGTTCAAAATGGTGTATCACCCGGTTACGGTCTTCTTCAATTTTTGCTCTTACGATTTGGAGTGCGCTCTCCAAGCTGACGGTGTAAGGATCTTCCTCTTTAAGAGAAACGTATTTTTTTGCCCCATATTGAATATAGGGGCCGAAACGTCCAATATTAGCCCGCAACTGATAGCCGTCATCTCCAGCGCCGAGTTCGCGCGGTAATTTAAATAGCTCCATCGCCTGATCAAAATCGATCTGGCTCATTTTTTGACCAGGCCTGAGTCCGGCAAACTTCGGCTTCTCCTCATCCTCGCGAGTACCGATCTGTACAAAAGGGCCATATCGTCCCATCCTCACACTGACGGGTTTTCCACTCTTTGGATCTGTCCCCAATTCACGCGCCTGTACCGCCTCCTCCCGAGTTACTGAGCTCTCTTTCTCACGCAGCAGTTGATCAAAGGGCCCCCAGAATGTCTCCATGACCGGAGTCCACTCTTTTTCACCCCGAGAGACCGCATCAAGCTCATCTTCAAGCTTGGCGGTAAAATCATAATCAACGTACTGGGAAAAATGCTTGGTCAGGAAGTGATTGACAACCCTTCCGATGTCCGTTGGGGTAAATCGTCGACTTTCAAGTTCAACATAATCACGGTCAACAAGTGTTCGAATAATGTTTGCATAGGTGGATGGTCGACCAATTCCATAGCTCTCAAGGGTTTTAACTAGGCTGGCTTCGGAATAACGGGGGGGAGGTTCAGTAAAATGCTGTTCTGCCCTTACTGCGAGCAGGGAGACCTTCTGTCCCTCTTCAAGGGCTGGAAGAGCGCTACCCTCCTTCTCAGGCTTTGATGCGTCATCTCTGCCCTCTTGATAGACAGCGATAAATCCAGGCACTACCAGGGTTGATCCTGTCGCCCGAAAGAGATCATTCTGGCTTCCTGCTGCAAACTGGACAGCAACCTGGTCAAAAACAGCATGAACCATCTGAGAGGCCATGGTGCGTTTCCAAATCAAATCATAGAGTCGATATTGATCACTATCGAGCAACCCCTCCAAGGAAGCAGGCGTTTGGTCAACCCGTGTTGGGCGGATGGCCTCATGGGCTTCCTGGGCATTCTTCGAGCGATTTTTATATCGCTGAATTTTTTCTGGCACATTCTCAGCACCATATTGAACCTGGATAAAGGCCCGAATCTGTTCAATGGCGTCATTGGCCAGGTTAACCGAATCCGTCCGCATATAGCTGATAAGCCCTGTCTGTTCTCCATTAACATTGATGCCTTCATAGAGTTGCTGGGCCACTCTCATTGTCCGACTGGCGCCAAACCCAAGCTTTCGTGACGCCTCCTGCTGGAGGGTGGAAGTGGTAAAGGGAGGTGCCGGATGGCGGCGACGTTTTTTTCGTTCGATAGTGGAAACCGTAAGATTACTGCCCGACGCTTCTTCAATCGCTTCCCTCACTCTGGTTGCATACTCTTCATTGCCAATATCAAACTGACTCAGTTTGTTGCCTTCAAAGTGGGTTAATTTCGCCTCAAAGGCATCTCCTTTTTCCTCAAGGTCAGATTCAATGGTCCAGTATTCACGAGGCTCAAACTTTTCGATCTCATGTTCACGCTCACAGATCAACCTCAGTGCCGGGCTCTGTACCCGGCCTGCCGACAATCCAGGGTGCACCTTCTTCCACAGCAGCGGGGAGAGGTTAAAACCGACCAGATAATCGAGTGCCCGACGGGCCTGTTGAGCATTGATCAGGTTTGTCGACAGTGTACTTGGGTTTTCAACTGCCTCCTGGATGGCCTTTTTTGTGATCTCATAAAAAGCCACTCTGAAAACCTGTTTTTCCCCAAGCACCCCTCTTTGATTGAGTAATTCAAGTAGATGCCATGAAATCGCTTCACCCTCTCGATCAGGGTCAGTGGCAAGATAGAGTGCATCACACTGTTTAAGTTTTTTTGCGATTGCATCAACGTGTTTGCGATTTCGATCAATCACTTCATAGTTCATCCTGAAACCCTCATCAGGCACAACAGCACCACTTTTGGGCAGGAGATCACGAACATGACCATAGGTGGCAAGAGCCTCAAAGCGCTTACCCAGATAACGCGTTATTGTGCGGGCTTTTGCTGGGGATTCGACAACGATTAGATTGTTAGGCATAACTCAATAATGTGTAAGCAATTCTCTAGTATGAGATGATACTGTACTTAAAATCTGGGGTAATTCCCTTAAAGCGAGTTGTCGGCCCAACAATTTAATAGATGATACTGTACTTAAAATCTGGGGTAATTCCCTTCCATGGGGCGCAGACGTTAGTCGACATCACATCGTGAAGCAAGTGTATGTGTGTTTTTTGACCGGCCGGATTGCGTGATTAATGCAGTGATCCGGGAAGATAGTCGACGGTAAGCTCCTCAACCAACAATGTATCTTCTCCCTGATCAGCTCTACTGGAGAGGACAAGCATCACGATCCATTTAACATGGTCGAGATCAAGATCCACCTCTTCTAAAGCCATAATTCGATCGATTACCATCTCTCTTGCTTCAGGATCAATCACCCCTGATTGTTCCAAAGAGAGAAGTAATCGCTGAATAGTACCGCCGATCCGAGCCTGTTCGAGAGGGGAATAGTGTCTAACTGAATCTGAGCGCCCACCGGCAAAGCGATCGTCTGTCAGTTGCTCCCGCATCTCTGATAGTTCTGCAAGCCAGTCTATCGCCTTATCAATCTCACCGGTTTCAAACCCTGCCTGGGAGAGTTCAGCAACAATCGCTTCTTGATCAGGCTGAATCACCTGCTCCTCGAACATATAGTTCTCGAAGAGGTAGATCAGCACATCAAGCATATTCTCTTTCATAATTCTGCGAACCTATCAAAAAAATACAAATAAAGCGATCCGGATCTCAGCCAAGGGCTGTAACCAACGTGCATCCGCTTTTCAAACGGTTTACAGCCCCTTTGGCCTCTAACCATGATTCCCCCCCAGGCCGGCAGATCTATCTCGTTGTTTTTAATAGCATTACTGCCCTGTCATGCCACAATAAACTCTATTCTTGCAAAAACTGAAGCCCTCCCCCAGATCGTCAATCAACCACCCCACCGATGCGGACGATAGGAGAAGATTACATCATCCCTTTATATCCATTAACCGCGAGGGAGGTAGTCAGCCCTCATCTGTCTCTACTTAATTCTCTGATAACCACCTCCGGTTGTGGCAGCGATGAGCCCCCGCAACTCCATACCAAGGAGAATGGAGGAAAGCTGTTGATCCGTCAATCCACTTCGATCAACAATAACCTCGAGTGGGGTAGGTGTGAAATCTATTGACCCGACCAGCACTTCATCAGCTACAACTGAACCAGGCTCTTGTTCTTGAATAGGGTCTCTACTGGCAGGTGGCGTTTTGAACCTTGGCAGTTCGTCAACGATATCCTCAATCCCTTCAACCAATTTAGCACCTTGCTTGATGAGCTGATGACACCCTGCCGACAGAGGAGAGCGTATTGGTCCAGGAACTGCAAAAACCTCACGCCCCTGCTCTCCACCCAATCTCGCGGTAATTAACGACCCGCTTCTTGATGCCGCTTCTACCACAACAACACCGAGGGCAAGACCGCTGATTAACCTATTGCGTGCAGGAAAATGCTCTCTTCGTGGAGGTATGCCTAACGAATATTCCGTTAAAAGGGCCCCACAAGAGCTGATTTTATCGGCAAGCCGACGATGGGCTGCCGGATATATCCGGTCAGCTCCGGCAGCAGTAACAGCAACAGTACTCCCATTATGGTCAATAGCACCCCAATGGGCCGCCCCATCAATACCGCTGGCCAGTCCACTTATCACACTGAATCCTCTCTCGACTAAGCCAGCCGCCAGAGTGCGCGCAACATCCTGACCACCAGGTGTCCCCCTGCGACTGCCGACAATAGCAACCTGGGGCTTGAAGAGCCGACTCAGGTCACCTCTGGCAAACAGGCCAACCGGAGGGTCTGGAATCTGTTTCAGAAGTGGGGGGAAGAGCGGATGGTGAAGGGGTATGAAATGGTGTCCTGGTTTTTCAATCCAGTTGATTTCTGAGCCAACATCAATTCCATCGAGTCCTTTTTGCAAAAAGGGAAGTGCACAATGGCCAGGACCCAATATTGTTTCAATTTTATCTCTGGGAGCGGCAAAAACAGCACTTGCGCCGCCAAAGCAGTCAACCAGGCAATATCGGCGCCGAGCCCCAAGCCCAGGCACTTTTAACAGCGCCAGAGTGGCGAGCAACTCTTCTACCGGAAACTTCATCTCTTAATCCTCATAATCAGGGGATAACCCTCTGCAGGAGCACATTTTTTGGCTCTCATCTCTTTGAGCCATATCGAAAAACCCAGTTCAACGGTACAATGGCTGAGGCTTGTATTTTCTCATCTGCTTTTTCAAGATCACACCATGGCTCTTCTTGATATCCTCATCTATCCCGATCAACGCCTTCGGCAACGTGCGATAGCTGTCGATGAGGTGGATGCCGGCATCCTCAACCTGATCGATGACATGATTGAAACCATGTACCACGCTTCAGGTATTGGCCTCGCCGCAGTCCAGATAAATGTTGCCAGGCGAATTGTGGTCATTGACCTCTCTGAGACCCAGAATGAGCCCAGAGTGTTCATTAATCCTGAAATTATTGAACAATCCGGCAGCCAGCTCCATGAGGAGGGATGTCTTTCGGTGCCCGGCATCTTTGCTGAAATAGGTCGAGCTGAGAAAATCAAAATCAACTACCTCAACCGCAATGGAAAACCGATCACAGAAGAGGCTGATGAGATGCTTGCTGTCTGCCTCCAGCACGAGATAGACCATCTTGATGGCAAAGTTTTTGTTGATCGCCTCTCCAGGCTGAAACAAGAGAGAATAAAAAAACGTCTGCTCAAAGAGGCAAAACAATCCGCTAACAACGCCTAGAAGAGGAGGCAACTTAAGCTGAGTTGATCTAACTATGCGAAGTGAACGACATTGAAGATTTTATTTGCTGGCACACCCGACTTTGCAGTTCCCAGCCTGCAGGCACTGCTTGATGTGGGGGCAGAGATTCCCGGTGTTTTTACTCAGCCGGATCGGCCTGCTGGACGAGGACGGCACCTGAAGCAGAGCCCAGTCAAGATTTTTGCAAGAAAACATGAATTGCCTCTTTTCCAGCCGAACTCACTGGAAGAGGAAGCTGAAACGATTGTTGAATTAGACCCTCAGCTGATTGTGGTTGTTGCCTATGGCAATCTTCTGCCCGAGAAAATTCTTGAAATCCCTCTAAAGGGCTGCGTCAACGTCCATGCTTCGCTTCTCCCTCGATGGCGTGGTGCTGCTCCGATCCAAAGAGCAATCCTTGCCGGAGATCAAGAGAGTGGGATCACCCTGATGCAGATGGATAAGGGTCTCGACACAGGAGAGATACTTGCTCAGGTGAGCGTACCCATCCTGGAGCGTGAGACCTCCGGCACCCTTCATGACAAACTCGCACTTGAGGGCGGAAGAGTGCTAAAAGACTCATTGCAGCGCCTGATTACGGGAGAGATCAATCCTGTCGCTCAGAATTCAGACCAGGCGACTTATGCCCCTAAACTAACCAAAGAGGAGAGCGAGCTTGACTGGACACAATCTGCTCTGGAGCTCAACCGCCGGCTCCGTGGCTTCAACCCCTGGCCCACTGCACGCACAGCGGATGGCTCCACCCCTCTGAAACTCTGGGAAGGAGAGGTATCAGAGCAGGAGTCCGGCACCCCGCCAGGTACTGTGATCGAAAGTTCAAAAAATGGAATATTGGTTCAGTGTGGTCGTGGTTCGCTAAATATCACACTCTTACAACGACCTGGTGGTCAGCCGCTACCTACGATGGATTTTCTGCATGGCTATCCACTTCAGGCAGGGGGACGTCTTGGCTGCAAAGAGTGAGAAAAGCCCAGATTCTGACACTCTATCCGGGAGCGACAGCCGTGCTACGGCAACCAGGATCATTGCTCAAGTAATTTTCAACCGACACTCTCTGGATAGAACCTACTCCCAAATTATCAACAATCTTCCGACTACCGGATCTGAACCTGATCGTCGATTAATCCAGGAACTGGCCTATGGAACAGTTCGCTGGTGGACCACTCTTGAAAGCATCACCTCAAACCTGCTTGAACAGCCTTTAAAGAGAAAAAACCAAGACCTCGCCGCTCTGATTGCCCTGGGTCTTTATCAGCTCATTCATACTGATATTCCCCATCATGCCGCAGTATCAGAAACAGTTGGGGCGGCACCTTTGATCGGGAAGCAATGGGCGCGTGGCCTTGTTAATGCCGTACTCCGCCGTTTCATAAAAGAGCGCTCCTCTCTGGATAAAATTGAGCGTTCACTGAGTGTTAAGACAGCCCACCCTGAATGGCTTATCACTGCTCTTAATCAAGCCTGGCCTCAGTACTGGAGGGCCATCATTGATGCGAACAACTGCCGTCCCCTTCTCACCCTGCGAGTCAATACCCAAAAGACAAGCCGGGAAGAATATCTGTGCACCCTTTCATCATCATCAATTCAGGCCGTCGCTATCACTGATTGCCCTTCTGCAATCCAGCTTGTATCGAGGCACCCTGTTACTTCACTCCCTGGCTTTATAGAGGGCGTGGTCTCCGTCCAGGACTGTTCAGCTCAACTCGCCAGCCTGGCGCTCTCGGCCAGGCCTGGAATGAGGGTTCTTGATGCCTGTGCAGCACCTGGAGGCAAGACAACACACCTTCTGGAACTCTGCCCGGAACTGGATGAACTGGTTGCTCTTGATATTGATCCAAAAAGAGCTGGCCGCATAGATGAGAGCCTTAAACGACTTGGACTTGATGCTAAAGTGGTGATAGGAGATGGCATCGATACTGATAAGTGGTGGGATGGTCGTCTCTTTGATCGCATCCTGATCGATGCTCCCTGTTCCGGAACAGGGGTTATTGCCAAACATCCTGACATCCGACACCTTCGGCGGCCCTCAGACATCAGTCAACTCGCCGCAAAACAGAGATTACTACTTAACGCTCTCTGGCCACTACTCACTGAGAATGGATATTTGCTCTACACCACATGCTCAGTGCTTCCCCAGGAGAACACACTTCAAATTGAATCATTCCTCAATGAACATCCTGATGCCTTTCATAGACTGCCAAATACAGCTTTACAATCTGGAGATAGATCAATCGGGTTAGTACAGCCCTATGGCTATCAGCGCCTCCAGGGTGTTCACCACGGTGATGGATTTTTCTACGCAGGACTAGCAAAAAAATAGAGATTAGGCTGTAATCCAACCATGTTGAGCGTGATGTTGATCATCCTTGTGCACTTGTTATGAATGTGCACCGTGCCAAAGGCCTCTTATGCCTTTTTGTCCTTGCCTCTCTGGTGGGCATTACACCGGCCTGTGAAGGGGCTGGATTCACCATCAATAACGTTGCAACAAAAACCGATGATCGTACTCTTCATGTCTACCCTGACTTTGACCTGATGCTCAGCCAGGAGGTAAAAAAGGCGATAGGACATGGGATCCCGATCCATATCGTTATTGAGATGGTCCTGACACAAAGAAGGCCTTTGTTGTGGGATAGTGATATTTCCCATTGGCATTTTCCGATGACTATTCGATATCACTCACTGACGAGACAATTCATAGTGGTAAACGGGATCACCAACATAATAACAAGCTACCCAACAGCAACTGAAGCGATTACTGCAATTGGATCGCGAGAGCTCTTCTCTTTACAGCTTGATCGCCCCCTCTCAATAGCAGATGTGCAATATTCACTAAAAATGAGGGTAAGGGTTGATGATAGGTTGTTACCCATACCTTTAAGACTCCATACTTTTACTGACCAGGACTGGCAACTGAACAGCACTTGGACCCAATGGCCTATCATCAATTAATACATCGTCTCTTAATTGGACCTGTACCTTCAATTATGTTGGTTGCTCTCCTTTTGGTCACTCAGTACTTATTTTCTCTTGCCACACAGCACTCACCCACTTTAAGCCCATACTACACGCATTTGCTGTGGCTAAACATAATTGGAATTGTGGTCTTAACGGTACTAATCTCATTCAACCTTATCCATCTCTATCGTCAGCATCGGCGTTCCAAACTGGAGACAAGTTTAACCTGGCGCCTGCTTGGAAGATTTGCTCTTGTTTCTATCATCCCCCTACTTGTGATTTACTATTTTTCTTCTCAGTTCCTGAGTCGAGGAATTGACAGCTGGTTTGATATTCACATTGAACAGGCTCTTGATGACGCGCTAATGCTGAGCCAGAGCTCTATAGAAAGTTTCAAAAAAGATTTGGTCACTAAAGTGGAGGGCAATGCTCAACAGTTTGAAACTCATAACAATACCTTTAAGATTATCCAGCTTCTTGATGAACAAAGAGAGTCCAATGACTATCAGGAGATAAGCCTGATCGACCTCTCCGGCAGAGTGATTGCCTCAAGCCAGACTAACCCCACCAAACTGCTCCCAGAGACACTTCCTGAGTCTATCCTTGGCCTGCTTCGGCGCGAAGAACAGTTTTCCAAAATAGAACCTGATGAGTCCGGAGGAATACGCTTTCGTATTGTTGTCCCTGTCTACAATCTTAATCCGAACATTCCAACCAGAATCCTTCAGGTACTCCAACCACTGCCCAACAGGTATGCACGCCTTGCAGATAATATTGAAGCGGCAACAGTTGGCTTTGCCAAACTTGAGTATCTCAGGGAACCTCTTAAATTCAGTTTTATACTCACCCTTACACTGATTGTCTTGATGACCATAACAATGGTGGTTTGGATTGCAATTTTTCTATCCCGCCGTCTTTCAGCGCCATTGAGAGAATTAGCACTGGGAACGGAATCCATCGCCAAAGGCAATTATGATACTCAGCTACAGGTCACGAGTGATGATGAATTTGGTATTCTCACAGAATCATTCAATGACATGGCCAAACAGGTAAAACTTGCTCAACGCAAAACCCAGAGTGCCAAGAAGCGAGCAGAAGAAGAACACACCTATCTTGACACTGTTCTTCGCCACCTCTCTTCAGGGGTTATGGCATTTGACAAGCGACTTCATCTTCGTACTGCCAATCAGGCCACAGAAACCATTCTCAGAATCAAACTCGAAGAGGCGGAATCCTCCCCAATTAAAGATCTGGAAGTAAAATTCCAATGGCTCTCACCCATAACAGAGATGGTTCAATCCTGTACAGACCAAAAACTGGAAGTGAGTGAACAAGAACTTACCCTCTATGGGCCAAGTGGGCGTCAGGTGCTTCTTTGCAGAATCACTCCACTTCCTGTCCATGGCTGGTTTGGCGGGGGGTGTGTTGTTGTATTTGACGACATTACTACTCTGATCAAGGTTCAGCGTAATGCAGCATGGGGAGAGGTGGCGAGACGCCTCGCTCATGAAATCAAGAACCCACTCACCCCAATACAACTTTCTGCTGAGCGGATTAGGAGCAAATATCTCAATCAGCTCCCGATCGAACAAAGGGCAACGCTCGATCGTTCTACACGAACCATAACCCAACAGGTCGAATCACTGATGCAAATGGTAAATGAGTTTGCAAACTATGCCAGGCCTGTTGAGATGAATCCGATTGAGGTTGACCTTAATGAGCTTATCGGTGATGTGATAGAACTCCATCGGAATAGCCAACAGGTGGTTAACTACCATCTTGAGCTTGATGGCTCAATCCCGATGCTCATGCTTGATACCGGCAGGTTGCGTCAGATAATGAATAACCTGATCATTAATGCCCTGGAGGCCCTGGAAAACAGCGATGATCCAACAATTACTATAACAACAACCCTCGCTGGAAAAGGAGATGGGTGGGTGGAAATTTCAATTCAGGACAACGGACCCGGCATTCCGGATAATTTGCTCGACCAGGTCTTTGAACCCTATGTCACCAGCAAGCCAAAAGGAACTGGCCTTGGGCTTGCCATCGTAACTAGAATTGTAGAGGAGCTTGGGGGTGTAATTCGTGCCTATAATAATTCACTCGGAGCGATGATGACCATTGCCCTTCCCTACCGACTTCTTGCATCAATACAGGAAAAACCAGACCAGAAAGGTAAACAGTAGATGCCTCAAGCTTCAATACTCATTATTGATGATGAACCTGATATCAGAGAGGTCGTTAGCGATATTCTGAAGGATGAAGACTATCAAACAACAACGGCAGAGAGTGCTGAAGCGGCAAGAGAGCTGGTAAAGGAACAGGCTTTTGACCTGATCCTTCTCGATATCTGGCTGCCTGGTGATGATGGCCTTACCCTGCTCAAAGAGTGGAGTAGTGCGGGAAATCAAGTCCCTGTTATTATGATTTCAGGACACGGTACAGTTGAAACAGCTGTAGAGGCTCTTAAATATGGGGCCTATGACTTTATTGAGAAGCCACTCCGTACGGCAAAACTATTAGTCACCATAGAGCGGGCGCTTGATAATATTCAGCTTGTCAAAGAGAACCTGCGGCTGAGAGAAAAGCTCAAACCCGATATGAAACTTATTGGGAACAGTCGTCCAATCACGGAGCTTAAGAGTCAGATATCACGTATTGCAGCTACAGACAGTTGGGTGTTAATAACTGGGGAAGCAGGGAGTGGAAAGCTCACTGCTGCACATACCCTTCACTGCGAGAGTTCACGTTCTGATGGCCCATTTATTGAAGTAAGCCTGGCTGCAGCACCAACACAAAACCTTGCAATAGAACTCTTCGGCGCTGAACAAGAGGATGAGATTTTGCCCGGTCGATTTGAAGAGGCACGAGGCGGTACTTTGTATCTTCATGAGATTGCTGACCTTAACGTTGAGGCCCAAATCAAGCTGGTCAGTGCTCTTGATGAGGGCAGATTCCGTCGTATCGGGGGCAGCACATCTCTCTCGATTGACTCAAGAATTATTGCCTCAACCAATAGAGACCTTGCAGAAGCTGTTACTTCTGGTCGCTTTCGTGAAGAGCTTTACTACCGTTTAAATGTTGTGCCGCTCTCTATTCCCCCATTGCGCACTCATTTGGATGATCTTCCAGACCTGGTGGCCCACTATATTTCAACCCTGGTTGAACAGAGCAATCTAACTTCAAGACGATTTAGTAAAGCCGCTTTCCAGGCACTCCTTGACTATAATTGGCCTGGTAACGCACTGGAACTTAAAAACCTGGTACAGCGGTTACTGATCCTGGGGAAAGGTCCCGAAATCGGGGCAAATGAAGTTCTTGCTGCTCTCCAGGGAAAAGCCAGGGAGTACCCTGAAGTAAAATCTGAACCCGCCCAGCCTGAAAACTATAATGCCTCCCTAAGAGATGCACGTGATGACTTTGAACGCCATTATTTTCTCTACCATCTGCAAAAAACAGGGGGGAATGTCTCTGAAGTAGCTCAGGAAGTCGGACTTGAGCGAACCCATCTCTATCGTAAGTTGAAGAGCCTTGGGATTGACCCCAAAGCCAGTCGTCAGGAAACAGACAAATGAAAATTATCATTCTCGGTGCAGGTCAAGTTGGAACTTCAATGGCTGAGATTTTGGCTGGAGAGGCCAATGATGTCTCTCTCGTTGACCTCGACGGAGAAAGACTTGCGGGGTTACAGGATCGCCTGGATATCAGGACCGTACGTGGCTCAGGTGCTTACCCTGCAGTTCTACAACAAGCTGGTGCTGATGATGCAGACCTGCTTCTAGCTGTAACCAACCGTGATGAAATTAATATGGTGGCTTGTCATGTTGCACACACCCTCTTTGACACCCCAAAAAAAATGGCCCGTATTCGTTCCGTTGAGTATCTTAACCATCGCGATCAACTGTTCAGCAAGGATGTTGAGGGGCGACCCCTTGGAATGGCGATTGATGTCATTATCAGCCCTGAAGAGATTCTCACCCGCCAGATTTTAAGACTGATCGAACACCCCGGCGCACTTCAAGTCGTTGACTTTGCAGAAGGGAGGGTTCAGCTCGTTGGCATAAAAACATCTTCCGGCGGGCCACTGGTAGGACACGAGCTCTCTACTTTACGCCATCATATCCCAGGGATTGATGCTCGCGTTGCCGCTATCTATAGAGAAGGCCAACCCATTATTCCTGAGGGGAATACGGTAATAGAACCTGACGATGATGTTTTCTTTATTGCTGCTGCTGAACATATTGAAGCCATCATGGATGAGTTTCGGGGGCCTGATCGTCCGGGTCGACGAATCATACTCGCTGGCGCTGGACATATAGGACTTCGTCTTGCGTCAACCCTGGAAAGCAGTGATTTTCATGTCAAGCTGATTGAACGTAACCCTGCCAGATCTCAACTGGTTGCCGAAGAACTGAACCACACCGTAGTGCTATGTGGGGATTCAAGCGACGAGGAGCTGATGCTTCAAGAGAGCATTGATTCAACAGAAGTATTTTGCGCCCTTACCAACGATGATGAAGACAATATTATGTCGGCAATGCTGGCAAAACGCCTGGGGGCAAGAAGAACAATGGCCCTCATTAACCGCTCGGTCTATGTTGACTTGATGGAGAGCAGCATGCTCGATATTGCAATCTCCCCAAGCATGGCAACGGTAGGTTCTCTACTGACTCAAATCCGTCGTGGCGATATAGTTGCAGTGCACTCCCTGCGACGAGGCGCTGCCGAGGCCATTGAAGCAGTGGCTCATGGTGATCCCAAGACCTCCCGAGTTGTCGGCAAGCAACTAAAAGAGATTAACTTGCCTCCTGATACAACAGTCGGTGCCATCATCAGAGGCTCTTCAGTAATAATTGCCCATGGCAATACCGTGATTGAGGCTGAGGATCATGTCATTCTCTTTGTTATTGATAAACGTCGCATCACTCAGATTGAAAAGCTATTTTCAGTTGACGTCTCCTTTTTTTAATCATGATTGAAGTATTGCTGCCAAGAAGAGCGCTATGCAGTATCAGGTAGTACTGAGAGTTTTGGGAATACTGCTGATGATATTCAGCAGTACTCATCTCCCCCCCTTCATCATTGCGATAGTGTCAGAAGATGGTGCATCCCAACCTTTTCTGATCGCCTGGGGAGTGACCCTGGCAACAGGGGCATTGGCCTGGTCTTCCGTACGTCATCATAAACATGAGCTTCGTTACCGTGATGGTTTCATGATTGTCGTCCTCTTCTGGTCCGTCCTTGCAGCCTTCGGTGCACTGCCCTTTCTTTTCGCCGAAAGACCAGAAATATCTATTACCAATGCCTTTTTTGAATCAATGTCAGGTCTCACTACTACCGGGGCAACGATACTGACAGGCATCGATGATCTCCCGATTTCGATCCGCTACTACCGTCAACAGCTCCAGTGGCTCGGTGGAATGGGTATTGTGGTCCTTGCCGTGGCTGTGATGCCGATGCTGGGTGTTGGCGGGATGCAGCTTTACAGGGCCGAAACCCCAGGACCACTTAAAGACTCTAAGCTCACCCCACGTATTACCGAAACGGCAAAAGCACTCTGGTATATCTATCTGGGTTTAACAATTGTCTGTGCCATCAGCTATCGTTTGGCCGGAATGAGTACATTTGATGCCATTACCCACAGCTTCTCAACCGTTGCCATCGGGGGCTTCTCAACTCATGATGCCAGCCTCGGCTTTTTTCCAGGCCATGGTGTAATGTTGATCAGTATGATCTTCATGCTGCTCTCGGGTGTCAATTTTGCACTTCACTTCAGTGCATGGCGGATAAAAAGCATACGAGGGTACTTCAAGGACAATGAAACGGTCGTCTATTTTTCTATTGTTGCAGTTGCCGGAGTAATTACCTCGGGGGTACTCCTGTTCAACAATACCTTTGACCACCCGGCAGACGCCCTGTGGAATGGATGGTTCCAGGTTGTTTCAGTTGCGACCACAACCGGTTTTACAATTAACGGCTTCTCATGGTGGCCCTCTCTCTTGCCGGTGATGCTGATAATAATGAGTGCAATTGGAGGGTGCGCCGGGTCAACGGCAGGCGGTATGAAGGTGATCCGTGCCCTGCTGCTTTTCAAACAGGGACGGAGAGAGATCTCCAAACTGGTTCATCCCAATGCACTGATACCGATTAAACTGAATGGACGCCCGGTGCCCGAGGGGGTTATTACTTCGGTCTGGGGGTTCTTCGCGCTATATGTCCTTAGCTACGTCTGTCTCTCTCTGGTAATGACCATTACTGACAGTGATCTGGTTACTGCCTTTTCATCAGTGACCGCCTGCTTGAACAACCTTGGTCCTGCGCTTGGTAATGCGGCTGAAAACTACTCGGCAATCAGCTCCCCCGGCAAGTGGGTGCTGGCATTCACCATGCTGCTCGGAAGACTTGAACTGTTCACTCTTTTGGTTCTGCTCTCTCGCTCTTTCTGGCGAAACTGATACCCAGGAAATAAATTTCACTCATAGGGAGAGGCCTGGCCATCAGGCTGGGTTCTGAACCAGCGCTGTGTCCACATATATTGTTCGGGTGCTTGTCGAATTCCCTGCTCCATTGCCCTGTTCATGTTGGTTGCATCAGCTGTCTGATCACCACTTGGAAAATTTTCAAGCGCATCTCTAATCACAAATCGATATCTTCCCGATTCAGGGTCTAAAAAGGCAAAACAGGGGAGAACCAGGGCATTGGTCATTTTGGTCATTCGGCCAAGAGTAGTCAGGGTTGCAGCTTGTTGCCCAAAAAAGGGGGCAAACACAGAATTATTTGATCCAAAATCCTCATCAGGGATGTAGAAGCAGCTCCTGCCACTTTTCAACCCTTTGAGCAGAGGCCGCAGGCCCTGATTTCTATTAACCATTATCAACCCAAAACGACCACGTCGCTTTGTAATAAGCCTGTTATAGAGTGGGTTGCGAAACTCTTTCATCATCGCCACCATTGGATGAAGGCGTGAGAGCATCCCTCCACAAAACTCAAGGCCTATCAAGTGTGGTGTAATCGCAATGACCGGACGACCTGATTTAAGTGCGCTCCGATAGTGTTCCATCCCTTCACAGTCAGTTAGCTTCTCCAGACGCCTCTCACTGCCCCACCAGATCAACCCCAGATCAAGAACACCTTTCCCATATGTTCTGAAATGAAGCTGCAGGAGCTGTTGTCGCTCAATATCGGTTTTTTCCGGAAAACAGAGTTCAATGTTTTTCTGGGCGATATCCCGACGCTTTTTGTTTAGTCTGGAAAAGAGCGTCCCTACCAGGGCTCCCAATCCCATCAATATCTTCCTCGGAAGAAACTGGATCAAAACAAGCACACTAATCGCGAGCCATTGGAGCCAGAAATCAGGCATCAAGTGACGCCCTCTGATCTGAGAAATATTTTTTTTCTGCTCTGTTCTCACAACCAATGACTTCCTCTCTTTATTCCTGCTCAGGCACTGTACAATATGGTTTTTGCACTCAGACCCAAAGCAATACATAACGTTACCCTAAAAAAACAGGCTTTATGACCCGCACCATCAGCCCCAAACAGCACTACGACCTGATAATCATCGGTGGCGGCATCTATGGTTCTGTTCTCCTTTGGGAGGCAATCAACAGAGGATACAACGCCGTTCTTGTCGAATCAGGTGATTTCTGCTCTGGAACAACTGCAAATACTGCCAAGATCTTACATGGTGGAATTCGCTATTTACAGTCCTTAAACCTAAGAAGGATCAAGGAATCAAGCCATGATCGCCAGCACTACTGCAAGTTGGCCCCACACCTGACCTCCCCACTACCCTCCCTGATGCCCACCGACAGGAGCCTCTCACGAAACAGATGGATAATGGGAGCTGGCTTCTATGGCTACAACCTGCTGCTCCGTATTTTTGCTCAAGGAGAGGTTGACCCGGTTTTTCTCAAAAATGGCCTCATCAGCCAGGCTGAAATGATCGACCGAGTCCGCTGGCTCGACCCAAAAAGAGTTACCGGGGCGGCCCAATGGACCGATGCCCAGGTAAACAATGCCGAACGCCTCGGTTTTAGCTTTGTCAAGACAGCCATGGACGCAGGAGCGGATGCCTTCAACTATCTCAGGGTGAAAGAGATATTATCAAAGAGGGGTGCTGTCACCGGAGTGGTTGCAGTAGACCAGCTCAGTAATAAAACAGTTGCCCTCTCGGGAGACCTTGTCGTCACGACAACGGGGCATTGGAGTCGTCATCTCCTCTCTCCTCTGTGCCCCTCTATCCCTTCAACTCACCACTTCCAGCGTGCCGTCAACCTGATCGTACCCCTCTCGCTCTCTTCTTATGCCCTTGGCCTCAAAGTGAAGAAGCCATCCGGTCCGCCGGAGCGCCGCCTGCTCTTCGCCTCTCCTTGGCAGGGTCAGACCCTCTTTGGCACCTGGTACTTCAAGGGTCTCCTCCCACCTGCGGAGGACAGAGGGCGGGTGACCGACGATGAGATCAACCACTGTCTGGACGAGATCAACCTCACCTTCGGCAATCTCGAACTGACGGCAGATGACTGCTCACTGATCCATGTCGGCCACCTGCCCGTGGACAGCAAAGAGAGGTTGATGGAGAAGGAGGAGATCATCGACCCCCACCGGCATGGGGGTCCAACAGGGCTCTACGCCGTACAGGGCGTTAAGTACACCACCGCTCTCTCGGTGGCCAAAAAAACATTCCAACTTCTGGAAAAAAGAACCCTTTCCCAGCGACCCATCACCCATCGTGCCACCACTTCTTTATATGGCTGGGAGTCCGATCAATCTGATCTTGACCCCATCTCCACCCTCAAAGAACCAATCAGAGCAAAACTGTCCCCAATGACCCTTGAACGTCTCGCGCGAAATTATGGCACCGTAATGAAGAGAATCGTTGAATGGGACGTCCGTCAACCATCGCTGCTTGAACCACTCCCAGGAACTGACAATACGCTATGCGCCGAGATCCCCTACCTGCTAGAGAACGAAGCTGTATATCGGCTCTCCGACTTGCTGGTGAGACGAATGGGCCTGGGTGGGGAGGGCCGGCCAAATACTGATACTATTGCTTTTTGTGCTTCACAGATGTCAAGTTACCTGGGCTGGACTCCCGACCAGGAGAAGAGAGAGATCTCATCACTTATTGGCCACTACAATCGATAGAAACACGGTATATCAATGAGCCTGTCATGATAGCAGACCAGAAACTCCTCTCTCTCCTTCTTGGCCTTTACAAGAAATCGATCACCAAGAAAGCAAAATTCAATAACATCATGGAGATGATGGAAGGTGTGGACCAAAACTCATGCTGCCTGGATATTGGATCAGACAATGGGATTCTGAGTTACCTCCTTCGTGAGAACGGCGGGTCATGGCACAGTACCGATCTTGATATTGAAACAGTCAACTCCATAGAATCAGTTGTCTCTTCGAATGTTGCGATGATGACTGAGACGGAGATCCCACACTCAGACAACTTTTTTGATTGCATCATCATTATTGACCTTCTCGAACACCTTGAAGATGAAAACACGGCATTGAATGAAATTCAACGAGTCCTTAAGCCTGGGGGGCTACTGATTGCCAATGTACCGCATACCAAAAAAGGCAGTGTCATTCGTGCCCTACGGCTAGCCGTTGGCTTAACCGATGAAAAACACGGACATGTGAGGCCAGGTTATAATTTGGAACAATTATCCTCTCTTCTGGGATCTCACTTTGTAATTACAAAAAGCCAGACATACTCCCGCTTTTTTACCGAATTAATTGACATTCTTCTCTCTTTAGCAGCTGAACGTTCATCCGGAGCTCAGACTGGCAGAAAAGGGGTGGTTATGACCAGTAGTGCCATTAAAAGTGCAAAAAAAGCACTCAAGCTTTATACGCTGGTCTACCCGCTGATCTGGTTTATTTCGAAACTTGACCTGCTTATCCCGTTTACGCAAGGCCATAGTCTCATCATCCGGGCTAATTTGACCAAACAACAACCAGACACGTTTATAGCGTCAAGCTGATGGGATTGAGCTGAATCATGTTTATCGAATCAAAAGAGGTTGACCAAGGCTCCCTGGTCAATTCAGACATCTGTATCATTGGGGCTGGGGCAGCAGGGATTTCAATGGCCCGTGAGTTCGTTGGAACTTCATACGAAGTCACCGTTCTTGAAAGTGGCGGATTGACACCCGATCAAAAGACCCAATCACTCTATACCGGCACCAATATTGGCCTGCCCAGCTTTAACCTGGAGACAAACCGGTTAAGGGCCTTTGGAGGAACAACGGCCCTCTGGGCAGGTCACTGTCGCCCTCTTGATTCAATTGATTTCAAAGTCAGAGACTGGATGCCTCATAGTGGTTGGCCAATCACACGTGCTGACCTTGATCCCTACTATGAACGGACACAGCCCATTGTTGAGCTCGGACCTTATAACTATGAGGACTTGGGGTTCTATCTTGAAAAGACAGGTTTGAAAGTACTCTCCCTCATGCCTTCTCGATTGAAATCCGTTGTCTATAATCAGAGTCCACCAACACGCTTTGCGACCACTTATCAGGAGGAGTTGAGAAGAGCAAAAAACATCGACGTTTACCTTCATGCTAATGTTCTTGAGCTCGAATCAAACCCAAGCTCAACAGAAGTAGTCAGTGCCCGAGTAGGTTGTATTGATGGCCCAACCTTTTCTGTTTCGGCACACGTCTATATTCTGGCGACAGGTGGCATGGAAAACGCTCGTCTTTTGTTGCTGTCTGATAGTGTCAATCCGAAGGGGCTAGGAAATGAAATGGGCCTTGTAGGGCGCTACTTCATGGACCATCTGCTATTGCGCCCGGGGGCTGATATTTCCCTCACCCGACCTGATATTGACCTGAGGCTTTATCATGCCCTTCACTCTGTCCAAGGGGGGAAAATGTTTAGTGTTCTGGCCTCGACAGAGAAACTGATGCAAGCGGAGAAATTAGCCAACTTCCGGATGCACCTCTACAGGCACGGCCCAAGGTTCACTCAATCACTCGCTTCCGTCTTTAAAAGAATTGACCAAAACGGACAGGTAGATACAAATGCAAGCCAGTCTGTTGCTTTACACCTCGTTCTTGAGCCCATACCAAACCCAGATTCACGAATTCAATTAACTAATAACATCGATATTCTAGGCCAGAGAAAAATATCGGTTGATTGGAAAATAACCGATTCGGACATCAAGTCTGCCCACCGTGCTTTCGAACTGGCTGGTCTTGAATTTGGCCGCCTAGCACTTGGGCGTGCATTTGGCGAAATTCTTAACACTCCAGACAAGTGGCCTTCGATCATGGAGGCCGGTAAACATCATAGTGGAACCACAAGAATGTCAGATCAACCATCGACAGGTGTGGTTGACAGAAATTGCAAAGTCCATGACATTGCCAATCTCTATGTGGCAGGGAGTTCGGTATTCCCTACCATTGGATATGCCAACCCTACCTTGACCATCATTGCCCTTGCCCTGAGACTGGCTGACCACCTTAAAGGGGCACTCCGATGAGTTCCTCTTTGGCACTTGTTTCTCGTCGCGCTTTTATAAAAAACATCATTTTTACCACCTATGCTGCGTCCGGATTGGGATGCAGTTTTTTTAGCCCAACGCTTGATGAACTTGCCAAGCACTTATCAAGTCTGCTTGATCACCCGCCATTGGTGAATTTGATCGGTAGTGCCTACACAACGACCCGAAGAGACCTCGGTGAACAAACACTACAAGCAACCACATCTCTTCTTCTTAATGAGATGGGCATTGATAACAACCGTTTTGAATCTCTCTCTAATGAAAATATTGTTCACACTCTTGAACAGAAGATCCGTCAGGATTTTGTCGATGAAAATACCACCGTAATCAACGGATGGCTCCTATCAAGAACCGAAGTCCTCTTATGTGTGCTCCATAACAAGCTGTACCCAACAATCACATGAACCCGATTGAAACAGAATTTAACGCACTTGCGTCAATCTATGAATCGAACCGTCTTTCATCATGGTATAAGGCTCATGCTGACCTTGTTCTTAATGCCTGTACCGAACACACTAATGGGAAAATTCTCGATATCGGCTGCGGAACCGGCTATCTCCTTCGAAAACTATGTCAACAAAACCCTAGATCTCTGGGAGTCGGTATCGATATTGCCCACAACATGGTTCGAGAAGCCGGTAACAAAGCAACTTCGGACAATATTGAAAATGTGCGCTTCATTAAAGGCGACTGGGAAGAGATTGATCCCAGTCTTCTTATTAAAGATAATTTCAACCTGATTCTCTGTTCCAGTTCTTTCCACTACTTTTCCAAGCCGTTACAATCAATCAAAAAAATACACGCGCTCCTGGCGCCTGGTGGTGTTTTTATTCTGCTCGAGAGAGATAAAACGCAATCCCTATTGACTTTGGCATGGGATCTTGTTCATCGCTATTTAATTAAAGACCATGTTGTTTTCTACAACGAAAGCGGGCTGACCGATCTATGCTCAAAAGCGGGATTTGATGATGTTCGAGTCGCTGAACGGATTAAACGTTATTTTTGGATGAACAAATTTTTTACCAGCCTTAGTTTAATCCAAGGCATAAAACAAGACAGTCGAGGCAAATTTTGATTAACCCATCTCTTCTTGATAGCCCTGTAAAAACCCCTCTTCCCGTAGAGTATCAACTCCTTTCAACCAAGAAATTACTTGTGACAGGAGCTGCTGGCTTTATAGGTGGATCACTCCTAAAAAGGCTTGTCGAGTACGATCTTGATGTGGTCGGCACCGTCTTAAACCAAGAAGAGGCGGACACGCTTACTGAGGTCGGCTATAAGGTCGAAATCCTTGACCTCGCAAGCAAGCACTCATGGTCCTCAATCCTTAAAAACATAGATATCGTCTTCAACATTGCAGCGCTGTTTCAAGAGGTCGAACAAGGCGAGGAGATGTATAAAAAAGTGAATGTTGACGGCACCTTAAAGCTTGCCAAAACGGCCATAGAAGTTGGTGTTGAACGGTTTGTACACTGCAGTACCGTAGGGGTACACGGACATGTAAAAGAAATACCGTGCACAGAAGAAACCCCTTTCAACCCAATGGATGAGTATCACCGGACAAAGCTTGAAGGTGAGCTTGGGATCATCCGCTTAGGAGAGAGTCTTAGTGCCTCAGGCATGACCATAACCGTCAATAGGCCAGCGATGGTCTACGGGCCGGGGGACACTCGGATGCTAAAACTCTTCAAAAGCATTGCCGATGGCAAGTTCATGATGATTGGATCAGGCAAGGTGTTGGCTCATTTGGGTTATATTACCGACCAAGTTGACTCCCTGTTACTGAGCGCCATCCGCCCAAGGGATGACGTCCATCTTGAAGCCTTCAATATTGCCTCAGGGACATACATCACCCTGAATGAATTAGCCAACCTGATTGCCGATGCGGCTGGAATCAAATTATCAAGGATAAGCATTCCTGTTGCACCTGTGTGGTTCGCTGGTCTTCTGTGCGAAATAATCTGTCGCCCTTTTGGTATAAAGCCTCCTATTTTCAGAAGACGAGTTGGCTTCTTTACCCATAACCGTGCCTTTGCTCTGGATAAAGCCGGCCAAAAACTCAACTACCACTCAAAAGTTGACGAAAAAAATGGAATTCAACAGACTGTGGATTGGTATAGAGAAAAAGGCTTAATTTAAAAATGTGCGGTATCGCTGGAATAACAGGAACAGATCGTGAAAATGCCGTAAAGCGGATGACTGATTCGCTGCTTCATCGCGGACCTGATGATTGTGGTTACCATATCGACAATGAGATCGCTCTCGGACAAAGACGTTTGAGTATTATTGATCTCGTCTCTGGAAAACAACCCATTCCCAATGAAGATAGAACGCTTTATTTAGTATGCAATGGGGAAATCTACAATAGCCCGAAACTGCGCCTTCAGTTGGAACAACAGGGACATCAGTTCAAGACCAATACTGATGTCGAAGTAATCCTGCACCTATACGAGGAGTATGATGTCAACTGTGTTAAGCATTTGCGGGGGATGTTTGCCTTTGCGATTTGGGACATCAAAAAAAGACGCCTTTTCCTGGCCCGTGACCATCTCGGGCAAAAACCCCTCTTCTTCTGCAGCGGCAATGGGGCCTTTTCTTTTGCCTCTGAAGCCAAGGCCATTCTTGCATCTAATATTATTGAGCCAAAGATAGATCTAGAAGGGTTATGGCACTATCTCTCACTTCGCTTTATGCCCGAGCAATACTCTCTCTTTTCAGGTATTCAAAAACTCCCCGCTGCTCATTACCTTCTCTATGAGAACCAAAAACTTACTATGCAGCGATATTGGGATATTGATTTCTCAAGCAAGCTAGCTGGCGATGAAATGGAGATCGTCTCTGAGCTTGATTCTCTATTATCAAATACAGTTAAGGAGCATCTGTTAAGTGATGTTCGTGTGGGAGCATTTTTAAGTGGAGGAATCGATTCAGGCACCATTGCATCGATGATGGCATCTGTAAGCAATCAACCCATCCCCAGGTTTTCCATTGGCACCAAGGAGCGAGAATTCAATGAATTGCCCTATGCTGAGCTTGTAGCCCAAAAATACGGGATGGAGTCTTATACAAAAGTAGTAGAGCCAGACCTCATTAACACTATTCCATCGCTCATCTACCATATGGATGAACCCGCCGACCCCTTTGCACTGGGTGTCTATCTGGTTTCTAAATTAGCTTCAAAGCACGTGAAAGTGGCACTTGGGGGCGATGGGGGCGATGAGAACTTTGCCGGTTATGATCGATATTCGGGTCAAAAGCTGGTGGATTACTACTGTCTAATACCAAAGTGGCTTAGGGAGGGGGTTATTCAACAGGTTACTAACAAAATTCCAGAAACATTCGGGTACAAAAGCATGGCGCAAAAGATCGCCTGGGTGAATGAGATGTCACGTTATTCTGGTGGGGGTCGATATGCGAGAAGTCTCGGTGTTTTGCGCTTTACTCACGATACAAAATTAGAGCTTTTCACATCCTCGACTCTTGCCGAACTTAAAGAACAAGATTCATCGGAGAAAATTCTTTGTTTTTTTGATTCAGAAAATGCAGAAGATATTGTAGATAAAATGCTTTATACCGATCTAATGACGCGAATACCTGATCACCTGCTGATGATTGGTGACCGTATGACTATGGCCCACTCACTGGAAAGCCGCTCCCCTCTAATTGACTTTAAAGTAGTGGAATTTGCGGCAAAAATTCCGCCACATCTGAAGCTTAAGAGAAGCAAGCTTAAATATATACTGAGAGAAGTCTCTAAAAGGTATTTACCAAGAGAGATCACATCATTAAAGAAACAGGGGTTTAGGTTCCCTCTTGGTATTTGGTTTCGTACTGATCTAAAGGATTTTTTGCTCAGGATTTTCTCTCAAAGTCGATTTGTTGAGAACGGTATTTTCAATCAATGTTATATTGACCGTATTCTTGATGAACACATTTCTGGAAAAGTTGATCACAACTACAGAATCTGGGTTTTACTTAATCTTGAAATTTGGTATCGCCTCTATTTTGAAGGTGAGACCATCGAGACAATGCAGAACCTTGTTAAAGAATTACGATATCAGGGGAGTTGATACACCTATGTCAGAAAAGATCAACAAAACACACAAAGTAATTACAGAAGATGGTTCGGCACTTAAAAAATATCAAAAAGTAATCCTTGGAACCAATTCTATTTTTTTTCTTTTCTATTTTGAAATCTGTTCATGGATCTCAAAGTTTCCTGGGGCCCTGGGCATTATTTTAAGAAAAATATTCTGGCCCTCACTCTTTGCAAGTTGTGGAAAAGGCGTATTATTTGCTGAGAATATAATACTTAGACATCCACGAAGGATTCATCTTGGTGATAATATTGTAATAAGTGAGAACTGTGTTCTTGACGCTCGTCACGACACAGAATCAGGCGTAATCAAACTAGAAGACGACGTTATCCTCTCCGTGAACGTCATGATTTCCTGTAAAAACGGCTCTGTTGCTATTGGAAAAAGAACCGGCATAAGTGCCCAAACAGTGATTCATTCAACAAATGATTGTCCTGTTTCAATTGGAAGTGATGTTATTATTGGAGCACAGTCATATTTGGTTGGGGGCGGTAATTACAATTTCTCGGATCCATTAATTCCTATAAAAGACCAAGGAATCAAGAATGACGGAGGATTAACAATTCAAAACAATGTTTGGATTGGAGCCAACGTTGTTGCTTTAGGCGGTACAACAATAGAGACGGGCTCGATAATAGGAGCAAGTGCTGTGGTTACAAAAGACATTCCAGCCAACTCTATCTGTTCCGGTATACCTGCTACAGTAAACAAAACCAGATAATCAATAATTGTTTGGCAGCGATCTCAGATAAATCATGTCTTTTAAATTTTCTTTTTCTAGACTTACCAGATTCATCGTTAGTTTGTTATTACTTACTTTTGTTTTCTATAAGACTGGTCTTTTTTCATCCGCGGGAAGAGAAAATCTGGCCAGGATGATAATGGATCTAAACTGGACAATACTGGCAATTTCATTTTTTATCGCTTTTATTCAAAATCTTGTAAGTGCCGCTCGATGGAGGATCATAACAAAGGCGAAACAACTTAACGGCTCTTTCATTTCTCTTCTCAAATTTATTTATATAGGCCGTCTTTTCAATCTTATTCTTCCGAGTAGTATGGGCGGGGATGTCATGCGTATTTTAAAACTTGGAAAGATTAATTCTAGCTCAGAAATAGCCGCTGCATCTGTGTTTGTAGAGCGTTTCACTGGCATGTTCGTGTTGCTTCTTCTTTCGGGCATCTCAATTATGTCATCTCTACAATTTTCTGGAAAACTATATGTTTTTAGTTTTATTTTCACGTTTGCCGCAATGTTTATGTTGGGGTGGTTAGCAATTGATTCAAGAAGCATTATTTTTATTGACAAGTGGTCAAACAACAGACACCGTATTTTGCTTGACCGTCTATCTTCCAAGATCAATCTTTTTCAAATTTCAATAAAAAGAATTTCGACCAATAAAGCCATATTAATAAAAATTGTTGCATCCTCCATACCTTTTTACATGCTTGCCATTCTAAATGTATGGACGAGTGGTCTTGCATTCGACAGAAGCATTCATCTGCTTGATATGATCATTGCTGTACCCTTAATTATGCTTGTTATGAATCTCCCTGTTTCAATAGGTGGTCTTGGTTTGATGGAGGCCTCATTTATTGTTTCTTTTGATTTGCTTAATTACAGTGCTGAGCTTGGTCTAACAACAGCTCTTATCATGAGGGCTAAAACAATACTTGATGCGGTAATTGGCGGTATAATCAATTTGATAGAAAACTGAATTAATTAACTAGCTTCTAAGTTCAAGTGTAGTATTTACTAAG
>DIIC01000053.1:2159-39650 GCA_002420425.1 Proteobacteria bacterium UBA5680 | reverse complement strand
GTTGTGAGTTGTGGATAAAAAACAGAAGGGATGAGGGGATGAAATGGCGGTTAGGGATGACAGGGGTGATGTGAAACAGACAACGACAGGGTTTCGAGACCCAAGACACCACATCTGCCAAAAGCAAATTCCTATCCCTATCCCTAGACCCAAGACACCACATCTGCCAAAAGCAAATTCCTATCCCTCAAGACACCACATCTGCCAAAAGCAAATTCCTATCCCTAAAAAGCAGATAACCAAGCGGGGGATCAAAAGAAATTATCTGGAATGATTGCCTTATATAACAAAGGGATAATCGCGTCATGATTCTTCTTATCGACAACTATGATTCATTCACCTACAACCTGGTGCAGTATCTGGGTGAAATTGGGCAGGAGGTGGAGGTCTATCGCAATGATGTGGTCTCTCTGGATGAGATAGATCGTATCGACCCGGATCACATTGTGATTTCACCCGGCCCCTGTACACCCAATGAGGCAGGGATATCTGTTGCACTGGTTGAAGAGTTTGGTGTCGAGATACCCATTCTTGGTGTCTGCCTGGGCCATCAGAGCATTGCTCAGGCCTATGGCGGAACTATCATTCATGCACAACAGTTGATGCATGGAAAAGTCTCACCCATCCACCATAATGGAGAGGGGTTGTTTTACGATCTGCCCGATCCGTTTACTGCAACCCGTTACCACTCTCTTGCTGTTGAAGGAGAGAGCCTCCCGGATTGTCTGGAGGTGACAGCATGGACCCAGGATGGTGAGATAATGGGGCTTCGTCACCTTGATTACCCTGTCGAAGGGGTGCAGTTCCATCCTGAATCGATCATGACCCCTAATGGCCATAATTTGCTTGCCAATTTCTTTGTGGAGTATCCCACTGAAGAGTAGACGGTGAAGCAGCAAGCGGATGAAAGAGCTTCATTTCTGCCTCCGGGGAAGAACCTCTCGATTCATTGGGCACGGCAGAGCACTGTTTTGACAACATCAGTCGGGTAGTAGCGAAACTCTGCCATAGAGTAATATTGACCGAGGGTCTGTTTTTCGATCACTATGGAGTGACATCACAAGCAAGAGAAAACAAATGGATATTCAATCAGCAATTAAATGTGTAACAGAACGTCAGGATCTCACTGCAGAGGAGATGCGCGGGGTGATGCAGGTGATCATGAGTGGTGATGCCACGCCCGCTCAGATTGGAGGGTTTCTTATTGGATTAAGGATGAAGGGAGAGACTATCGACGAGATTGCCGCGGCGGCAGGGGTGATGCGTGATTTGGCGACTCGGGTTGAAGTTGACCTGCCTCATCTGGTGGATACCGCAGGAACCGGTGGAGATGGCAGTAATACCTTCAATATATCAACTGCTGCTGCCATCGTCGCGGCGGCGGCGGGCGCCAAGGTGGCAAAACACGGTAATCGTTCGATCTCAAGCCGTTCAGGGAGTGCTGACCTCCTCGAAGCGGCAGGTGCCCGTATCGACCTTGATGCTGAGCAGGTGGCTCACTGCATCAGGGATGTTGGGGTAGGTTTCATGTTTGCACCACAGCATCATGGGGCGATGCGTTTTGCCATTGGCCCGCGCAGAGAGTTGGGAATGCGAACCCTGTTTAATGTCCTCGGTCCACTTACCAACCCGGCAGGTGCTCCCAATCAGTTGATGGGGGTGTTCAGCGCTGACCTCGTAGAGCCAATGGCCCAAGTGCTGGGTAAGCTGGGAAGTAACCATGTCCTGGTGGTCCATGCTGAGGATGGGATGGATGAGATCAGTATCTGTGGTCTTACACATGTTGCTGAGCTCAAAGAGGGTGAGGTAACCACCTATACTATCACCCCAGAACAATTTGGATTTTCTCCCGCTTCAATGGATTCACTCGTTGCTGACAGTGCAGAGGGCAGCCTGGGTATTGTTCATGGGCTCTTTACCAATGACCAGGGGCCAGCGAGGGATATTGTTGCCCTCAATGCCGGAGCTGCGATCTATGTTGCAGGCCTTGCCGATACCCTCGGTGCCGGTGTTGCTAAAGCGAGTGAAGTAATTGCTTCGGGTGATGCGGCAGTCAAGCTGGAGCAATTTGTTGCCTCGACTCAGCAGGCTGGGTAGAGAGAACAAGCGATGGCCAGTGATATTCTTGAAAAGATTCTTGATCATAAAAGAGATGAAGTGGCTGAACGTAAAGCCTGTTGTTCTGCAGAGGAGTTGCAGGAGATGGCGGAGGGGACAGCGAGCAGAGGGTTTGCAGCATCTGTTTTTCAACAGATCAATTCTGGAAAGGCTGCCGTCATTACAGAAATTAAAAGAGCCTCACCAAGTCGGGGATTGATCAGAGAGGATTTCGACCCTGTCCAGATTGCCCAATCCTATTCCAACTATGGGGCGACAGCGCTCTCAATTCTTACCGATGAATCTTTTTTTCAGGGGTGTGATGATTTCCTGGTCAAGGCGCGTCAGTCCTGTGAACTCCCATGCTTGCGAAAAGATTTTATTATTGACCCTTATCAGGTCTATGAGTCGGCAGCACTTGGCGCTGACTGCATCTTGTTAATTGTTGCAGCATTAACGGATGAGCAACTCTTTGAATTTTCAGAGTTGGCTCTTGAGGTTGGGGTTGATGTACTGGTTGAAGTACATGATGATGAAGAGCTGGAACGGGCACTGCCTCTTCCTGCTCAGTTGCTGGGTATTAATAATCGCAATCTTCATACTTTTGAAACTCGACTTGAGACCACCCTTGGGTTGCTCGAACAGATCCCACCTGAACGAACAGTAGTGACTGAGAGTGGGATTCATACCCACGATGATGTTGTTCTGATGCGTTCGAACGGGGTTGACGTCTTTCTGATTGGAGAAGCGTTTATGCGTGCTCCTGAGCCAGGGGTTGAACTGGAGAACCTGTTCCGGTTTGGGTCAGAATAGAGGGGTCCGGGAACACAGCGGTCGTAAAAAAAGTTGTTTAAGGAGAGATAGGCATGAAGGCAACCATAACCCTTCAGGAAGGGGTAAGCTTTTTGGCGACAGGAGGCAGTGGCCATCAAGTGGTCATGGATGGACCCCCTGCATTCGGGGGAAAGAACCAGGGATCAAGACCTATGGAGATGTTGCTCTATGGTTTGGGAGGGTGTGCCGCCTTTGATGTGGTGTTAATACTCAGGAAGATGAGACAATCACTCGATAGCCTTGAAGTAGAGATCAAAGCAGAGCGGGCGGATGAGGATCCAAAGGTGTTTACAACCATACACCTCCATTTCAAACTCAGTGGAAAGGGCCTTAAAACGTCCGGGGTGGAAAAAGCGATCGAACTATCGGCAAAGAAGTATTGTTCAGCAGCGGCGATGTTGAACAGAGTTGCAACGATTACCCACGATTACGCCATTATTGAGACAGAAAATAGTCAGGATTAAGTGTGATCCTGCTCACAGCAATGAGGTTGGAGAGGGGGGATAATAGATATACAGCTTCCATTTAACATACGGGAAGCGTCTGGTTTTTTGCAGCAATCAAATCATTAATTGACCAAGGAGGTATTAAGATGAACAGTAATATTATGATGACACTCACAGTTGTGTTGACGATATCCCTAGTAGGTTGTGCTGGAATGACTAACCAAGAACAGGGGCGAATGGTTGGTGCTACACTTGGTGCAGTGGCAGGTCATCATTTGTCTAAGGGGCATACAGATCGTGGATTGGCAATCGGTCTCGGTGCATTATTTGGAATGGCTATGGGATCTGCTATCGGTAAAGATTTAGATGAACGTGATAAGCAATTAATGAACAATAACTTTCAAAATACTTTGGAATATTCTAAAAGTGGGGAGCAGTCGGGATGGAGTAATCCGGATTCAGGTCATTCTGGAACAACTGTAGCAAAACCAGCCACACAATCCACCACGGTTGGATATGAATATTGTAGAGAGTTTACAACTACAGTTAATGTTGCTGGAGAAGATCAACAAGGTTATGGAACTGCTTGTAGAAAACCAGACGGTAGTTGGGAAATTCAATGAAGAACAGAATTATAAATAGATACTAATTTGGATTGACTAACCAAGAACAGGGGCGATTAGTTGGCGCTACCTTTGGAGCTGTGGCAGGCCTGATGGGAGCTGGAAGATCGTTAACTTGTATTTTCAGTGAGGTTGAAAGATCGTCTTTCGGCCTCTGGTATCATAGCTCTTAATGACGGCCACCAAAGACGATACGATTGACAATCTGAGGAAGGCGATCAGCCATTTTGTTGCTGAACGCCACTGGGAACCATTCCAGACCCCTAAGAATCTGGCTATGGCAATGATTGTTGAAGCGGCAGAACTGGTAGAAGAGTTTCAATGGCTAACTGAAGAGGAGAGTCAGAAGCTGGATGGGCAGAAGCGTCAGGCGGTCTCTGATGAGCTTGCAGATGTATTAATCTATCTCATCCACCTCGCTGACAGCCTGGAAATTGACCTTCTTCAGGCAGCCCATGAGAAGACTGAGCGCAACAGAGAGAAGTATCCGGCAACCACGCCCTCTTTGGATCTGTGAGGCGAGTATTTGTGGCGGGAACACTGGCTGAAGCCCATCTGATGCTTCAGTTGCTAGGAGAGAGTGGAGTACGAGGAAAAATTCTCAATCAGTATTCACAAGGTGGTGTAGGGGATCTTGCCGCCACAGAGGTCTTGCCCGAGGTCTGGGTCTATCGAGATGACGATGAAACACTCGCCCGTAAGGTCATCAAATCCTATCACCGTGTGGATCTTGAGAAGGTCAGAGTGTGCAAGAGCTGTGGTGAGTCGAATCCAACTACTTTTGAGCTATGCTGGCAGTGTAGCGGTGCGCTCGAGGAGTAATTGCTCTGCTCTCTAGTGGTGGTTGATAAGCGCGATCACTGGTGTTGCAGGAGAACGCTCGGCCACAGGAAATCGTTAACAGGTCAATGTTTTCCGGATCAGGAGTGGTGAAAAATCCGGTATTTTCACTACAAATGGTATAATCCCATTCAAAATTAGTGTCAGGCTAGGCAGAACACCCTCTTCTGACCTGGAAATCACAGTACAGTTAGGAGACCCGAATATGAGTGAGAGTGATTCAAACAGTATTTCCAACCCCAGTATTTGGTGGCGGCTACTCTTTATACTGATCTACTTCAGTGTGGTGTTTTACGCCGTAAAAGTAGTAATCACATTGGTTGTTGTTTTTCAGTTTCTTCACCAGGCGATTAAAGGCGAACCCAATGAGCGTATCCTCAGCTTTACCTCACAACTCAATGGGTTTAACTATCATGCCCTGCAATATATTACCTTCAATATAGATGAGAGGCCCTTCCCCTTTACAGACTGGCCGGATGCCGAGAGTGTAACCATGAATGAAAGGGGTAATCATGAACCCCCAGTGCCCTATCGTCATTTTTAACACAGGACATGTCTCAAAAGCGCTATTCACCGGCTGAAATCGAAGCCGAAGCACAGTCATACTGGGAAACAGATAACTCCTTCCGGGCCTTAGAGGATGACCCAAGGGAGAAGTACTACTGCCTGTCGATGTTTCCCTATCCATCAGGTGCGCTCCATATGGGGCATGTACGAAACTACACCATCGGTGATGTTGTCAGTCGGTACCAGAGAATGTGTGGCAAGAATGTGCTTCAGCCCATGGGTTGGGATGCTTTTGGGCTTCCAGCTGAAAATGCGGCCATCCAGAACAAGGTTCCCCCTGCAAGCTGGACCTACGACAATATCGACTACATGCGCAACCAGTTGAAGCGGCTTGGGTACGCTTACGATTGGGAAAGGGAGCTGTCGACCTGTCGACCAGAGTACTATCGCTGGGAGCAGTGGTTCTTTACCCGACTGTTTAAGCAGGGGCTGGCATACAAGAAGAAAGCGGTGGTTAATTGGGATCCTGTCGACCAGACGGTATTGGCAAATGAGCAGGTGATTGAGGGCCGAGGGTGGCGTTCCGGGGCTTTGGTTGAGCGTCGGGAAATTCCACAATGGTTTATACGAATTACCCAGTACGCTGAAGAACTGCTGGATGAGATCGACCAGCTGGAAGGGTGGCCTGATGCGGTTCGTACAATGCAGCGAAACTGGATTGGTCGTTCACGGGGTGTTGAGGTTATCTTTACTGTTGAGGGCAGTGATGAGTTAATGCCCGTCTTCACTACCCGGCCAGACACATTAATGGGTGTGACCTATATGGCCGTTGCCGCAGAGCACCCCCTGGCGATCGATGCAGCGGCAAATAATCCGGATCTCCAGGCATTTATTGATGATTGTCGCCAGGCAAGCACCTCTGAGGCTGATTTGGAAACGATGGAAAAGAGAGGGATGTCATTGGGCATCAATGTCATTCACCCCCTGACTGGAGAGAGGATTCCGGTCTGGGTCGCCAATTTTGTGCTCATGGGTTATGGCACGGGTGCAGTGATGGCTGTGCCGGCGCATGATCAGCGTGACTGGGAGTTTGCTCATGCTCATGGGCTTGATATCAAACCCGTAATTTTCCCCTCTGAAGGGGGTGATCTGGACATCTCAGCCGGGGCATTCACCCAACAGGGTACTCTGGGTAATTCCGGGGACTTTGATCGGCTCACATCCTCTGAGGCCTTCGATGCTATTGCCAACCAACTGGAGAGAAGGGGAAGTGGGCGTCATCGGGTCAACTACCGGCTTCGGGACTGGGGTGTCTCCCGCCAGCGCTATTGGGGATGTCCTATTCCGATCATCAATTGCCCTGACTGTGGGGCTGTTCCGGTCCCAGATGAGGAACTGCCGGTTGTTCTGCCTGAAGAGGTGACGGTCGAGGGGACAGGCTCTCCTCTCAAGAAGGAGCCCTCATTCTTTGAGGTGGATTGCCCGGCATGTGGCCATCGGGCAGAACGGGAAACCGACACCTTTGATACCTTCTTTGAGTCGTCCTGGTATTTTGCACGTTTTGCCTGTGCCGACAATACAGAGTCCATGCTTGACCAGCGGGCTGACTATTGGTTGCCAGTCGATCAGTATATTGGAGGAATTGAGCATGCTGTTCTTCATCTTCTCTACTCTCGTTTTTTCCAGAAACTGATGCGTGATGCCGGGCTGGTTGAGGCCGGGGAGCCGTTTATTAACCTGCTCACTCAGGGGATGGTGCTGAAGGATGGCGCCAAGATGTCCAAGTCCAAAGGCAACACGGTGGATCCCCAGGAGATGATCGATCGTTATGGGGCCGATACGGTCCGACTCTTTGTAATGTTTGCCGCCCCGCCTGAACACTCTCTCGAATGGAATGATGATGCTGTTGCCGGAGCACACCGTTTTTTGAAGCGGCTATGGAATCTTCTCTCCGGGCAGAAGTTGCAGTTGGTTGCTGATCTTGAAGCCGATGCCGGGGATGATCATGAAGCCACTGCGATGCGTACACAACTTCATGAGATGATCGAAAAAGTAAATCGTGACTATCATCGGTTTCAGTTTAATACGGTAATAGCCGCATGTATGGAGTTGGTTAACCACCTCGATCGATTCGACACCGAAAATGGAAATAAGGCATTTCGACAACAGGTAATGGCCGAATCGATTGGGGTCCTTCTAAGGGTTCTGGCCCCGATAGTGCCTCACATCACCCACCACCTCTGGCAGACATCAGGCGGTGAGGGGGAGATTATTGATGCCATCTGGCCAGTAGCGGATCCTGCAGCCCTGGTTCGAAATACAATCAACCTTGTGGTACAGGTTAATGGTAAATTGCGTGCACAGGTTGAAGTCGATGCGGATGCCGATCGAGAGGAAATTGAACAAATTGCACTTAATGATGAGCGGGTGACCCGTCATGTGGGGGAGAGCGAGATCAAACGATTGATCATCGTTCCTGGTAAGCTTGTTAACATCGTCCTGTGAGGTGTTTCGATTGATTTTACTGCACATTGGACAAGAGGGATTGTTTCACCTCTTGGGGATAAAAAATGTAGTGACATCTGTCGCAGTGGATGATGCAATAGCACTTGGAGATTTACACCTATCCTGGAGCAGGTACTGGTGATTCGGTTTTTGACCACTTTTCTTTCACTCGTTGCGGTTGTCGCTATTTTGTCCGGCTGCGGTTTTCATCTGCGTGGCCAGAGTGAAGAAGCCAGCCCTCTGCCTGCTTACTATTTGGATGTGAGTGATCGGACTTTCGGGAGTGAGCTAAAGCGTCAGTTGATTCAGGCCGGGGGGGGAACGGCATCTGATCGTGAGGGCTCTTCAGTTATTGAAATTACGGACGTTGCAACCACCAGGGTGACGACCACAGTGGATGCAGAAGGCAGGACAACAGGGATCCGACTGAGGATGGAACTTACTTTCAGGTTATTGAGTGAGAAGGGGTTGGTGTTGGTTGACCACCAGACACTTCATGCACAAGACGACTTAAGTTATGACCACACAATCATACTGCAGATGCAGGCCAAAGAGGGGGAGCTAAAAAAAAGCTTACACCAGAAACTGGCGAAACAACTCTTGGAAAAACTCTTGCAGGAGCAGGCAAATCCTGACAAGGCCTCCTTACTTTCAACCACTACCCGCAGCGTCGCCTAAGACACTGACACTCTATCTAGGTGAAGATAAACAGCGCGGCACTACCCGGCCATCTGGAACAAACAGTTAAACCACTCTATCTCCTCTTTGGCGGAGAGCCGCTTCTGGTTGAAGAGAGCGCCGATCTATTGAGAACAGTTTTTCGCCAACAGGGCTTTGAGGAGAGGGTTCGTTTTTCAGTGACGGATGCACGTTCTTTTGATTGGGGTGCGCTCAGTCAGGCAACTGCAGCACTCTCTCTTTTTTCAACCCAGCGTTTGATAGAACTGCGCCTGCCGGGAGGGCGGCCTGGCGATGCCGGGGCAAAGGCGCTGATTGAATTCTCATCCCATCCCCAGCAAGACACGGTGATGGTGGTGATTGCAGGAGCGCTTGATCGTCGTATTCAGAATACCAAGTGGTTTAAACAAGTAGAGAGTGCGGGGGTGATAGTCGAGCATCGGGAGATCAGGCCGGGTGAACTTCCCGGTTGGATTACAGCTCGTTTAAGAGAGAAGGGGATTGCTTTTGAGCGTGAGGTTCCAGGGCGTCTGGCTTTTTTTGTTGAAGGCAATCTGCTCGCCGCCGCTCAGGAGATTGATAAGCTCTCTCTACTCTTTCCCAGCCGGAAACTCACACTGGAGATGGTTGAAGAGACCATCTCTGATAATGCCAGATTCACCACATGGGGACTTGTGGATGCCTGTGTTGCCGGCAATACTGCAAGAGCTTTGCGAATTCTTTATGGACTAAAACGGGAAGGGATCGCACCCGTCATGGTGCTGTGGTCAATCGTCCAAGAGGTGCGTCGACTGACGAGAATAGCGGAAGGCCTCTCTCTGGGTATAAAAAAAAGTGATCTTTTCAGGAGTGAAGGTGTCTGGTCAGCACGGCAGGGGATGATAAATGCGGCACTCCAGAGAATGTCTCAAGAGGGCTGGAAAAATCTGTTGCACACGGTTGCGGTCGCTGATCGAGTGCTCAAGGGTCGTGAGTCAGGTACACTCGGAGGTGATTTCTGGTTGGAGCTTGAAAGAGTTGTAGAACAGATGACAGCTGATAATAGGCGTAACAAGGCAATAGTATGAATAAGGCGATAGAAAACAACAGTGACATCACCTCCTATATTGAGCGACTTGGAAAGTCTGCGAAAGGGGCTTTCAGAGTATTAAGCCGTACTGAGAGTGGAATAAAAAACCGTGCTCTGGGTGCAATTGCTGACAGCATTGATCAATCTCGTTCTTTGATCTCTGAAGCAAACCAGAAAGACCTCGAACAGGGCAGGGAGAAAGGGTTGAATTCAACCCTGCTTGATCGGCTGGCATTGACTGACGATCGGATTGACGCCATGGCTGAAGGGCTGCATCAGATCATGATGCTTCCGGATCCTGTTGGTGAAATAACGGATCTTCGCTTCCAGCCATCAGGAATTCAGGTTGGCCAGATGAGAGTGCCGCTCGGAGTGATTGGTATTATTTATGAATCACGTCCTAATGTCACCGTTGACGCCGCTGCTCTTTGTCTCAAATCAGGTAATGCCACCATCTTAAGGGGTGGGACTGAGGCAATTAATTCCAATCAGGCCATTGTGGCCTGTATTACAGCAGGGCTTGAGTCGGCGGGCCTTCCTGCCGACGCTGTTCAGTTTGTTGATACTACAGACAGAGAGGCTGTAGGCGCACTGCTGGGTCTTGAACACTATATTGATGTCATCATCCCTCGAGGTGGAAAAGGGTTGATCGAACGGGTCAGTCAAGTTGCACGAATACCAGTGATCAAGCACCTTGATGGTATCTGTCATGTCTATATTGATGACTATGCAGATATCGACAAGGGGGTGCGCGTGGCGTTTAATGCCAAGACCCGTCGTTATGGCATCTGCGGGGCGATGGAGACGCTTTTGATCCACAGGGGTGTGGCCGCCGAGACGCTTTCAAAACTGGTGCCGTTATTGGTTGAGGCAGGAGTTGAAATACGTGGGTGCGAACAGGTGGTGGCACTGGCGGCAGAAGCTCGTCCCGCGACCAAAGAGGACTGGGGGACAGAATATCTGGCACCACTGCTCTCGATCAGAGTTGTTGATGATCTGGATGCCGCAATGGCACACATCGCTCACTATGGATCAGGTCATACTGATTCAATCGTTACACAACACCTGGGGAGGGCAAAGCGTTTTATTACTGAAGTCGACTCTTCTTCGGTAATGGTCAATACATCAACTCAGTTTGCTGATGGCTTTGAATATGGGTTGGGAGCTGAAATTGGTATCAGTACAAACAAACTCCATGTTCGTGGGCCGGTGGGGCTCAAAGGACTCACTACCCAAAAGTATATTGTCATTGGTGATGGCCACATCCGTCCGTGAGGATGGAAAAGCAGAAATCGAGAAAAGTAGGGCTTTTTGGGGGCACCTTTGACCCTATCCATTTGGGCCACTTGTTGACCGTTAACCATGTGCGCCAGAGAGTGGGACTCGACAGTGTTCATCTTGTTCCAGCAGCACGCCCTGTTCACCGTTCCCAGCCTGTCGCTTCTGAGCAGCATCGAATGGAGATGGTCCGTCTGGCTGTGGATGATTTCCCGGGACTGGTGGCAGATGATCGAGAACTGCGGCGCCAGGGAAAATCTTATTCAATTGATACCATTTGCTCATTAAGGCTGGATTATCCTGATGTCAGGTTTGCGCTGATTGTTGGAATGGACCAGGCGCTCGCCTTTGACTCCTGGCACCGGTGGGAGGAGATCCTGGATCAGGTTGATTTAATCGTAATGCAGCGTCCCGATACCCTGGCACCTGAGTCGAAACCTGGCTGGTGGCAGGAGAGAGAGGCAGATGATCTCTCCATGCCCAGGAGGGCCGCCAAAGTAATAATCATTGTTCCGGTTCCCCAGCTTTGGATTTCAGGAACCGCTTTGCGTCGGGCAATAAGCCGTGGAGATAATCTGAGCCACCAACTCACTCCCGGAGTTTTAAATTATATTAATCAGTTCAATCTTTACAGATTCAATCAGATGGAGCATTTATGACAGAGACGAAGTCCAGAGTTGATCTGGTCAAAAAGACGCTCGATGAAGCAAAAGCAAAAGAGATCCAGGTACTTGATGTTTGTCAGCTGACTGATATGACGGATTATATGGTGATAGCCAGTGGTACCTCAGATCGTCATGTACGTTCACTTGGGGATCGGGTCCTTGAGGCTTTCAGAGAGATTGACGAACGCCCCATTGGGGTTGAAGGTGAAAGTGAGGGTGAGTGGGTACTGCTTGATTTTGGTGATCTTATTGTCCATTTGATGCATCCTCAGACACGTCAATTCTATGATCTGGAAGGTCTTTGGGATAGCGACCTGAGGAAACGGGTTGAAGCAGGAAGGGACTCAGAATCAGCTTAGGGCAAGAGACAAGGGTGCCACTACGGAACTTTACCATTAATATGATATTACCAAGCCCAGAGGGGTGCAGCGGCTCATGGGTTGCCTCACCCACCCGGTTGCCAGATGAGAGTGGATTAACAGCGAAATGCGTATCCAGTTAACGGCTGTTGGCACCAAAATGCCTGCCTGGATCAATGCAGGAGTTAAAGAGTATCTAAAACGAATGCCGCCCCATTGCCGGGTAGAGTTGAAGGAGGTTGCCGCCGGATATCGCGGCCATGGAAATGGAGATATTAAGAGAGTTATAAAAGCTGAAGGAGAACGGTTGCTTGCCGCTGTCCCCCCCCGATTTCGGATTATCGCTTTGGAGCGGAGAGGGAAGGCTCTTCCAACTGAAGATTGGGCAGTCAACCTTGAGCGCTGGTTTCAGGATGGAGATGAGATTGCCATATTGGTCGGTGGCCCAGAGGGGCTATCGTCAGAAGTGATTGTCCGCTCTGATGAGTTATGGTCACTCTCTGCTTTGACCATGGCGCACCCCATCGTCAGGGTGGTGGTGGCAGAACAGCTCTATCGAGCATTTAGCATCGTAGACGGCAAGCCCTATCATCGGGGAAGCCAGCCATGAATGGGAGGTTAAGAACACTTTGCCTGATTGGATTCAATGAACTCACAGCACCCACAATTTATCCTCGCCTCATCCTCTCTCAGGCGTAAAGAACTACTTGGCCAGCTCGGCTATCGATTCATAATCAGGGTGGCTTCTATTGATGAACAACCCCTAAGGGATGAAAGGGCAGAAGAGTACGTTCTTCGTCTTGCATCAGGGAAGGCAGGGGCAGTGGTTCAACAGAGTGTTGAAGAGTCCTGTTCACTCCCAGTCCTCGGAGCGGATACAACCGTTGTCATTGATGGCGAGATTCTCGGTAAGCCTGAAAGCAGGGCAGCTGCGATTGATATGCTTACCCGACTCTCGGGTCGTACACATGAAGTATTAACCGGTATTGCCCTGGCAGCGGATGATGAGGTGATGACAGCAATCAGCAGAAGTCTGGTAACCTTTATGCCATTATCATCCACTATTATTGATCAATACTGGAAAAGTGGGGAGTCAATGGGGAAGGCAGGGGGATATGCCATCCAGGGGCTTGCCGGCGGCTGGGTTTCTGATCTCAAAGGGAGTTATAGTGGGGTTGTGGGATTGCCGTTGTATGAAACCGGGCAACTGCTGCAGAGCAAAGGAATAGATTGGTTGTGAGTGAAGAGATACTGATCAACATAACCCCCCAGGAAACCCGGGTAGCGGTGGTTGAAAATGGGATGTTGCAGGAAGTGCATATAGAGCGCAATCGAGCCCGTGGGATAGTCGGCAATATCTATAAGGGGCGTGTCGTCAGAGTATTGCCTGGCATGCAGGCTGCGTTTATTGAGGTCGGCCTTGAGCGTACTGCATTCCTCCATGCGGCTGATGTTATTCGTCCGGAGATGCTGGAATCGAACGGCAATACCAATGGCAATGGTAAAAATGGAGCTCGGCAGGATCTGCCTATCCATGGGCTTCTCCATGATGGAGAGGAGATCATGGTACAGGTGGTCAAGGATGCCCTTGGAACCAAAGGCGCTCGACTGACAACCCAGATAGCGATACCCGCCCGTCACCTGGTTTTTCTTCCCTATTCATGTCATATCGGCATCTCTCAAAGAATTCAGGATGAGGCTGTGCGGACAGAACTGCGCGAAACAGTTGAACGCCTTCGGGGAGATCCTGATTCAGGGGGTTACATAATCAGAACAGCCGCAGAACAGGCGAGTGAAGAGGAGCTCACTGCTGACATTGTATTTCTCAATAGAGTCTGGAAACGTGTGCAAGAGCGCTCCGAGAAATCCACCGGCAGTTGTATTCTCCATGAGGATATTCCACTTGCCCTTCGGGTATTGCGTGATCTTGTCGATGAGAGGATTGAGAAGATAAGGATTGATTCACATGAGACCTTTGAAAAGGCAAGTGAGTTTGTTCGAGATTTGATTCCAGAAGTCAGTGATCGAATCGAGTGGTATCCAGGTGAGAGGCCCATCTTTGACCTCTATTCAGTTGAGGATGAGATCCAGAAGGCAATCAATAAAGAGATCCTGCTCAAATCCGGGGGTCATCTGGTAATTGATCAGACGGAAGCCCTGACGACTGTAGATGTGAATACAGGTGGCTTTGTAGGCAGACAAAACCTTGAAGAGACATTATTTAAAACCAATCTGGAAGCCGCCCAGTCGATTGCACGACAGCTTCGTCTGCGTAATATTGGTGGCATTATCATTATCGATTTCATCGATATGGAAGACCCTGAACACTGCCGACAGGTGATGCGGACCCTGGAGAAGGCGATGGCTCATGATCGGGTAAAGGTTTTTATTCATGAGATGTCTTCACTGGGTCTGGTAGAGGTAACACGAAAGCGTACCAGTGAGAGTCTTGAACGCCAGCTCACCCAAACCTGCACCCTGTGCAGTGGTCGCGGGGTGATCAAAACGGCCGAAACGGTCTGTTATGAGATCTTTCGTGAGATTCTTCGTGAATCACGTCAGTTTGAAGCCAATGGGTTTACCGTTGTTGCTTCCGAATCGGTGATTGATCTGCTGCTGGATGAAGAGTCTACTGGCCTGGCTGATCTTCAGGAATTTATCAGCACCCCGATCAACCTCCATGTGGAGTCAGGCTATCCACAAGAAACTTTTGATGTGGTGCCCATCTGAAATCTTCCACCCTGCATTTTGGAAATAAACGGCGTCTGAGTGGTTGGCGGCTCTTCTTCTGGCTCTTGGGCGGGACATTTCTCTTGCTGCTGGTATTGACTGCTCTCCTGGTTAATATTGTTGCAACGCGTGAAAATGTAGAGAACTATCTGGGTGAGGTAACGGGCTACCCGGTTCAGATCGATCGGATCAACCTGGAGTGGAGCACCCTCTCTCCTCTTCTGGTTATTGAGGGCTTCGAAATGCAGCCTTCTGATTCTGGCCCGGTCGAAGTCCAGCCACCTCTTCTGGCACTACCCCAGCTTCAACTCAGGGTCGATCTGACGGATCTGTTGGCAAGGGGTGAGCTTAAGTTGAAGTCGATTGTTCTGGAGAGCCCCCGGTTAAGCGCAACCCATGAAGAGGATGGCAGGATCACTTTTGCCGGGTTTTCAACGGTTGCCCCGGGAGATTCAGTTCCAGCACCCATTGGTCTGTTGATCAGCCTGCTTACCCAGGTAGAGAAACTTGAAATCAATGAGGGGGAATTGATCTGGAGTGAAAGACGAGGGGATGTAAATGACATGCGGATTAGCGGTATTGAGTTTCTGGCTATCCGGAGCAGGGGTGGGTTCGATATTCAACTCCAAGGCCAGTCACCCGATATGCTGCAATCGGATATCAAAATTTCAGGAAGACTCCAACTCCCCTCTTCAGGGGAGAGGGTGAGTGGAGAGGTCGAACTGATTACACAAAATATCGAGATTGAACGAATTCAGACACTACTTCATGGCTGGGGTGGCCTCGTCCCGATGATGCGGGGGGAGGCCAATCTACAGCTAAAGATCGAACTGCAGCAGGGTTCACCACTCCAGATAGAGGGGTATATGGATCTTGAAGAGGTGGGGCTCTCCTCTTCAACTGAGGAGGGTGGGGCACTGATTGATCGATTTACCAGTTATTTCTCCTTCCGCTCGGAGGAAGAGGGCTGGCAGATGAGGTTACAGCCCGAGACCGCCCAACTTGATCAGAAAGAGTGGGCATTAGGGGATTTCGAGCTTAGACAGAAGAGGGAGGAGATACGAATTTTGGTGGCCAGTCTTGGAATTGGGGGTCTGAGTGCGAAGCTGGGGTCACTGGGAAAAGGAGAAGGAGGCCTCTTTGGACAGTTAACCAAGCGCTCTCACTCAGGAAGGGTGGAAGATCTTGAGATAATCCTCCCCCAGGGTTGGAAGATGAGCGAAGATATGGAGGTCAGGGGCTCGGTGGTTGACCTTGGGCAAACAGGGGATGAAAAGATTCCCGGGTTCACAAATATTTCGGGCCGATTCTCTGCCGGCACCTCCAGTGGTCGATTTGAATTCAAGTCAGGTCTTTCATCAATCCAGCTTACCGGCGGGGAAAGCCCTCCAGTTGCAATCAACCGTCTGGAGGGAAATCTCAACTGGGATCTCCAGAGTGAAAAAGCGATAGTGAAGATTTCAGAACTTGCCATGGTCAATGATGACTTCGATCTCAGAGCGAATTTAATCCTCCATCTGCCATCAACACCTGAAGCTGAAGTCTGGTTGGACCTTACAGCCACTCTCGAAAAGATGTCAGCTTCAAGGCTGCCAGGCTATCTTGCAGGCCGGATTCCCCCCAAGCGCTATCTTGAACTAGCCAAACTCTTTCAAGGAGGGATGTTCAGCCAAGGCAAACTAAAATTAAAGGGACAACCCAGTGATTATCCCTTTGCCTCATCAGAAGGCTTCTTTTCGTTTAAGGCACGCGCTGATGGGGTGACGCTTAATTATGATGATGACTGGCCCAGGGTGACGGAGCTTGGGGGGCAGCTCGAGATCAATAATGATCAACTTAAGTTTATAGCTTCTGAAGGTAAAATAGGGGGGGTGAGCATGGTTGCCGGAGAGGTGCGGCTCCCCAGCCTGGTGGCAGACCGGCCCGAACTTCAGATTACGACATCGCTCTCCGGCAAAGTAGTTCCGGTGATCACTTTTTTACAGCGAGGGCCATTGCTCCCCTCGCTAAAGGAAAAACTTAATCTGCTTTCAGGAAGTGGTAGTGGCGATCTTCTGCTCGATATCAATGTTCCACTGTCTGAGGATAAGGCGCTAGAGGTTAATGGCCTCTATCGTTTCAAAGGGACAGAGCTCCACTATGGAGATCGCCTTACTTTAAGTAAACTGAGGGGAGATCTGAACTTCAGTAGAGAGGGCGTTGAGAGCCAGAATATCAGGGCTGAACTTTTTGGCGGAGAGGCAGACTTGGCTGTCACCCATCAAACCCCCGAACACTATCAGATCAAGGCAAGGGGGGATGCTGATTTCTCGAGCATCAATGCAATCATTGGAGATTCAATCCCAGCCGTAGTGAGAGGAAGAGCCCCCTGGTCAGGGGTATTGGATCTGAAAATGTCACAACAGAAGCTGGTTGTCACCTCCTCCCTTGCAGGCATTGAGAGTGATCTGCCGCCGCCTCTTGATAAAAAAACAGACAAGATCATGCCGTTAACCCTGATTCTGGAGTGGGAAGAAGAAGAGGCGATTGATGTCGGCTTAAATCTGGCCGACAGTATGCTCACGGCATCGCTGGATTTTGAGAATATTCAACAGAGCTGGCAGCTTAGGAAGGGGAAAATTGGACTGGGCAAGCCGGCAGAGGAGGTGGCAGATTCTGACGGAATCAACATCGAGGTGGCACTTCCATACTTTGATTTTGATCCCTGGATTGCGTTGCTCACAAGCGAGGACGGCAATGGGGACGAAGGGAGTCGGATAAATCAGATTAAAGGTGAAATCCAGCAGGCCCAACTGATGGGGCGGGAGTTTGGGGGCCTGATTTTTGACCTCCAGTTTCTTGACCGACAACGACAGCAATTGACATTGGGCGGGGATCGGGCTGAAGGGGTTTTCAACTGGGTCGAGGGTAATAAGGGCTGGCAGATTGAGGGCAGGATGAAAAGACTGGACTGGCCGGGTCTCCCAGAGAGTGAGGGTGAGGAGGAATCCCGGCCTGAACGTCGGCCCATCGATCCAAGGAAGTTTGCCTCACTTAGCCTTCAGGTAGAGGACCTTCGGTATAAAGGCAAGAGGCTCGGGGAGTTGGTTCTGCGGGGAGAATCGATAGCGACAGGCCTCCATTTTGATCAAATAGTGGTTACAGGAACAGAGTCCACTCTGGATGCAGAAGGCAGCTGGCAGATGCAGGAAGAGAGTCAGCGCACACAACTCTCGGGAAAAGTGGCAAGCACCCATTTTGGCAAGACCTTAACCGAACTCGGGTTTGCCGATAATTTGAGGGGAGGTGATGGAGAGCTTGATCTGGTGCTGACCTGGGAGGGCAGCCCTGATGAAATCTCCTTCGAGTACCTTAGTGGGGAATACAGCTTCTCTTTGAAGAAGGGGGTCTTCCCTAAAGTGGAGTCTGGAGGCGGACGACTTTTGGGGTTATTCAACTTCAATGCCCTGGCTCGTCGCTTTACACTTGATTTCACAGACCTGTTCCGTGAAGGGCTGGTATTCGATAATCTCCGCGGGACAGGGGTGATAGAGAATAGTGATTTTATAAGTGAAGGCATTATCCTTGCAGGGCCATCCACTTTTATGGATATTCGTGGGCGGGTTGACATGGAGAGAGAGCGTTATGATCTAAAACTTATTGTAGTGCCTCAGGTTGGTGGTAACCTTGTCACTCTGGGATTCATGAGTGGTCCACAGGTTGGATTGGCAGTTTTACTGACACAAAAGGCTTTACAACACCTGATAGGTGAAATAATTCAGTATCATTACCAAATCACCGGTTCATGGGTCGAGCCGGAAGTAACCAGAGTAAAACGACAGAGTGTTAAATAAAATGAAAGCAAACAGAATTAGCCAGAGACCAGGCCTATGGCTTGGCATTTCAGGCCTCCTGTTTTGCCTCTTGGCACCACCGGCAAAGGCAGCAGAGTTGCGTCAGATTCTCTCTCGTGCCCAGTGGCCTGAAGTACGAACAGGGATGACCGTTCTGGGAATTGAGCCCTTGAAGCGTTCAATACTGTTCTTTGATGCTAACCCGGGTTCACGTCTTATTATCCGCTATCCAGGAGGGGATGTTGGTAATGCCTGGGCCTTTGAATTGCGTGATTGGTTGATCTCACTCGGACTGGCCTCAAAGCATATACGCCTTGAACCCGGTTCTGGGGTTCCCAATGCAATTATGATTCTAGTAACAGACCAGGGGGTTGATCGATGAGTGTTTTGGCTGCGATACAGATGTCTTCAGGACCGGATACAGATGAAAATCTGGAAGTTGCTGCTGGCTTGATCAATAAAGCCGCTGCAGGCGGTGCAACCCTGGCAGTGCTTCCAGAAAATTTCTCACTGATGCCGATTGATGACACGTCTCGAATTGCAGAGTCAGAGATAGAGGGTAGCGGGCCGGTCCAGGATTTCCTCAGCGCAATGGCCCGTGAACATGGGCTCTGGCTGGTTGGAGGGACGTTCCCATTACGACAGGAGTCCACAAAGAAGATACGTGCCTGTTGTATGGTCTATGACCAGACCGGTGCCAGGGTCTCTCGATATGACAAGCTTCACCTCTTTGATGTGGATCTTGAAAACGGGGAGTCCTATAGAGAGTCTGATTATATTGAGTCAGGGAATCAGATTGTGGTGACGGATACCCCCGTTGGAAGATTGGGGCTTTCAGTCTGCTACGACCTTCGGTTCCCTGAAGTCTATCGTCAGTTGTCGCAAGAGGGAGCTCGAATTCTTTCAATTCCATCAGCCTTTACGGCGATTACCGGCCGGGCACACTGGGAGATTCTTCTGCGTTCACGGGCAATAGAAAATCAGGCCTATGTTATTGCACCGGCACAATGGGGAGAACATGCAAGTGGACGACGTACCTACGGTGATTCAATGATCGTTGGTCCCTGGGGAGACATACTGGCCAGGCGTTTTTCAGGAATTGGAGTTGTCTTCGCTGAGGTGGATGACAACCGGCTTGATGGGATCCGCCACCACTTTCCCAGCCTGGATCATCGTCATCTCTAACCCCGATTTTCACCACATAGCTCGCAATTGATCCTCTTTGAGGCTAAGAGAGGATCTGTTTTTTACACCACACTTTCTTAGGCAGAAAAGAATGAGTTTTGAGATCGCTACAGCCAAAAAGACCCTGCTGGAACCGGCGGGCCTGGACGAATCTTCTCTGAATCAGTTGATGGGTCAACTGGTGGGAAGGGGCATCGACTATGCAGATCTCTACTTCCAGTATCTACGGCATGAATCATGGAGTCTTGAAGATGGAGAGGTTAAAAGTGGAAGTTATAATATAGATCAGGGAGCCGGCCTGAGGGTGGTCTCAGGGGAGAAGACCGGGTTTGCCTACTCGGATGAACTTGGACTCCAGGCGCTTTCACAGGCCGCAGGTGCTGCCAGAGCAATAGCTCGCCAGGGCGGGAAATCCAGTGGCCAGCCTGTTCCATGGAACAAGGGTGGAGGTGTTGCTCTCTATCAGGGAGATAATCCAATCCAAAGCTTGTCTGATAGTGAAAAAGTGAGTCTCCTTGAACGGATAGAGTCTGCTGCACGAGGTGAAGATCCTCGAGTGAAAGAGGTGATGGCCAGCCTCTCTGCCGTTCATGAGGTCATACTGGTGGTTCGATCAGATGGACTTATCGCCGCTGATGTCAGGCCGCTGGTTCGTGTTAATGTGAGTGTTATCGTCATTGAGGGCTCTCGACGGGAGCGCGGTAGTGCAGGAGGGGGTGGCCGTTCTACCTATCCGATTTATCTGGGGAGTGATCAGCCCGAAGAGCTGTCAAAGGAGGCTGTTCGTCAGGCACTCGTAAACCTTGAAGCAATCGACTCTCCTGCAGGGACGCTGGATGTTGTGCTTGGACCAGGCTGGCCCGGGATATTGCTTCATGAGGCGATAGGACATGGGCTTGAGGGCGATTTTAACCGCAAGGGCACCTCCGCATTTTCCGGGCGAATCGGTGAGATGGTGGGGTCACCACTGTGTACAGTCGTTGATGACGGCACACTTCCCGGCCGCCGGGGTTCTCTCACGATTGATGATGAGGGAACACCCTCTCAGACCACCGTATTGATAGAAAATGGAATACTGAAGGGTTATATGCAGGATACTCTCAATGGACGCCTGATGGGTGTTGGATCGACTGGAAATGGGCGTCGGGAGTCTTTTGCGCATCTGCCGTTACCCCGGATGACCAATACCTACATGCTTCCCGGCAAGAGTGAGCCTGAAGAGATACTTGCATCGGTAGACAGAGGGATCTATGCCGCCAACTTTGGCGGCGGCCAGGTTGATATCACTTCAGGAAAGTTTGTGTTTTCAGCCAGTGAGGCCTATCTGATTGAGGGGGGGAAGATAGGACAGCCGGTAAGGGGGGCGACATTGATTGGAGATGGTCCGGAAGTGCTGAAGCGTGTCTCCATGGTAGGCAACGATCTTGAGCTTGATCATGGGGTGGGGACCTGCGGAAAAGAGGGTCAGAGTGTCCCGGTAGGGGTAGGCCAGCCTACACTGAAGGTTGAAGGGATGACAGTGGGAGGAGTACAGGTTTGAGCTGTTCAAAGCTCATAGGAGTGATAAAGGTTGGAAGAGAGAAAAATAAGGGCGGTTGAAATTGCTGAACAGGCCCTGGATGAGGCCGGTCGTCATGGTGCTTCTGCTGCTGAGGTGGGCGTTGACCAAGGGGAAGGCTTCTCTGTAACCGTTCGCCAGGGAGAGTTAGAGACGATCGAACATAACCGCGACAAGAGTCTTGGGGTGACGGTCTATTGTGGTCGCTCTACAGGATCAGCCAGTACTTCGGACTTTTCATCGGCCGCAGTTCGGGACACGGTGAAGGCGGCCTGCACCATTGCCCGTTACACGGCTGAAGACAAGGCCAATGGATTGGCAGATCAAAATCGTTTGGCAACCTCATTCCCGGATCTTGAACTCTATCATCCCTGGGAGCTATCGGTTGAAGAGGCCTCTGACCTCGCCTTTGAGTGCGAAGCCTCGGCAAGGAATGCCGATAAACGCATTGTCAACAGCGAAGGCGCAACACTCACTACCCATGGGGGCCAACACATCTATGCCAACAGCCATGGTTTTATAGGCGTCAATCAAACTTCACGCCATAGTATCAGCTGTGCCGTGATCGGCAGAGAGGGTGACAGTGGGATGCAGCGGGACTTCTGGTACAGCATCTCGCGTCTTGCACCAGAGCTTGATAGTCCCGCCATAATTGGTCAGCGTGCAGCACAACGAACTCTGCGCCGGTTGGGGGGTCGTCAGGTGAAAACATGCCAGGTCCCTGTCCTCTTTGAAGCTCCGGTGGCATCGAGCCTTCTCTCTCATTTCATTGCTGCAATTCGTGGTTCGGCACTCTATCGGAATGCGTCATTCCTTCAGGAGAGCCTTGGCCAACAGGTTTTTTCGAGCGGCATCAGGATTCATGAGCAGCCTCATCTCAAGAGGGCCCTGGGCAGTACCAGTTTTGATAATGAGGGGGTGGCAACGGTCTCGCGGGAGATTGTTGAGGATGGGGTGCTTAACGGATATGTTCTTGACAGCTATTCAGCGAGACGTCTCGGTCTTGAAACAACAGCTAACGCCGGAGGTGTTCACAATCTAACCCTGGACTCCGGAGAGCTCGATTTTGACCATCTTCTTGGAGCGCTGGGGACGGGCTTGCTGGTAACAGAGCTGCTGGGCCATGGGATCAACGGCGTGACGGGTGACTACTCCAGAGGGGCGGCCGGATTCTGGGTTGAAAAGGGCGAGATCAGCCACCCGGTAGATGAGATCACCATTGCCGGCAATCTGAAACAGATGTTTCGTGGAATCCGGGCTGTAGGGAGTGATGTTGACCTTCGTCGGGCAGTGCGAACCGGATCAATTTTAGTTGACCAAATGACAGTTGCAGGAGAGTAGGCTTCTTTTGATCGCTCCCCATTGCGATCAATCACACCTCAATGCCACAACAGAGACGGGGCCATCCTGTTCAATATAGATGGGTTTATGGTGCTGACAAGGGTAGATTTTTTGGATTGCTGGTTTGACAGACCACTACAATCCTCATTCTTTTTTGTTCAAGCCCTTTTCAAGTTATAATTCGCGGTTGTCAAAATCCTTGCCATTTCCCGGCAGGGATGTCTTTGTGGGGTGTTAAAATGCCAATCTATGAATATTGTTGTGATCAGTGCGGTCATGACCTTGAAGTACTGCAGAAAATAGCTGAAGAACCTCTCAGGTTTTGCCCTGAATGTGGCGGGGAGTCTTTGAAAAAACAGGTTTCTGCATCAGGATTTCGCCTCAAGGGAACAGGGTGGTATGAGACTGACTTTAAAGGGAAGAAAGCTTCTTCCAAGAACAAGGCCGAAAATAACAGTGGAAAGGCAGAGAGCTCATCTGAGCCCAAATCCTCTGGTTCAGCATCCGCTGCTGGGAACTAACTCATCATGAAGCGATATCTGGTAGCAGGCTTGCTTGTCTGGTTGCCCCTTGTGGTGACCATCTTTGCGATTCGGTTTCTGGTCAATTTAATGGACCGGACGCTGCTGCTCTTGCCCACAGCCTATCAACCTGAGACGCTGTTTGGATTCAATATCCCGGGGCTCGGAATGCTGCTTGCCCTGTTGGTGGTCTTCCTCACGGGGATTGTTGTGGCCAATTTTTTCGGTCGACAACTGGTTCGCCTGTGGGAACAGATGCTGGCTCGTATTCCACTTGTCAGGTCAATCTACTCAGCAGTCAAACAGATTGTTGAGACCCTGTTTTCAGGTCAGGGGAAGTCATTTAGAAAAGTAGTCATGGTGGAGTGGCCTCGCCGTGATATGTGGACACTCGCTTTTGTTACTGGAGATGCATTTGCTGATTTTGAGAAAAGCCTGGGGAAATCACTGGTCCATCTCTATGTGCCGACCACTCCCAACCCAACTTCGGGTTTTTTTGTCATGGTTCCCAGAGAGGATGTAAGAGAGCTGGAGATCAGTGTTGATGAAGGACTAAAAATGATCCTCACTACCGGGGTGGTGACGCCTCATAAAGAGAGCGATGAGGTGAGCGATACCCCGGAATCTTCGGGTTAGAGAAAAACAGTCCATATTTTATTCAGGAGAGACGAAGGAAATGCGCAGCCATTATTGTGGTGAGATTAACCAATCACTGATAGATCAGGAGATCACTCTGTGTGGGTGGGTTAATCGCCGACGGGATCATGGGGGCGTTATCTTTATTGACCTGCGTGATCGTTCTGGCCTCGCTCAGGTGGTTGCAGATCCGGATAGTGAAGAGGCATTTGCCATTGCCGACAGTGTTCGCAATGAGTTTGTATTAAGGGTAAATGGGTTGTTAAGGCTTCGTCCGGAAGGGACGGAGAATCCGGAATTGCCCACAGGCAGGGTTGAGCTTCTGGTGCGTGAGATAGAGATACTGAATTCATCAGAGACCCCGCCCTTTCAGCAAGATGAGGATGATGTCAATGAGGCGCTGCGGCTTCGATACCGTTATCTGGACCTGCGTCGTCCATCAATGCAAAAAAACCTTACGATGCGCCACGCCATCACTCGTTCACTGCGCCATTTTCTGGATAATGAGGGTTTCATCGAGGTTGAGACCCCGGTCCTGACACGATCGACCCCTGAAGGGGCGCGTGACTACCTGGTTCCGAGTCGGACCCATGAGGGTCAGTTTTTTGCTCTCCCCCAGTCACCCCAGCTCTTCAAACAACTTCTGATGATGTCTGGGTATGACCGCTATTACCAGATCGCTCGTTGCTTTCGGGATGAAGATCTGCGGGCCGACAGACAGCCGGAATTCACCCAGCTCGATATGGAGCTCTCATTTACCGACGAAGAGAGCGTCATGGGCCTGGTTGAGCCTATGGTGCGTCAGCTCTTCAAAGAGGTGGTTAAAGTGGAACTGCCAGACCCCTTCCCCCGGATCACCTATGCGGATGCTATGGCTCGTTTTGGCAGTGACCGCCCGGATCTGAGGATTCCTCTTGAGTTGGTTGATCTGACGGATCTCATGGTCGGGGTTGAATTCAAGGTCTTCTCCGGGCCGGCAAACCGTCCGGATGGTCGAATCGCTGCGTTGCCTCTTCCAGGCGGCAATAGCCTCACTCGTCAGCAGATCGATAGATACACTGAATTTGCCCAGAGCCTGGGGGCAAAGGGGCTTGCCTATATCAAGATCAATGACCTCTCCTTAGGGAGAGAGGGGCTGCAATCTCCTGTCCTCAAGTTCCTGCCCGATGAGGTAATAACCCAAATCCTGGAGCGAACAGCAGTTAAAACCGGAGATCTTCTCTTTTTTGGAGCGGATGACGCTGATCTGGTTAATGCTGTTTTGGGGGCACTCCGTGAGCGTCTGGGTGAAGAGAGTGGGTTGATTGAAGAGGGGTGGCGGCCCCTCTGGGTTGTCGACTTTCCCCTCGTAGAGTGGGACAAGGAGAACAGGCGATGGCAGGCCCTGCACCACCCCTTTACCGCCCCCCACCCGGATGATCTCGAGAACCTTGAGAGTAATGCCGGTGATGTCAGGTCAAGAGCCTACGATCTGGTCATCAATGGCAGTGAATTGGGCGGCGGTTCGATTCGTATTCATGATACGACGCTGCAGAGCCGGGTCTTCAGGATGCTGGGAATTGGCGAGTCTGAAGCTACAGAGAAATTTGGCTTTTTGCTTGAGGCGCTTCGCTATGGCGCGCCACCTCATGGGGGAATTGCCTTCGGCCTGGATCGGATTGCCGCCATGATGACAGGCTGTGACTCCATTCGTGATGTTATTGCCTTCCCAAAAACACAAAAAGCATCATGCCTGCTTACCGATGCACCGGGAGAGGTTGATCAGCCCCAACTGAGAGAGCTGGGAATTCGCCTGCGCAAGCCCCCGGTAAAGGAAGCACCAAGCGAAGAATGACCGCTAGTGGGCGTTCTCAATTTCGACGTCCGGAATCAGTTCTGGTGGTGGTCTATACCCAAGATCTTCAGGTGCTGCTTCTGGAGCGAGTTGCCCCTGAAGGATTTTGGCAGTCAGTAACAGGCACTCTGGAGTGGGGAGAGCCGGCTGATGTTGCTGCACGACGGGAGCTCTTTGAAGAGACCGGAATCGAAGCAGGAGATGCGCTGGTCAACTGCAACCGAAGTTATCTCTTCCCCATCCTGCCGGCATGGCGCCATCGTTACTCTCCCGATGTCATCGACAACAGAGAATATCTCTATTCAATCAGACTGGAGAGAGAAGTTCCGGTCAGGCTGAACCCTGCTGAACACCGGCAGTCGGTTTGGCTGTCCTGTGAAGAGGCGGCAAATCGGGTCTTTTCATGGACAAATCGTGAAGTAATTGAGGAAATTGCCAAGGGAGCTGGTGCTCATTCTAAAATATGAAAAGTGAGAACAGAGGCCTGGAGTGTTAGTATCAACTGCAATCAAGGTTCCCAATGGGATAAATTATGAATGGAGAAGCGGGGCATTAAATTAGATCTGTAGCAGGCGTTACAGAGTCAGGGAGAGGATATGGCAGGTCATAGTAAATGGGCCAACATCAAGTTTCGCAAGGCCGCCCAGGATGCAAAAAGGGGCAAGGTCTTTACCAAGTTGATTAGGGAGATCACAGTAGCAGCACGCCAGGGTGGCGGTGATACCGCTTCGAATCCCCGTTTAAGGGCGGCGATCGATAAAGCGCTTGGTTCGAATATGACCCGGGACACCATTGATCGGGCAGTAAAACGGGGAACTGGAGAGCTGGAAGGGGTCTCTTATGAAGAGGTTCGCTATGAGGGCTATGCACCGAGCGGTGCCGCCATTCTGGTGGACTGTGCAACAGATAATCGCAACCGGACGGTCAGTGAAGTACGTCATGCCTTTACCAAGCATGGGGGCAATCTAGGTACCGATGGGTCCGTGGCTTATCTTTTCAACACTGTCGGAGTCATCAATCTCGCCCCCGGCAGTGATGAGGAACAGGTGATGGAGATCGCGATTGAAGCAGGGGCGGAAGAGGTCGAGACCGACCAAGAGGGGGTAATTGAAGTAGTGACCTCAGCTGATGATTTCGATAGCGTCTGTAAGGCACTCAATGAAGCAGGCCTGACTCTTGCCGATACAGAAATCACCAAGCGTTCAACAACGGGTGCTGAAGTTGATGAGGATGATGCTGAGAAGGTATTGCGTCTTCTGGACGCCCTTGAAGAGCTGGATGATGTACAGGAAGTTCATACCAATGCAGTGTTTCCACAAGGAATGCTGGAGAGTGAGGCCGGTTAACCGGTCTGGAGCTTATCTCTGATGCGTGTACTGGGAATTGATCCTGGATCACGAATTACCGGATATGGGATTATCGAAGCAACGGGAGACAGGCTTGTTCATGTGGCGAGTGGTTGCCTAAAAATAACCGCCAACGATCTTCCGCAACGGATGGGAACTATTTTTGAAGGCGTGAGTAATATCATCAGGGACTACTCCCCTGAAGTCATGGCCATAGAGGAGGTCTTCATCTCTCGCAACCCCCGATCAGCGCTTGTTTTGGGTCATGCACGAGGTGCTGCGATCTGCAGCGGTGTCCTGCTCAATTTACCCATTTATGAGTACAGTCCAAGGACAATAAAGCAGGCCACAACCGGACGGGGTGGTGCAGATAAAATTCAGGTCCAACATATGGTTAAAGTGCTTCTTGGTCTTAGGGAGCAACCCTCTGCCGATGAAGCAGATGCTCTTGCTTGTGCCATCTGTCACAGCCACTCAGCCCGAGGTGATGAGCGGATGCAGGCGGCTCCTCAATGAGTTAAGGTCAGGTTATGATTGGTTTTATCAGAGGCAAGCTCTCATTCAAGCATCCTCCTCAACTTCAGGTTGAGGTGCAGGGAGTGGGTTATGAGATGGAGGCCCCGATGACAACTTTCTACGACCTCCCAAAGATCGGTGAGAGTGTGATCCTCCATACCCATCTGGTGGTAAGGGAGGATGCCCATCTGCTCTATGCCTTTACCCGGCTGAGTGAGCGCGACCTTTTCAGGATGTTGCTCAAGGTTAATGGGGTAGGTCCTCGGGTGGCCCTCGCAATCCTCTCAGGAATACCAGCAGATGATTTTGCCTGCTGTGTCGCAGATGGCGATTCCGCCCGTCTGACCCGAATTCCAGGCATAGGACGAAAGACAGCGGATCGTCTTGTCATCGAAATGCGGGATCGTAAGCTGCCTATCGATGGCCTCCAGGATTCTGATCCGTCAGGAACTGGTAAAGCGAGCACCTCTGAAGATGCCATCAGGGCTTTGGTGGCGCTCGGCTATCGTCCTGCAGATGCAGCCAAAGCAATTCGGGCCGTTGCTGATCAGGGGCTGAGCAGTGAGGAGATTATCCGCCAGGCATTGCAAACCTTCTCTGGAGGTAGCCGATGAACGACTCTGAGCGCCTGGTCTCCCCCTACTCAGAGAGTGAAGGGGGCGAAGAGCAGAGGATTGAAGAGAGTATTCGTCCAAATAGGCTGGATTCATTTATCGGCCAGCCCAAGATCCATGAACAGCTGGGCATCTTCATTGATGCGGCCACTCAAAGAGATGAGGCGCTTGATCATCTTCTGGTTTTTGGTCCCCCGGGCCTGGGCAAAACCACCCTCGCTCACATCATCGCAAATGAGATGGGGGTGAACCTGCGCCAGACGTCGGGGCCGGTATTGGAAAAAGCGGGAGATCTCGCCGCCATGCTGACAAATCTTGAGCCCCGGGATGTGCTCTTTGTTGATGAGATTCACCGTCTCAGCCCTGTCGTGGAAGAGATTCTCTATCCCGCACTTGAGGATTGTGAGCTTGATATTGTGATCGGAGAAGGGCCAGCAGCTCGTTCGATAAAGCTCACACTCCCGCCCTTTACCCTGGTAGGAGCCACTACTCGGGCAGGATTACTCACCTCTCCACTGCGTGATCGTTTTGGAATTGTTCAGCGTCTTGAATTTTACTCATCATTGGAGCTTGGACAGATTGTCAGCAGAGCGGCGAAAATACTTGAAGTGCCCGCTAATGAAGAGGGAGTCGCAATGATTGCATCTCGGGCTCGAGGCACTCCCCGGATAGCCAACAGGCTCCTCAGACGGGTAAGGGATTATGCCCAGATCAAGGGTGATGGGACGATTGACGGCCCCCTTGCCGAAGCGGCACTGAAGCTGCTTGAGGTTGATGACCGGGGTCTTGATGTTCTCGACCGGAAGCTGTTGACCGTTCTGATGGAGAAATTTGACGGAGGCCCGGTGGGCTTGGATACACTGGCTGCAGCACTCAGTGAAGAACGAGGAACCCTTGAAGAGGTGGTCGAGCCCTATCTGATTCAGCAGGGGTTATTGATCAGAACCCCTCGGGGGCGGATGGTTACACGCCATACCTGGAGCCATTTTGGCCTGACTCCTGCGGCCGGAGAGGGGCGACAAAACGACCTGCTTTAGTGGTGGGCCGGGCTTTTCCTGTTATTTGTTGAGACACTCCGCACAGGTTCCGAGGAACTCGACCACTGAACGCCGAGTTTTAAATCCCGTTTTTTTCTCAGTAGAGGCCAGGTTCTTGATCAGTTCTGAATTATCTATCTCATTGACATCACCACAATCTCCACAGATCAGGAATTGACTGGAGTGAGGGTGCTCCGGGTGTGAGCAGCCGACAAAGGCATGACGACTCTCCAGCTTGTGGGCCAGTCTCTGTTGAAGAAGAAAATCGAGTGCACGATAGACAGTGGGGGGGGCCGGGTTTGTGGTACTTGCTCGCAAGAGGTCCAGAATCTCATAGGCACTCAGGGGCTTGTCAGAAGTGCAGAGGAGGGTGAAGACCCTCTTTCTTAAAGAGGTAAAGCGAACCCCTCGCTGATCACAGAGTGACTCAGCACGAGAGATAATTTCACCGAGCTGTTTTTTATTCATCCCTGCTCGTTCCTCTTTTTTGTCGTTTGGTTGGATAGGGTATTCGGTAGTGGGTGAGAAACCGGGTCAGTAGGGTAGAGAGCACATAGAGTGCTCCCACCAAAAGGATGATGGTGGGCCCTGGGGGAAGGTCGGGTTCATAGGAGAGGGCAAGGCCAGAGATGCTCACCACCCCACCGATCAGGGTTGCCAGCAGCATCATCCGCCCAAGAGAATTTGCATATTGTCCGGCAATGGCTGCGGGGAGCGTCAGTAGTGCAAGAACCAGTATAAGGCCCACGACCTGGATCAGGAGGACAACGGTTATCGCAACCAGAACCAGTAAGAGCAGATAGAAGAAGGCAACGGGTATACCGCGCAGGCAGGCAAACTCCTCATCAAAAACAACAGCCAGGAACTGGCGATGGTAGGCTCCAACGATAATCAGCAGTAATCCATCGAGTGCGCCCATAAACCAGAGGCTCTCCTCTGTTACCAGCAGGATATTGCCAAACAAAAGATCCATAAGATCGCTCTGGTAACCCGGGGTCTTGGTGATAAAGAGAATTCCAACAGCCATCCCGATAGCCCAGAGAGCACTAATAAGGGTGTCTTCATGGGCCTTCAGCTGCAGCCGAACCCAACCGATCAACAGGGCTGACAGCACTGCTGCCCCCAGCGCACCGGTGAGTGGGTCAAAGCCAAAATAGATAGCAGCACCCATGCCACCAAGGACAGAGTGGGCGATTCCTCCTGCAATAAAGGCGATACGCTTAACCACCACATAGGTGCCCATGACACCACACCCTATGCTGGCCAGGAGCCCAGCGACAAGAGCGTACTGAAGAAAATTATGTTCAGTGAGGGCTAAAAGGAACTGAGTCATAAAAAGAGATTCTCCAGATGGGCTTCATCCGGCAAGGTGATCCGGGGTCGTCGTACTCCAGTTGGCGTCCAGACCAGAGGACTAGGGAGTTTGTTATCGGCTGTCTGGCCGGGGTTCATTTTATTGATGCTCTTCAGTAAGGGGGTTATGGGTATGGTTGTGGGCTACCATCCGGACCTCTTCACCGTAGAGGTCCTGAATGACCTGGCCGTCGATAGCATCGGTGGGGTGACAGACTAAAGAGCGATTGATACAGGCGACCCGTTCCACATAGCTTGAGATGAAGGCAATATCATGGGAGACCACGAGAATAGTCATTCTCACATTGAGACGTTTGAGGAGATCAAAAATATCACTCTCAATGCGTTGGTCTATGTTGGCAGTCGGTTCATCGAGGATCAGGATGGCAGGCTCACTGACCAACGCCCTTGCCAGGAGAACCCGCTGCAACTGCCCTCCGGAGAGACTGTCAATCTGTCGGTTGGCAAGGCCATCAGCCTCAACTTCAGTCAAGGCCTCAAAGGCGGCATTGCGGTCACTTTTGGTATAGCGCCCTGGAGAGAGAATGCCAGGTCTTCGGCGACCTGTTCCAAGACGACCCAGGAGCACGCTCTGCTCAACCGTGATCGGAAAATCTCTCGGGAAACTGGGATGCTGGGGGACATACCCAAGCTTCTGGCGCGCTTCAGCTGGACGACCCCCAAGAACATCAATGGTTCCTGCATGAGGATGAAGCAATCCCAGAATTAATTTGAGCAGCGTACTTTTGCCACCGGCATTAGGGCCAACGATGCCGAGAAACTCACCATCCTCCACCCTCAGGCTGACCTCTTCAAGTACAGGAAAAGAGCGATACGCAAAAGAGACCGACTGCAGCTCAATGGCAGTGTTGCGGAGGAGCACTATTTCGCTCCCCGGGCAATCAGATCAGCCATTTTCAGCAGTGTCTTTTGGTATTCCAAAGAGAGTGGGTCGACGGTAACGATCTCTCCATCAATGGCGTCGGCAAGTTGTTTGGCGGATTGTTGGCTGAACTGGGGCTGGGTGATTATTACGCTTATCTCTTCTCTCTTCGCCAATTCGATAAGTGCTGCCATCGCTCTGCCCCCAGGCGGCTTGCCCTCATGTTCAATAGCAACCTGAGTTAGATTGTAAGCATTGGCAAAGTGACTCCAGGCGGGATGGACAACCAAAAAGGTGGTCTTTTTTAGACCCCTCAGTTTGTGCCTGATTTGGTCATCAACGCTGGAGAGGGTGGTAGTGAATTGGTTGAGGTTCTCTTTGTAGAGGTCAGCATGGGCCGGGTCAATGGCGATCAGAGCGTTACCGATCGCATCAGCCATCGCAATTGCTGTTTTAGGGTTGGTCCAGAAATGAGGATCACTCTCATGGTGATGGTCTTGGCCATCATCACTTTCCAGGGCATTGGGCGCGGGATTGATTTCCACTACCTTCATCCCGGGGTTGACTGAACGGATTCGCGACATCCACGCTCTTTCAAAAAGATCGCTGCTTTTCAGATAGAGAGAAGCGTTGGCTAAAGCGGTAATCTGCTGAGGTGTCGGTGAAAAAGTATGGGGATTCTGGCCCGGCTTTATCATCGATGAGACCCGAATCTTCTCCCCCCCTATTGTCTTGACAAAGGTTTTCAGTGGCGGAACAGTAACAAAGACATTAAGTGGCGCCGCCAGAGCTGCAACAGGGATGGCGAGCCAGAGAAGCAGAAGATATTGACTTGGGTTATTCACTTTTGGGGTAATTCCATTGATAGTTAAAAGGGGGAGACGAGTTTGTGGGGAGGAATAATAAATGTTATGTTATAACATTGCAAAAGAACTCTCGATTCCTCTCTCAATAAAGGGTAAGAAGAGGTGTTGGAAAATCTAAAAGAAACAGAAATCCTATTAAGATTACAATAAGTTGCGAAAGAGGTTGAGGAGTGGCAGACTCCCCGGGGAGCCAGGGCCGGCCGCTCTCTACCTCAGGCCAGGAAATGACAAATAACAGTCACTTTATTCATCCCGTACGGATCTATTACGAGGATACGGACGCCGGCGGCGTTGTATACTATGCGAACTATCTTCGATTTATGGAGCGGGCCCGTACCGAGTGGCTGGATTCGCTTGGAGTGGGTGTCAGCTGGCTTGATCGGGAAGCAGGGCTTCAGTTTGTTGTCAGTGAGGCATCACTGAAATACCATCAGCCAGCAGAGCTTGGGGACCATCTTGGAGTGAGTGTCGAAAATGTAAAGTCTGGAGGAGCTTCACTCTCCCTCTCTCAAAAGGTAAATCGGGGGGGAGATCTTCTTTGTAGCGGCATTTTCCGGATAGCTACTGTCGACAGCGCTTCACTGAGACCCAGGAGGTTGCCCAGAGAGTTGGCCCGGTTACTGGAAACAATAGAAAGATAAAAAAACCATATTAATTGCATCTTAAGAGAGTACATTACCATTGAATTATCTAAATTCTCCCACAAATACTGAAACTGAAACGGTGAACCCCTGACCATGGAAGGCGCGCTACAACTCCAAACAGCCACCGAAAGCCTCTCATTAGTCTCACTGATTCTTGAGGCCAGTCTCCTTGTTCAGTTGGTCATGCTGTTGTTGCTGGTGGCCTCTCTCGTCTCCTGGGCGATGATATTTAACAAATGGTTGTCGATGAAAGCACTCACCCAGGCGGCTGATGAATTTGAAGATACCTTCTGGTCTGGGGGAGATCTTTCACAGATCTATCGCGAGTGCCGTCAGAATGAAGATGAGACGGCAGGGATGGAGAGTGTCTTTATGGCCGGTTACCGGGAGTATCAACGTCTTGCCCGGTTGCCTGACAGCAGTAAAGATCTGGTTGAAGGTGTTCATCGGGCGATGCGTGTCGCACTCTCACGAGAGGTCGAGATTCTCGAAACCCACCTCTCTTTTCTGGCAACGGTAGGATCGACCAGCCCATATGTCGGCCTCTTCGGTACAGTCTGGGGAATTATGAACTCATTCCGCTCACTGGGTGTGATGCAGCAGGCTACCATAGCCACCGTAGCCCCCGGTATCGCAGAAGCCTTGATTGCCACGGCGATGGGGTTATTTGCTGCAATTCCTGCGGTCATTGCCTACAACCGATATTCCAATGCAGCTGATCGTCTGGCAACCCGGTACGATGTCTTTGCTGAAGAGTTCCTGAGCCTGGTAAGCCACAGCAGAGGAAGATAGGAGATGTCTTCAACCCGGTTGATCCAACACCGTAAGAAACGACTGATGTCGGAGATCAACGTCGTCCCCTATATTGATGTGATGCTGGTTTTGCTGGTGATCTTTATGGTGACCACTCCCATGTTGACCGAAGGGGTGAAAGTGGATCTTCCAGAGGCAGAAGCTCGCCAGGTCGAGAGTGATGATCAGGAAAATTTTGTTCTTACTGTCGATGCCAATGGGAGGTACTTCGTCAACGAGGATAAACGCCCATCAAAGGGCCAACAAATTTATGCCAAAGCCGCGGCGGTACTGCGACACAGGCCGGATACACTCTTTCTGGTCAGGGGAGACAAAGAGGTTGAGTATCAGGTGGTTGTCAAAGCAATGGTACTGTTACAGCAAGCTGGGGTCCCCAGTGTAGGGCTTGTGACCCATACACCCGAAGGAGGAAAGTAGGACGGTGGCGGGGCGAGGCGGTCGCAGGGCTTTCCTGATGCGTGGTGGATTTCTCTCTGTTGTTATCCATCTTGCCATTGCCGGCCTGCTCTCTATCAGCCTCGGCTGGAGCGGAACAGTGAAATTGCGTCCGGCACCGCAAAAGCAGGTTGAGCCCATAAAGGCCATCGCTGTCAGTGAGGCCGAGATTCAAGAAAAGCGGAATCAGCAACTTGAGCTGGAGAAAAAAAACCTTGAACTGAAAAGGAGACAGAAGCAAGAAGAGGAAAAACTGGAAAAGATCAAGAAACAGCAACAAGCCGAAGCGCAGCACAAGATTGAACAGGCAAAGGTAAAAAAGAAGAAGGCCGATCAGGCACTGGCCGCAAAAAAGAAGAAAGAAGAGGCGGCCAGAAAAAAGAAACTGGCTGAGAAGAAAGAACGTGAAGCAGCGGCCAAAAAGAAACAGCTGGCCGAGAAGAAAAAACGCGAAGAGGCTGCCAAAAAGAAACAACTGGCCGAGAAGAAAAAACACGAAGAGGCTGCCAGAAAGAAGAAGCTGGCAGAGAAAAAGAGAAAAGAGGCGGCAGCCCGGAAGAAGGCAGAGGCAGAGCGAAAGCGCAAGGAAGAGCTTCGATTGGCACAGCAGCGCCAAGAGCAGATTAAAAATGAGGCCTCTGAGGCGCTTTCGCGTTATTCCAGGTTGATTGGGAACAAAGTCAGTCAAAACTGGATTGAACCCCCAAGTTACAAGACGGGTCAGACAGTATTGATCAAGGTGAAGGTATCAGCACGAGGAGAGGTCTTGTCCGCAGTGATTGTCAGGGGAAGTGGAGATGAGAACTTTGACAGAACGGCGATTGCAGCTGTGAACAAGGCCACTCCACTGCCTATTCCACTTGATCCTCGATTTTTTGAGTATATTAAGGTGTTTAATTTTCTCTTTAACCCGGATTCAGCATAGGATAGAGACATATGTGGTCTAGAGTACTAATAACAGTCATTTTGTTGGCCGTTGCCTCTCCAGCAAGAGCTGTTCTAACGATTGAGATCAACAAGGGAATTGAAGCAGGGATACCCATTGCTGTAGTGCCGTTTCAATGGAGTGGCGAAGGGGTACAACCCGCCAATCTGAGGGAGGTCATCTCTTTAGATCTTAACCGCAGTGGCCGGTTTGAGAGCCTGCCAAAGCGGGATTTCCTCAGTCGCCCCCACTCTCTGACCGAGATCAGGTTCAAGGATTGGCGACTTCTTAAGGCCGAGGCACTGGTTATTGGGAAATTGCGAAGCATCGGTCCTGATCAATTTGAGGTTCGTTTCCGCCTGATTGATGTCTTTAAGCAGAAACAGATGGTGGGCTATGTCTGGAAGGTCTCACGCAGCGAGTTGCGAAGTATCGGCCACAAAATTGCCGATATTATCCATAAGGAACTCACCGGCTTGCGTGGGGCGTTTGATACTCGAATTGCCTACATCACTGTAGTCAAGACGCCCAGCCAGGGGTTGCGATATCTGCTCCAGATAGCGGATTCAGATGGCTTCAATGAAAAAACGATGCTCGATTCAAAAGAACCCATCCTCTCCCCTTCATGGTCACCGGATGGCCGGATTCTCGCCTATGTCTCCTTTGAAGGGGGTCGCTCAACAGTCTGGCTGCAGAACATAAAGAGTGGAAAGAGGGCGGAGATTGCAAGTTTTGAAGGGATTAATAGTGCTCCCGCCTGGTCTCCGAACGGGAAACAACTGGCGATGACCCTCTCCCGGGATGGCAATCCGGAGGTCTATGTCATGACCATCCTCGGTAAGAAGCTGCAGCGAATCACCCGTCATACTGCGATTGATACGGAGCCCGCCTGGTCTCCGGATGGGCGGTATCTTGTCTTCACTTCAGATCGGGGCGGCAAACCCCAGATCTACAGGGTGCTTGCCAGTGGAGGCCGTCCTGAGCGTATTACTTTTCAGGGCAAGTACAATGCCGGGGCCTCCTACTCCCCGGACGGAAGCCAGCTTGTGCTCGTTACCAACCAGGGAAAAGGCTACCGGATTGCGATCTACGATTTTGCCAGCCGTTCAATCATGGAGCTGACCCGTAGCCAGCTTGATGAATCACCCAGCTTTGCCCCCAATGGTGGGATGGTGCTCTACGCCACTGATTCTCAAAATCGTGGCGTTTTGTCAGCCGTCTCAGCAGACGGACGGGTAAGCAATCTGTTAAAGTTCAGGGAGGGAGATGTAAGAGAACCCGACTGGGCCCCATACAATCGATAACCATTGGAGAAAATAGGACATGTCATTAAAAACAAAGTTAATTTTGGTTGCACTTTTTGGTCTGGTGCTGGCAGGGTGTAGCACCACGGAAGAAGAGATCAATGCTGCCGAGGTTGCTGATGCCGCAGCTGAAGCGGGGGCAACGGCCCTGGGAGTCGGAAGCAAAGAGGGAACCATCGGTGAAGTACTTGAAGACGATGAGACAGCCGATGCCGCATCAGAAGATGGTGCTGAGGGCCAAGCGGGTGAAGATCTGCTCGCTTTGAGAGTGATTTATTTTGAATATGACAGTGCTGATATCACCGCAGAGTCACAAGCCATTCTTGAAGCCCATGCCAGCAACCTGATTATCAATCCGGGTATCCGCCTCACTCTGGAAGGCCATGCCGATGAGCGTGGAACCCGGGAGTACAACCTGGCACTCGGTGAGCGTCGGGCCAAGTCCGTCTCCAGGGTTCTTCAGGTCCTTGGGGTAGGTGAGGGCACCATTCAGACGGTCTCCTATGGTGAAGAGCGACCAGCAGCTCTGGGTCATGATGATAGCGCCTGGGGGATGAATCGCCGGGTTGAGTTACTCTACGGCAACTGATCGAAGGGTTGAATGAAGGTATTTAATCCAGGTCGTTCATTAGCTGTCAGGCTTGGCTTTTTGCTTGTCAGCATTCTGTTGGGGACAGGTTGTGCGGGTCAGCAACCTCTTCCCAATCCAGAACTTGTTCCGGAACCAGAGCCCAAGGTTGAACCCAAAGCTGAGCCCAAGGTAGAGGCGCCACAGCATGTAGTCGTCCCTCCCCCACTCAGTGGTGATGCACTAAAGGTGCTTACCCAGATAGAAGAGTTGCAGGCTCAGCTCAAGGATCTTCAGGGCCAGGTGGAAATGCAGAATTTTGAGCTCGAGAGACTCAATCAGCGTCAGCGCGACCTTTATGATGATCTTGATCAACGCCTGCGAGTGAGAGAGCGCATGGCTCAGGCTCCATCAGGGCGTCAGGAGATTCCTGAGGACTCTCTCATTCATAAGATGGAGCCACTCTCTCAGGCAGAGGGTGCCCAGATCATTACCGAAGTAAAGGTTGCAGAGAACAATCAAGAGGACATGAGTCAAGGAACGGCCTCAACAACAGAAGGCGATGAAGTGGTTGCTACAGGAGGGGTAGTCATCCCGGTTGCACCAACTCCGACACCAACAACAGCGCCAACACCGGCACCCACACCC
>DIIC01000053.1:0-1821 GCA_002420425.1 Proteobacteria bacterium UBA5680 | reverse complement strand
CACCCGCACCCGCACCTCCTTCAGTACCCTCTGATCCGATTGCAGAACAGGCGCTCTATGATGAAGCGTTTGGCTATCTGAAAACAGGCCAGTACACAGAGTCGATCGCTACTTTCAAAACACTGGTCGAAACCTATCCCCAGAGTCTGCTGGCTGACGATGCGGACTATTGGATGTCTGAAGCCAATTACGTGACCCGTGATTTTGAGGCCGCTCTGAAGGGGTATCGACGTGTTCTTAGCCTATATCCTGAAAGTGAACGCATACCGGACGCAATGTTGAAGATTGGTCGAATTCAGTATGATATTGGTGCCAAAGATGAAGCTCGGGCAACTTTTGAGGCTGTTATTGAACGTTTTCCGGGAAGCCGGGTAGCAGTTGCCGCTGAGGTTAAGCTAAAAAAGATGCAACAAGCCAGCGACCAATAAAGTGACGGCTGAAGGGCAGAGCAGAAGAGAGTCGGACGTATCGGAATAATCTAAACGGGCCTGGCGTCCTCTGGGGTGGAAAACCAAATGGATGAGCTAGAAGCGGTACAACGAGTAGCCCTGTGGGGTTTTATGGGGGCGATGTTGTTCGGAGCTATCGGAAATGCCACTCAGTTTTGTATTATGGGCTCCATCAGCGACTGGATCTACATGGGTTCCAGGATTCGTTTTCGAGCCTGGATGCTGGCACTTGGAATTGCTGTCTTTGCCAGTCAACTGATGCATGCCGTGGGCTGGTTTGATCTCACCCAATCGATCTATGTGAGCCCCAATTTTGGATGGCTGGGGTATATCATCGGTGGTGTCATCTTTGGGATCGGGATGACCCTGGGCTCCGGGTGTGGCCAACGCACACTGGTACGAACCGGCAATGGAAACCTTAAATCTCTGGTGGTTCTGCTGGTTCTCGCTATCACTGCCTATACAACACTTTATGGCCTGCTGGCTATTATTCGTCTTCAGGGCATTGAGGCCACAAGCATTGATTTATCGGAATTTGGCCTTGAAGATCAGAGTCTCCCCACCTTGATTACCTTCATTACCGGTATGGATCGAGATATCAGCAGGATCGGCATCACTCTGGTGATCAGCCTGACCGCTTTCTGGTATGCCTTCAAGGATGGTGATTTTAGAGCCAGTACCCACAACATGATTGCAGGAGTCATGATCGGTGTCCTGGTGGCGGGGGCATGGTATGTGACAGGCGTCCTCGGGGCCGATGATTTTGATCCTGTTCCTCTCGAAGCCCTGACCTTTATCGCCCCTGTCGGAAACACCATCAGTTACATCATGACCTATACCGGGGCACAGATAAACTTCGGCATTGCTGTCGTATTTGGGATATTGGCGGGTTCCTTCCTCTATGGGCTCATCACCGGCTCTTTTCGTATCGAAGGCTTTGCCGACAAGGGCGATCTGGTCAACCATATCATCGCCGGGATGATGTTGGGATTTGGTGGGGTGCTCTCCCTTGGGTGCACCATCGGTCAGGGGGTCTCCGGGGTTTCGACACTGGCGCTCGGCTCTTTTATTACCCTTGCCGCTATCATCTTTGGGGCTGCCCTTACCCTGAAGTTGCAGTACTACCTGCTTGATGAGCAAGGTTTCTTCAGCGCTGTTGGAAATACCCTGGCTGATTTCCATCTACTGCCAAAATCAAACCGTCCCTGACCCAGGCATGACGATGAAGGGGCTGGCCAACCAGGGGTTCGCCTCTTTGTAGTTACTCCCGGATAAAATTCAAATTGACACCAGAGTTCCAGATTCCCATAATCCACCGCTGCTTTTGGGCCGTTAGCTCAGTCGGTAGAGCATCTGACTTTTAATCAGGTGG
>DIIC01000045.1 GCA_002420425.1 Proteobacteria bacterium UBA5680 | reverse complement strand
AATTGGCGGCTGTTTTCAAGCGTTATTACCACCTGAACGCCTTTAGAACATCTAGGCAATCGAGTTTATTGCTACAGATTAGAGTCGGGACCGGAGCCTGTAATATCCGGGGTTGTAAGGAAGGAGGAAAGAGCCTCCCTCTTTCGCACCGACCTTACGAGACATCGATGAGGCCAAAAGAGACTCTTTCCATAACCAAATTTCTGTGATTTTTGTTTAACAGTCAAATACCGCAATTGGGTAGTATTTGGGTAATTCTGAATAGCACTGAATAGCATTGTTTAGCCCATACAACCGACTATTTTCCCATCGATCGAGGCCACATAGATGTTCAAGCGCTCATCGCGCTCGATATCCGAGCGATAGGGATTCATAAAATACTGCCACTCGAAGCGCCTGCGCGTCTGCTTGGCGATATGATCGCCATAACACTCCTGAAACAAATTCAGAAAATGCTCCTTCTGATCGAGTCGGAGGCGATCGACTATAACTTCTAGGACTGTAGACATGCCGTGCATACCCGTTCGACCACATCGTCTGTGCTTATATCGAAATTCCCGACATCGTAACGCTTGAGGACGTAGTTCCCATCTTCAAGAAAATTGGGGTCATACTGCAAACTAACGAATTGCTGTTCCCTTAAAGAACGTGTAACAGAAGACGCCGCCTTCATCTGTTTGTGTTCGGTGTAGGTCCTCAATCCCCTTTTGCCATATCCCCTCATCGATGAGGCCTAGACTCAAGGATTGTGCTTTGACTCCTTCTACCATTGGAATAATCGTCTTTTTCACAAAACTCTCCCTGAGCTCCGGGGATGACTGATCAATGTAGAGCATCTTTGGGACAATGCGAATATTCCGGAACCCACTGGCCTTCATTAAGGGAAACAGTTCACGGCCAATCAGAGAATTTGCGCCAAACCTCTTTTGCACTTCAATCAGACAATTCCAGGCCTGTACGGCCTCTTTGGTTTCCGGATGAAAATAACAAGAGCCATGGTCTCCTTCAAAAACAGTAATTGATCCACCTTTTTTCAGATGTTTTTGAAGGGTCAATAAACCCACCACGGGGTCAACAAGGTGCTCCAGAAGATGGCAGACAAAGAGATGATCGACGCACTTCTCGTCAAGCGGCAAATCGAAGATGTCAGCGTGAATAAAATCTACATTCGAAATCTGTTTCCGATGAATTAGATCGCGGGCCAGAGCAAGAGAGTCTTCGGACCAGTCTATTGAAATGAATTTGGCCGCCGGACTGTTCTGCGCAAGAGTAAGTGTTTGCGCACCGACACCGCAGCCGGCTTCGAGTATGACAGAGCCGACAGGATACGCAGTATCCGAATGGATCAAATCCTTGACGGAACCTGCCTGATCGTACAGTCGTTCTGTTTCCCGCGCAGAATAACCGTGAACGTAGCGTATGTCTTGGTCTGTTGTCATGTCCCGCTGGCCCAAGAATTGTGAGATCGGTGTCCTCCCCCAGCAATCATTGGAAGTTCGTATCCATTTCAACTTTCTCCAAGATCAAAGTCCTCCCCGACGAATATAAAACCTACGCGTCGCCATTTTCAGGAATTGGGTGCCTGTCACCACATTTCTCCTGTAGTCTGTCGAGCTGGCTGTCGTAGCGAATCTGGCAAACAATCTCTTCTTTGTCGCGCTGCAACCAATAGGTTGTTAGTGAGATCACTCGCCTCAAGAGTTCATACGGCGGTAACCCAAGAAGTACTTCCTCGTGAGTGTCGCTTTCGATGATTTTCCAACCTTCCTGTTGCAGACTATAAACAGTGACTTTCTTTTCTTCCTCGTCCTCAGCAAGAGAGATACCTTGCCCCAGAAAAGTCAGCAGAATCGACCCTAGGAAACAAAGAAGATGCCCGCTGGTTTTCATTTCTCCAATCCCATCGCTAGTTGCGTCAATGTAGTGGCCAACGACGCGGTACTACAACCGCGACCCGGCACACCAACCCGCTATTGCTGCAGGGATAGGGATTTGCTTTTGGCAGAGGAGAGATCTTGGGCCCCTAAACCCTGTCGTTGTCTGTTTCACATCACTCCCCTCATCTCTTCTGATTTCAATCACCAACACACAATTTGCTCCAATTGGCGGCTGTTTTCAAGCGTTATTACCACACAGCAACGGAGTTCAGGGGATACCCAGCATTTCACCTTCTTTCTGGCAACAACCCTGCATTAGGTCTAAGATTATCCTGAGGCATACCAAAGGAGAACCATCATGAGCAAAGAGAATCTAGAGCAGTTTATGAATCAGGTCGCCGGTAGTGAGGAACTAAAGGCAAAGTTCGGTGATGGGATAGACACCGAATCACTGATCGCTCTAGGCGCTGAATGTGGTTGTGAGTTTACATTAGAGGACTTACAGGAGGCGGCGGAATTGAGTGATGAGGAGTTGGACGATGTGGCGGGAGGTTTCGAGTTAGGTCTTTATGAGGGAGTCTATGCGTTAATAGTAGGAAGTAGCCCAGATCAATACGGGTTGCAATACTCCAGAAACAAACCATTGACAACCGCGGGACGGAAAAGAAATAACGATAAATCTAATAGTCCAGTTCCCCCTGTGGATAATGTTTACCCAGGCGTAAGTGGTAGTGGAGAATAGAATGCCAACCAGCGAGTGGACATAGAAAACAACAGACAGCCGTTCCATGTCTGATAGACTCATTAAATCAACCAGTTACAGGGCTTGCAGTCGTTGAATAAATGGAACTTTAAGCAGGTCACAATAGCTGTGTGGATCGCGTTTTTCCTGTTCCTTCACGGCGCGGTCTGGGCCGAGCAATCTCCCCCCGGTTCTCAACCATCCGCCATCGTAGTCACCAAGACCATTGCGGGGTTGTGGCAGATCAAGGCTTTAAGGGACTTGTCCCGTCGCAGCGCCGTGGGCACAATCCATGCAGTCGTTGCTGGCGAGATCGATAGGGATAACCCCCCACACGCGATGCTGGCTGGGGCTATGGCTTGGTCACAACTCTCAAGCGAATTCTTGGCGGTTGGCGCTTTTGAGAAGTCGGCGGAGGCGGCTCGAAATGGCATCGACGAACTCGGCGACAGCTACTACCTCAACCCGACAACGGGCAAAATATCAGGAGTAATAGACGACAGCTCACAACGCATACTCGCTGCGGAGATTCTGATGCACGAGCGGGCAGCTGACGGCGCCGCTATGTTGCGAAGGATTCTCGAAGGTCGAATCCAGCAGTACTTCCAGTTCTACGAGGAGAGCTTAGTCCCGGACTAGTTTAAGGGTGGGTCTGGCGATCTTAAGATCAGTCTCTTCCACTTAGTGGGCGCCGTCAGCTGATCGTAAAGCTACCCCAATAATTCGTAGAGAGTAATCCGTCAACCACTGTGTAGTGAGTGGGTAATGCATCATAACGCTCAATAGCAACTAAGCACCCAAAATAGCACTTGTCAGAATTGATCCCGGTGATGGATCATTTTCTAAGATGTTATAAATTAAAGGTAATTTAGTTTAGTTAACGCTGACTCTTAATCAGCGGGTCGCAGGTTCGATCCCTGCACGGCCCACCATCCCGTTATTCGCCCCAACAAAGAGTGATCCATACTCCATGCCGCCACAGAGCCCCGTCTCGGCCCGGGGGGATTTAAAATCTATCTCTCTTGGTGCTTCCTGAGCGGGGTGGAGTCCGGTAAAATCCGGCCTCTTTATCGCGGTATGCGGCGAAAGTGGCGGAATTGGCAGACGCGCTAGATTTAGGTTCTAGTGGGGAAACCCGTGGGAGTTCGAGTCTCCCCTTTCGCACCACACCGGGAAATGCACCCAGCCCAGTCTGGATGATGGGTTGTAATATACTGAAAATTATTACTTAAATTGGAAAGAATGATGCAGGTTAATGTTGAAACCACAGGCACACTTGGTCGCCGTCTCACTATCTCACTCCCGGCAGCAAAAGTAGAGGAGGAGATCAACTCTCGTTTTCAGAAACTGAGCCGGCAGGTAAAACTACCTGGGTTCAGGCCTGGCAAGGTGCCAAAGAACATTGTCGAAAAGAAATTTGGCGGCCAGGTCTTGCAAGAGGTGGTTGGAGACCTGATTCAGTCAAGCTACAGCGAAGCGCTGGGACAGGAAGAGTTGATCCCGGCCGGGGGCCCCAATATCGAGCCCAAAAACATGGAGAGAGGAGAGGATCTCGAGTATGTCGCCACGTTTGAGGTCTTTCCTGAAATCGAGGCGACCACAATAGAGGGCGCCAAGGTAGAACAACCTGTGAGCGAAGTCTCATCAGAGGATATTGATCGCACCATCGAGGTGATGCGGAAACAGCGGACGGAATGGGAACAGATCGAAGAACCGGCAGCAGAGGGCACTCGGGTGGTTATCGACTTTGTGGGCTCTATTGATGGTGAACCCTTTGAGAATGGAGAGGGCAAGGACTTTGCGGTTGAAATTGGAACCGGACATGTCCTCAAAGATATGGAAAACGGTCTGATCGGGATGTCTGCCGGAGAAGAAAATAGTATTGAGGTGGCATTTCCTGAGGACTATCCGGCAACCCAGCTTGCTGGCAAGGCGGCCCAATTTGAGGTCTCCATGAAAGAGGTGGGTAGAGCCCATCTTCCGGAGATTGATGAGAAATTTGCCAAATCCTTCGGGGTTGCTGAGGGCGGGGTTGAGAAATTTCGTGAAGAAGTTAAACAGAACATGGGCCGGGAGCTGGAAGACCGTATACAGGCCCATGTCAGGGCTCAAGTGATGGGTGAACTTCTTGAACGAAATCCCATTGAACTTCCTTCAGCCATGGTGGAGAGTGAGATCGATCAGATGGTCTCGACTCAGAAGGCTGAAGTTGAGCGCCAGGGAATGGCGTTCAAAGATGAGCATATCGATCGAGGAGCTCTTGAGAAGGAGGCGCGTCGAAGAGTCACCCTGGGATTGGTGATCCGAGAGATTGTGAATGAGCACTCACTGCAGCCCGATGGTCAGCGCGTACGAGGAAAAGTTGAGAAGATGGCAGGCAGTTATGAGAAGCCGGCAGAATTTGTCCAGTGGTATATGTCTGATCGTAATAGAGCGGCTCAGGTGGAAGCCCTGGTCATCGAAGAGCAGGTGATCGATGCCCTGCTTGAGAAGGCAACGGTAGAGGTGAAAGAGATGGATTATGAGACATTCATGAATCCACCGGCACCTGACGCCGCGGCAGATAATGAGTGATCAACGGAGTTGATCAAACAAGGAGAATAAGATGGATGAGAGTGTGATTCAGCCACAAGGGGTGGGATTGATCCCAATGGTGGTCGAGACGACAGGTCGCGGCGAGCGTGCCTATGACATCTACTCAAGAATGCTCAAGGAGCGGGTCATCTTCCTGGTTGGCCCGGTTGAGGATCATATGGCCAACCTGGTGGTTGCGCAGTTACTCTTTCTTGAGTCTGAAAACCCCGATAAGGATATCAACCTCTACATCAACAGCCCGGGTGGGGCGGTCAATGCCGGTCTCGCCATCTATGACACCATGCAGTTTATCAAACCCCAGGTCAGTACTGTCTGTATCGGCCAGGCCGCCAGTATGGGGGCACTTCTTCTTGCGGGAGGGGCTGCCGGGAAGCGTTTTGCACTGCCTCACTCCAGGCTGATGATCCATCAGCCCCTGGGAGGATTTCAGGGCCAGGCTACTGATATTGATATCCATGCAAGGGAGATTCTCCGTGTCAGGGAGCGCCTCAATCAGATCTTTCAGAACCATACCGGGAAGTCGCTTGAGTTGATTGAGCAAAATACCGAACGAGATAACTTCCTCGATGCTGAAGAAGCCGTTGAATTTGGCCTGGTAGATGAGGTTATTTCCACAAGAGCATAGGGTTGCCCTGAACGGCAAGGGTTGCAAAATTATTCAGGAAGTTGCATCTTTTACCCCTAGCAGACTGAATCATCTGCCGGATTGTTGTGTCGCAGTGGGTTTTTAACCTCAACATAGCTTCCCAATAACACCAAGAGCTTAGAAGGTAACGATATGTCTGATAACAAAGATGATGGAACCAACGATAAGATTCTCTATTGTTCGTTCTGTGGAAAAAGCCAGCATGAGGTAAGAAAACTCATCGCTGGGCCATCTGTATTTGTCTGTGATGAGTGTGTTGAACTGTGTAACGATATAATTCGTGAAGAGGCTGATGAGGCCGGCTCTGAAGAGGGGCAGGATAAATTCCCCTCTCCCCAGGAGATCCATTTCAGTCTTGATCAGTATGTGATCGGTCAGGCAAATGCCAAAAAAGTGCTTTCGGTGGCTGTCTACAACCACTACAAGAGAATAGAGAATGAGGATGCGATTGGAGAGGTTGAGATCACCAAGAGCAATATTCTGCTCATCGGTCCAACCGGCTCGGGAAAAACACTGCTGGCAGAAACACTGGCACGGCAGCTGAATGTTCCCTTTACAATCGCTGATGCCACCACCCTCACTGAGGCGGGGTATGTGGGTGAGGATGTAGAGAACATTATTCAGAAGCTGCTCCAGAAGTGTGACTATGATGTTGAGAAGGCCCAGGTTGGTATTGTCTACATTGATGAAATCGACAAAATCTCTCGCAAGTCGGATAACCCCTCAATAACCCGGGATGTCTCCGGAGAGGGTGTACAGCAGGCGCTGCTCAAGCTCATCGAGGGCACAGTGGCTTCGGTCCCTCCCCAGGGCGGGCGGAAGCACCCCCAGCAGGAATTTCTTCAGGTCGATACCCGTAATGTGCTGTTTATCTGTGGCGGGGCTTTTGCCGGGCTTGAGAAGGTAATTCAGGAGAGAACCGAAAAGAGCGGAATAGGCTTTGGCGCCGAGATTCACAGTAAATCAGAGGGCGATCGTGTCGGCGAACTGTTACTCAATCTCGAACCTGAAGACCTGATTCGCTATGGGCTGATACCGGAATTTGTCGGTCGGCTTCCTGTCGTGGCTACTCTGGAAGAGCTTGATAAGGACTCACTGATTGAAATTTTGATTGAACCTAAAAATGCATTGGTAAAACAGTATCAGAAGCTCTTTCATCTTGAAGGGGTGGAGCTTGAGTTTCGTGAGGATGCTCTCAAAGCGATTGCGACCAAAGCAATGGCACGCAAAACCGGGGCAAGAGGGTTGCGTTCGATCATGGAGAAGGCCTTGCTTGAGACAATGTATGAGCTGCCTTCACTGGAGGGGGTCCAGAAAGTAAGCGTTGACTCAAGCGTGATTCGTGAGGGGTCTCGACCACTCTATATCTATGAAGAGACGAGCAAACGGAGCGCGTCAACCTCAAGTTAACCTTTCTCTTTCTTTCAATCTGAGCCTGATGACATAAAAAGCTTAAAAAGTGGTCACTTTTTAAGCTTTTTTTCTTGAAAATGAGGACAAAAGTCCCCATTTAAGCTCTAATAGGGCCTCTTTCATCACAGAAAGAGGGTATTTCTACATAATTACCCCACAATTCAAGGTGAATACGTGACCAAAGCACCCATTAGCAGCAAATCAAACGTCTCTGTTCTGCCACTACGAGATGTAGTGGTCTTTCCGTATATGGTAATCCCTCTTTTTGTCGGTCGTCAGAAATCAATTGTCGCTCTGGAGAAGGCGGTTGAGTCAGGCACACAGATCTTGTTGCTCGCTCAGCGTGACGCCATGAAAGACGATCCTGAACCTGATGACATCTACAAGGTGGGTACTCTTGCCAGTATTCTACAACTGCTCAAACTACCTGATGGAACAGTAAAGGTGTTGGTTGAGGGCGAGAGCAGGGCAAAGCTGGTTCAGTTTGTTGAGACTGAAGAGTGTTTTATCGCCGAGACCGAAGAGGTGACGACAACTGCACCCACCGAACTGGAGACGGAAGTGCTGATGCGGACGGTGCTCGCTGAGTTCGATCGCTACGTAAAACTCAATAACAAGATCCCTCCGGAAATCCTCACCTCTTTAAGCGGCATTGAGGACCCGGGCCGTTTGGGCGACACAGTGGCTGCCCACCTGACATTGAAAATAGAGGATAAGCAGAAGATCCTTGAGATGTTGGATGCAAAGGAGCTACTGGAATATATCCTTGGCGTGATGCAATCTGAAATTGACCTGATGCAGGTGGAAAAAAGAATCCGTGGCCGGGTCAAGAAGCAGATGGAGAAGAGCCAGCGCGAGTACTACCTCAACGAGCAGATGAAAGCGATTCAGAAAGAGCTTGGTGAGATGGAGGATGGAACTAACGAGCTTGATGAACTGGCTTCAAAAATAGCCGAATCAGGAATGTCCAAAGAGGCCCTTGAGAAGGCAGAGGGTGAGCTCAAAAAGCTGAAGATGATGTCGCCAATGTCTGCTGAAGCGACAGTGGTGCGTAACTATATTGACTGGTTGCTCGCAGTCCCCTGGAAGAAACGAAGCAAGGTTCGAAAAGATCTCAAACGTGCCGAACAGGTGCTTGAAGAGGACCATTATGGGCTTGATAAAGTCAAGGAGCGGATCCTTGAATATTTGGCAGTACAACAGCGTGTCCGAAAACTAAAGGGCCCCATCCTCTGTCTGGTAGGCCCTCCCGGAGTAGGCAAAACATCGCTTGGCCAGTCAATTGCCCGAGCCACCAACAGGAAATTTCTACGGATGTCTCTTGGCGGGGTGCGTGATGAGGCTGAAATTCGGGGTCATCGCAGAACGTATATTGGATCCCTGCCCGGGAAGATTGTACAGAACCTCTCCAAAGCCAAAGTCAGAAATCCGCTCTTCATGCTTGATGAGGTCGACAAGATGTCGATGGATTTTAGAGGAGATCCCTCATCAGCTCTGCTTGAAGTGCTGGATCCGGAACAGAATCACACCTTTGGTGACCACTATCTTGAGGTTGATTATGACCTTTCCGAAGTGATGTTTGTGGCAACAGCCAACACCCTCAATATCCCGGGGCCACTTCTTGATCGAATGGAGGTGATTCGGATCTCAGGCTATACAGAAGATGAGAAGATCAATATTGCTATTCGTTATCTGGTTCCCAAACAACGGGAGAACAATGGCCTCAAGGAAAATGAGATTAAGATACCCAAGAGTGTGATTACAGACATAGTGCGTTACTACAGTCGGGAGTCAGGAGTTCGAGGTCTGGAACGGGAGATTGCCAAAATTTGCCGGAAAGTGACAAAAGAGCTATTACTCTCCGGCCAGCGAAAACAGGCAGTGATTACCCGAAAAAACCTGGAAAAGTATCTTGGGGTACGCCAATTCCGTTATGGAATGGCTGAAGAGAAGAACAGGGTTGGTCTGGTGACCGGGCTTGCCTGGACAGAGATGGGGGGCGAACTGCTTACTATTGAATCGACAGTCATGCAGGGAAAAGGGAAACATATCTTTACCGGCAAGCTTGGTGAAGTGATGCAGGAGTCAATTCAGGCGGCTGTGAGTGTTGTTCGCGGCCGTTCTGAAATCTACGGCATAGACCCTGATTTCTACCAAAATCGTGATATCCATGTTCATGTTCCCGAGGGGGCCACTCCAAAGGATGGCCCAAGTGCAGGTGTAGGGATGTGTACTGCGATCCTTTCAGCCTTGACCGATATTCCCGTTCGCGCCGATGTGGCGATGACCGGTGAAATTACTTTGCGGGGAGAGGTGCTTCCTATTGGAGGGCTGAAGGAGAAATTACTTGCCGCTCATCGAGGCGGGATAAATTGTGTACTTATTCCGGCAGAGAATGAAAAAGATCTGGTTGAAATTCCTCGCAATGTAAAGGAGGGTCTGGAGATCATACCGGTACGCTGGATCGATGAGGTTCTCGATAGAGCATTAGTGAGCGTGCCTAAGCCCATTACCGGCAAGGGGTCAACAAACAAAAAAACCAAGGGCAGAAGGAACAAGATATCTGAAGACCAGGTGACAGCTCACTGAGAATGCCGGCTCTACGGGCTCTCTTGTGGGTTTTTTTTAAACCCGTTTAATTCCCAGGTATGTGACCTAATGGGAGAGTTTTTTGAGTCAGTGTGTTGTTTGATATGAATATTTGCCCATTGGGCCTGGGAGGCTGGTGTTTTATAATTGATCCATGTTGGCCAAACAGGCTTGACAAAGAAAAAAACCGCTTGCTATAAGGGTTTCCCGGGTTTTAATATTTCCACCCCGGATCCAGGGAGTTAAGGATAATAAAAAAGGAAATCAGTAAAACGTAGGTGCTGGGTGGGTTTGGTGGCCTACATGGAGAATTTCACGAAATATTACCCGCAATGGGTATCAATATACCAAGGAGAAATTGTGAATAAAGCAGATTTAGTTGATGTTGTAGCCGGTGCTGGAGATCTTTCAAAAGCAGCAGCAGGTCGTACTCTCGATGCACTGCTCAGTGCAATCTCAGGAGCTTTGTCTGGGGGCGGGACAGTGACCATTACTGGGTTTGGAACATTTAGTGTCAGCAATCGTGCTGCGAGGATGGGTCGCAATCCACAGACAGGCGAAGCCCTTCATATAGCAGCCTCAAAAAGCCCCAAGTTCAAGGCTGGAAAAGCACTAAAGGATGCCGTAAACTAGCGCGCCCTCATGGGTGCTTAGCTCAGCTGGGAGAGCGTCGCCCTTACAAGGCGGATGTCGCTGGTTCGAGCCCAGCAGTACCCACCAGCTGGATGAACGGTCTGAGCTCATTTACGAGATCAACGTTCAGATAGAACCCGGGTGGGGGCAGGTTTTAGCAGCACTGTCCTCACCCTCTCACCCCTCTCATACTTCTTTTTTACCCCTGACGGGAGTGAGGTGAGTATGCCACCCTCCAGACCCGGCACCAGCCCTTAATGAAGACCTTTTATCCATTGACTCGGTGATCCGAATGACTATACTTGGCCTCCCGAATGGGTCGTCAGGTAATGTAGTCTGGCTGGCCGAAAGGCTGAATTCGATCTTGATGGGTTCAGGGTGGGAATACGGGTTTAACCACCAGCTTTTTTCGGAGCGGTAGTTCAGTTGGTTAGAATACCGGCCTGTCACGCCGGGGGTCGCGGGTTCGAGTCCCGTCCGCTCCGCCATTACACCAAAAGGTGAGATCAACTCACCTTTTTTTTCGCCCGGGATAACTCTTCTTAAGGCATAATCAGCGATGGTCAAAATATGAGATGAATGATTGATCCCATTTTGAACTGTTTTGGGCCGGCAACAAAGAGAGAGAATTTAACCAAGCTCAAATTGATGAATTAGAATAATGCTGACGACTATAAAAGAAAAAGCCACTGGATGGGTTGCCTGGGCAATCGTTATCCTGATTACCATACCTTTTGCACTCTGGGGCATTCAATCCTATTTCGAAGGAGGGACAAATGTTGTTGTTGCTGAAGTGGATGGTGACGAGATCACCCTAGGCATCTATCAATCAGCCCTCGCTGATAAACGGCGAGCAGTGTTGGAAGCTTATGGCAGCAGGATTGATCCGGCCCTTCTCTCCAGTGAGCAATTCAGGAGAGCTGTTCTTGATGAGCTGATAGATGATCGATTGATCACACAGGCCGTCAGGTCTTCAGGTTATCGGGTGGGTGATAAGTTGCTTGGAGCCATTATTCGGTCTGATCCGGAATTCATTGAAAATGGTCTGTTTGATCAAGAACGCTATGCCAACTATCTCTACCGTGTTGGCACATCGGAGAGTCAGTTTGAGGAACTAAGTCGGAATCGTGTTGCGCTTGACCAGCTGATGAGCGGCTATCACCTTTCTTCGATTACAACAGCGAGTGCTGTTGACCATCTTCTCGCACTGTTGATACAGGAGCGTGATGCTGATTATGCATTGCTGCCGAGAGCCAAATTTATCGATACGGGTAATATTAGTGATCAAGTGGTTGACCAGTACTACCAGTCAAATAAGGAGCGTTTTCGTTCTACCGAGAGAATGAAGGTCAGTTATCTCGAACTCTCTGTAGAGGCGCTGGCGGCAAAAGAGTCACCTTCCGAGGATGAGATAAAAAGCGCCTACAAAGAGAATAAGGCCCGTTACCGAGCGCCAGAACAGCGACGGGCAAGCCATGTCCTCATTCAGGTGGGTTCTGAAGCGGCTGAGGATGAGGTCGCTGCCGCCCGAAAACGGGCTGATGAGATCGCCCAAAAGGCAAGAGAAGGTGGTGATTTCTCAGCGCTTGCCAAGCAGTATTCGGAAGATGCGGGTTCAGCTGTCAACGGCGGGGACCTTGGGGTCATTGTCGAGGGGAGCATGGAAAAACCCTTTGAAGAGGCAGTCATCTCATTGCAAAAAGAGGGCATTGCCGATCCTGTTCGTACCCAATTTGGGTTTCATGTCATCAAGCTGACTGATCTCATCCCTGAGCGCATCAAGCCATATGAACAAGTGCGCAAGAAGGTTGCTGAGGAGGTGAAGCGCAGTCGTGCTGAGAATCGATTTGTCGAACTGGCAGAAGCTTTTCGTAATCTGACATATGAATTCCCCGATAACCTCGATACCGCAGCTGAAGCCATTGAGCTTGAAATCAAGCAGAGTGATTGGTTTACCCGGGAGCAAGGCAGTGGCGTCACAGAATCAGAAGCTGTTCGCAACGCTGCCTTCAGTCAGGAAGTTCTGAATGAAGAGTTGAACAGTGAGGCCATCGAAAAGGATATGGATACACTGATAGCGCTGCGTCGCCACTCTTTTGATCCTTCGCGCCAGCTTTCATTTGATGAGGTCTCCAGCGATATCCGTCAACAACTTGCCCTTGAGCAATCTGGAGAGCAAGTGATCGATTACGGAAAACAACTGGTTGATCTCCTTAACAAGGGTGAATCATGGGAGTCACTGCTTGAGAGAGATGAGTTGAAGAGCCTTCCCGCCCCGGCAAGACGAGGGGATGCCAAGGATGCGTTGTCCAATGAGGTGCTTCAGACTCTTTTCGCTGCACCCCGCCCGGAGCGATCAACCCCCGTTTTCGGTGGCAAGGCCCTGATCAACGGTGATTACCTCCTCTTTCAGCTTAAAGGGGTGAGGAAGGGAGATGTTTCAAAGGCTACAGCCGAAGAGCGGCAGGGGGTCGTGCAGCTTCTTGAAGGTCGTTTCGGAAGTGAGCTGTTCGATGCCTATCAGCGTGATCTTCGTTCTCGTGCAGAGATCAAAATCGATGACAGCGCTGTTGTCGGAGAGACCGATGAGGGCCTCTGATTCTTGAGATCGGGGCCTTATTCCTCGGAGAGCAGCCCTTCGCTGAGGCCCACGGTATTGAACCCACCATCCACGTAGGTGATTTCGCCGGTAATTCCTGAAGCCAGATCAGAACAGAGAAAAGCGCCAGTATTGCCCACTTCATCGGTGGTTACACTACGACCAAGAGGTACGGCTTTCTCGTAGTAATGCATCATTTTTCTGAATCCTTTAATGCCCATCGCCGCGAGCGTTCGGATGGGACCGGCTGAGATGCCGTTGACTCGGATATTTTCCCGGCCCAGTGATTGAGCCATATAACGCACATTTGCCTCCAGGCTCGCTTTTGCCAGCCCCATGACGTTATATCCAGGCATGGAACGAACGGCACCGATATAGCTGAGCGTCAGCATTGCCCCCCCACCACGGTTGGCCATCATCGGCCTCGCTGCTTTCCCAAGGGCAGCAAAACTGTATGAACTTATTTCGTGAGCGGCATTGAATCCATCACGGGACACTGAGTCAAGATAGAGCCCTTCAAGGGTCTCTCGCGGGGCAAAAGCAACGGAGTGTACAAGAATATCAAAACCATCCCAGTAGTTATCAAGTTCACCATAGAGGGCGTCGATCTCTTCATCACTGCTGACATCACAAGGAATGACGATATCAGAGTCGGCATGGGCGGCAAGTTTCTCAACCCTGGGTTTTAGTTTTTCCGTTTGATAGGTAAAGGCAATTTCGGCACCTTCCCTGTGCATGGCTTTGGCAATACCCCAGGCAATCGAACGGTCACTGGCAACGCCAACAATCAGGGCGCGTTTGCCGTTTAAAAAACCCATAATGTTACTCTCCTTGTCGGCAATGGCTGTAAACTGAGTGGTCTATCAACAATAATCACTACCCGTTCATGTATACCATGAACCGCCTTCGGAAACACAGTGAATGATGAGATTTGTAGATAGCCAAAAAACGGATCAGACCAAAAAACAGGTCAGTGTAAGGTCGCGCTATCCGCATGATTCTCCGTCCGAGGCCCTCGCTGAGCAACTCGGCCTGAGCCTGGTAACTGAGGATCAACCGGGTGGGAGTGGATTGTGGCTTGAGATTGGCGATAGAGGGCTGGTTTTAAGGGATCCCCTTGAGCCCAGAAGGGTCATCTCCACAGCGTTCGATAGCAAGCGCTGGCAGGTTTCCAGGAGAAATCCTCTGGGCAGAGCGATAGGCCGGGGAGTAGAGGGTGTGGTGGATGCCACGGCGGGGCTGGGAGGTGATGCAGCATTGCTCGTCAGGATGGGTTACCGGGTGGTTGCGATTGAAAGATCATCCATTTTAGGTGCAATGTTGAGTGGGGGTGTAAGAGGGACAAAATGGGAGGAGAGGCTTACCATTCTAACCGGTGATAGCATGACTTTATTGGCCACTTTGAACCCATCTCCCGAAGTGATCTACCTTGATCCCATGTATCCTTCAAAGCGTCGCCCCTCTGCGCTTTCAAAGAAGTCATTGAGAGTGCTCAGGGCATTGGTAGGAGATGACCCGGACGCTGATCAGCTTTTGCTTGCTGCCAGAGAGGCAGCAAGCCGAAGAGTGGTTGTTAAACGCCCGACCCATGCGCCCCCTCTTGGAGCAAAGCCTGATTTTTATCACCAGGGTAAAATGGCCCGGTACGATGTCTATCTAAGAGGAGCGTTTTGATGGATCTCAATCAACCCCGGTTTTATTGCAAGACGATCGCCAGGGTAGGGGAGACCCTTAAGCTTGACACCAGTGAAGCACGCCATCTCTCAGGGCCACGGCGTCACCGGGCTGGAGATCAAGTGGCTCTTTTTGATGGTCAGGGGACGGTTGGCGTGGCTGAAGTAGAAAAGATCAAGGGCCGCGGGGCTGAGGTTACCCTAAGGGTAAAGAAGCTGGATCAAGAGCCCAAACCGGTGAGGCCTCTTATACTTGCTGCAGCACTGCCGAGCAGGGAGAGGGTGGGGGTGATGTTGGATATGGCGACCCAAATCGGCATGAGTGATTTCATCCCTCTGGTAAGTGAGCGCAGCGGCAAATCGGATCGAAAACTCCCCACTGAGCGATGGCTGCGTATCTTTATTGAAGCGTGTAAACAGAGTCGTCGTGCCTGGGTGCCGAGGCTCCATAATCCTCACTCACTCGATGAGGTGGTGAACTGGGCCAGACTTCAGCAGTTGAAGATGGTGCTGGCCCACCCTAGGGGAGATGCGGCTGAAGTTAACAGGGGGCAGGGAGAGCGTCCGGAGGTCGTGATAGTGGGGCCGGAAGGGGGATTTACTGATTCCGAGGTTGAACGTGCCGGATTACAGGGGGTTCAGACGATTGATCTTGGGAGATCCATCCTCAGGGTAGAGACGGCAGCTATTGTCATGCTGACGCTCGCAGGGGTGGGCTGAGTTCCGACCTCTTGGCCGTCCACGTCTTCATCTTCGGCATCAGCATCAGCATCACCGAGGAAGTCCATCTCCCTCATCAGCCTTACTCAGTTGGCAAGTGATTGAATGCGCTGATACTGGCTCTTGAGATCATCCAGCCTGTTCTCCAGCTCTGATTGGCGCTGGCGCTCCTTTGAGACAATTTCAGGCGGTGCTTTTTCAATAAAATGGGGGTTGTCCAGCTTCCCCTTAACCCTGTTGATCTCATGGGTTACCCGATCAATCTCTTTGTCGAGTCGCTTGATTTCCGCTCCGGCATCGATAACAGACCCGAGCGGCACCAATACCTTCATTCTTCCCACCAGTGCAGTGGCTGACTCTGGCGCCTCCTCTTCATCCCCGAGCAGGGTGATCATCTCGAGACGGGCAAGTTGGCTGAGGGTGGTGGTGTTCTCTTTGAGGTAGCCATGGTCCTGTGTCGAGAGATTCTGTAGAAGGAGCGGAAGGGGCTTGCCTGGCTCAATATTCATCTCACCTCGAATTGTTCTTACCCCTGTCACCACCTCCTGGATCCAGGCAATCTCATCCAGGGCGTCTTGATCTATGCGTTGCAGATCCGCTTCCGGAAATGGCTGAAGCATGATGGTATCCCCTGTTTTTGCTGCCAGAGGCGCTATACGACGCCAGAGGGTATCGGTTATAAAAGGCATCAGGGGATGAAGTAATCTAAGCGAGGTTTCAAGGACCCTGACCAGAGTGCGCCGGGTTCCTGTTTTGCGAAGTTCGCTGATGTTGGAGTCATTGAGGACCACCTTGGAGAACTCAAGATACCAGCTGCAGTACTCATCCCAGATAAAGCTATGGAGTGTCAGGGCCATCCTGTCAAAGCGGTAATTTCCAATATCCTCTTCAACACTGGCTTCAGTTTGTTGTAGCCGGGAGATCATCCAATGATCAATGGTTCCGAGCTCATATTCACTTCCACTTTGTCCACAGTCCATCTCTTCACTGTTCATCAGGACATAACGACTGGCATTCCAGAGCTTATTGCAGAAGTTGCGAAAACCCTCTATCCGTCCAAGATCAAAGCGGACATCCCGGGCCTGTGTTGCAAGGCTGGCAAAAGTAAAACGCAATGCATCAGTCCCGTAGGCCGGGATCCCTTGTGAAAAATGTTTTCGTGTCGATTCCTCAATCTGTTTGGCCAGATGCGGCTGCATCATCCCTGTAGTTCTTTTTGCTATCAGATCTTCAAGCTCGATGCCGTCGATGAGGTCCAGCGGGTCGAGGACATTGCCTTTCGACTTAGACATCTTCTGGCCTTCGGCATCTCGAATCAGACCATGAATATAGACATCATGGAAGGGGACCTGGTCGGTAAACTTAAGTCCGAACATGATCATTCGAGCCACCCAGAAGAAGATGATGTCGAAACCGGTTACGAGAACATTGGTTGGATAGAAAGTATTGAACTCTGGTGTCTCATCTGGCCAGCCCAGGGTGGAAAAGGGCCACAATGCTGAAGAGAACCAGGTATCAAGGACATCCTCATCCTGGCGCAGCGAAACCGGGCTGCCATGATGCTCTTTGGCCTGTTGCAGGGCATCGGCTTGGGTTTCGGCAACATAGACATTCCCTTCCTCATCGTACCAGGCCGGGATTCGATGGCCCCACCAGATCTGGCGTGAGATACACCAGTCTTGAATGTTGTTCATCCACTCATAATAGGTACGGCTCCAGTTGTCCGGGACAAAGCGGATTTTACCGCTCTCCACCGCCTTGACCGCCTCTTCGGCCAGCGGGGCTACTTTTACGTACCACTGGTCGGTCAGGTAGGGCTCAATGACCGATCCGGAACGATCGCCCCTGGGCACCATCAGCCGGTGGTCATCTCTCTTCTCGACCAGGCCAAGCGCGGTGAGGTCGGTGACGATCTGCTTCCTGGCATCGTAGCGATCCATTCCGTCATAGGGAGAATCGGGCAGAGTGATTGCCGCATCAATGGTCATCACATTGATCAAATCAAGTTGGTGACGCTGACCCACCTCATAATCATTGAAATCATGGGCCGGTGTGATTTTCACGCAACCCGATCCGAACTCAGGGTCGACATAATCATCGGCAATGACCGGGATCTCCCTGTCGGTCAACGGCAGCTTCACACTCTTGCCGATCAGGTCCAAGTAGCGTTGATCAAGGGGATGTACGGCAATGGCAGCATCCCCAAGCATGGTCTCAGGGCGGGTAGTCGCAACAACAACATGACCTTTGCCATCGGTCCGTGGATAACGGAGGTGCCAGAGATGCCCCGACTCCTCTTCAGAGATCACCTCAAGGTCCGAAACAGCGGTGTGGAGAACCGGGTCCCAGTTGACCAACCGCTTTCCTCGATAGATCAGCCCCTCCCGATAGAGCCTGATAAAGACCTCTCCCACAGCGTCAGAGAGTCCTTCGTCCATGGTGAATCGCTCCCGCGACCAGTCGAGTGAAGCCCCCATACGGCGTAGCTGTTGAGTGATGGTGTTGCCGGAGTGCTTCTTCCACTCCCAGATCCGTTCGATGAAGGCCTCGCGCCCCAGGTCATGGCGGGAACTGCCTTCTGCTTCAAGTTGACGCTCAACAACCATCTGGGTTGCGATTCCGGCATGGTCACTCCCTGCCTGCCACAGGGTTGGACGTCCCTTCATGCGATGGTAGCGAATCAAGGCATCCATAATGGTGTCCTGAAAGGCGTGACCCATATGCAATCTACCGGTGACATTGGGTGGTGGGATGGAGATGCAGTAGGCCTCTTTTTGTTCTCCCTGGGGAGTAAAGCATCCACTCTCTTCCCACTCATGATAGAGGGGTTGTTCAATTGAGTCAGGATCGTAGGTTTTTGAGAGGGTGGTATCGTTCATCGCGTGCTGTTTCTTTAATCAGGGTGACTGGGAGATAAATTTTAACCCTGCATTATAGGCTGAGGTGTCAACTTGTTCATAACTTATACAGAGAGTCGGCCGAAATAGTGTCTAGACCATCGGGAGGGAGTGGTGATGGAGGTCCAACCCCTGGGTTCGGTAGGCTCGATAACGTTCTCGGGCAAGTACCTGGGATTGCTCCTCACCACCGACAACCTCAGCAAGGCGCTGGAACTGATCTTTGAAGCCGGGTTCCTGGTCCAGGAGTGAGATCAACACATCGCTGTATCGGGGCGGCGGGGCTTGGTCGCTGATAACAATAGGCGTCTTGTCAATTATCTTCTCACTGTCGTTGAGCAGAGAATGGGGTATGAAACTCCCCTGATCAAAACTCCAGAGCAGTTCATCGACAGCGGCCGCTGCTTTTGCATCCGGGGTAGAGATGAAAATGCGGTGTCCGGCCTGCCATGCCCTGGAAGCGACCCGACAGGCGAGTCGAAACCGATCGTTGGAAAGGCCGTTCTCAAGAAGATAGAAATCAACTCGTTGAACCATTTTAAGCCGCTTTCTGGTCGGCGATATATTGGGTCAGATACTCCATTAACAGAGGAACGGGTCGTCCAGTGGCCCCTTTGAGGATTCCTGAGTTCCAGGCGGTTCCGGCAATATCAAGGTGGGCCCAACGATAGCTGCCGGTAAAGCGCCCAAGAAAACAGGCGGCGGTAACGGCCCCGGCATAGCGACCACCGATGTTGGCAATATCGGCAAAACGACTCTTAAGCTGGGCATCGTATTCAGGCCAAACAGGCAGTCGCCAGACTCTGTCCCCGCTTCGCTCCCCGGCGGCGAGGAGATCTTCTGCCAGTTTGTCATCATTGGAGAAGAGGCCCGAAGCGTGCTTCCCGAGGGCAACCATACAGGCACCTGTCAGGGTCGCAATATCAATGACAATGGCGGGATTGAATCGTTCCACATAGGTCAGAGCATCACACAGGATCAGGCGGCCCTCAGCATCAGTGTTGAGAATCTCGATGGTCTGTCCGGAGAGGCTGGTCACAATATCACCCGGCTTGTTGGCTTGGCCGTCAGGGAGATTTTCTGAACTCGGTACTATGCCGACAAGGTTCACTCCAAGCTTCTGTTCCGCCGCTGCTTTGAGTACTCCAAAGACAGTGGCTCCTCCGCACATATCGTATTTCATCTCATCCATTGAAGCGGCAGGCTTGAGAGAGATTCCCCCGGCATCAAAAGTGAGCCCCTTGCCCACCAGAGCGACTGGAGCGGCATCTTTATCACCACCCTGATACTCCATGACAATCAGTTTTGCCGGTTGGCGGCTTCCCCTGGAGACGGAGAGTAGTGCGCCCATGCCCAGCTCCTCCATCTGGGCTTCATCAAGAATTGAGGTTTTGACAGGAAGTTTCTCGGCAAGTGCTTCGGCCTCATCCGCCAGATGAGTGGGAGTACAGATGTTGCCAGGTCGATTGGCCAGGTCTTTTGAGAGTTTCATCCCTTTCCCGATGGCCTCGCCCAGTCGAACGCCTTTGCGAATTGTGTTGACCTGATCACGTTGACTAATACAAAAAGCAACTCTGCCGGGCCCCTTGGAGGTGCCCTTTGGTTTGGACTTCAGTTCATTAAAGCGATAGGTTGAAGTCAATAGTGCCCTGACCAGCTGAGCTGCACATTGTTGGTTTGTAGTGGCATCGACAGAGATACTTTCAATCAACAACGAAGCGCTCTTTGCCTGACAATTTGAGAGTTTGTTGCCGATGGTTCTTGCCAGCTTTTGAAAGTCAGCTCGAGAGAGTGTTTTATTTTTTCCCAGACCGACCATCAGCAAGCGTTCCGCACTGATTCGACTTGGCTGATGATGGAGAAGTGCTGTCCCCAGCTTGCCATTGAGGTCTCCCTGTTGAAGGAGTTTGGTGATCGCTCCCCGGCTGGTGCGATCAAGCGCCTCTGCCTCAGGAGATAACCGGCGCCCACTGTAAACACCGACAACGATACAACCGGTCTTGATTTTGGCGGGATTGGGAGTGACACGGGTAGAAAATTGCATATTGTCTCCGCTAGGGTATTGTTTTATTGGAATGAGGCTGTCTGCTAAGCAATTCGAATCAGAAAATAAACACCGGTAGATATCCGGACCACCTCATGTCAGTAGTCAAAAAAGAAAGTACGATTGAGCCATCAGCTGGCTATTCATCTGTTTTTCAACGAAGATATCGACTCACAAGTATTGTAGGATTGTACATGATGCAATCGGTTAAAGATCTATTGAGAGTCGCTGGAGCGAGAATTTGAAATTGTTGTCAGTTTACATTGCCAGGACGATTTTAAGGCAGATCGCGACAGTGACCATGGTTCTTCTTGGTCTTTTTCTATTTGTTGCATTTCTTGATCAGCTGAATGATCTTGGGGTCAATAATTATGGGATCCTTGAGGTCTCTCACTATCTCTTGTTGACTGTCCCTAGAACACTCTACGAACTCTTCCCGATTATTGCGCTCCTTGGGACGATTCTTGGGCTCTCTATGCTGGCCGGTGATTCCGAGTTAACAATAATGCGTGCCAGTGGGGTCTCATTGGTTCAGATTGTCTGGGCCGCACTCAAAGTGGGATTGGCCATTGCTGTTGTTGCCGTGGTAATCGGAGAGTGGCTGGTACCACTTTCTGAGTCCAGTGCGCGCAAGGTCAAAATCGAGGCCATGCAGGCGGATCTTGATATGGGAATTGAATCTGGAGTCTGGCTGCGTGATGGTCAGATGTACGTCAATATACGTGAAGTGCTGCCTAACCTCAGTGCGCTTGATGTCAATATCTATGAGTTCGATCAAGAGGGGAACCTGCGCGCAATGGCCCATGCCAGACAAGCCTTCTTTAACATCGAGGGGTGGAGGCTGGAGGGTGTTGAACAGACCCTGATTGAACAAGATAGTGCCAAGGGTGTTGATATCAATTCGGCAGCATGGTCTACCGTCGTCACGCCGCAGTTATTAAAAGTATTTCTGATCAACCCCATTGAGATGCCCGTCTGGCATCTTTTTCGCTATATCGACCATCTGCAGGCTAACGACCAGGAGACCGCTGAGCATGAACTGGCATTCTGGTTTAAAGTGCTGCTGCCCCTGTCGACCCTGGTGATGGTGATTCTTGCAATCCCATTTGTCTTTCGAAGCCAGCGTTCGATGGGTTATGGGCGGAGTCTTTTTATCGGGATTGTCGTTGCCCTTGTCTTCTATGCCCTGAGTAAATCTTTTGGCTATTCAGTCCTGGTCTATGGGGTCTCCCCATTTTTAGGAGCGGTTATTCCCTTGCTGCTCTTTTTTATTGTTGCCTCCTTTCTGCTCCATCGCGCTTCCTGATTCATTTTCTCCGAAGAGCGAACAATCATGAGTTTTACTGTTTTCTTTTTCTCTTTTCCGGGATGAGAACAGCTACCGAAATAGAGGCGATCATCAAGACCGGAATGAGGAGCAGGGCATCATAAAGTATCGCTCCGAGGCAAATCCAGGCGCTTGAAGCCGGTTATCTCTTCTCTATCATGGCGGCGAATTCTGATCTGTTGATGTGGAGGTTGTACACATCCCTGATAAAGCGCTTTCTTGATACCGGGTTAGTCGGTGACTATTTTGTTGGTTAGCAAGAATGCGATATAACTTATTGAAAACAAAAAGACTGAATTTAGAGGAACTATCATGGACAGTGCTTCCAGCATTGGCGTGCATTTGGACAGGGGGTGTAGAGGGGATTTTTTCCCACAAAGTTATCCACAGAACAGAAGTTGTATAATTGAGTATCATATAAGGAAAATAGTGTTACTAATTAGGCAGGTATAGCCAGATGACTGAGGGAAAAAAACTGGATCAGATTGTTGCTCACGCGGTCAAAGCGAGACGGGAACGTGAACAGGATTATCGCGCTCAATCACTCAAAATTCACCCCTGGGTGTGTGGCCGATGTGGACGAGAGTTCACCCAGACAAATCTACAGGAGCTGACAGTACATCACCGGGATCATAACCATGATAACAATCCAGCGGATGGGAGCAACTGGGAGAATCTCTGCGTCTACTGTCATGACAATGAGCACTCACGTCATGTCGACCACCTTTCTGGGGGTGGGGCTGAGGAGTCAAGTGGTGAGAGTACAACACACAACCCGCTGGCGGGGCTTAAGGCACTGATGGAGAAGGGGTCAAAAAAGGGATGACAGGAGATGTCAGGGCGCCAAGTGCGCGCATTGCCGGCGTAACGGATGAATTGCATAATTGAATATTAGACTGCTTCGTATTGGAGTGTGAGTCTCTATCTAAAAAGTCAATAAGTGAGAGAGCAAATGAAACTAACATCAACAATAATTCTGGCAGTTGCCATCCTCGGGTCAGGCTATGTGCTCGCACGCCATCAGCTGTTTGATGTTCAGTTTCCTGTTCAGGTAGAAGTGCCCCAACAAAACATGGCCTACTACCGCATAAACCGGCTTTCAGGGCAGGCCTGTATCGACTATCTTGCTCAGGATGTTCGCCACCAGATTGAGAAGGATGATCCAAAGCTTGCAGCCAGTGAGATGTTTTGCTGGAACAGGGATGCCTATTCACTCTATGGACCAGGTCAGGGGCGTTTCTATGCTCATTGATCCGGGGCTGTGTTGGGCTGGAGTGAATGGTCGTTGTTGCTGAATCTGGCGCCCCGGAGACGATTCGAACGTCCGACCTACCGCTTAGGAGGCGGTTGCTCTATCCAGCTGAGCTACCGGGGCAGAGTGAGCGCTATTCAAGAGGGTAGATAGAGGCCCTGCAGGGGCAGAGAATACCATAAAAGACGCTTTCTGATTTTCCCCGGAACTCCTCCTATAGAGTAATAAAAGGTGGGAAAAAGATGGCGTTGAATCCAGACAATGAATAAGTCGTATACGGAGTATTGGTCGCAATGCCGGTTGGAAAAGCATGAATGTGGCCACATCCCTGGGCAGGTAAATGCGCGCTCAACCCGGCACCATGAGGGTAATCAATGATCGAGAATCTGAAGGGGCAGTGATCCCGGCAGAACCCAAGTGAGTGAGCAAGAAGAAGGTGGCGCAGGAGTCGCTAACCGAACAAACACTGAGTGGAGGGTTGTACAGTGGCCTGCCGGAAGACGATCAACGTCGAGTGCGGCTCCTGCGCCATAGGCTTGGGCCAAGGCAATAGTGGTTTCAAAATTTAAAAATAATAATAACATAATATAATGAAATAGTAAATAACATTCACACTCCGCTATTACTGTCCTCCTGCTGCAACAATCTTTTTTTAGGAGGTATTGAATCTCCTCTTGTTGAGAAGTGAGGGCTCTTTATCTGACATAATCGGGGACGTTGTCACTCAACCCAGGTAGACCCATGCCATTTGAAATCTGGATCCAGATCGTCTTGATTTGCAGCTTGGGAGCAATGTCTCCAGGGCCAAGTTTGGCACTGGTCGTCGGCAATACTGTCTCTGGGGGGCGGCAGCATGGGGTTATGACAGGGGTTGGCCATGGGGTTGGAATTCTTTTCTATGCCTCATTGGTGGTAGCGGGTCTTGGTGTTTTGATCAGTACATCTCCTCAACTCTTTCTGCTTCTCCAGTGGGGTGGGGCTCTTTTTCTGGGTTATCTGGGTTTCCGATATCTCTTTCCTGGGGAGGCAGTTGTGGAGGGTGTTGAAGTGGTTGAAGCTAACCAGGGGGGGCTGTTTGCCCAGGGATTTTTGATCGCATTCCTCAATCCAAAGATTGCCGCATTCTTTTTTGCACTCTTTAGCCAGTTTCTACGGCCAGAAGCCGGCTGGGGCGAGAAATCAGTTATGGCACTGACCGCCGGCGTAATTGATGCGGCCTGGTATGTGACTGTCGCCACCATTTTGGCGGGTAGCCGGCTTCTTGGTTTTCTGCATCAACACCAAAAGCGGTTTGATCAAAGTGTTGGAGTATTGCTCATCTTGCTGGCAGTGGGTGTGGTGCTGCGTGTGCCATAACCCAGGCATTACTCCTGTGTGAACGTATTATTGCCCTCTTTCACAAGACCTCAGTCAAGACACTGATATAAGGCGTTGAACCCAAAACCTGCCCACTGAGTTGTCGGGGACCCTCCTGGCAGCAAGGTGATCCTCGCGATCACCACAGGGAGTGGTTTATCTACAACACCGCTTCAAGGTGCTTTAAAAACAGCAGAATTAGCAGAAAAACAGTATTCCATTGGTTGTAACGTTGTGTTGATGGCAAAGAAATACATCTATTGCAGTTATAATGGCTCTAAAGCTCCATCAACATGGTGGGGCTTTTTTTGTGTTTGGGAGCTATAAAAGGTTGTGATTGTTGAATAACGACGGCACAATACCCGACCCAGCCTATATTCGGGTTGGTTTTATAAGGGCCGATCTTGTTTTGGCCCAACATCTATGGAGTTAAATGTAAGACATGTCAAATGAAGTAACAGGTACTGTTAAGTGGTTTAATGATCAAAAAGGTTTCGGTTTTATTGAGCAAGAAGGTGGTAAGGACGTCTTCGTCCACTTCAGTGCAATTAACGGTTCAGGTCGAAAGACGCTGATTGAAGGTCAGCAGGTAACAATGGAAGTGACTGAGGGCGAGAAAGGCCCAATGGCAGAGAACGTTACCCCGCTCTAATCTGTTTTTGTAGATAGTGCCGACAGCATGGATTGATCCATGCTGTCAGGAAGCTGGCAATTCCAGGATTGTCGGAATTGGTGTCTGAAGTAAGGCAGGTCCGTTCTGTGCCTGCACACCCATCAAATCGCTCTCCCGTAGACCCCTCTATCAAGGTAGAGAGCAAAAGTGTCGCCCCCCCGGGGCCACTTTGGTGTAGAAGTGTTATCAAAGAGAGGGCATCCCCCTTGAATCAAAGCCGTCAATCCATCCGCTTCCAACGCAGGCGATGGAGAATCTTATCCCTCATTATGAGTTGGTGGTAGAGGGCTGCACTAATGTGGGCAAGCAGGACAAGGATGAGTAGATTAGTCGACAAGTTGTGCACAGTTCTTGCGGTGAGATGGTTAAAGGATTCGGGGAGAGTAGCCACGCCTGAGAAGACAGCGGGAAAGTCTGCCTGCACAGCCATAGCCAGTCCGGTGGCCACAGTGATAAAGACCAGAAGATAGATGATGCGGTGAGCCCATAAGGCGGTTTGTCTCATTAGCTTACCTGAGGAGTCAATTGGGTCAGGCTTTCCCCTCAGTTTGATATTGAGATATCGGGCTATCATCAAAAGACCGATGATAATTCCAAAGATGGAGTGTCCCTGCAGAATATTGAGCTTTTCAGGGTCGCTGTTTGGGATCCGTTCTAACACCAGTTTTCCAATTATCATAGAGAGAATGATGAGAAGGGCTAACAGCCAGTGGAAGACGATGGCGAGTCGGTTGTATTGGTTGCTTGAGGACATGTTCTTTCCAGTTAATAGCCTAAAGACGCATTAAGTGTAATTCTAAATGAAGTTGATCTAACGCTAATTTGATTCACAACTGGAAGTTAGATCAAAATAATAGTTATCGTTACTGCTCTGAGCTCGCAATGATAACGAAATTAGGGCTACATTGAAGAAGAGAGCTCTGGAGGGGCTCATGTGGGTTTGGTCACTGAGGGCTCTAATCCTTGGACTAAATAAATGGTGGAGCGGAGGAGGATCGAACTCCCGACCTTCGCATTGCGAACGCGACGCTCTCCCATCTGAGCTACCGCCCCATTAATCCTTGACTCACTATTGGGTCCACTGTGGGTGGGCTATTCTAGTAAGGAAACTCTTGCCAAGTCCACCTGCCATTTTGCCTGAGTGAATGAGTTAGGATTTGATAAGGCTTTGATTCAATACAGTTAAATATTTTTCCTGTGATTCATACAGTTTCTTAACAGGGTGTTTTCAGTCATAAGAGGCAGACAACCTCTATGCTTATAAAATATACCAAATAGAAGTGGCTAAGATGTGTCATTTCAGCTGAGATAGAGAAGAGTGAAAACCACTTCGGCCAAAATGCCCTTTAATGTGTTTAATCATCCCCAAAACCAGTAGGGCATCAACGACTAGTATTGTTGTGTTCGATAGATGTGCCTTGTTATACCGATCCTCTAGATTCAAAAGTGAAAAGAGGAGGGCGTGATGTGAAATAGACAACGGCAGGGTTTCGGATCCATTGATGGTACAATCCCTCACATCTGCCAAAAGCAAATTTCTATTCCTCGGTAATCCGCAAGACCCAGGAGACTGGTGAATATACAGGCTATAAAACCACTGTGGATTAACCTAGTGTTTCTCTGGAGTCCAGCTAAACTTTGCAGCCAGTACCTGGCACAGCTATCCAGCCCACTATGCGCAACACGCTACTGCACAGATTAACACTGATCCCGGAAGTCATTAGGCTCTACTACTGGGCCGTCCGGTTGGGCGTCAGAAATTTTGATCGCTTCTTTCATGATTATCGATTGGTCGAGCAGGGCGGCTTATTGTGGCACT
>DIIC01000049.1 GCA_002420425.1 Proteobacteria bacterium UBA5680 | reverse complement strand
CGTCTGCTGACGCCTCTCTCGACCGGCTTTCACATTGAAACGTATTGTATCAACAAAATACTCAGTTATCGGCCTCTGTTTCGTACTTCTTCTGATAACCGTCAGGAAGAGTAATGATCAGATACTCACGATTGAGTTCAATTATTTTTACACCGATTCCCTTGATGTTCATCAGCTCTTCGATTTCGGTAAACAGACCGTTTTGCTCACGGTAGGCTACTATTCTTGCAGCCAGGACCTCTCCAACACCATCGATGCATATTGCCAGGGTCTCTGCATCAGCACTGTTTACATCGACGCGTTCACCGCCAATCGCCCCCACTGTTGAAAAAGCCAGGGCTAACCCACACAACAGGGATAGAATTTTCTGGTTCATGAGATACCTCCTTGTAGTGAAAATGAAATGATATGTACCGCATCCGGCGATACATAATGTGTGACACTAGGATGAAGCAGAAGTTCCTGTAAGCTGACTATTTTTGTTTTCAAGAAATGTTCTCTTACTCCTCGAACGGGATCGTTTAAGCCTGACGCTATTCCAGCGCTGGCAACCCGGGCACTGCCAGTGTAGATTCTTGCCGGTAAATCCACACTCCTCACACCCATAACAGTTCTCTCGATCGACAACTTCGCCAATCAGCCGTTCAAGAAGATTAAGGTCCTGATCATCCTTGTCTTCTGCTCGATCAAGCCGCAGCTGTATCACTTTTTGGAAACATCGAATTGAGGGGTGCTCCCGAATCCAGTCGAGTAGCGCCTGTTCAGGATCACCACCTTGCTCACAGATGTTGAGGTCTGCCAGGGCTAAAGGCAATCTCACATCACTCGACTCTCCAACCATTCCAACAAGATACTCTTTAAGACCATCACCATCATCGAGAAATTTAAAACTGCTGACAATGAGTTCTATCGCCTCACCCAGCATTTCGGGGTTCTGCTGATGGATCGACTGCCAGATCGTAATTGCCTTTTCGTGACGGCCGGCCATCGCCTGGATTCGTCCGAGTTGAAGGGTTGCTCTTACCAGTCTGGAGTCTTCTTTCAGCGCCTCCTCAGCAAAATGGCCCGCATCCCAGTATTGTCCCTGTGCAAGAGCGCTTTCAGCCATCTCACACCAATATTGAGCAATGACATCCGAGTGGGATTCACCAGAGAAGGAAGATAGCTTACTGACAACAGAGATAGCACTTCGCCACTCTTTTTCCTGTTCATAGATATGACGAAGATTCTCCAGTGCAGATATTTGATGATCATCTACCTCAGCCAACTCAAGCAAGAGACTTTCAGCCCGATCAAAGAGACCCGCCTTCAGATAGTCCTGAGCCAACTCGTCAAGCGCCTGAAAACGGAGCTGGTTATCAAGGTCTTTGCGTGCTACCAGGTTTTGATGAATACGGGTTGCACGCTCAAGCTCTCCCCGGCGACGATAGAGGTTGCCCAGAGCCATATGCATCTCAACTGTATCGGTGTCCACCTCCAGCACCCGCATAAAGGCCTCGATCGCCTTATCCGGCTGCTCATTCAGTAGATAATTTAGCCCTCTGTAATAGTCGGATGTGGGTTTTGATCCCCGATAGTTGTGCCAGGAGAGACGGATACCCTTGGCCGCAATCCAGCCCGAAGTGGCTGCAACAGGCAAAAGCAACAGCAGCCAGACAGGATCCATCAGCGCTCTTCCTGATCAGATAGTGTCCTGTCAGCAACTAATTGCCTCTCCTGGCTTTCACCTCTTTGCCGGTTTTTGTTTGCCGCAGAGACCTTTCGTTTTGAGCGCAAGAGCGCCGGCAGTGAGAGCGCCATTCCAAGAAGGCCACCCACCACAAACACACCCAGAAGCAACAGGGAGAGCGGTCCCTCCCATTCAAGCCCAAGGTAGTAGCTGACCTTGGCAGTCTGAGGATTTAGATAGGTAAAAGTGACGCCAAAAAGGGCGGCCAGAAACACAAGAACAAGACGGAATAACTTCTTCATAAGTATTGGAAGAATAGCTTATTCCCTTTCCAACATGAAGAGTAAGGGGTGAATTGCTTCGCTGCACTCGCAATGACTGAACGAGGAAGCAATAATATCCAGGATGACGTCATGGAGAAGCCCAAAGGGCTGTTGCCATCCAGATGGTTAGACTTGGTCAGCTAGAATCAGACGTTATCGACCCGCTCCCTGAGATCACGACCTGGCTTGAAATGGGGAACATGTTTGTCAGGAACCCGGACGGAATCACCTGTCTTGGGATTCCTCCCGATTCGTGAAGGGCGGTAGTGGAGTGAAAAACTGCCAAATCCTCTGATCTCAATACGATCACCCTCGATGAGCGCTCTGCTCATCCTGTCCAGTAGGCCTTTTACCGCCAGTTCTACATCTCGATAGGCCAGTTGCGGCTGGTCTGCCGCCAACAATTCAATGAGTTCTGATTTAGTCACTGTTTTTCACTCCAACCCGTTGGTTTAACTATCTGATTCGACTTTTGAGAGTTGCTCCTTGAGCTTATCACCCAATGTCATTCCACCTGAAGTCGTTCTGCCAGAATATTCCTGAATCACCTCATCTTCAAGGTCAATTTCCAGTGATTTCATTGAAAGTGAGATTCGGCGATTTTTACGTTCTATGCTGGTGATTTTTGCTTCGATCTCAGCAGATTCGCTTAGCGCCTCTCTGGCATCAGCAATATGCTCTTGAGAGATCTCTGCCACCCGAAGATAGCCTTCAACCCCATCAGCAAGACGAATTACAGCACCGCGAGCATCAATACTCTCAACACTCCCTTTGACTACATTACCCTTCCCATGTTCAGCAACAAAGGAGGCAAAAGGATCACCGGACGCCTGTTTTACACCCAAAGAGATGCGCTCACGCTCAGGGTCGACAGCAATTACTACAGCAGTGACCTCATCTCCCTTCTTGTACTGACGAACGGCCTCTTCCCCGGTCATATCCCATGAGAGGTCACTCAGATGAATCAAACCATCAATTCCACCGTCTAGGCCAACAAAGACACCAAAATCGGTAATCGACTTGATCTTGCCGGTAATTTTGTCATTCTTGTTGTTAAGAGCTGCAAACTCCTCCCAGGGGTTGGGTTTGCACTGCTTAAGACCGAGTGAAATACGGCGGCGTTCACTATCGATATCAAGAACCATCACCTCAACCTCTTCACCCACCTGAAGGACCTTGTTTGGATGAACATTGCGATTGGTCCAATCCATTTCTGAGACATGAACAAGACCTTCGACCCCATCTTCGATCTCAACAAATGAGCCGTAATCAGTGATGTTGGTGACCCGTCCGAAGAGGCGTGAGTTTTCGGGATAGCGCCGTGGAAGATCATGCCAGGGATCCTCACCCAGCTGCTTCATTCCAAGGGAGACCCGGCTGCGCTCACGATCAAATTTAAGCACCCGAACCTGAACTTCATCACCAACAGAGAGAATCTCAGAGGGATGCTTGACCCGCTTCCAGGCGATATCAGTGATATGGAGAAGACCATCGATGGCACCAAGGCTTACAAATGCACCGTAATCGGTAAGATTTTTTACTATGCCCTTGACGACCTGGCCCTCTTCAAGATTGGCAAGAAGTGACTCGCGCTCAGCCGAGAGCTCATTCTCCAGCACTGCACGACGAGAGACGACCACATTGTTGCGCGCCCGATCGAGCTTGATGATCTTGAACTCGAGGGTCTTGCCCTCAAGATAGCTCGCATCCTTTACCGGGCGTACATCAACAAGGGATCCGGGCAGGAATGCTCTGATGGTACTTAAGGAGACGGTCAAGCCCCCTTTCACTTTTCCAGTGACCACCCCACTGACCATGGTGCCTTCTTCATGAACCTTGTCCAGGGTATCCCATGCGCGGGCTCGCAGGGCTTTTTCATGGGAGAGACGGGTATTGCCGAAGCCATCTTCAATCGCCTCAATGGCGACTTCGATTTGATCGCCGACCTTGACGGCGATCTCACCTTCAGCATTACGAAATTGGGTTAGGGGGATGAGTGCTTCGGATTTAAGCCCGGCACTGACAACGGCAAAATCACCGCTGGTATCAACAACCTCGGCCATGATGACCTTGCCAGGCTGCATTACGGATTGGGAAATACTCTCTTCAAAGAGTTCAGCAAAAGATTCAGTCATGAGATACACCGGGTGTCAGGTTATCCAGAGAGAGACGTCACCCGTTTCCAGTCACCTCTCCAGCAAATTCAGGACTTGAGAGACCACCTCTTCAATAGTCAATGAGGATGTATCCACCACCACGGCATCATCTGCTGGCCTAAGTGGTGAGACACTACGCTCTCTGTCCCGCCGATCACGCTCCTCTATGGCGTGATGAAGGGCGGGGAGACTAACATCCAATCCCTTTTCCTTCAACTGGTTATATCGCCTTTTCGCCCTTATTGAGGCGCTGGCCACCAGAAAAATCTTGTGATCGGCATCGGGAAAGACCCGGGAACCCATATCACGCCCATCAGCGACCAGTCCTGGCGGCTGTCGAAAACCAAGCTGAAGGGTAAGCAGCCCTGAGCGAACCTCTGGAATCTGGGCAAATTGTGAGGCCAGGAGACCACACTCTTCATTGCGAATTTCACTATCAACATTGACTCCATCGAGAAGAATTTGTGCCTCACCCTGAGGTTGGGGGAGACAACTCACCCTCAATCCCTGAGCCAGTGCCTGGTGTTTATCCCGCTCTTCGACCTCTACTCCGGCACGACCTGCTGCAATAGCAAAAATCCGATAGAGGGCTCCACTATCAAGATAGTGCCATTTCAGATAGCGAGCCACCTGTTGGCCGACAGTCCCCTTTCCGACTCCACTCGGGCCATCCAGGGCAAGAACAGGGATCGACACTGAACTCATCGTACCACCCGAATCCTAAGTCCCGCATGGGCTGCGAGCCCAACAAACCCGGGGAATGAGGTGGTTACATTGGCACAATTCTCAATCTCAATCAGATTTTCAGCACCCAGAGCAGCGATGGCAAAAGCCATTGCAATCCGGTGGTCTCCAAAGCTATTGACCCTCCCACCCCTTATGGGGCCACCGGTGATCAGAAGGCCATCGGGTCGTTCCTCAACTTGGATTCCAATCGCTTTTAAACCCGTTGTAATGGCACTCAGGCGATCACTTTCTTTCACTCTAAGCTCTTCAGCTCCCGATATCTCAGTCTCTCCATCAGCCAGGGCAGCTGCGATTGCCAGGATTGGGAACTCATCGATAGCGAGAGAGACCAGCTCTTTGGCTATTTTGACCCCCTTGAGGGGTGTTGATCTGACACGCAGGTCAGCCAGCACCTCACCCCCTGAGAGGCGTTGATTTAGAATGGAGATCGATGCCCCCATCTGACGCAAGATGGTGATAACTCCCTCTCGAGTTGGATTGATGCCCACCCCTTCAAGCAGTAGATCAGAACCGGGTGAAATCACAGCGCCTACTATAAAAAAGGCTGCCGAAGAGAGATCTGCTGGAATGACCAGATCACAAGGCTCTAATGAACCTTCTGGCTCAAGCTCGGTTTCAAGCCCTCTCTGATCAATTTCCATGCCAAATCCGGCGAGCATCTTCTCTGTATGGTTGCGGGTGACCGCCGGCTCTGTCACTCGGGTTATCCCCTCAGCATAGAGCCCGGCAAGCAGAATGGCTGATTTAACCTGTGCACTGGCCACGGCGAGCTGCTCATCAACTGCCTTGAGTGTATTTGTCGGTTTGATCACTACAGGAGGGAATCCACCCTCTGCTGTAGAGATCCGCGCCCCCATTCTGCCAAGAGGCTCGGCGACCCGGGTCATCGGCCGCCTCATCAAAGAAGAGTCGCCCACTAGGGTGGTCTTGAAATTCTGTCCGCAGAGGACCCCCGCAAGGAGGCGCATTGCAGTCCCTGAATTCCCCATATCAAGAGCCGTTTCAGGTGGAGTTAGACCATGAAGACCAACACCATGGATTGTCAGGCTGCCCGCTTCAGGGCCCTCGATCGATACCCCCATCTGCCGAAAGGCGGTGATAGTGGCAAGCACATCTTCACTCTCAAGCAGTCCTTTGACTGTGGTTACACCCTCTGCAAGGGCGCCGAGGATAACCGCGCGGTGAGAGATCGACTTATCCCCAGGAATTGGAAGTTGGCCTGAAATAACACCACCCGGCTCAACCCTCCAGTGAGTCATTGGACGGCCATCGACCACAAGCGTTACTCCAGCCCCTCATCAGGAGGAAAATATCGATCCCGGGCACGCTTGGCCTTGGTAAAAAGGGCTTGAAGCTGTTCACCTCTTCCGGCTCTTACATCATCAATCACCTGCTCAAGCCTCTTCCGATAGCTCTCCATCCACTCTGCCAGTGCCTCACGGTTGGTAAGGGAGACATCCCGCCACATGGTGGGGTCACTGGAGGCGATTCGGGTAAAGTCACGAAAGCCTCCCGCTGCAAGATCGAACAGAGTCTCACCCTCTTCCTGGGAGTCAAGGTGCTCAACCAGCAGATAGGCAAGGAGGTGGGGAAGATGGCTGGTTGCGGCAAGAATCCGGTCGTGTTCTGTCACCCCCATTATCATCACCCTGGCCTGGGCAGTCTCCCAGAGCCCCTCAACCACCTCCAGGGCATCACCATCCGTTCCTTCGACTGGGGTAAGAATTACCTTTCGATCCACAAAGAGTGTTGAAAATGCCGCTTCAACACCTGAGTGTTCAACACCCGCAATCGGGTGTCCGGGGACAAACCGGCCGAAGCGATCCCCAAGTGCTGATTCGGCATCACTCACCACCGACCCTTTGACGCTGCCAACATCAGTCACCACGACTTTTTTATTGATGTGGGGGGCAATCGATTGAAGAACAGTGTATGTTGCCGCAACGGGGACAGCGACAACAACCAGGTCAGCTCCCTTGACAGCCTCTGCCGGATCGAGCTCATAGCGGTCGACAACTCCAAGTTCCAATGCCCGCTGGAGATGGCTTGAACTGCGGCCAGAACCGACAATTTCACCGACACTGCCCCACTTTCGCAATGCCCTGGCGAGGGACCCCCCGATTAGGCCTACACCGATAATGGTGAGTCGATTGAGGGAGGCAGGCCCCTTCACAACAGGTCAGAACGCATAAAAGAGCGCATCGAGCATCCTCTCGTTCTCTTCAGGGAGGCCAATTGTACTTCTTAGATGGTTGGGCATCCCATAACCGCCAATCGGGCGTACGATCACACCGCTTCTCAGCATCGCCTCATAGACCGGCATTGCCGGCCGGCCAACATCAATAGTGATGAAATTTCCTGATGAAGGGATTGTCGTCACACCACGGTTGGCCAATGCCTGGCAGATCTTCTCCCGCTCCTGACTATTGAGGATCCGGCTCCTCTCTACAAATTTACTGTCCGCCAGTGCAGCAGTAGCACCCATCAGTGCTAGGCTATTGACATTGAAGGGTTGGCGTACGCGGTTCAAGAGATCAGCAATATCGGGGTGAGAGAGGGTATACCCTACCCTGAGACCCGCCAGGCCATAGATCTTGGAGAAGGTGCGTGCCACCACCAGGTTGGGATGACGCTCAAGAAGAGCCAGCGAATCGGGATATTCCGGATCTTGGTTATACTCATAATAGGCCTCGTCCAGCACAACAATGACCCTCTCTGGAACCGCTGTCAGAAAATCACTCACCTCATTATGGGCAAGAACCGTTCCTGTCGGGTTGTTGGGGTTGGCGATAAAGATGACCTTGGTCTGTGGGGTCACGGCGGCAGCCATCTTTTCAAGATCATGCCCCCAGTCAAGAGCGGGGGTCTCCACTGATGCTGCGCCGATAGCTTTTGCTGTCAGTGCGTAGACAATAAAAGCATACTGTGAGTAGATGATCTCTTCACCCGGCGCAGTAAAGACCCGGGCCACCAGTTCCAGTAGATCATTGGAGCCATTACCCAGGGTAATGTGATCGAGTGAGAGATTGTAGTGACCGCTCAGAGCACTCTTAAGATCAAAGACATTACCATCGGGGTAGCGGGAGAGTTCAATCGTCGAGGCTCTCTCAGCGAGGCCTATCGCTTCGATTGCCGCGGGCGAGGGGCCAAGAGGATTCTCGTTGGAGGCCAGTTTGATCGCACCTTTGATCCCCAACTCACGTTCAAGGACTTCGACCGGCTTACCCGGCTGGTAGGGTTGAAGGCCCCGTACTCCCTCTACAGCCTGTGTTATAAAATCCATACTCATGCAACCCTCCTTGGATAGGACCCCAACATCTTGAAGAATGCTGCTTCGGTATGAAGCTCCGAGAGCACCCTGCTTAACAGCTCTTCGCTCTGGTGACCCTCAATATCGATAAAAAAGAGATACTCCCAGAGGCCTCGTTTTGAAGGCCTTGACTCAATTCGGGTCATGTTGACACTGTTCCTTGCCAGTATCTCAAGTTGATGATGGAGTGCTCCGGGGCGATCCTGAGTTGCAAACACCAGGCTGGTCTTGTCATCACCACTTGGTTCAGGTGTTGTCTCACCAATCACCAGGAAGCGGGTGGTGTTTTCGGGATGGTCCTCTATATTGGCAGCCAGTGTGTTGAGTTCATAGAGCTCTGCTGCGGTCTCACCGGCGATGGCGGCGAGCTTTTGATCCTCTGCTGCCAGTCGGGCCGCTTCGGCATTACTGGAGACGGCAATGACAGGTACTCCGGGCATATGGGTCTCAAGCCAGAGACGACACTGCCCCAGAGCCTGACTGTGAGCCAGCACCTGACCGATTGATTCAATATCTCCACCCCTCCCCAACAACAGATGGTGAACTCTCAACTCAACTTCACCACAGACATTAAGCGGGGTAGTTACCAGCATATCAAGCGTGGTGCCCACCATCCCTTCGCCTGAGTTTTCGACCGGAACAACGCCAAAATCGGCATTCTTCGCCTCAACCGCACGAAAGATATCCTCAACGGAAGGTTGGGGAACAACATCTATGGAGTGGCCGAAGTGGTTGAGGGCCGCTGTCTGGGTGTAGGTGCCCTGAGGCCCAAGGGTAGCGACCCGGGTTTTCTGTTCAGCTGCAAGACAGGCCGACATGATCTCTCGAAAAATGCGGATCATCTCATCAGCAGGCAACGCACCATCATTTCTCTTTTTAACCGCTCTTAACACCTCTGCCTCTCTCTCAGGACGATAGAAAAACGGAGCAGAGGAGTCTTCTTCAGCACTCTCTTGTTTAATCTTGGCGATCTCTTTGGCCAGTTTCGCCCGTTGACTGATCAAGGATTGAATCTCCTGATCAATCTGGTCAATCTCCAGCCGTCTTGTTTCGAGGTCACTCATAATCTGATTGGGAAAGCTATAACAGGCGGGCGCTTAGGACACCCTCTATCCCATTAATCTCTGCAAGAAGCTCATCCGGGATGGGACTATCGGTATCGACCATAGTGTAGGCCAACTCGCCCCTCGACTGGTTGATCATCTCGGCAATATTAAGATCCGCCATCATGGTCGAGATCTGTCCCAACATATTGGGGACATTGCGATTTACGACAGCAAGTCGATAGGGGGATCCCCTGCCCAGCACCACCTCCGGGAAGTTGACTGAGTTTCGGATATTACCATTTTCAAGATAGTCCCTGACCTGGCCTACCACCATCATGGCACAGTTCTCCTCTGCTTCGCTGGTACTGGCTCCGAGGTGAGGAAGGGCAATCACCCGCCCATGCCCCTGAAGGATGGGGTTTGGAAAGTCAGTGACATAGCGGCCGAGGCGGCCTGCATCCAGGGCATCAGCCACCGCCTGGTCATCAATGATCCCACCCCGGGCAAAGTTTAGAATGACCGCATCGGAATGCATGATATTGAGTGATTTGGCATCAATCATCCCTTCAGTAGAGGCATTAAAGGGGACATGGACAGTAAGAAAATCCGACTCACGGAGCACTTGAGTGATATCACCAGCGCGTTGAACTTCATGAGGAAGCTGCCACGCCCCCTCAACAGTGAGGTCGGGATCAAAACCTATTACCCGCATTCCTAGCTTGATGGCGATAGTGGCAACTGAGCGCCCGATAGCCCCCAGGCCAATAATACCGAGAGTTCGCCCCGGGAGTTCAGTGCCGGCAAACTGTTTCTTGCCTGCCTCTACCTTTTTACCCATCTCCTCCGGTGTGCCGTCAAGTGCTTTGACATACTCCCTGGCATCACAGAGATTTCGGCAGGCGAGCATCAAACCCGCGACGACGAGCTCCTTTACTGCATTGGCGTTGGCACCCGGAGTATTGAAGACAGGGATACCCAACTCGCTAAATCGATCCACCGGTATATTGTTGACCCCGGCTCCAGCCCGCCCGACGGCCTTGAGAGAGGGGGGGATCTGAATATCATGAATCTTCTTTGAGCGCAGCAGAATGGCTTCAGGGGCCTGGGTCTCTTCCACAATGGAGTAGCTCTCATCAGGGAAGTGGCTCAGCCCTTTGCGGGATATGTTGTTGAATACCTGGATTACTTTCATAGTGATAAATTACTTTAAATATCCTTGTTTAGTATAGTGTTAAATATGTTTTATTGTGTGGATTGAATCACTTCATTCGCAATGACTTCCTTTTTTTTCGTCATTGCAAGGAGGGGCGACGAAGCATTCCACTCTCATTCTGCCTCCTCCTCCTGCTCATCGACCCGTTCAATGGCCACCAGGGCCTCATCATCACCGAGGTTGATCAGCCTTACCCCCTTGGTATTTCGCCCAGAAACGGAGATCTCTCCGACCCGAGTCCGAATCAGCATGCCTCCATCGGTAATCAGCATCACCTCATCGCGCTTCTCAACAAGTCGGACACCAATAAGCGGGCCATTGCGCCCCTCTACCTGGATAGAGATGACTCCCTGCCCCCCCCTGTTCTTTCTCGGAAACTGATCTACCGGAGTCTGTTTGCCATACCCCTTTTGTGTGGCCATCAAAACTGAGTGCTCTTTGGCCTCACCTGAGAGAGTGATCATGGATATCACCCGGCTTGCTGCCCCCTTCAAGAGAATACCCCTAACCCCTTTTGCACTCCGCCCCATCGGCCTCACCTGGCCCTCACTAAAGCGAACCGCCTTTCCAGCGTCACTGAAGAGCATCAGATCATTTGAGCCATCGGTAATACCCACCCCGATCAGCCGGTCCCCCTCCACCAACTCAAGCGCGCGAATTCCTGATGGCCTTGGCCTTGAGAAGGCTGAGAGCGCACACTTTTTAATTGTTCCTTTGGCCGTCGCCATAACGATAAAGTGATCGGGATCGTACTCTCTTACAGGAAGCACGGCATTGATGATCTCATCCTCCCCCAGTGGGAGGAGGTTGACCAGTGGACGACCACGAGCGGCCCTTCCTGCCTGTGGAAGTTGATAGACCTTGATCCAGTAGATCTTTCCCCAACTGGAGAAGCAGAGCAGTGTATCGTGGGTGTTGGCGACAAAGAGCTTGGAGACAAAATCCTCATCCTTCATCCGTAACCCACTCTTCCCTTTGCCTCCGCGGCGCTGTGCGCGATAGTCAGAGAGCGGCTGGGCTTTGGCATAACCGGTGTGGGAGAGGGTTACCACCACATCCTCTTCAACAATCAGGTCCTCTTGGGTCAGATCTTCGCGAGTATGAACAATTTCGGTCCGCCGTTCGTCCCCATATCGATCCCTCACCTCAATCAGCTCCTGACGAATCACCTCCAAAAGGCGTTCACCCTGTTGAAGTATCTTCAGAAGTTCAGTGATATGGTCGAGAATGGAGCCATACTCACTTCTGATCTTCTCCTGCTCGAGCCCGGTGAGCCGGTGCAGCCGCATATCCAGAATTGCCTGTGCCTGATTGAGAGAGAGGTGATACTCCCCCTCAAGAAGCCCCAAATCGGAGGGGAGGTCATCAGGTCGGGACATTTCGGCCTCAGAGCGCTCTACCATCTCGACGACGAAACCGGGTGCCCATGAGGCCTCCATCAACCGTTGTCGTGCTTCGGCCGGGTTGGCTGAAGCCTTTATCATGGCGATAACGGGATCAATATTAGAGAGCGCCACCGCGAGCCCCTCAAGGAGATGTGCCCGTTCACGTGCTTTCCTGAGATCATAGATTGTGCGTCGGGTTACTACCTCGCGACGATGGCGAACAAACTCATCAAGAAGACCTTTGAGGGTAAAGGTGCGAGGCTGGTTGTTAATGAGTGCCACCATATTGATGCCAAACACCTGTTCCAGCTGAGTCTGGCGATAGAGGTTATTGATCACCACCTCCGGCACCTCGCCTCGACGCAGTTCGATCACCATCCGCATACCGGCCTTATCCGATTCATCACGAAGGCCGGAGATGCCCTCAATCCGTTTGGTTTTAACCAGCTCGGCAATCTTCTCTAATAAACGTGCTTTGTTAACCTGATAGGGGAGTTCATGGACGATAATTGTACTTCGCCCCCCCTTCTCATCACTCTCGATGGAGGTTCTGCCCCGCATGTAGATGCGCCCCCGACCTGTCCGATAGGCCTGACGTATTCCGGTACTGCCGTTAATAATTCCTGAAGTGGGAAAATCGGGGCCGGGAATATGCACAATCAACTGATCTGCTGTAAGTGATGGGTCATCAATCAGGGCAATACAGCCGTTGATCACTTCTGTGAGGTTATGAGGGGGTATATTGGTGGCCATACCCACTGCAATTCCTGAAGAGCCGTTGACCAGCATATTGGGATACCGAGCGGGCAACACCAGAGGCTGGAACTCGGTTTCATCATAGTTGGGACCAAAATCCACCGTCTCCCTATCCATATCTTCCAGCAGTTCATGGGCGATGCGTGCAAGACGGATCTCGGTATA
>DIIC01000035.1 GCA_002420425.1 Proteobacteria bacterium UBA5680 | reverse complement strand
TCAATCCTCCGCCTTGCGCTCAAAACCAGGTAAAGGATTACAAAGATCTCATCAACTTCGTCCGCGGTTCGGATCTTGCCGACCAGGACGATGACAAAAACATTACCGAAGACCGCTGGAAGCTGGGCGATCTCGTCAACTCTGCCCCGATCCTGATTGGCCCGCCCAGTGCGCGGGTGAGCAGTGATACGAGCGACAAGAACTACCGGAGCGAGGCCTATTATCGCTTCAAGCGCAATTACGCGGGTCAGCTGGTCAACTCCAATAGGTGCGGCAAGAGCTGTGCCAAGCGTGATGAGATGATCTATGTGGGGGGCAATGACGGCATGCTCCACGCCTTTTATGCCGAGGGCAGCAACGCCGGCAAGGAGCGCTGGGCCTTCATACCGCCCAGCATGCTGCGTCGCCTGGACGAGATGTACAAGATCGGGCAGAACAAGGTCAGCGTCAGTATCTGGGGTGTGGATGGCCCGCCCCAGGTCAAGGATGTCTATCTGGGCAAGAAGGGCTGGCGGACAGTGCTGGTGGCCGGGCTCGGCAGAGGGGGAAACAGCTTCTTCGCCCTCGACATCACCGACCCGACCAACCCCAAACACCTCTTTACCATCGATAACGATACCGTAGATGACAAGGTTCATATCTGGCAGGGAGACCGGGACTACACCTCTTATGATCACGCCTCAGTGGTTTCGGATTTTGACTACACCGGGCTGGCCCAGACCTGGTCGACCCCTCGTATTGTCTCTATCACCAAAGGTTCGGCCCAGATTCCGGCGGTAGTGCTGGGTTCCGGCTTCAGCCTTGACCCCAATGCAGACGGCTATCTCTATGTTGCCAAGATCGACAGCGGGGCTGATGGCGGCAAACTGCTGAAGAAGGTGACGATCCCGCGAGATTCAAAGACCGGCTGGAACAGCGGGGTCAGTGCACCACTCTCTGTAATCAACTTTGATGTCACCAAGAGAGCGACCTATACCGGTTCGATCGCCTACTTCCCGACGACTGACGGACGGCTGTTCAAGTTCAACCTCACCGGAGGAACCGATCAGTTCAAGCTCACCGAGCTTTTTGATCCTGAGAGCTGTCTGGTAGTGGCGGGCTGTCAAGGACGTCGCTTCAACGGTCGCTTCGCCTTTGAAGCCGTTACCGCGACCTTTGGCAAGGACGGGGTGTTGCGCCTCTTCTACGGCACCGGTGACAAGGTCTCTGTCAGTTCAGTGACTACGCCCCCGGCGGAGAACCGGGTCTATGCTATCCAGGATCAGCATTTCCCGGGGTGGAAAAAGGTCACCACCCCCCTTAAGGACGGAAACCTTCTTAATGCCTCTAAGTGTCAGAATGCCGGCAGCTGGAAGTGGAGCCTGCCGCATTCCAACGCAAAAGTGACCGGAAAGGTGGGTGTTGGCAGGAGTGCGGTCATGTTTACCTACTACCGTCCGTCATCCGGTGGGGGGCAGAGTTGTTCTAATCCCGGCTCTTCGGTATTCACCGAGCTCGATTTTACCTGCGGTACAACAAAACAGAGTATTGATCTTGGCGAAGGCGTTGCTACCGGCGTAGTGATTGGCCAGCGCAAAGTCTATACGGGAATAAGCGCACAACAGATTCAATCTGCCGACAAAAAGGTCACCAAGGAGACTGAGCAACTGATCTCTCTCAATCCGATCTCAAAAAGTGTCAACGAGGGGGTTAAGATAGAGCACTGGAGGGAAGTGCTGCGTTAATCACAAATGTTCGGTTTATTCAATTAAACAGGGGTGTTTACAAACACTCCATTTCACTTCATGATGTGGCTCATCAACTCTTAATAGTATTGATTTTCTCATGGTATTTGGAATCGGTAAGAATAAAAAAGAGAGCGGAGCTCCGGGAGGGCTGCCTGCGGAAGAGTTGACATCAGGTCAAACCGGAGGAAAAAAGAAAAAGAAAAAGAAAAAGAAAAAGGGACCCCCCAAGGGTGGATTTTTCTCCAACTTTTTAGGAGATCGCGAGGGTGTTGTTGGCATCGACATGACGGCATCCGGGGTCCGGATTGTCGAGCTAGAAAAAAAAGGACGAAAATGGACGGTCAAGACATCCGGCCAGGGGTTTAATAACCGGGCCCAAAACACCACTGACCTCAATGAGGTCGCCGAAGACAATGTGGAGACAATTCGCCGTGTCTTTGCTGAAAACAAGATCAAAAACACCAATGTTTCCCTGGCGATCCCGGTCACCGGCTCCATCATCCGCACCATCAACATGCCACTGATGAGTGATCACGAACTCAAAGAGGCCGTTGAGACCGAGTCACTCTGGGAAAACCTGGTTCAGGTGACTGAGGAGTTTGGAAAGTATTCTGTCTTCTGGCACGTCATCCGGAGGATGCCAAGTGAGAATACAATGGACCTCCTCTTTGTTGCCGCCAAGCTTGAGGAGATCAACACCTATGTTGGTATTGCTCGGGCAGCCGGCCTCAATCCGGTGGTGGTTGATTCAAGATGCATGGCGATCCGGGACGCACTGGCCATGCGCACTGATATCGACTTTGACAACAGTGCCATAGCTGTACTTGAGGTGGGACCCGTTGAAAATTATGTGGCGATCTACATTGATGGTGTGCCTGAAATCACTGACCTCTATATTTCTGATCACGACAAGCGGCTGCTGGCTGAAGCGGACCTCTCTGCTGAAGATACTGCCGGCATCATGCAGCGATTGGCGATGCAGATCAAGCAGTGTTTCTCTACCTTTGAAGATGTTCAGAACACCTCCCTCAAAAAGGTATTCCTGCTGTCTGCTGTGCCTGTTTTTACTACAGCGGCCTCATCACTGAAAGATGATCTGGAAGGTTATGATGTAGAGATTCCTGATCCGTTTGCCTATTTGAAGAGAGCCAAAACGGGCGAAGAGGCACGAAAATCACGCAATGTAAGTGGATATGCCGCTGTCATTGGTCTGGCGACTCGCAAGCTTGATATTTTTGGATATTATCTTTCAAGCAGCGCCCTAAGTGCGATCAACCTCTTGCCAGAACGTGATGACGTCAAGAGGACTGAGAAGCTCAAGTTTATTACCCAGATGGCTGTGGGCTTGCTCGTGATTGCTGTGGCTGTCGGCTGTGGGTGGTCCTATCTGGAAACTGAGAAGCAGCACCGGCAGCTTCAGTCCTCACTGGGCGAATACAACCAGCTTCTGTTGGAGAAAAGCGAGCTCAACCAAAAACTCAATGAGATCCGGGCAGAAAAAGTCGCTCTTCAGGTAAAACTGGATGCGAGCAAGGATATTTTTACCAATAAGACGGTGATGTATGAACTCTTGGCTCAAGTGAATGCTTCAGTGCCCGAAGGGGTATGGCTTACAAAGATCAGCTATGGAGCAGGGGAGGAGGGAGTTGAAGAGAATACCGCCATTGATGAACTGTTGATTGAAGGCAAATCCATCAATGACCAAAACATAGTCAAGTTCATTGCCAATCTGGCAAGCAAGAGTCATGTCACACAGGCCTCCCTGCTCAGTATGACGCTGCCGCAGGCAGAAGAATCTGATGAAACAGGAAGACGAAAGGTCGTTGCAAAGAGTTTTAACTTGAGATGTCGACTGGGTGGAATTCAGGAAGTGCTCCTCCCCTCGGAATCTCCTGATAAGAACAAGGGCGGGGACAGCTGATGGATCTGAATGTTAATATTGGTGATCTCTTCAAGAAAAAGGGTTCAGGTTCAGCCAAGGCCAAGGGTCCATCAAACCCCTTTCTGAGTCAAATCATCATCTCTTTTTTGATCGTTGGCCTGGCGGGGGGGTATTTTGGCCTCTACTGGCTGCCCGAGAGCTCACAGTTAGTCATTTTCAAAGGTCAAGTGGCAGAGATCGACAACCTCAAGATCGAACGCGAGCAACTTGACAGAGATATTGTCACCTCAGGTCAGCAGCTGGCTGATGCCAAAAAGAGATATCAATCAGTGACGCGCCTGTTTCATACAGATCAGGAGTTGGAGGACCTCTATCGCCGCCTAAGTACGCTCGCCCTTCAGCACGGTTTGATGATAAGCAAGGTGACAAAAGGCGTGGAGACCCCGATATATGGAGAGACCATAGCTGTCGAAAACTCACCTGATGATGAAAATCCAGAAGGATTTGACGTTCCGGTCGAACCTGAGCTTGATGAAGAGGGCAATCGGGTGCACAAGGAGCCACCGCTCTATTACCGGATCAAGGTGGTCTTCCAGATTCTGGGTCGCTATCCTGCTTATGTTGCTTTTAGGAGAGATCTGGCCAATGAACAGAAGATCGTCAATATCGATTCCGAGCTTATTGGAGCAGGTGAAGATGCTGAAGCAAACAAGAACGAGAGGGGCCGGATCAAGATAGTGCTGGGACTCTCGACCTACCGAATTGCAGGTTGATTTGAATCAAATGATGTACTTCTATACATTATGACTATCCATGACAAGAGGAGTCATCTTGTTGGCTAAGAACAAACTAATTAAAGTATTAGCGGGCATCATGCTTTTTGCGCTGGGTGCAGGAAGCTTGACATCACTCTGGGCCCAGAGCGGCCGTGATCCCTTTGCCCCTTATGTGATTGAAGAGCCTGAGATTGCTCAGCCGGAATCAATCGATGAAAAAGGGAGTGATGATGAGACCCCTCAAAAACCACCTCTTGAGCGTTATCCTCTCTCTGATTATCGACTCATAGGGGTATTGATTGGGCCCAAAAGCGGAGTTGTCCTGATTCGAACCCGGGAGCGCAAGGACTATTATCTCCAGCTCTCCGACAAACTTGGGAATAGCGATGGTGTGATTGTCTCCATCAATGCAGCAGGGATTGTGGTGGCAGAAGGAGAAAATCAGGTGACTATTCCGGTTCGCAACAAAACAGTGGCTAGTGATGACAATTTCTAGACCTCTCCTCATCTCTCTACTGCTGCTGTTGCTGACAGCATGCAGCCTTGATCGGCAACGTGTCTATGAATCTGAAGCGCGATTCCCTGCCGGATCATCAATTGTAGATATTGAAGGATACGTTAAATCGACCCACATCCAGGCTGAGGAGACCATTCGCCATGGGCCGCAGTTGAATACTGGATCAAAACAGACTCTGAAACGACGCCAGTTCATACACCAGGATCCCGTCACCGACTACACCAGCATCAGGGATCAGAGGATGTCCGGCGATGGAATCTTCCCGATCTCTATCAACGTAGAGAATGTTGAGTTGGGGACTGTTTTCAGCATGATCTCAACCATGGTGGGGATGAATATTATTGTCGGGGATGAGGTCAAAGGGACGGTCAGCATTCGGCTTAAAGATATTCCCTGGGATAAAGTGCTGGATAATATTCTGAAGATCAAAAAGCTCGCAAAGCATGTCGATAATGAATCAGGCATCATCCGAATTCACTCTCAGGAGTCACTCGTTGCACAAGAGGAGTTTGATCGCAAGCGGGCAGAAGATGCCCAGAAAAACATTGATGCCCAGAGAGCTCTCGAGCCGTTGAGAACAGAGATCTTCAGGCTCTATTATGCCGATCCGGAAGATGTAAAAACAGAGATAGAGAGTATTCTCGGGAGTGCGGGCGAAGGGGGAGAAGGCGCGACCAAGGTGGCTGCCGGAACGGCCCAGGTAGTTATCGATGAACGAACACGATCACTGGTGGTTAAGGCGCGATCGAGTGAGCTGGATCAGATTCATGAGATCATAAAACGAGTCGATATCAGGAATGTTCAAGTTCTGATTGAAGCCATTGTGGTCAATGCCACAGACAACTTCCTCGAAGAGCTGGGATCACGCCTGGGGTTTGACAAGACAGGGACGGCCTTCGGAGGAGTGGGACGAGCTGCGGGCATTGCCTCAGGGGCGGCTTCAACTACTATTCCACCCGCTATCGGCTTTGGAGATACCGCCTCCTGGCTGGGAAACAATGCGAGTTCCATAAGTGATCTGCTGAATCTCTCCGAGACGGCCACCGGCGGCATCGGCCTCCTTATCTCCAGTGGCACACAAGCGCTCAAGCTCGAGCTCTCTGCACTTGAGAAAGAGGGGCTCTCGAAGACGGTTGCCAACCCCAAGGTCTTTACCCTGAACAACAAGAAGGCCCTGATCAAGCAGGGAGATAAAGTTCCAAAAGTGACCCCGGCTTCAGGCTCAGAGCCGGCTTCGGTGAGCTATGAAGAGGCCAACCTGCTTCTTGAGGTGACGCCCAGTATTGTCGGTGATGGCAATATCGTTCTTGAGATCAAGCTTAATTGGGATGTTCCTGATGACAGCAAGGCGGTTCAGGGCAATCCCTATATCACCCAGCGTGTGATTGAGACAGAGTTGCTGGTACCCGATAAAGCGGTTGTTGTGATCGGCGGTATAAAGAAACAAGAGACGGCAGATGCTGATGAAAAAGTACCTGGCTTGGGCGATCTTCCTTTTATAGGCCAACTCTTTAGAAAGGGCAAGGTTAAGGATAATCGCACCGAACTGCTGGTGTTTATCTCACCCCGCGTTATTTAACTCTTGCGTCCTTAAACAGTTGCATCAATGGGAGTATTGCTTGGTTGATCGAACAGATGCTATCACCAGAACGATCTGTGCGCTTCTTCTTGAGAAGGGACAGGTAACAGAAGAGGAGTATCGTCATGCATTGGCGGAATCTTCAGAGGGGGGTGTGGATATTATTGAGTCCTTGCTCAAGCTTGGTTACACCACTGAGGAGATCGTCGCTGATGATTTGTCTGAATCATACGGTCTAGAGCGAATTGACCTTGCTCCCGATGCTCAAATTCTTCGTGAGGCTGTCAATCAACTCCCCCAAAAGTTCGTTCAGGAGAGCAAGATTCTCCCTTTTAATGTAGATGGCAATACGCTGCAGGTAGCGATCTCGGACCCAACAGCCCTGGGATCAATCAATACAGTAAGAGTAATTACAGGGAAGCAGGTCTCGACCTTCTTCACCACTTTCAGTCAACTTCACTCCTGGCTTTCTTTTCTCAAGCAGGAGGAGTGGCAGGCCAAGGAATCTGGGCCGAAGAAGGAGGTGGCCGATGAAGAAGAGGCCTATCGGGGAGAGAATATTGATTATGTCAATCTTCTGATTAGAAATGCCATCAATAAACGTGTTTCCGATATTCATATCGAACCCTACAAAGCCACGGCTCGGGTAAGGCTTCGGCTGGATGGTGTCATGAGCATCTTGGTTGATAAAGAGAATTTTATCTTCAACCACTACCCGGCAGTGGTGGCACGATTGAAGATTCTTGCAGGACTCGATATTGCCGAACGCCGACTTCCCCAGGATGGGGCGATCTCCTTTAGGATCCAGGGAAGGGATGTTGATATTCGTCTCTCTATTCTTCCGACCACCTACGGGGAGAGGGTGGTGATGCGAATACTTGACCATACGGCATTTAAGATGGACCTTGATGCCCTCGGGATACCCGATGAAGACCTCGTTATCCTAAAGAGAGCTGTTGATGCCCCTCAGGGCATTGTTCTGGTGACCGGCCCAACCGGCAGCGGCAAGTCGAGCACCCTCTATTCGGCTTTAAACAGAGTCAATCGTGAAGATATCAATATCCTGACGGCCGAAGATCCAGTTGAGTACACCCTGGAAGGAGCCGGGCAGGTTCAAATAAAGGAGGATATCGGTTTAACTTTTTCAGGAGCACTCCGTTCTTTTTTGCGTCAGGATCCAGAAGTTATCCTTGTGGGTGAGATGCGAGACCAAGAGACGGCAGAGATAGCCATCAAGTCTGCACTGACCGGTCATCTGGTTCTGAGTACACTGCATACCAATGATGCCCCCTCGACAATTATTCGATTGGTGAATATGGGGATTGAGCCCTATCTGATTACGGCATCTCTCTCCTTGGTGGTCGCACAACGCCTGGTGAGGCGGATTTGTGAAACGTGTGTTGGTCCGGATCAGAGTATTACCCAAGAGCTTCTCACCTCCATTGGCTTTTCATCTGAGGAGTCGGAGCAGGTTGAGGTTGTTCGGGGCCGGGGTTGCAAAGCATGTCATCAGACGGGCTACAGGGGGCGTCGAGCGGTCTTTGAGGTCATGGAGATCACGGATGAGATTCGTCGCATAATCCTCAGTGGACATTCGAGCTCTACCGAAATAGCCGACAGTGCGAGGCAGAACGGTTATGTCAGTCTGCAGGAGCGTGGACTGGATTTGATCCGAAAGGGTTCGCTTACCGTAGAAGAGTATGAACGTGTACTAGTGCTAAGGTAGGGAGACGATGCCAAACTATAATTATTCCGGCCTTAAACAGGGTGAAAAAGTAACTGGTTCGATCATGGCATCCAATCGTGATGATGCCGTCTCAAGACTAAAGAAAGACAAGATCATTATAACCGTCTTGGAAGAGCAGAAAGATGGCCAGAAGAGAGGGCGTGGGCGTAGAGGAAAGGTTCCCACGAAAGAGGTGGTCATTTTCTCCAAGAAATTTGCCACCATGGTGAAATCGGGTCTACCCATCCTCAATACACTGAAAATGCTGGTCGAGCAGACAGAGAACAAGTCATTTCGGAAGATTGTTGATGAGATCTATAGTGATGTTGAGTCGGGTGTGCCCATGTCCGAGGCCTTCGGAAAGCACGATCGTGTATTTGACAATATCTACATCAACATGATCAAAGCGGGAGAAATGAGCGGGAAGCTCGATGATTTTCTGTTGCGCCTTGTGATCAGCCTGGAAAAGACAGAGAAGATTAAGGCGGGTGTAAAGAGTGCAATGATGTATCCGACCATCCTTCTTATCACGGCCATCATAGTGATCGGTATAATGATGGTGTTTGTAGTTCCTGTTTTTGCCGACATGTTCAAGGGCGGGACCCTGCCTAAACCCACACAGATTGTAATGGCAATCAGTGATTTCTGTCGTGACCCTGCCGGTGGGGGAGTTTTAGCTGGAGGGTTGGTAGCGCTGATCGTTATGACCAAGACACTCTCTGCAAGGATCTACCGGTTTCGTCGATTTCTCAATGCCACACAGCTCAAAATACCGGCCCTGGGGGACATGGTCCAAAAGAGTGCTCTTGCAAAAATAGCCATGATCCAGGGTAATCTTGCTGCGGCAGGGGTCGCAGTGTTAGATTCATTGGACATTTCAGCTGAAGCAACTGACAACTTGGTCATCAAGGAGGCACTGCTTGAGGTCAAGAAAGGGGTCTACTCGGGTGAACCCCTCTCCGCTCTCTTTAGAAAGTATAAATCCCTCTTTCCAATGACTTACACGGAACTGATTGCTGTGGGGGAGGAGACGGGGAATATGGAAGAGATGTTTGGTTCCATTGCGGGCTACTATGAACAGGAGTTCGATGCTGCGGTTGAAAACCTAACGGCAATGCTGGAACCCATCATGATTGTTTTTATGGGCACCACCATCGGCGGTATTCTGATCTCGATGTATATGCCCATCTTCGCGATGGGTGAGACCATGCACTGAATACACAGTAAAAAAGGGGTATTACTTGTGATGGTGGTCACATCTATATCAGCAATTACTTAAAGATAATATATGAACTTGATTTAAATTGGTGATGTTTTACACTTAATTGTATAGACTTAAAATAGGCGGAATGTTGGAAACAGGGCTTTATCAACTATCAGGAGAGCAACAATGACTCAATTGCAATCAATTACAACACATGAAATGAGAGAAAAGCAGAAAGGGTTTACCCTTATTGAGCTTTTAATTGTGGTGGCCATCATCGGTATCCTTGCTGCGGTAGGTATTCCGATGTATCAGGGATATATGACCACTTCAAAGGTCAATGCGACAAAAGAGTCCGTAGCCCGGGCCAGGGACATGGTCTCAGCAACATTTGCAAAATGCTCGTCAGGATCGACAAGCGTCAAGCTAAAAATAAACGCCGCAGGAACCACCGCAAACAGGTCGTGTGCGCAGTCGGCAGCTGCTTGGAGAGGTTATTTTTATACTCATTTTTTACATGATGGATGGAAAAATGCCTATGATGGGTCTACCCAAATCATACAATGCACTAATCCGACTTCCACAAAAGGGAGAATCTGTATCAGTGCATCAGGCGATACCCTCAGACTTGTTGCCCAGCCATGTAACGATGCAAGCCCCCAAGTTTGTAATACATCAACATATGTGACTTATACAATACTTAAAGAGTGAGGTGTGGAGGCAAATCAGAACTTAGTTGGCGAGAACAATAGAGAGCTCGGTTTATTCTTGCACATCGTTTATAAAATAGAGGAAAGACGGCATCAGTCAGGGATGACGCTTATTGAGCTGCTGATCGTTGTTGCTATTGTGGGTATTCTCGCGGGGGTTGGAATTCCAATGTATATCGGCTATATCGACAGTGCCAAGGCAGATGAAGCTAAGAACAACCTGCGATCTATCAGGCTTATGCAAGAGAACTATAGGAGTGACAACAATGTCTACTATGGGCCGGTAGGCTGTGGCGCGAATTCATTCTCTCTATTGAATACGAATCTTTTTGAGGGCAGATCAGAGCTAAAAGGGGATAACTGGCAGTACTGTATTACCGCCGCGAACGCAACCACATTCCAGGCCCAGGCAAAAGATAAACCTGGGTCGGGAACGGACCTCTATGGAATAGATCAGAACAACAGGACTATGTCGCAAGTCTATGGCCAACCCAGCTGCACTTGGGGATCTTGTTGGTAGGGATTAAGATGCGTATCTACTCAAGAAAAAGTGCAATCAAGAGCATTGGGTTGGCGTCAGCCGTGGCCTCGACTCTTTTTTTTGTAGGCTGCGACAGCGGAAGCAGTGTTATGGGGGAGGGAACCGAGCCGCTGATTGACTATCCGGGGGATGTCGATCTAAACATCACAGGACAATGGAGGGGACGTCTTGCCATTGCAACAAACACCCCCTCGAGCAACTACCCCAAGGACGAGTCTCTTGATTTCTCATTGACTTTAAAGCAAACAGGAAGTGGTGAAGAAGCCACCCTGACGGCGGCCATGCAATTTGATTTTGATTCAAATGCCCTTAGCAATGTCAACTGCCTTGATTTTGGTGATACCAATATTGAGCTCAATATGGCGTACGATAGTGATGGAGATGGGGATGTTGATAGTGATGACGAGAGCTACACTCACTCAGGTTCAGCAAGTTATACAGCGCAGACTGCTACGAGCCCAGCTACCGTCAGGGTTACAATGAACCTTCATTCGGGATTGCAACTGGATATGGATGGAACGGTCAGCGGTAGCACCATCTCCGGTTCTTACAGTAACTGGGCAACTTTAGGAACGGCCGTCCCAGTAAATCCTGGTAGCCCTTCCAGCCAGGTCGAATCGATAACAGTTACCAATGGCGGGAGTGGGTATACTCAAGCAACGACCACGGTCACCATCACCGCGCCTAATGTAGCAGGAGGAATACAGGCAACAGCAGTAGCAATCGTCACAGAGGGAAAAATTACCAGCATTGTGATTACAAATGATGGAAGCGGGTACTATGCTGCTCCAGAAATCACAATTGACGATCCCGGTACAGATGGCGAAGAAGGCGCAACAGCAACAGCGAAGCTGGAATCGACAACGTTTGAACTTCCCCACAACGGGTGTGGGCGCTACAACTTCTATGGCACTTGGTCAGCATCAAGAT
>DIIC01000016.1 GCA_002420425.1 Proteobacteria bacterium UBA5680 | reverse complement strand
GACGACGGAACCTCAAGTAAGCCAAGGGAAGGTAGCAACACTACTTGGGGGTGTCAACCAGATTTGCTGAGGAGTCGTCATCTGAATCATCGCGGGGAGCATTGAATATTGAGCTGAAGCATTTCTCCATAATCAACACTTAATTCTGCAGCCGCTTCGATGCTGACACCTTCAACCAGGTGGTGGAGAGCCTTGATGACGCCTGCATGGGTGATGAGCAGAATGTTTTTGTTCGGCAGTGATGTCAGGAAGTGATTCACCCGGTCACACAGGTCGCCGAAGCTTTCACCTCCGGGAAAGCGGTAGGTGTAGAGGTCAGCGTGCCAGGCATCAATCGCCTCCTTGCCAATCTGATCCCATCTTTTTCCCTCCCATTGACCAAAATCAATCTCCCTGATGCGAGGATCCCTTTGATAGCTTAGGCCGAGGTAATCGGCAAGTTGGGTACAGCGCTTCAGAGGGCTGCAGTAGGTAAGATCAAAGGGCAGAGGTAGAGATTGAGATATTCTCTCAGCCTGTTGGCAGAATCCCTCTTCCAGCTCCAGATCCAGCCGACCGTAGCAGAGACCGCTCTCGACCCGGAGCTTGGTGTGGCGAACTACACAGAGCTCCATAGAATCACCCCCGCAAGGTAGATGGCTATTTCAGTTGCTTGCTGGGAAAAACCAAGAAGATCTCCCGTATAGCCCCCGATTTGACTTCGACCGAGTGTTCCAACAATAAGGAGCATTACCAGAGAAACGGCTGCAAACACCAGGCATGCAATGGGCTGAAATAGAAGTAGAGGCAGGATAGCGAGGAGCCCAATGATAATCTCTTTTCCATGGACACCGTGGGCAACTGATTTGGATTTGGCCGCTTCATCATCAGTGACATAATCGAGCCAATAGATTAGGAGTAGAGGCACAACCCTTGACAGGCATTGGCCAAAGAGCAGAAGTACGCCTATCGACCCAGGCCCCACCTCGCTGAGAAGCACAAGTTTTGAAGTCAGAATTATCCAGATGCCGACAGCACCAAAGACACCGATACGGGAGTCTTTCATTATCTGGAGTTTTTCTTTAGCGGAGGAACCCCCGCCGAAGCCATCACAGACATCGGCAAACCCATCTTCGTGAAAAAATCCTGTCAGCACCCCACTTAGAATAATGGTTGCAAGAATGGCGACCGACGTGGGCAGCGAGTGGTTAACAACACCGAACAGAACGGCGCAGGAGATCCCAATGAGCAGTCCAATCCACGGCAGGTAGCGAGTGGAGTGGGCAAGTTCTGCAGGTTCAAAGTCCGGCATGGCGCCGACCGGAATCCGGGTAAAGAACAAGAGACCGAGACGGAGACGCCTGGTTTCTCTTTGAGCAATCCGGATGATTCCGCTTGGCATGGTCAGAGTTCTCAATCAGGCTCGGTCAGCCAGCAGAAACGTCATCGGTGACCCCTGCCCCATCAAACGTTGCCATCGATCGATGGAGTTGGCAGGCAGAACGAAGGAGAGAGGCTGCGATCGCTGCTCCTGTTCCCTCCCCAAGTCGCATTCCCAGGCTCAGCAGGGGGTCTGCATCCATTGCTGCCAGAACCCGCAGATGGCCGGGTTCAGCCGATTGGTGTGCAAAGAAGAGCCAGGGGGAGATTGACGGGTTGATGCGAAGCGCGGTGAGCGCGGCAACAGAGCAGATGAATCCATCCACAAGAGCGGGAAGGCCGTTTTGTCCACAAGCGAGGTAACCGCCCACTAGGGCGGCAATCTCAAAACCACCAAGAGTGCGTAGAATTTCAATTGGCGCTGGACAGGTGTTGAAGACCTGGTGGTGAGTAAGAGCCTGTCTGATAAGTGCCGATTTTCGCTCAACACCATCACTATTCAAACCGGTTCCAGGGCCTGTCAGCACCTCCGGCTCCTCAGACAGGAGGGCGCAGGCAAGTGCCGTGGCAGCGGTGGTGTTGCCGATGCCCATCTCTCCACCGATAAAAAGATGGGCTCCAGAGGCAAAGGCCCGTTCAACGCTTTTGCAGCCGACATCAAGAGCGGTAACAAGCTGCTCAGGCCCCATTGCAGGCGCTTTGGTGAAGTCCGCTGTGCTGCTCCCCAGCGAGAGGCGGGTGACCCCGGGAAGCGCTCCCGGATCATTGACCAGCCCAAGGCTGATAATCTCAAGATTGGCGCCAAGCGCTTCAGCCAAGACATTGATCGCCGCCCCTCCATTGGCAAAGTTTCGAACCATCTCTCCAGTCACCGCCTGGGGGTAGGCTGAGACACCCTTTGCGGCAATGCCATGGTCTCCTGCAAAGAGTGTGATTTGAATCGGATCAATGGTCGGGTATGGGTTCTCCTGCAGGGCTGCAAGTCGAATTGCCAGCTCTTCAAGTCGGCCCAAAGCACCGCGGGGTTTGGTTAACTGGTCCTGATGTCTTTGAGCCTTTTTCAGAGCCTCTTCTGAAACGGGCTTTGCCGCCTGCAAAACCCACTCTGGAGTATTCAAAGCGGTTCACCTCTCAATATTTGGGGTAGTCCGGCAACCATCAGGATGACTCGATCTGCCGCTTTGGCAATCTCCTGATGGAGAAATCCTGATTCGTAACAGAAACGACGGCTCAGAGGATCGATCGGAATAACTCCGGAGTTAGTCTCATTGCTTACCAGATAGAGCTCCCTGTCCAATTTTGGAAGGAGATCGATCAGGGCTTCTCTCTCTGCCTTTAGCCTCGCCTCATCACCCCGGGTCAGCAGGTTGGTCAGCCAGAGTGTCAGGCAGTCTACAATAATGCAGCACTCTTTTTGGGCGTGCTGTTGAAGGGCCTCTGCGAGGGCTAAAGGCACCTCAACAGTAGTCCATGTTGAAGGGCGTTGGGTGCGGTGCACCTCAATCCGCTGGCGCATCTCTTCATCACCCGCTGTTGCTGTCGCAATATAGATAACGGGGTGATTGCTTTTTGTTGCCAGCTGCTCGGCCTGTCGGCTTTTACCGGAGCGGACACCCCCCAGTATGAGATTGATCATAGAGAGTTCCGGTTACGATCTTGGGCCACAGTTCCATTTCCCCGCACACGCCCGTGCGCTGATA
>DIIC01000034.1 GCA_002420425.1 Proteobacteria bacterium UBA5680 | reverse complement strand
GCCCAGTAGGCTTTATGATGGCAAAATCGGGTTAGTGGGTAAAGATGAAAGGGCAAAAGCAAGTCTAATTGATCTTTTTAGCACGATCAGGGCGTTTTGCTGTTGTTCGCTTCCCTGCCTCTTCTTTTCGCCACTTTGCAATCGCGGCATGATCTCCACTCAGAAGTACCTCTGGCACCTTTCTCCCTCGCCACTCCTCTGGGCGAGTGTAGTGGGGGCAATCAAGCAGATGGTTTGAAAACGAGTCCTGATTTGCAGAATCCTCATTTCCGAGGGCTCCGGGAAGCCGCCTGACAATAGCATCAATCATCACCATGGCTGGAAGTTCACCCCCCGAGAGGACGTAGTCCCCGATCGACCACTCCTCATCGACATACTCTTCTATTAAGCGTTCATCAACTCCCTCGTAACGGCCTAAGAGGAGAATCATCCCCTCTCTCTGGGAGAGTTCCACCACCCCCTCCTGATCGAGCTTTCTCCCCTGGGGCGTGAGATAAATGACAGCCGCCTCTGGTTGTTGGTCTTTAGCTGCCTCAATAGCTCTGGCAAGGGGTTCAGCCTTCATCACCATTCCGGGGCCACCGCCGTAAGGGCGATCATCCACTGTGCGGTGAAGATCCTCCGTAAACTCTCGAGGGCACCAGAAATTGAGGGTATAGAGCCCTTTTTCGTGTGCGCGCCGGGTGATGCCGCTCTCTGTAATAGCGGTGAAAGCTTCCGGAAAGAGAGAGATAATATGGATGTGCATCACTTACAAAGAAACCCTTGGATTGTAAATAAACTCCGACTAACTATATCCCATAAAAAAAGCCGCCCCAATCGGAAACGGCTTTCTTAACTCTTCAGGTGATCATTGGGGAGGCCCGAGGTCTATCAAATCAGTGGCCAATCTTCTCCTTGATACGTGCCGCTTTACCGGTGCGACCGCGTAGATAGTAGAGCTTGGCGCGGCGCACATCACCTCGGCGCTTGACTTCAATACCGGCAATCAGCGGGCTGTGGGTCTGGAAGACACGCTCAACACCTTCGCCATAGGAGAGTTTGCGCACGGTGAAGGCTGAGTTGAGCCCCCGATTGCGTTTGGCAATGACGACCCCTTCAAAAGCCTGCAGCCGTTCACGAGTTCCCTCTTTAACTCTCACCTGCACACGAACCGTATCACCCGGTCCAAAATCAGGGATATCCTGCTTCATCTGTTCCTGTTCCAGCTGGTCAATTATGTTAGCCATCACTCAATCTCCGTAAACTGCTGCTCTTTATAGTTAAATAATTCGGCCAATCCGTTAGTAGTCTGCTTCCCAATCGACCCTGATCTTTCCAGCATGGCGATCCACACTGTCGACAACTGACTCACCCCAGGGGATAAGCCGTTCATTTCCTTCCTGGTCTGTTATCACCAACACATCGTTGGCACCGGTCTCCATCAGGCTTGTGACCCTACCCAAGGAGATCCCCTTGAGGGTAACCACTTCCATCTCTTCAAGCTCAATCCAGTAGAATTCACTCTGGTGCTGGGAGAGTTGGTCCTGCCTGATGCCGACTTCCACTCCATTCAACTCTTGCGAGAACTCTCGGTCATTAAACCCTTCAAGCTCAACCACCACACTGTCGCCCTGAGGATGGCCACCTATTAGGGCAACCTCCTGCCATCCATCGGTTCTCTTCAGCAGCCAGTGATCATAGAAGAGGATATCACCCGGCTTTCGTGTATAGGTCTTAACCTTGACCCAGCCTCGAACCCCCCAAACCGCCCCAATCTTGCCGAGGATAATGGGCTCCTGATCCAGGCTCATCCCAAGTGTTCTGGCCTAAATCCCTATGCTGCAGCCTGCTTTAGCAGCTTGGCCACCCGGTCCGAGGGCTGAGCTCCCTGCCCAATCCAGTAATTGACCCGATCAAGATCAATTCGCATCGCCTCATCTGCCCCGGTTGCTCTTGGGTTAAAGAATCCTACTCGTTCAATCGCGCGACCTCGTGGTGCACGCCGGCTATCGGCCACCACTACGGTATAAAAGGGCCGTTTTTTTGAGCCCCCTCGAGCCAGTCTAATCGTTACCATCTAAATTAATGTCCTAACAGTTGTGGGCTTTGCTTTAACCGCAGACCCCGTTGATTCATAAGCGGGCGGATTTTACAGAACAATCAAGATGATGGAAAGGGGGAAATGAGTGAAGAACAATACCTATTTTGATCAAAAAAAGGTAGATATCCGGGTTTATCAGCTCAGAAGCAGGGCCAGTTCCCGACGAAATCGGCTGACACACTCACCACTGTCACCAAGTATCTGAAAGCACTGAAGCAGTGCTTTTCGCCCGGCATCAGCCTCATAGCTACGATCTCTTTGAACAATCTGAAGAAAGTGGGCCATCGCTTAATCTAAATTGCCTTTAATCACTTGATGGGCGCCAAGACTATAGTGGGCACTACAATCCTCAGGATGGGTCTTAACCCTCTGTTCAAGCTGATCGAGCTCAGATTCATCCGGTGCCTCTTCTTTACATGGCATTCAGACCAAGAGTGATGTGTAGAGGGATTCCTCCTTGCCCACATCAGTGAGGAATTTGAGAGTATCAGTGGATTGATCAAGTTCTCCACAATCCGCTTGGAGAGTGGCTAGCTTGAGTCTTATCTGATCGCTCTCGGGTTGGTCACTTAGGAGTTTATTCAGCCCCTCCATAGCTCTTGGCTGATCTCCTGATTCCAGCGCTTTCTCAACAACCTCCATCCCAGGGTTGTCCTGAGGCTCCAGATGGTGCTCCAGAAATTCACGGACCGCCTCTTCTGGCAGCACCCCCATAAACTCATCCACCGGAGCACCCTCTTTAAAGAGCTTAACGGTAGGCAAAGACCTCACCTCAAAATGGGCTACCAGCTGCTGATGCTGGTCTGTAGTAACCTTTACCAGATGAAATCACCCCTGATACTCCTGCAAGCTTGGCAAGGATGAGTGATTTACAGGGGTTGCACCACTTCGCCCAGAAATCGACCAGCACGGGAACCTCAGCAGATCTGTCGATGACCAGAGACTGGAAGCTGTTGAGATCGGCATCATTGATATAGGAGGAATGGTTTATTTACTTGATTTAATCCTACTTGAGACGAATTATCTTTATGTGGTGGGAATATGGACAACCAGAGAACTAAAATGGCATCCCTGACCCCATTTTCTCTTTCATCCCGGCCATCATCCGGGCCATATTCTTCCCCCCCTTCATCTTCTTCATCATCTTCTGCATCTGCTGGAACTGTTTGAGCAGGCGGTTGACCTCCTGGACTTGCACCCCTGACCCTGACGCGATCCTTTTTTTGCGCGAGGCCTTGATCAGAGCGGGAAACTGGCGCTCCTGGGGAGTCATTGAGTTAATGATGGCAATCACATGACGAGATTCACCGCCTTTGGCTCGATCAAGCGCACCCTTGGTGAGGTTGCCCATTCCGGGAAGTTTCTCAACCATACTGCCTATCCCACCCATACTCTCCATCTGCTGGAGTTGTTCTCTGAAATCGTTGAGGTCAAACCCCTTCCCCTTCTTGATCTTCTTGACGAGCTTTTCGCTCTTCTTGCGATCGACCTTACGCTCCACCTCTTCAACCAGGGAGAGAATGTCACCCATCCCCAGTATTCGTGAGGCGACCCGTTCGGGGTGGAAGGGTTCGATGGCATCAAGGGCCTCCCCAATGCCGAGAAACTTGATCGGCTTGCCGGTCACCTGGCGAATGGAGAGTGCCGCACCCCCGCGGGCATCTCCATCGGTCTTGGTAAGAACCACCCCCGAGAGAGGGAGGGCCTCATCAAAGATCTTGGCACTGTTGACGGCATCCTGGCCGGTCAAACTATCGACCACAAAGAGTGTCTCTGTAGGGGTGGTTGCCTCATGGACCGACTGCAGTTCCAGCATCATCTCCTGGTCGATATGCAGACGCCCCGCGGTATCGAGAATCAGGATATCCATCACCCGGCGTTTTGCCGCCTCCACCGCAGCCGTTGCGATTGCAACCGCATTCTGGCCTGAAGATACCGAGTGAAAACCGACCTCAATCTCGGATGCCAGCTTTTCAAGCTGGTCAATAGCGGCGGGACGATAGATGTCGACACTGGCCACCATCACCCGCTTGCGGTCACGCTCCTTAAGCCGCTTGGCCAGCTTGGCCACAGTGGTCGTTTTACCTGCCCCCTGAAGGCCAGCTACCATAATCAC
>DIIC01000041.1 GCA_002420425.1 Proteobacteria bacterium UBA5680 | reverse complement strand
GTCGTATCCAAGGTTGTTGAGTAGAGCATGGACGTTAACAATCAAGTCATCAGGATTCGACTCAAGGCGTTCGATCATAAGTCAATTGATCGATCTGCTCAGGAGATTGTCGAGACCGCAAAACGAACGGGTGCAATTGTAAAAGGACCTATTCCTCTTCCTACCCGGATCGAAAAACTCACGCTGTTGCGTTCTCCACACGTTAACAAGACAGCAAGAGATCAATTTGAGGTGCGTACACATAAACGGATCATGGACATCATTGAGCCAACGGATAAAACCGTTGATGCACTGATGAAGCTGGACCTTGCAGCCGGGGTCGATGTTGAGATCAAACTTAATTAGTACGCCAGTTAAATATAGCAGATAAGACAGGATAACTTTGATGGCTCTTGGAGTAATTGGGAAAAAAGTCGGTATGACACGCCTCTTTCAGGAGGATGGTGTTTCTATACCGGTCACAGTGGTTGAGGTGCAGCCAAACAGGATCACTCAGATCAAGACTGAGGATCGTGATGGTTACTCGGCCATCCAGGTGACAGTTGGCGAACGACGCCCCAATCGAGTAACACGTCCACTGGGTGGGCACTATGGCAAAGCAGAGGCAGAGCCAGGCCGAAACCTATGGGAGTTTCGAGACCAGCCTGATGTCATCAATGATCTTGAAGCCGGCTCAGCAATTACGGTCGAACAATTTGCTGTAGGGCAGAAGGTGGATGTCAGGGGAAGAACAATCGGACGCGGTTTTGCCGGAGTCATGAAACGTCATGGCTTTCGTGGCGGTCGTGCTACTCACGGTAATTCAAAAGCACACAGGAAACCAGGATCCATTGGCCAGAACCAGGATCCCGGAAGAGTCTTTCCTGGAAAGAAAATGGCTGGCCATATGGGCGATGCCAACAGGGTTCAGCAAGGCCTGGAAGTGGTTCGTGTTGATCTTGAGCGAAATCTGCTGTTGATCAAAGGATCTGTTCCTGGTTCTCGAGGTCTTGATGTCGTTATTCAGCCTTCAGTAAAAGGTGGGGCCAAACCGGAGAGTCAGGACAGTTAGTCCTGAAACGGAATAGCAGGAGTCAAGCGTGGAACTGACAGTTCTTAACATGAATGGAAAAAGCGCCGGAAATGCCGTAAATGTTTCCGATGATAGCTTTGGGGCTGATTATAAAGAGGCTTTGGTTCATCAGGTGGTTGTGGCCTATCAGGCAGGTGGCCGATCGGGCACCAGCGCCCAGAAAAACAGATCAGCCGCTCGAGGCGGGGGGGCCAAACCCTGGCGACAGAAGGGAACGGGTCGTGCTCGTGCGGGCACTATCAGAAGTCCTTTGTGGCGTGGTGGTGGAAGGACCTTTGCAGCCTCTCCGCGCAACTATGAGCAGAAAGTGAACAAAAAGATGTATCAGGGAGCAATGCGTTCCATTGTCTCTGAACTTCTAAGGCAGGACCGTCTGATCATTATCGACAAGATAGAGATGGACGAGCCAAAAACAAAAAAATTGCTGGCACTGGTTTCACCAATAGGTGGAAGTGATGCACTTCTGGTCATAGAAAATGACGATCAGAACATTCAATTAGCAGCTCGAAATCTCCCTTATATTGATGTTCTTAACGTCATGCAACTGGACCCGGTAAGCCTGGTGAGACATGAGAAAGTGATGATTACTGAGGGAGCACTGAAAGCCTTTGAGGAGGTCTTGTCATGAATCAAGAACGGATCATGCAGACGCTTCTTTCACCTCATGTTTCTGAGAAGAGTTCAATTTTGGCAGACCGGGACGGACAGGTTGTTTTCAAAGTCCTGCCTAACGCCACCAAGAATGAAATCAAAACTGCCGTTGAACAGTTGTTCGATGTCGAGGTTGATTCGGTTCAGGTGGTCAATGTGCGTGGAAAGGTAAAGCGATTTGGGAAGACACCCGGTAAACGCAAGAATTGGAAAAAAGCATATGTTCAGCTTAAAGAAGGCCACGATATTGATTTCGTGGGCGGTGAAGGCTGAGAACCTCAGATTGTACGAAGAAGAAAATTATGGCTCTCGTTAAATTAAAACCAACTACTCCAGGTTCACGCGGAACAGTCCGCGTTAAAACCACAGGAATTCATAAAGGCAAGCCGTTTGCTGGCCTGGTTGAACCTAAAAAGCGCTCCAGTGGACGCAATAATGCCGGACGGATTACGGTTCGGCATCGTGGCGGCGGGCACAAGCGACATATTCGTGTTGTTGACTTTAAGCGAACTAAAGACGGCATACCTGCCAAAGTGGAACGTATGGAGTATGACCCGAATAGAAGCGCAAACCTGGCGCTTCTCCTCTACACTGACGGTGAGCGCAGGTATATTCTTGCGCCAAAGGGGCTTGAGGTAGGCAGTTCCGTCATCTCTGGTTCGGAATCACCGATTGCCCCAGGAAACTGCATGAAGTTGAAGGATATTCCTGTCGGTTCTGTTATCCACTGTGTCGAGATGAAGCCAGGCAAAGGTGCACAGCTTGCCCGTGCTGCGGGTTCCAGTATCCAGTTCCTCGGTCGTGATAGTCGATATGCGCAACTCAGGCTTCGGTCAGGTGAGATACGCAAAGTGCCTCTGGAGTCCAGGGCCACAATTGGAGAAGTGGGTAATTCAGAACACGCACTTCGCAAACTTGGAAAAGCCGGTGCTAAGCGTTGGAGAGGTGTTCGGCCTACCGTTCGAGGTGTGGCAATGAACCCTGTAGATCACCCACATGGTGGTGGTGAGGGACGGACCTCTGGTGGTCGTCATCCTTGTTCACCCTGGGGTGTTCCCACCAAAGGTCATCGTACACGAAACAACAAACGTACTGACAATATGATTATTCGCCGTCGTAAGCGCTAAGGCAGAAGGGAAGAGAAAACATGCCACGTTCAATTAAGAAAGGACCATTTATCGACCACCATCTGTGGGAGAAGGTGGAGAAGGCCAAAGCTGAGAATAGCCGACGACCGATTAAGACCTGGTCCCGTCGATCAACCATCATGCCTGAATTTGTAGGACTTACCATTGCAGTTCATAACGGCAGACAACATGTTCCGGTACTGGTCAACGAAAACATGGTTGGACACAAGCTCGGAGAGTTTGCGCCAACACGTACCTATCGTGGTCATGGTCATGCCGCAGACCGCAAAGTCAGGTAAGGGGAACCCGAATGCAGGTTAAAGCCACAACAAAATACGTACGCATCTCTCCACAGAAAGCGAGGCTCGTTGTCGATCAGATACGTTCAAGTTCTGTGCAGCAAGCGCTTGAGTTGCTTCAGTTCAGCACCAAGAAGGCCGCGTTGCCCGTTCGTAAGACGCTTGAGTCAGCAATCGCCAATGCTGAGAACAATGAAGGTGCAGATATTGATGAGCTCAAGGTGGTTCGTGCATTTGTTGATGAAGGGCCCACTTTGAAAAGATGGCGAGCACGGGCAAAAGGCCGCGCAACACAGATTCTTAAACGTACTAGCCACATCACTATTGCTGTCGGCGATTCACAAGGAGATAACTGATGGGGCAAAAAGTACAACCAAATGGTTTTCGCCTCGGAATCATCAGAGATTGGAATGCCCGATGGTATGCAGAGAAGGGAGGTTATGCAGAGTTTTTAAATGCCGATCTGAAGATGCGGGCTTATGTCAAAAAGAGACTAGGAAACGCAGCGGTCAGCCAGATCAGGATAGACCGACCCGGAGGAAACCTCAATTTGACAATTCATACAGCAAGACCGGGCATTGTAATTGGTAAAAAAGGTGAGGATATAGAACGTCTCCGCCGTGATCTCACCAAGATGCATGGTGCTCCTGTTCAGGTCGCTGTAGAAGAGATTCGAAAACCTGAACTCGATGCAACTCTGGTTGCTGAAGGTATATGCCAGCAACTTGAGAAACGAATTATGTTCCGGCGGGCAATGAAACGCGCTGTTCAGAGTGCTATGCGCCTGGGAGCAAAAGGGGTCAAGGTCAATATTGCCGGTCGTCTCAACGGAGCTGAAATCGCACGAAGTGAGTGGTATCGGGAGGGTCGTGTGCCTCTTCACACTCTTCGGGCAGATATTGATTATGGATTCGCTGAAGCCAGAACCACCTACGGAATTATTGGGGTGAAGGTCTGGATCTTTAAAGGCGAAGTCTTCAATACAAAAGAAGCCGCTGAGATGAGTGATAAAGATCAGGCTGCGGCAGCAGGAAAGGGAGCGAAGTAATGCTTCAACCAAAACGTACTAAATTTCGAAAACAGATGAAGGGCCGAAACCGGGGGCTAGCCTCTAAGGGAGGTCGAGTCAGTTTCGGTGAATTTGGACTTAAGGCTACTGGTCGCGGGAGATTGACTTCCAGACAGATTGAAGCAGCACGTCGAGCAATTACTCGGCATGTAAAACGTGGTGGAAGATTATGGGTTAGGGTCTTTCCGGATAAACCGGTTTCAAAGAAACCGCTGGAAGTTCGAATGGGTAAAGGAAAGGGAAATCCTGAGTACTGGGTGGCCCTGGTCAAGCCGGGGCATGTGCTATATGAAATCGAGGGCGTAAATGAAGAACTCGCACGAGAAGCCTTCCGCCTGGGAGGTGCCAAACTCGGAATTTCTACTACATTTGTAAGTCGGCAGGTGGGGTAACAAATATGTCTGTAACCAAGGAACTTCGTGAAAAGAGCGTCAATGAGCTCAAAGAAGAACTGATTGGATTGCGACGTGAGCAGTTTAATCTTCGGATGCAGTCTGGGACAGGACAGTTGGCTAATCCATCCCGCTTCGGCCAAGTGCGCCGACAGATTGCACGTATCAAAACCGTACTGAATGAAAAGGCTGGGGACTAATTCATGGGTGAGCCCGAAAAAATAGAAAAAACGAAGCGGTCTGTTGCCGGATCGGTCGTAAGCAGTGGAATGGATAAATCCATTACTGTAGTGGTGGAACGACGTTTTCCCCATCCTCTTTACAAAAAGTTTGTTCGCAAATCGACACGTCTCCATGTTCATGATGAAGACAATGTCTGTAAAGAGGGAGATAAGGTACTGATCGAGGAGTGCAGGCCGATCTCCAAGACCAAGAGCTGGCGTCTGGTTAAGGTTGTAGAGCAGGCCAAGTAAGCGGAGAAAAAAAATGATCCAGATGCAGAGTATGTTGGAAGTTGCAGACAATAGCGGAGCGAAGCGAATCCAATGCATAAAAGTACTGGGTGGTTCAAAACGTCGCTATGCCGGAATCGGAGATGTGGTCAAGATCAGCATCAAAGAAGCCATTCCAAACAGTCGGGTAAAGAAGGGTGAAGTCTTTAATGCTGTCATCGTGAGAACCAGACATGGTGTGCGTAGAAGTGACGGTTCCAAGATTCGTTTTGACCGCAATGCAGCAGTTCTACTGAATGAACAGTTGCAACCTGTCGGAACACGTATTTTTGGCCCTGTTACCAGAGAGCTGAGAACCGAGCGTTTTATGCGCATTATTTCACTTGCACCAGAAGTGCTTTGAGGGATGGTTAAAGATGGAACGCATCAAAAAAGGTGATGAAGTAATCGTTTTGGCAGGTCGTGATAGCGGCAAGCGAGGAACTGTGCTTAGAGTGTTTAAGGATGGACGGGCATTAGTGGACAACGTCAATCTCGTAAAAAAACACGCCAAACCAAATCCCAATAAGGGAGAAACTGGAGGGATCGTTGAGAAAGAGGCGCCAATCCAGATATCGAATATAGGGCTTTATAACCCGGTTACAGAAAAAGCAGACCGAGTTGGTTTTAAAGTTCTCGAAGATGGACGAAAAGTCCGGTATTTCAAATCCAATGGCGAAGTCGTCGATGTCTGAGCAAAGAGAATATAGCAAACGATAATGGCAAATTTTAAAGATCACTATCAACAAAACGTTGTACCGAAGCTGGTAAAAGAGTTTGGGTATGCCAATGTCATGCAGGTTCCGAAAATCAGCAAGATTACGCTGAATATGGGCCTCGGAGAGGCATTGGAGAACAAAAATGTACTTAAAAGTGCAGCCGATGATATGACCCGGATTTCTGGTCAGAAACCAATCATCACGAATGCGAGAAAATCAGTTGCAAACTTCAAGGTTCGAGAGGGATGGCCTGTTGGCTGTAAAGTGACCCTTCGTCGTGAACGTATGTATGAGTTTCTCGAAAGGCTGATCAAGATTGCGATACCCCGTGTGAGGGATTTTCGCGGTCTCCCTGGAAAGGCCTTTGATGGAAGAGGGAACTATTCATTGGGCTTGAAAGAGCAGATTGTTTTTCCAGAAATTGACTATGACAAAGTAGATGCACTGCGTGGAATGAATGTAACCATCACCACAACAGCATCAACCGATGATGAGGCTCGGGCGCTTTTAAAAGCGTTTGATTTCCCCGTCCGCTCCTAGATAACGAATAGAGGATATCAAAACTGATATGGCTAAGAAGTCTATGATTGCACGAGAAGTAAAGCGGACAAAGTTAGCGTCTCGTCTTGCTTCAAAAAGAGCTGAATTAAAAGCCAGGATTATCGATCCGACGCTTGAATCCGATGAAAGATGGAATGCGATGTTGGCACTCCAGAAAATGCCACGTGATTCGAGTAAAAGCCGTGGCCGAAATCGTTGCAATTTAAGTGGTCGCCCTCGTGGTTACTACCGAAAGTTCGGACTGTGTCGAAATCAACTGCGCGAGACCATTCTTCGTGGTGACGCACCGGGTGTTGTTAAATCGAGCTGGTGAGATCAGGCCACAATTTTAAGATCAGGGAATTAATATGAGTATGAGTGACCCCATTGCTGACATGTTGACTCGAATTCGGAATGGTTACCAGGCTGAAAAGGCTTCAGTAACCATGCCGGGGTCAAAGGTAAAGGCTGCCATTGCCAAAGTGCTTGAAGATGAAGGCTATATCACTGGTTTTTCAGCTATTGAGAAAGAGGGAAAGCCGGTTCTTGAGGTGGGACTCAAGTATTTTCAGGGAAAAGCAGTTATTGAAGAGATTTCACGTGTGAGCAGACCTGGATGTCGAATCTATTGTAATGTTAATGAGATGCCATCAGTGATTGGTGGATTGGGCATTGCCATTATTTCAACCTCCAATGGGATCATGACAGGAAAGTCAGCCAATAAAGCAGGAGTCGGGGGGGAAGTGCTCTGCACTGTCGCCTAACCGAACAGAACCGTTTGAGAGAAGAATTATGTCAAGAGTAGCCAGCAATCCGATCCCTATTCCTGCAGGTGTAGAGGTAACGATCGGTAGTGATGAAGTCACTGTAAAGGGCCCCAAAGGAGAGCTTGGTATGTCTATTCACTCAATAGTGAAAGTCAACCAGGAAGAGGGCCAGCTGAAAATAGGCTATGAAGAGGACTCCAGGTCCAGTGCAATGGCTGGAACGACCCGTGCTTTACTGGCAAATATGGTTAAAGGTGTCTACGAGGGTTGGGAGAAAAAGCTGACTATTATAGGTGTCGGTTACAGAGCACAGGCACAGGGTAAAAAATTAAATTTAACCCTTGGTTTTTCACATCCAATTGTCTATGACGTTCCTGAAGGTGTAGTGGTTGAAACACCTACCCAAACAGAGGTTGTGATTAAAGGAAGTGATAAGCAACAGGTTGGTCAGACAGCAGCAGAAATTCGTCAATTTCGGCCTCCCGAGCCCTATAAAGGAAAAGGGGTGCGCTACAGTGATGAGCATGTTGTTCGTAAACAGGCCAAGAAGACATAGGTTTTTGGGCAATAAACGGATTAGGTACTGAAAATGAGTAAGAAAAAAGTTTCACGACTCAGGAGAGCCCAGAAGACGCGTGCAAATATACGGGTTCAGGAAGTGTTGCGACTCTGTGTGTTTCGTAGCCCGCGTCATATCTATGCACAGGTCATAGGTATTGATGGAGGTACTGTTTTAGCGAGTGCATCTACGGTAGACCCGGAGTTACGTAAGGCTCTCGGAAATGGAGGAAACAGGGACGCAGCAAAAGAGGTTGGTCGAATGATTGCCGAGAAGGCAAAAGCAGCAGGCGTGGAACGTGTTGCATTTGATCGTTCCGGTTATAAATATCATGGTCGAGTTAAGGCTCTGGCTGATGCAGCACGTGAAAACGGGCTCCAATTTTAGCCTCATTCAGGAATAAAGTATGGCTTATCAAAACGATTCAAAGGACCGCAGCGAAAGTTTACAGGAACGACTCATCGGAGTCAGACGTGTTTCTAAAGTTGTAAAAGGCGGACGAATTTTTGGATTCTCAGCACTTGCAGCCGTGGGTGATGGGGATGGAAGTGTCGGCATTGGCCGTGGAAAGGCCCGTGAAGTTCCGGTGGCTGTGCAGAAGGCTCTCGAAAACGCTCGTCGTAATATTGTCAAAGTAGAGCTTCAAGATGGCACCTTGCACCATCCAGTAGTAGGAAGGCATGGTGCGGCACGGGTGGTGATTCGTCCAGCATCTGAAGGCACTGGAATTATCGCAGGAGGAACGATGCGAGCAGTGTTCGAAGTCGCAGGGGTTCAGGATGTACTCGCCAAGATCATTGGGACTACAAACCCAGTGAATGTAGCCAGAGCGACAATGAATGGTTTGTCTTCAGTACGCAGTCCAGCAGGAATGGCTGCGAAGCGGGGCAAGAAGGTCGAAGAGATTATTGAGTAGGAGCGCCACTGTGGCAACAGCAAAAAAACTCAAAGTGACATTGGTTCGAAGCAAGTTTGGCCGAGTACCCGGACATATTCAGTGTGTTCATGGGCTTGGTTTACGTCGTATGCACCAGACAGTAGAGGTTGAGGACAGTGCCGCAGTTCGTGGCATGATCAATAAAGTCTCCTATCTACTCAAATGGGAGGAGGCTTGATAATGAGAATGAATTCACTTAAACCTGCAGAGGGATCAAAATCAGACCGTAAGCGAGTGGGTCGAGGTATAGGCTCGGGCAACGGCAAAACGGCAGGCCGCGGCAATAAAGGTCAAAAATCCCGATCCGGCGGCTACCATAAGGTTGGTTTTGAAGGCGGTCAAATGCCGTTGCAGAGACGACTCCCTAAAAGAGGTTTTCGTTCCAGGATGGCAGGTCGTGTCGCTGAAATCAGACTCCATGAGCTGGAAAATATGGATGTTGATGTTATTGATTTAACCGCATTGAAGGATGCAGGAATTGTCAACAAGGCAACCCTGTCAGCAAAGGTTATCGATTCTGGCAGCCTCACCAAGGCGGTTACCCTTAGAGGCATCCGAGCGACACAGGGCGCTCGAAACAAGATTGAGAGCGCTGGGGGCAAACTGGAAGAGTAATGGCAGCAGGCAGTTCATCATTGTGGGGTAATATGGGAGGACTCTCTGAGTTACGTCAGAGAATTTTCTTTGTTCTGGGCGCTTTGTTGGTTTTCAGAGTTGGCACCCATGTGCCTGTACCGGGTGTTGATCCGGCAGCAGTCGCCGCCCTGTTTGAACAGACCCGAGGATCAATCGTTGATATATTCAACATGTTCTCAGGAGGTGCACTAAGGCGCTTATCAGTCCTCGCGCTTGGCGTAATGCCTTATATCTCTGCTTCAATTATCATGCAGATGATGAGTTCTGTGATTCCACAGCTTGAACAGCTCAAGAAAGAAGGTGAAGCAGGACGGCGCAAAATAACCCAGTACACCCGTTATGGGACAGTGGTACTGGCAGCATTTCAGGGGCTTGGGATTGCAGTCGCAATTGAAGGCCAGCAGGTTGGCGGCGCTTCAGTTGTCCTCGTTCCTGGCATCGGATTCAAGGTTACCGCAATGATTGCATTGGTTTCTGGTACCATGTTCCTTGTCTGGCTTGGAGAACAGATTTCAGAACGAGGAATAGGAAACGGCATTTCAATAATTATCCTTGGTTCAATTGTCGCAGGACTGCCCTCAGCCATCGCCGGGACTCTGGAACTGGCAAGAACAGGAACATTCACACCCATCGGTGTTCTTGCACTTTTTGTCGGGGCAATCTTGATAACAGCCTTCGTGGTTTTTATTGAACGTGGTCAGCGTCGTCTTACGGTCAATTATGCAAAACGACAACAAGGCAGGAAGATGATGGCTGGTCAGAGCACCCATCTTCCACTGAAGCTGAATATCTCTGGTGTCATTCCACCGATTTTTGCTTCCAGTATTATTTTATTCCCGGCAAGTCTTGGAAGCTGGTTTGGCCAGGCAGAAGGGATGGGATGGATGAGAGATATAGCAACAACGCTCTCCCCAGGTCAGCCGATTTACACCATGCTCTATGCAGGATTAATCATCTTCTTTGCCTTCTTCTATACTGCATTGGTCTTCAGCCCGCGAGATATCGCAGATAATCTGAAAAAATCCGGAGCTTTTATCCCGGGGATCAGACCAGGACAACAGACATCAAATTACATCGATAAAGTCGTCTCGAGATTAACCTTGGTCGGGGCAATCTACGTTACCGTTGTCTGTCTTATTCCAGAATTTCTTATTGTGCAGTGGAGTGTCCCCTTCTATTTTGGTGGAACTTCTCTGCTGATTATTGTTGTAGTGATGATGGATTTGATGAGCCAGGTGCAGTCTCACATGATGTCGAGGCAGTATGAGAGCTTGATGAAGAAATCATCGCTAACAGGTGGTATGGGAATGCCGCGCTGATAGATTAAATTCTATCGAGTTTGATTGTTACCAGGTTGAACTTGAAAATGAGGTAGTAAAAATGAAAGTCAGAGCATCAGTTAAAAAAATGTGTCGGAATTGCAAGATTATCCGACGTCGGGGTGTGGTGCGGGTTATTTGTTCAGATCCTCGACATAAACAGAGACAGGGATAGGAAGTGTCTACCTGTCTAATTGATATTAAAGGTTAGTTAAAGTTAACTTCGCCACTTTTGGCGTTTGACTCGAAAGAGTTCTAAACGGAGGTCAGTACCTTGGCAAGAATTGCGGGCATTAATTTGCCCAGTCACAAACATATCGAGATTGCGCTCACTGCCATCTACGGTGTAGGCCGAGTCCGTGCTCAAAAAATTTGTGATGAGGCAGGAATAATACGCACTACAAGAGTGAGCCAACTTTCAGAAGATGATGCTGAAAAGCTCAGAAATGTGGTTACACGATATGAGGTTGAAGGTGATCTTCGGCGTGAAGTTACTATGAACATTAAACGCCTCATGGATCTTGGAACCTACAGGGGTATGCGTCATAGACGTGGACTTCCGGTCCGGGGACAGCGCACATCCACCAATGCCAGAACGCGGAAAGGTCCGCGACGGCCAATTCGGAAATAATAACCAATGGTAAAGAACAGAGTGGGAAAGTCCCGCAACAAAGTAAAAAAGAATGTGTCAGAAGGTATTGCACATATCCATGCAACCTTCAATAACACAATTATCACCATCACTGACCGACAGGGAAATGTACTTTGTTGGGCGACAGCGGGTGGGGCCGGTTTCAGGGGCTCAAGAAAAAGCACTCCCTTTGCCGCACAGGTTGCAGCAGAGAACTGTGGGACATCTGCACGTGACATGGGTGTCAAGCACCTTGAGGTGAAGGTGAAGGGGCCGGGACCGGGTCGTGACTCAGCGGTTCGGGGGCTAAATGCAATTGGTTTCGAAATTGCGTCGATTACAGATGTTACTCCGATTCCACATAACGGATGCCGCGCACCTAAAAAGCGTCGGGTCTGATCGTTTACTGATTGATTTAATGAGGTAGCTATATAGTGGCTAGATATACAGATGGAGTTTGCCGACAGTGTCGCCGGGAAGGCCAGAAGCTTTTCCTGAAAGGGGAGAAGTGTTACATGGACAAGTGTCCTCTGGAAAAACGAGCATATCCTCCTGGACAGCACGGTCAACAGCGACGACGCAGAACGACTGTCTATGGCGAACAGCTTCGTGAAAAACAGAAGCTGCGTAGAATGTATGGGGTTCTGGAGAAACAGTTTGCTGCCTACTATAAGGAAGCTGATCGATGCAAAGGCTCGACAGGTGAGAATTTGCTCCGTTTGCTTGAGGGCAGGCTGGACAACATCGTCTTCAGGATGGGTTTTGGTGGGTCTCGAGCTGAGTCAAGACAGTTGTTACGCCATAATGGCGTAATGGTTAACGGTCGGCGCGTCAATATTGCTTCCTACCAGGTTCAGGCATCAGATGAAGTGACACTTGCAAAGAAAGCAAAAGAACAACTGAGGGTCAAAGCTGCACTTGAGGCAGCTGAACAAAGAGGCTGGCCAGAATGGCTGGATGTCGACGCAAAGAGTATGAAGGGCGTTATTCGTAACCTGCCTGATCGATCAGATCTTCCAGAAGATATCAGAGAATCTCTGGTTGTCGCGCTCTACTCAAAATAGTCTGAATATAAACGAACAAAATTCTGTGAGGTTCTACAAGCATGTCTGATTCCACTACCAATTTTCTCAAGCCACGGTTAACCGTTGAGAGAAAAGATGATAAATATTCTCGATTAACTCTCGAGCCACTGGAACGCGGGTTTGGACACACTCTTGGTAATGCTCTGAGAAGAATACTGCTTTCATCAATGCCGGGGAGTGCGATTACAGAGGTTAAGATTGATGGTGTACTTCACGAATACTCATCCATAGAGGGCGTACAGGAAGATGTAATCGAGATTCTTATGAATCTTAAAAACCTTGCTCTGAGAATGCACAATCGTGAATCTGCCATTATTCGTATTAGCAAACAGGGGCCAGGAACCGTCACTGCAGCAGATATTGAACTGGATCATGATGTTGAGATTGTTGATCCTGATTCAGTAATTACCAATCTTTCAAACAATGCCAGTATTAATATGGAGATGAAAGTGACTCGCGGCCGTGGTTATGTTGTTGCTGAAACAGGCAGTGACAGTGAGACCAAGACGGTGGGCATGATGCAGTTGGATGCCTCATACAGCCCTGTTCAAAAAGTAACCTATGATGTTGAGAATGCTCGAGTGGAACAGCGTACTGATCTTGATAAACTGGTTCTAACTGTTGAAACAAATGGTGCAATTGATCCTGAAGAGGCACTTCGTCGGGCAGCCACCATTCTTCATACCCAGATCGCAACATTTGTCAATCTGGAAGAAACAGTTGCAGAAGTGCCTGAAGAGGAAGAGCCCACTATTGATCCTCTGCTGACAAAAGCAGTTGATGAGCTTGAGTTGACAGTACGGTCCGCAAATTGCCTGAAGGCAGAGAATATCTACTACATCGGTGATCTTATTCAACGGACCGAGACAGAGCTTCTAAAGACCCCCAATCTTGGGAAAAAATCTCTGACAGAGATAAAAGATCAACTGGCAGTCCGAGGTCTTTCACTGGGGATGAAATTCGAAAACTGGCCTCCTGCATCACTGCAGCAAAAAATAACCAATCCCTACGACAGTATTCTGGGAGTCTGAAACAATGCGACACATGAAAAGCGGTCGACTGCTGAATCGAACCAGCAGTCATCGAAAAGCGATGTTTCGAAATATGGCAGTTTCTCTATTTCGACATGAGCAGATCAGGACCACACTTCCAAAGGCAAAAGAGTTGCGCCGGGTTGCCGAGCCTCTGATTACACTTGCAAAGGAGTCCTCGGTGGCAAATCGACGACTTGCCTTCAATCGCCTGCGCGATCGAGAGATCGTTACCAAGCTTTTTGATGATCTGGGCAAGCGGTTTCAGGATCGACCAGGAGGTTATCTTCGTATCCTGAAGTGTGGGTACCGAACCGGAGATAAAGCACCGATGGCTTATGTACAGCTTGTCGATTCAGTTGATCAGGATGCCGAGGAAGCTAAATAGCGGGATGTAAAAAAGGTATGAATAGACGGGTATCAGATTGATGCCCGTTTTTTTTATGCCGGACTTGATTTTTTCCAAAAGAGAATAGCATGATTGCACTACTTACAGATTATGGCCAGAGAGGCCCTTATGTCGGCATGTTGCACTCAGTGCTTTCACAGCTGGCGCCGGAAGAGCCGATTGTTGATCTTATTCATGATCTTCCTCGTTTTAATATCAGAGCTTCAGCCTATCTGATTCCACCTTTGCTTCGTCAGTTTGAAAAAGGAACCGTATTTCTCTGCGTTGTTGATCCTGGGGTAGGGAGTGACCGAGGAGATATTGTCATTGAAACTGACGGCTTTTGGTTCGTGGGGCCCGATAACGGTCTCTTTAACCTCATTCTTAAGATGAGTGAGACGACGAGAAAATTCAAAATAGGGTATCGACCAGAATATTGTTCTGAAAGTTTTCATGGTCGTGATCTTTTTGCTCCTGTTGCTGCTGCGTTGGCAAAGGGTGATTTTTCATATCTTGCAAGAGTCGATCAATCCACACAGAGTGATCTCGAAGGCTGGCCTGACAGTCTGGCTGAGATTATCTATATCGATCAATTTGGAAACTGTTTTACCGGTATTCATGGAGAGACGCTTGGGGATGAAGCGATTGTCAAAATCGCAGACCATGCGATCAGATTTGCCAGGGTCTTTTCTGATGTCAAGGAGGGGGAACTCTTCTGGTACAGAAACTCAGTCGGATTGGTAGAGATCGCTGCAAACCGTGCCGATTGCAGAGCGCTCCTGGCGGTTGATGTTGGGCAGCGCATTGTTGTTGATGTTGAATGAAATCGCTAAACAAGGCTGACAAGAGTATAAAAAGAGAGGATATGTTGAAAGTCGTGCAGAGATGGATCATCCAAAAATGGGAAGTGTTAAGGCATGAGTGAGAACATTAATGAAGCCGCACTACGCTATCACCGCCAGCATCCTCCTGGAAAGATGGAGATATCAGCCACCATCCTCTGGTGCCGAGATAAAGTTATCGACCACTCTAATGAACTCCTCGGGTTGCTCCGCATGGACCCAATGTCCACTCCGGGCAATCTGCTTTAGTGTGGCCTCAGGGAAGAGTGCCATCAGTGAGGGATAATGGCGAGGGGTCAGGTGGTTTGATCGCTCTCCAGAGATGAACAAAGAGGGTTTTGTAAACTGAATCAGGTCTGGAAAGACGGGAAACCCGTGTAGGATCCCAATCTCCCTGTTGATGGTTTGTAAATTGATTCTCCAGTCAAACCGCCCCTGTTTTAATACCAGGTTCTGGAGGAGGAACTGGCGAAGAGCCGGATCACTGATGGAGGGTTTCAGAGCCTGGTCTGCTTGTGCACGACGTCCCTCCAGTTGTTCCAGATCCAGATCCATCATCGCCTTGATGAGATGAGGATGGGTTTTAGGCGGGTAAGTGGTGGGCGCAATATCAACCACGATCAGCCGTTCAACCCATTGTGGCGAGTTAAGCGCAAGCGCCATCGCTACCTTCCCCCCTAAACTATGTCCGATCACAATCGGGGCTTCAGATGCATTCTGTTCAAGGAGTTGGACCAGGTCACTCGCCATCTCAGAGAAGCTCATTGATGGGGTCCAGGGGGAGCGACCATGGTTTCGAAGGTCTGGGAGATAGACCTCATGGCTGTTTTCAAAGTGGTTGGCAATAGTGCGCCAGTTTGTTGATGAGCCGTAGAGCCCGTGGAGTATCACCAGTGGTGGTCCACTGCCTCTATTGCTGTAGGCAAGTTCAACAGCGCTTGCCTCCGGGGTTGGTGCTTCACCCATTGTTTAGGGGCGCCGGGGAATATAGAGATCAGTAATGACCCCGGAAAATGCCTCAGCCGCAAGAGCAAAGGTTTCAGAGAGTGTCGGGTGAGGGTGAATTGAGAGCCCGATATCTTCAGCGTCTGCTCCCATTTCGATGGCCAGGACGGCTTCAGCAATCAACTCCCCTGCATTAGGGCCAACAATGCCTGCACCGATGATCTTGCCGCTCTCTGAAGCAAAAAGTATTTTTGTCATTCCTTCATTTCTTCCAAGGCTTAGAGCGCGCCCGCTGGCTGCCCACGGAAATACACCCTTGCCAAAGTCCAGTCCGCGCTCTTTGGCTTCACTCTCTGTCACCCCTGCCCAGGCAATTTCAGGATCAGTATAGGCAACCGAGGGGATGACCGTAGCATCGAAGTGGCTGGGAAGTCCGGAGGCAATTTCTGCGGCAATCTTCCCTTCATGGGTTGCCTTGTGGGCCAGCATGGGCTGGCCGACAACATCTCCAATTGCAAATATATGAGATTGTTGTGTTTGTAACTGTTGGTTAACAGCAATGAACCCATGAGAATCTACTTCAATTCCTGCAAGTTCAGCTCCAATCTGACCGCCATTTGGACGCCTGCCAACCGCCACAAGTATGCAATCAAATTCAGCCGAGGCGGGGGCCTTGGGACCACTGAATTCAGCTGACAAAGTCTCTTCATCTGCATTGATGCGGGTAACTTCAGTGCCCAGGTAGATGTTTTTATACTCCCTGCTGATTCGACGGAAGAGGGGTTTGACGATATCAGGATCAGCACCCGGAATCAGGCTTTCAGCCAACTCGACAACGGTGATTTCACTCCCCAGCGCATGGTAGACCGTAGCCATCTCAAGGCCGATGATCCCACCGCCCACAACCAGCAGGCGTTCAGGAAGGGTCTTGAGGGCAAGTGCATCGGTTGAGTCGATCACTCTTGGGTCATCATGTGGGAATCCAGGAATTTTGGTCGAATGGGAGCCGGTAGCGATGATTGCCTGCTCAAAGCCAATTTCCCGGTCACCCTCATTGGTGGTAACCGCCAGCTGGTGAGGTCCAGTGAATCGGGCCTCACCCTTGATCACTTCTACACCTCGTTGCTTTGCCAGTCCTGCCAGCCCGGTGGTGAGTTGTGCGGTCACCTTCTCCTTCCATTTCCTGAGCTTGTCGATATCAATATCAGGGGTTGAAAAAGCAACGCCAAAGGCGTTCATCTCTTTGGCTTCATTTATCACCTTTGCAGCATGGAGGAGGGTTTTTGAGGGAATGCAGCCAACATTGAGGCAGACCCCCCCAAGGGTCGAGTAACGTTCAATCAACACTGTTTTTTTACCCAGGTCCGAAGCCCTGAAGGCGGCGGAATAACCACCGGGCCCTCCACCAATGACAACCATTTCGGCCCTCTCTTCAACAATCGGGGAGGGGTTTTGTTCTGTGTCATCTCTATTTTGAGAGTCACCGGAAGCTGCTTCCTCGGACTGTTCCTGCTTAAGGGTGACTACAGTGGTCCCCTCCGAGACCCTGTCGCCTGCTTTGACATGGACAGCAACAACCTCACCCCGATCCGTTGAGGGGACATCCATTGACGCCTTATCACTCTCCAGGGTAACAAGGGGATCTTCAGGATTGATTTTGTCACCGGCCTTTACCAGCACTTCAATAACGTCTACTTCTGAAAAGTCACCAATGTCAGGAACCGTAATGTCAACTTTATCCATAATGGTTTGCCTTATAACAACAGACGTCGTGGATCGCTCAGGGTGGTCGAGAGGTGGCTCATGAATCGTGCCGCTTCAGCCCCGTCAATGACGCGATGATCGTAAGAAAGATCGAGCGGCATCATCAACCTGGGCTGGAAGGCGTCATCATTCCAGATCGGCTGCATCCTCGAACGAGTCACTCCAAGGATAGCCACTTCAGGAACATTGATGATCGGGGTAAAAGCACTACCGCCTATTCCTCCCAGGCTGGAGATGCTCATGCATCCACCCTGTAGATCGGCAGGAGAGAGCTTGCCGTCCCGGGCACGACCGCTCAGGTTCCCCAACTCTTCGGCAAGTTCAAAAATCGATTTTTTGTCGACATCACGCAAAACGGGGACCACCAGCCCATTTGGGGTATCTACGGCGATGCCGATATGAAAATAGTGTTTGATGATCAGGCTCTCACCATCTCTAGCCAATGAGGCGTTGAAGATGGGGAATGTTTTCATTGCCGCAACCAGGCTCTTGATGACAAACAGTAGCGGCGTAATCCGGAGATTTTGTTGTCCCGCCTCATCTTTAAGAGAGCGGCGAAAGGCCTCCATTTCGGTAACATCAACCTCATCATGGTGGGTGACATGGGGTACATTGAGCCAGGCCCTGTGAAGGTGGGGTCCTGAGAGTTTTTTAATCCGTGAAAGGGGTGAGGTTTCAATTTCACCAAACTGGCTGAAATCAACTTCGGGAATTTGGGGTATCCCCTTGCCGGAGTGGGTTGCCTCGCCAGGATGGCTCTCTTGGGAGAGTGAAGTCCGAATGAAATTCTCTATATCTTGTTTAAGAATTCGCCCCTTGGCGCCAGTTCCCCGGATTCCGTTGAGGTCAGCTCCCAGTTCCCGTGCGAACTTACGGACTGATGGGCTTGCATGAGGGGTTGAGACCCCAGCCTTCTGTCCGGGAGGAGGGAGGGTCGGCGGAGGGCGGCGTTTGAGCATAGCCGGTGGAGGAGAGTGGTCTTCATCGGCGTCCCTCTCCTTGTTGTCATCACTATCAGTTGATGGGGGTGGGGAGGAGTCGGGCTCTGGTGTGGATTGACTTTCCTCCTCTTGGTTTTTATCACTCTCCTCACGGGTCTCCATGATGATGATCGGAACCCCTTGTGAGACATGACTGCCTTCACTGATCAGTAACTCCTTTACCGTTCCGCTAAAGGGGGAAGGGATATCCATTGTGGCTTTGTCGCTCTCCAGAGTGATCAATGCATCCTCAGCACTTACACTGTCACCCGGCTGTACCAGGATATCTATGATCTCAACTTCCGAGAAATTTCCGATATCTGGAACGGTAATCGTAGCTTGTCTTGTTGCCATCGTTTTCCCTCCAGATCTCAGTTCAGTCTGGGATTAGGTGCATCCGGATTGATCTTGAAGCGGATGATGGCTTCGTTGACCGTCTCAGTCGGGATGAGTTCAGCATCAGCAAGGGCTCTAAGGGCCATGACCGCAATGTAGTAACGGTTGACTTCAAAGAAGATGCGAAGCTGCTCCCGAGTGTCACTTCGACCAAAGCCATCGGTTCCGAGGACATAGTAAGGCCCGGGGATGAACTGGCGAATCTGTTCGGCATAGGTACGGACATAGTCCGTAGCGGCAATAGTAGGCGAGTCATCGAGCAGTTTGGTGACTGGGTTGCCTTTCGGGGTGGCTTGAGGATGAAGGGTGTTCCAGCGGGTCGCATCATTACCGGCCCTGGCCAATTCATTAAAACTGGTAACACTGAAAACATCACTCAGGACATCAAAATCGTCAGCCAGTATCGTGACCGCAGCTTCTACCTCTCTCAGGATCGAACCTGCGCCAAGGAGCTGAACCCGGGGTTTTTTCTTGCGGGTTCGAGGAGCTTTGTGCAATCGGTAGAGGCCTCGTAAAATATCTTTTTCAACCCCTTTTGGTATCTCAGGGTGAGGGTAGTTTTCATTCATGCAGGTGATGTAGTAGAAGATTTTCTCTTTCTCCTGGTACATCCTTCTTAGGCCATCCTGGATAATGACTGCAAGTTCAAAGGCATAGGTCGGATCATAGCTGATGCAGTTTGGTATTGTTGATGCCAGCAGATGACTGTGGCCGTCCTGGTGTTGCAACCCCTCGCCAGCGAGAGTGGTTCGACCGGCAGTCCCACCGATGAGGAATCCTCTTGCTTGTATATCGCCTGCTGCCCAGGCAAGATCTCCAGTCCGCTGGAGGCCAAACATTGAGTAGAAAATATAAAAAGGGATCATATTCAGTTCGTGATGGCTGTACGAGGTTGCGGCTGCAATCCATGATGAGAAGGCCCCGGCCTCATTGATCCCTTCCTGCAGCACCTGACCCTTTTTGTCCTCCCGATAGTACATCAGCTGATCGGCATCCTCAGGGGTGTAGAGTTGACCTGTGGGAGCATAGATTCCCAACTGACGAAACATCCCTTCCATCCCGAATGTTCTCGCCTCATCTGGAATGATGGGGACGATATGGGGCCCGAGCTCCTTCTCTTTAGACAGCGTAGTGAGGATCCGAACGAAGGCCATGGTTGACGAGATCTCTCGGTCGCCTGTGCCCTTGAGTTGAGCCTTAAAGAGAGAGAGATCGGGAGCCTTAAGTGGCTGGGCGTTATCGTGCCGCTGGGGCAGGGGACCACCCAGTGCCTCTCTTTGCTTCTTAAGGTAGATGATTTCCGGTGATTGATCATCAGGGCGGTAGAACGGCGCCTGATTGATCTTTTCGTCATCGATAGGAATGTTGAAACGGTCACGGAAAGCTTTTAACGCCCCTTCAGCCATCTTCTTCTGTGAGTGGGTGATATTCTGGCCTTCCCCGGCTTCACCCATGCCATAACCTTTTACCGTCTTGGCCAGAATGACTGTAGGCTGGCCACTGTGTTTTGAGGCTTGATCATAAGCGGCATAGACTTTGTGAGGATCATGTCCACCGCGGTTGAGGCGCCAGATATCCCGGTCTGTCATCGTCGCAACCATCGCTTTGAGTTCGGGATATTTGCCAAAGAAGTGCTCTCGGGTAAAGCCCCCCCCTTTGGCCTTGAAGGCCTGATACTCTCCATCAACGGCCTCTTCCATTCGCTTGCGCAGGAAGCCCTTGGTGTCTCTGAGCAGCAGCGGGTCCCAGTAGGAGCCCCAGATCACTTTTATGACATTCCACCCTGAGCCACGGAAAGTGCCTTCAAGCTCCTGGATGATCTTTCCATTTCCTCGCACCGGGCCGTCCAGACGCTGAAGATTGCAGTTGACGACAAAGATGAGGTTGTCGAGTTTCTCTCTGCCGGCTAGAGAGATGGCACCCAGTGCCTCGGGTTCATCCATCTCCCCGTCACCCATGAAGGCCCAGACCTTGCGGTCCTTGGCCTCAATCAACTCACGATGGCTGAGGTATTTCATAAAGCGTGCCTGATAGATGGCCTGCAGCGGGCCGAGACCCATGGAGACAGTTGGAAACTGCCAGAAATCAGGCATCAGCCAGGGGTGGGGGTAGGAGGGGAGACCCTTTCCACCGACCTCCTGTCGGAAGTGGTCAAGATCATCTTCACTCAGTCGACCCTCGAGAAAGGCACGGGCATAGATGCCCGGAGCAGAATGTCCCTGGAAAAAGATCAAATCACCCGGGTTATCTTCAGTGGGGGCGCGCCAGAAGTGGTTGAAACCGATATCGTAGAGTGTTGCTGATGAGGCAAAACTGGCGATATGGCCACCGAGTTCACTGCTCACTCTATTGGCTCTAACCACCATGGCCAGTGCATTCCAGCGAACCAGAGAGCGAATTCGCCATTCAAGCTCAGAATTCCCCGGGCTGCGGGCCTCGTTGGCTGCCGGGATAGTGTTTAGATAGGCGGTATTGGGGCGATAGGGGATCCAGGTTCCGGAGCGTCTGGCCAGATTGATCAGCTCTTCCAAAAGGTAGTGGGCTCGCGTTTCACCCTCGCGGTCGATGACGGCAGTGAGGGCTTCGAGCCACTCCTGGGTCTCAACCGGATCAATGTCGAAAATCTTTTTTTCGGAGGTCATACGTTTCGCTCCTGATCGGATTTAGGTTGACTATGTGGGCAGTGGGGTGGTGAAGCTCCCCAGCAGTTCCCTCAATGGAGTCCCGATTCAATCTAATAGTAACAGTGAATTCAAGGCGATCGTAGGCAAAAAGGGTAAATTGGGAAAGCGGTCTTACCAATTACTATAGAAGGTTGTTTTTAAAAGGATGTGAGGCCTCTAATCGATCTCTTCAAGGAGGGGTTTGAGGTATCTTCCGGTGTAAGAGTCATCGCTCAGGGAGGCAACCTCCTCCGGGGTTCCGGTGGCTACCACCCGTCCTCCTCGCTTTCCGCCTTCCGGTCCGAGGTCTACGATCCAGTCCGCTGTTTTGATCACATCTAAATTATGCTCGATGACGACAACAGTATTGCCGTGGTCGCGGAGGCGGTGGAGCACCACAAGGAGCTGCCTGATGTCATGAAAATGGAGTCCGGTGGTAGGTTCATCCAAAATATAGAGCGTCTTTCCTGTATCTCGTTTTGAGAGCTCACGAGATAACTTGATCCGTTGGGCCTCACCTCCGGAGAGGGTGGTTGCACTTTGGCCAAGACGGATATAACCAAGGCCAACATCAACTAGTGTCTCCAGTCGGCGGTTGACGGTTGGAATTGCCGAGAAGAAGGGTTTTGCCTCTTCAACCGTAAGCTGCAATACATCGCTTATGGTCTTGCCTTTATAGCGGATATCAAGGGTCTCGCGGTTATAGCGGGAGCCTTTGCAGGTATCACAGGTGACATAGACATCGGGGAGAAAGTGCATCTCGACCCGAATCAGGCCATCACCCTGGCACGCCTCGCAGCGTCCTCCCCTGACATTAAAGGAGAAGCGGCCGGGCTTATAACCTCTTGCCCGCGACTCCAGGGTTGCTGCAAAAAGCTCACGAATCGGAGTAAAAAGGCCCGTATAGGTAGCCGGGTTTGAGCGCGGAGTTCGCCCTATGGGACTCTGATCAATGTCGATAATTTTATCAAAATGATCAATCCCGGTTATCTGGTCACAGGGTGCTGGCCGGTGCTTGCCACCATGAAGGGCCTGAGCCACCGCAGGGTAGAGGGTGTTATTGATCAGGGTGGATTTTCCAGAACCCGAGACACCGGTTACGCAGGTAAGAACGCCTACGGGGATATCAACATTGATTGATTGAAGGTTATGCCCTCTGGCTCCACAGATGGTGAGGTGAAGCGTTGGGTCTGGCCCCTTTCTGGGGTTGGGTACCGGGATGTACTCGCTACCAGCAAGGTACTTTCCCGTCAGTGAAGCCGGGGTTGCAATGACCTCTTCCGGTGTACCCTGGGCAATGATCTTCCCCCCATGATTACCTGCCCCGGGGCCAAGATCAACCACATGGTCTGCGTTTCGAATAGCCTCTTCATCATGCTCGATCACAATGATGGTGTTGCCTAAATCCCGCAGTCTGAATAGCGTATCAAGTAATCGGGCATTGTCTCTCTGATGGAGACCGATGGAGGGTTCATCAAGGATATACATTACCCCAACGAGGCCTGAACCGATCTGAGAGGCGAGGCGAATCCTCTGGGCCTCTCCACCAGAGAGCGTTTCAGCGGCACGGTTGAGCGTCAGGTAGTCAAGACCAACGTCAACCAGAAATCCCAGTCTCTGGCTGATCTCTTTGATGATCCGCTCGGCAATTTCACCACGTCTTCCTGGTAGTTTCAGGTTATCGAAGAAAACCTGAATCTGATCGATGGACAGAGCAACCAGCTCATTGATGGGTCTATCGGTAATAAAGATATGGCGCGCTTCAATGCGCAGGCGACTGCCATGGCAGCTGTCACAGGGTTGGGTGATAATATGCTTGATCAGATCCTCTCTGACCGTATTTGAATCGGTCTCACGATAACGCCTTTCAAAGTTGGGGATCACCCCCTCAAAAGGGTGTCGACGACTGCTGCTGCGGCCATGCTGGCTGATATAGGTGAACTCGATCTCTTCCTCACCACTGCCGTAGAGAATTACCTTCTGTACCTTCGCAGAGAGAGCCTTAAATGGAGAGTTGATGTCAAAGTTGTAGTGGCGGGAGAGAGACTCAAGGAGACTGAAGACAAAGGCATTTCGTCGTTCCCAACCGGGGATTGCTCCGGCAGCAAGAGTCAGTGCCGGATCACGAATCACCCGTTCCGGATCGAAGAACTGGCGAACCCCGAGACCTTCACAGTCTGGACAGGCTCCGGCTGGATTATTGAAAGAGAAGAGCCTGGGTTCGGGCTTGCCGAGACTGTAACCACATTCTGGACAGGCAAAGCGGGCTGAAAATAGAACTTCTTGACCTTGAGGGTGGTTCTCATCAATCAGAATTGAAGCTCTGGCGGTACCCCCGGCAAGCTCAAGGGCAGTCTCCAGGGATTCTGCAAAACGCTGTTCATTGCCCGGCCTGACCACAACACGATCGATGACAGCTTCAATCGTATGGCGGCTGTTGCGACGCAGTATGGGTGACTCCTCCAGCTCTACAACCTCACCATCGATACGGGCACGGATAAAGCCCTGGGCTTTCAAACGTTCCAGCAGTTGATGGTATTCACCCTTTCGACCGTCGATCAGCGGAGCAAGCAGAATAAGCCGGGTTCCCTCGGGGTACTCCATCAACTGATCAACCATCTGACTGACAGTCTGGATCTGGAGGGTGCTACCGTGGGTTGGGCAACAGGGATCACCCACCCGGGCATAGAGCAACCTCAAATAGTCGTAAATCTCGGTCACTGTCCCAACGGTTGACCGGGGGTTATGAGAGGTTGCTTTTTGCTCAATACTGATCGCAGGCGAGAGCCCCTCAATCTGATCAACGTCAGGTTTCTCCATCAACGAGAGGAACTGACGGGCATAGGTTGAAAGGGATTCCACGTACCGACGCTGACCTTCTGCATAGATAGTGTCGAAGGCGAGAGATGACTTGCCTGAACCAGAGAGCCCCGTTACCACAATCAACTTGTCTCTGGGGAGATCAAGGTCGATATTTTTCAAATTGTGGGTTCGCGCCCCACGGATATTTATCTTCTGCATTTTTATTCCTGCAACAAATCCAACCTGCTACTATATGAAGTTCTATCAGGTAGATGCAATACAAAGAATAACTCCCTTGAACGATCAATCCATGACTGCTGTTGAGAGGCGGGCCGTCTCTGCTCTTTCAGGCCTATTTGGCCTGCGAATGCTTGGTCTTTTTCTCATTCTCCCGGTCTTTGTTCTCTATGCGCGGGAACTTGAGGGCCAGACCCCCGTATTGGTGGGTATCGCCCTTGGCGCCTACGGCCTTACCCAGGCGCTCTTTCAGATTCCCTTTGGCATGTTGTCAGATCGTTTTGGCCGAAAACCAATCATCTCTATTGGATTGTTGATTTTTGCCTTCGGGAGTGTCGTAGCGGCAATGGCTGACTCCATACTCTGGGTGATCATCGGTCGTGCACTCCAGGGATCTGGTGCAATTACTGCAGCTATTCTGGCATTGACGGCAGATCTGACCCGGGAGAGTCAGCGCACCAAGGCGATGGCAATTATCGGCGGCACTATTGGGACGGCATTTGCCCTTGCCTTTATCCTTGG
>DIIC01000058.1 GCA_002420425.1 Proteobacteria bacterium UBA5680 | reverse complement strand
CGGGATAACGGGGCTAAAACCCAACCCGATATAACTTTCGCCATACTGTGATCCAAATAAGGGAAGCAAGATGACCGAATACGTCGATTATGAAAAGACCTACCAGGTACCCATTAGTACTTCTCTCAATAAAGTCGTAAAACGGATTGTTGAGACCGTTGCCTGGGTGAATGTAGCCCTTATCCTTCTCATTGTGTTTACAGTTATTCTTCGCTACGGCTTTCACCGTAATCAAATGTTTCTGGGTCTGGGGCTAGTCCCGTTGGAAGAACTGCAGTGGCACTTATATGCTGTGGTCATGATGTTCGGACTGGCTTATGCTCAGACTATTGACAGCCATATTCGGATAGACATTATCCATATGAATATGTCAAAACCGTTCCAGCATTTTTTTGAAATATTTGGGATTATTTTTCTTTTGTTGCCGGCCCTTATCATTATGCTGGATTTTGGTATCGACTATGCTACATATGCCTTCGACCGTGTCGAGGGCTCGGAAAGCCCCAGCGGCCTGCCTCATCGCTGGATTGTAAAATCGGTAATTCCCCTCACAATGATTCTGATGATCATTGCTACCGTAGCCAGGCTCATTCAGGAGATCTCACTGATGTGGCACCATGGACATGAGCCAAAGGAAACTCGTGGATCAACGATCCGATATCTGTTAACTCCTCAAGAGGTAGTTAAAGACAAAACCGATAACGAGGAAACCAGTTAAATGAATCTTGTCGCAGAAAATTATCTTGTCATTGGAATGTTCGTTTCATTCATCGCCCTGCTGTTTACCGGTTTTCCGGTCGCCTGGGTTCTGGCCGGTGTCGGAATTGTTTTTGCCGGTATAGGCTATTGGACAGACAATGTCATGGAATGGACCATGACAGGGTTGAGTTACAACACCCTCGGCCTAATGGTAGGCCGTATCTTCGGAATCATGAGGAACTGGGTACTGATTGCGATCCCGATGTTTATTTTTATGGGACTGATGCTCGACAAGTCCGGAATTGCCTCTCGAATGATGCACTCAATGCAGAGACTGTTTGGCAATATCAGAGGTGGTCTCGCAGTCACCGTAGCTCTGATTGGAATTATTCTTGCGGCCTCTACCGGAATCATTGGTGCTTCGGTGGTGCTGCTCGGCATCATGTCTGTGCCGGTCATGCTGCGGCAGAATTATTACAAACCCCTGGCTGTGGGAACCGTAGCGGCATCTGGCTGCCTTGGAATTCTCATTCCCCCATCGATCATGTTGGTGATTATGGGTGATCAATTGGCTATACCCATCCTTGATCTGTTTATGGGTGCTGTTTTCCCCGGCCTGATTCTGGGTGGACTCTATATTTGCTACATCCTGATCTACTGCAAAATATCTCCAGACAAGGCCCCCCTGGCTCCAGACCATACGCAGGCGTCACTAAAAGATGTACTGCGGGCACTGGTGGATATCCTCCCCCCTGCTGGACTGATCCTGCTTGTTCTCGGGTCAATTTTTATGGGGATTGCCACAGTGACCGAAGCTTCCGGTGTCGGCGCAGTCGGCGCCACGGTGATTGCGGTTCTATACCGGTCGATGAGCTGGAAGGTGCTCAAAGAGGTAGCGATCAACACCATGAACACTGCCGCCTATATCTTTGCGATCTTTATTGGGGCCACCATCTTTGCCCTGGTCTTGCGCAAGTGTGGCGGGGATGAATTGATTGAGCACGCCCTTAGCGGATTGGGATTTGGCCCCTATGGCCTGATTATCTTTGTTTTGGCCATGGTCTTTCTGCTCGGCTTCTTCCTTGACTGGATCGAAATCAGCCTGATCATACTGCCCCTGTTGGGACCGGTGGTGGCTGGACTTGACCTTGGGATCAATGGATACGGTGTTGTTGAATTTCCTAACCTGACCTGGTTTGCCCTCTTGGTTGCGGTAACACTTCAAACCTCATTCCTAACCCCGCCGGTGGGTTTCGCCCTGTTCTACCTGAAAGGGGTCTGCCCTCCTGAGGTGAAGATGACCGACATCTACCGTGGAGTAGTCCCCTTCATCATATTACAGCTGATTGGTCTTACGTTGGTCTTCATGTACCCGCAACTGGTCACCTGGCTGCCGGCAGAAGCTTTCCGAGCAGGCCCCGGTGGCTGAGAGTATCGAATAAACAGGATCAGTCATCAGTTTGAGCCGGGGGGACACATCCCCCCTGTATTTTTAACGGCATAACCGAGTACAATCACCCCTTTTTAAATATATGGAGTATTCAATGCGATTAAACAGACACCTAATGGCCGGACTTGCCGGAGCACTACTCACCCTTCCACTAGCAGCAGGGAGTGCAATGGCTGCTGACGGGGAATCACTCTACCAGGCCAAAACCTGTTTTGCCTGTCACGGCCAGGATGCCAATACCCCGATAATGCCCCTCTACCCTAAACTGGCTGGGCAGAATAAGGAATATGCCGTTCAACAGATGAAGGACATCAAAAGTGGTGCCCGTGCCAATGGAATGTCTCCGGCAATGAAAGCGATCATGCAATCTGTCAGTGATGATGAGATAGCGGCTATTGCAGAGTGGCTTGCCACACTGCAATAGACTGAAGGCAGCTCCTGAGCTGCAAAGAGAGCCCAAACGGCCCCTCGTCCTGTAGGAAGAGGGGTCGTTTTTCGTCTTACGGGCAGTAAATGGTTGATAATGAGATGCTATTCAATCAGTGACCCGCTTCTTGTGCTGATTAAAGAGGTCCTGATCTTTGCCGGATTTGAGCCCCTCCTGATTGCATATCCTGTTGTACCAAGGTGATGAACATGGCAAAGAGCAAGTAACCGAATGGATTGGGAGGCGGTGGTCGAAGTTACGGTATCATCATGCTTGATCATTATTCCTATTCGTTTTTTTACCCCGCGTGATGATGAGAAAGGAATTACCACCGGAGATCCAGATAAAAACAAACAACAGAGGGATGAAGACAAGCCAAATGGAAGAACTGGATAAAAAAATTCTCTCTCTTCTGGATTCATCACAGGTGATGATTCTTGGAACATCGGTAGGTGATAACCCTTCAGCAGCAAATGTTTTTTTTGCCAATGATGGTTTTGATCTCTACTTTTTTACCTTTAATCCAACACGAAAAGCAGAACAGATCAGGGTTAATCCAAAAGTTCAGTGCGTGGTGCGACCAGAGGACGACAGTGGTGTTCGTGAGTTGCAGATAGAGGGGCGGGCAAGGCAACTTACGGATCCAGTTGAAGTTGAACGTGTTAAAGAGATGATTCTCGAAGTTACTGATCTCTTCAGTCCCTATATGGACGATGAGTTTTTGAAAAAAAACAGAGTAACGGGATATTATCGGGTTGTCCCTGAGGTCATTAAGCTGGTCGATTTCTATGCCGATCAGCAGTTCCAGTGGCGTGAGTTTCCTGAGAATTGCGAGTCTTTGATCAAATCTGTTGTGGGCACACTCTACCGACGACTGGGTCTCTATTTGAGGGCGGTTAGAGCGCCCTTTTTTACAGCCACTCTGGCGCCGGTCGTACTCGGTGGTGCTGTGGCAGCATTCAATTTTGGAACGCTTCACTGGCCTCTTTTCTGGTGGAGTCTGCTTGGTGGTATTTTGGTTCACGCCGGAATCAATCTGGCCAATGACTACTCTGATCATGTGACCGGAAATGATGAGGCCAATAAGCTCTTCAGCCCCTTCAATGGGGGATCAAGAATGATCCAAGCGGGTTTGTTCTCTCCCCATCGTATCTTTCTGTTTTCAGTGTTAATGTTTCTCGGAGCCATAGCGGTTGGCCTCAATATTAATCTGATTCTCTTTGGGAGCGCACTGGCGTTAAGTCCATTGATCTGGATCGGAGCCGGAGGGATGGCGCTTGGCATTTTCTATTCTGCGGCACCCTTCAGGCTCTCCTACCATGGCTGGGGTGATCTGGCGGTAATGTTAGGTTTTGGGCCAGTGATTGCTCTGGGAACACACTATGTGCAGCATCAGGCACTTTTTGCTCGAACCGGGTGGGATTTCTATCCCGTCCTGGCGGCCTCTCTACCGGTTGCCATTCTGGTAGGGTTAATTCTGTTTATTAATGGTTTTCAGGATTTTGAGGCTGATCGCAAGACGGGGAAGCGAACCTGGGTGGTGCGAATGGCAGATTTTGGTGAGTATGCCGACTACCGCAGGCCGTTCACTGTCTATAAGCGCTCTCTCTATGCTGCTTTTCTCTCTATTGCAGTGCTGGGGATAATCGGTATCCTCAATACGGCTTTTTCAACGCCCTGGGTTCTTATTGCACTCCTGCCCTTTTTTCTTGCGCGAAAAGCCATTGATATGGGTGAAGAGTGGCTCCGGAGGTGGGATCAGGAGGGTGCAGACCATCAGCGGTTACCTTACGAACTCTTAGCGGTAAATGCTTCAACTATTGGGGTGCATCTGGCGGTAGGCCTGCTTCTATCAATGGGCTATTGGCTGGGTGCCCTCCTTTAAACTTCTTGGAACCCTCCTCGAATGGCGCGTAAACTTTTCATAAAAACTTTTGGCTGTCAGATGAATGACTATGACTCTGGCCGAATGGCTGATCTGCTCCTGGAGTCTCATGGCCTGGAGATAACCCCTGATCCAGAAGAGGCGGATGTATTATTGCTCAATACCTGCTCTGTGCGTGAAAAGGCCCAGGAAAAAGTATTTTCTCTCCTCGGGCGCTGGAAAGATTGGAAGGGAAAGAACAAAAACCTGATCATTGGTGTAGGCGGTTGTGTTGCCAGTCAGGAGGGGGAGATGATTCTAAAGCGTGCTCCTTACGTCGATCTTGTCTTTGGACCCCAAACCTTTCATCGGCTGCCAGCGATGATTGATTCGGTTCGACGGACACAGGCGGCTGCAGTGGATATCTCATTTCCTGAGATAGAGAAATTTGATCTTCTGCCCCCACCGCGAAGGGAGGGCAAAAAGGCATTTGTCTCTATCATGGAGGGGTGCAACAAATACTGTACTTTTTGCGTCGTTCCCTATACCCGGGGCGGTGAGTTCTCACGCCCACTCGATGACGTGCTCACTGAGGCCTACGAACTTGCAGCGCAGGGGGTTCGTGAGATAACCCTGCTGGGGCAGAATGTTAATGCTTATCAGGGTCGACGCCATGATGGAGGTACGACCCCTTTCGCTGCTCTTCTGCACTACATTTCAGCAATTGAGGGGGTAGAGCGAATTCGTTACACCACCTCTCATCCTCTCGATTTTGATGATAATTTGGTCGCAGCGTATGGGGAGTTGCCTAAGCTGGTGAGCCATCTTCATCTGCCCGTACAGAGTGGTTCAAATAGGATCCTGGGGCTGATGAAAAGAAACTATACGGCAGAATCCTACCTCCAGCTGATCGAGCGAATCAGGGAGCAACGACCACAAATCAGCATTTCATCTGATTTTATTGTTGGGTTCCCCGGTGAATCTGAAGCTGATTTTGAGTCTACGATGAACCTGATCAAGGCTGTTGGCTTTGACCAGTCATTCAGTTTTATCTATAGCGCTCGACCGGGAACTCCCGCTGCTGAATTTGAAGACGATATCTCACCACAAACCAAACACAATCGACTCATGCTGCTTCAAGAGGAGATCAGCAAAAAGGCTCTGGAAATCAGTAACCGTATGGTGGGAAGTCATCAGCAGATTTTAGTTGAAGGAGCATCACGGAGAAACCCGAACCAACTCTCAGGGAGGACTGAAAACAACAGAGTGGTTAATTTTTCTGGCAATAGTTCACTAAAGGGAAGCTTTATTTGGGTCGAAATTACCCAGGCACTCCCCAACTCCCTCAAAGGGCATATCCTTGAGAAGAGCCCTTCAGAAGAGGGCTTCGTTGAGGTGTAACAGCGCGCTGTTTTCCATCTCAGTTACCTTCTCTACAGCGGTTAGGGCTCAATTGGGGTCATTCATTGACGGGACAGGGCGGGGAAGGGTGTTGCTACTGCTCATACTTCTACTATACTTCACTTACTGTTCTATTGAATCCTCACATTGATCACATCTCCCAAAGCAATCACATTTGACCTCAAACCTGTTGATAACCATCGACTGGCCAGTCTTTGCGGTGAATTGAATGCCAACCTAAAAAAAATTCAACAGACGCTGGATGTTCGGATCTCCAATCGGGGGCATCACTTCAAAATCACCGGGAAGAGTAAAGGCGTGACGAGGGCAAAAAAGGTATTGCACCGGCTTTATGAGAGTGCAGCACAAGAGGTTGATCTGAGCCCCGAACAGATACATCTCGCACTCTGTCATGACGAAGAGCAGGGAGCGGTGACAGCGTCTTCAATGGGTGTTCAAATCAAGGGGCAGCGTATTTTGGTTAAGGGGCAAAATAAGAATCAGAGGGGTTATCTGCAGAGCATCATCGACCATGATATTAATTTTGCTGTTGGTCCGGCTGGAACAGGCAAGACATTCCTTGCCGTGGCTTCAGCAACCCAGGCACTCCTCCAGGATCAGGTCAATCGGATCATTCTTGTACGTCCGGCAGTAGAAGCAGGAGAACGTCTCGGTTTTCTTCCCGGAGATATTGGACAGAAAGTCGATCCTTATCTTCGACCTCTCTATGATGCCCTCTATGAAATGCTGGGTTTTGAAAAAGTGGCCCAGCTGCTTGATCGTAATATTATTGAACTCGCCCCTCTGGCCTATATGCGCGGACGCACGCTCAACGAATCATTTGTTATTTTGGATGAAGCCCAGAATACAACTGTTGAACAGATGAAGATGTTTCTTACTCGTGTCGGGTTTGGTACCAAGACGGTTGTTACAGGTGATATTACCCAGATTGACCTGCCAAAAGGGGTAACCTCAGGTTTGAAACACGCGCTTGGGGTCTTGAACCATATTAATGGAATTAGCATCACCCGGTTTCAGCCACAGGATGTTGTCCGCCATCCCCTGGTGCAGCGCGTGGTTGAGGCTTATGAGGCGGCATCAGGTAGCGAGGATGAGCTTTCATGAGCACGGTTCAAATAGCGTGTCGGCAGAAAGAGATTCCCCAAAAAACAGAATTTTTAAGCTGGGTTGAAGCAAGTCAACAGGCAGCAGGACGGGCAGGAGAGATCACCGTTCGGATTGTTGATGAAAATGAGATGGGGCTGCTCAACCAGCAGTTCCGCGGCAAAGAGGGCCCAACCAATGTACTCTCTTTTCCATTTGAAACATCCCATGAAGTCGAAGAAGAGATTCTTGGAGATATTGTTATTTGTGCACAGCTTGTTGAACAAGAGGCGGTAGAGTTTCAGGTCTCACCCCAACTGCGTTGGGCCCACATGACAGTTCATGGGGTGCTTCACCTGTGCGGCTATCTCCATAATATCGATGCCGAGGCAAAACAGATGGAGCAGCTTGAGTCCAGAATATTGATGGAGTTAGGATTCAGTGACCCCTATGAGGGGTAATGTGTTTCTTATTTGGTCTTTAGATAGGGAGAAACAGAAATAGAGACACCAGTGAGAAGAGGGTTCAAGGCATGGTTGCGTCAGTTGGTTCGTCAGCTGGAGAGAGGCCCGATCAACCGTGATGAGCTTATATTGTTACTTCACGATGTTCGTGACCGAGGACTTGTTGATCAGGAAGCGATGGAGACGATGGAGCGTGTTCTTCAGGTTTCTGAACTTCGCGTCAGTGATGTAATGCTGACACGCTCGCAAATGGTGGTTATCGAGAGAGAGTGGGCCCCGGAAGAGATGTTGCCAAGAGTGGTTGAGTCTGGTCATTCACGATTTCCAGTCATTGATGGTGACCGTGACAAGGTGGTGGGTATTCTTCTGGCTAAGGATCTGTTGCGCTTTTTCAGTGATAAAGATAAAAACCACTTTCGCCTCAGAGATCATTTAAGGCCGGCAATTTTTATTCCGGAGAGCAAGCGGCTGAATATCCTGTTGAAGGAATTTCGAGACAGCAGGAACCATATGGCAGTTGTAGTCAATGAGTATGGTGGCGTTGCAGGTCTGGTTACTATTGAAGATGTTCTTGAACAGATTGTTGGGGATATTGCCGATGAGCATGATATTGATGAAGAAGCAGCAATGATCATGAATCGGGAAAGCGGTGAATATGTAATCAAGGCACTCTATCCCCTGGAAGATTTTGATGCCCATTTTAATACTCATTTTGAAACCGACAAGATTGATACGGTGGGGGGGCTCGTCGTCTCAGCACTGGGTCATGTTCCCAAAAGAGAGGAGAGTGTGCAAATCGGTGAGTATCTGTTTGAGGTGCTCAATGCAGATAGTCGGCGTGTTCATCTCCTCCGGGTCACTCACAACTCCAATGCCAATCTTGAGCACTAAGTGTTTTAGTGGTTAGCTGGGCTTCAGCTGGGTGGAGTGTTGCGATCATTCTGGCAGGGTCAGGGTTGTCGCTGGGCTTCACTCCCTGGGGTTCGTTCCCTCTTTCACTGCTCGCCTTAGCACTCCTTTTTGGCCGTTGGCGGGAGAGCACGGCGGTTCGATCCGCCTGGGAGGGGTGGTGTTTTGGAGTTGGGTTTTTCTTCGCCGGCCTTCATTGGCTCTACAACAGCCTCCATGATCATGGGCAAATGCCTGTGGTGCTGGCTCTTTTTGCAGTCGTTTTGTTGGCCTCATTTTTGGCACTATTCTTCGCCCTCGCAGGCTGGTTGCAGGCAAGACTGGCTGCACCAGGGTGGAAAAGGGTCTTGTTGATAGCGCCCTCAACCTGGGTGCTTATTGAATGGCTTAGAGGTTGGGTTCTGACTGGATTCCCATGGCTGACGCTCGGCTATAGCCAGGTCGATACCCCCCTTGCTGGCCTGGCACCGATTTTCGGCATTTATGGGATGAGTTTGGCCACCGGGTTGAGTGCCGCGGTGATTGCCGGGTTATGGCGTCCTGCGAGGGCCCTGGTTCCAGCGATTATCTGCGTTTGTTTGATCTGGGGCGGGGGTTGGGCAGGACAAAATACAGACTGGGTGGAAGCCACCGATGCCAAACCTCTTAAAGTGGGGCTCATCCAGGGTAATTTCTCAATTAAGGAGAAGTGGCAACCAGGGGCAATTGATACTGTTTTCAGACGGTACCTTAATTTGAGTCTTCAGCTTGATGATCACGACCTGGTGATCTGGCCGGAAGCCGCCCTGCCTGTCTACCTTGATACTCTACCAGCTGAATATATCCGGATAGTCAAAGATCATCCCTCCACATTTGTTATTGGCATCCATGATCGCCAACGGGTCGATGGTCGACTACAGGGGTTTAATGCGGCCTGGGTTCCAGGCAGAGGAATCTATCGAAAAATTCATCTCGTTCCTTTTGGTGAGTTTATGCCCTTTCGCTCTCTTCTTGGGTGGTTTTACAACGCCCTGGTGGTGCCGATGTCTGACCTCTCTCCGGGAGGGAGTGATCAAGAGCTGATTAGTTCAGGAGGTATTCCATTAGGAATTACAATCTGTTTTGAAGAGATCTTCTCAGAGGATGTCAGAAGGTTGCTCCCGCAGGCTTCTGTACTGATTAACATTAGTGAGGATGGGTGGTTTGGGGACTCTCTGGCTCCCTTTCAGCGTCTGCAGATGGCCAGGGTGAGAGCACTGGAGACCGGACGTCCTCTCCTAAGGGCTGCAAATCCAGGTCATTCAACGGCCATCAACCATCAAGGCACGGTGCTTGCCAAAGGGCCTGTCGCCCAAATGGGGTGGGTTTCCACAGAGGTGATGCCGATGAAGGGAATCACCCCGTTTGTTCGGTGGGGAAATTGGCCTCTGCTGATTATTTTGACTCTTCTGCTGCTTGCAGGGAGTGGTCCAGGGTTAAGGGGTCGGTTGGGACAAGCCTGAGCAAATTGTGATTTTGCCGGAAGTGATCTGGTAGAAGACCCTTCCGGCATAGCCAATGTCAGGTTAAAAGTAGAGACGCAAGGCCCAGGATTGCGAAGAAGCCGATAATATCCACAATCGTTGTCATTACAATTCCACTTGCAACGGCAGGGTCGATCTCCATTCGCTCAAGAATAACCGGGATGATGGCACCGAAAAGGGCGGCTGAACTCAGTGTGATCAGCATGGCCATCGCGACGATCATGCCTAGGGCGATGTCACCGTACCAGAAGGTGGTTATCAGTGCCGTCATCACAGCAAAAATAATGCCATTGAAGCTTCCGACTAAAAACTCTCTTCGCATCACTGCAAAGGCGTTGTCTGGATTTATGGTGTCATTGCCCAAGCCACGGATAATAACGGCAAGCGTCTGCATGCCCGTGTTTCCTCCCATATTGGCAATAACAGGCAGGAGGACAGCCAGAGCGACAATCTGTTCAATTGTTGCTTCAAAGCGAGTAATTACAGAGGCAGCGATAATGGCCATGACCATATTGACCCCGAGCCAGAGTGCTCGATTTTTAGCCCGGCGATGGATTGGGGCAAAGAGATCCTCCTCTTCCTTGATGCCGGCCTGAGCCATTATGACCTGCTCTCCTTCCTCCCGGATGACGTCAACAATATCGTCAATGGTAATTCGACCAATCAGGTGATTCTCATTATCGGTCACCGGTGCAGAGATAAGGTTGTATCGCTCAAAGGCGGCGGCCACCTCATCATCAGGAAGATGGGCATTAAAATCGACTATTTCGGTCGCCATCAGATCCGAGACCAGGGTGGTCCCCTTATGGGTAACCAAGCTTGAGAGTGGCAAGGTTCCTTTGAGTCGATATTCAGAGTCCACTACAAAGAGCTTGTCAGTATATTCAGGAAGTTCACCCCTGAGCCGAAGATAACGCCGCACAACACGAAGTGTGACCCCCTCACGGATGATCACGGTATCGATATTCATTAAGCCGCCTGCGGTGTCTTCAGGGTAGGCAAGAACCTGATCAAGGCCCTTTCGAGTCTCTTTATCAAGGTTAAGGAGAACTTCGGCAACAACGCGGTCGGAAAGGTCAGGAAATAGATCTGCTATCTCATCAATATCCAGATGGCTGATCGCTTCAACCTGCCGGATATGACTCATCTCTTCAAGCAGGCTCTCCCGGACTCCATCAGAGACCTCGATAAGGACTTCACCGAGGGTATTGACATTAGCGGACTGCCAAACCAGTACACGTTCATCCTGGGGTATGCTTTCAAGCAGATCGGCAATATCGGCAGGATGGAGAGTGTTGATCAGTTGCTTTACTCGTGAGGTATCTCCACTCTCTACAGCTCTTACGACCTGTTCACGTCTCTCTTCACGAATTTCAAGTGGTTCAGAAGTTGGCATGGCGGGTGTGCTTTCAGAAGATCGTATTTATGGATACATAGGATTGGAGTGATCTGTTAAATCACTATGACACTAACATAAAAAGGCAGGGGAGAGGGGGTTGGATGGGAAGGTCTCCCGATATTGTAACAGGGCAATCAAACAGGCAGCCTGAAGGCTTATAAGATTGTTTTTACTCCTGCCTGTTCATCTGTTCCACCTGCTGGCGGAGTGTGAGGGGGTCACTAATTCCAAGCAGTTTTGCTGTATCTGCTTTCAATGAAGCAATATCACTCTCACGGATTGTTTTTTTGATCTCCGGCAGGGAGAAGGGCTCCATGCTGAAAACCCTTAGTCCAAGGCCGAGCAGGAGTCGGGTGTAGAGTGGGTCACCCGCCATCTCTCCACACATGCTGACAGGGATATTAGCCTGCTCTCCTGCTTCAATAATAGATCGGATCAGTCGGAGCACTGCAGGGTGAAGTGGATCGTAGAGGTAGTTTACGTCGTCATCGACACGGTCAATCGCAAGGGTGTACTGAATAAGGTCATTGGTACCAATAGAAAGAAAATCAAGATGTTCGGCAAACAGATCAGCAGTTACTGCAGCAGCAGGGACTTCGATTATTCCACCAATTGGGATTTCCGGATTAAAGCGTTGGTTCTCTTTTGTGAGTTCATGTTTAACTTGATCAATCAGTTCGAGCACCTGAAAAAGTTCATTAACACTTGATAGCATCGGGATCATGATCTCTACCGGACCATGGTTTGAGGCCCTCAAAATTGCACGTAGTTGAGGTTTAAAGAGGCCTGGTTCATTCAGACAGAGACGAACTGCCCGTAGTCCCAATGCAGGGTTGGTGATATTTTTACCGCTCTCTGTTCGGCCCCCATCAACCTGCTTGTCAGCACCTAGGTCAAGAGTCCTGATCGTAACAGGGCCCTTAATATCTTTTATCACCAGAGAGTAGGCTTGATATTGCTCCTCTTCGTCAGGAGGGGGTTCGCGGTTCATGAAGAGGTATTCTGTTCTATAGAGACCAACGCCCTGGGCGGCGACATCTTTGACCTCATGCAGTTCCTCAGGGAGTTCAATGTTGGCCAGCAGGGTGACCGGCTCACCATCTTTGGTGACAGAAGCCTTGTCTTTTAATGTGGCGAGTTCTCTTTTTAGTTGGATCTCCTCTTCCTGGTGTTCATGATACTCAGCCAGGGCGCGCTGATCGGGGTTAACGATGATGACTCCACTTCTTCCATCAACGATCAGAACATCATTTGTTCGAAGGTAACGGGTGGCCCCATGAAGCCCAACAATTGCGGGGATGTGGAGACTTCTGGCAAGGATTGCAGTATGTGAGATGGGGCCACCAAGGTTGGTCAGAAATGCAGCCATTCGACGATGACGAAAGAGAACCGTATCTGCTGGTGAGAGATCATTGGTGACTACAATTCGTCCTTCAAGATCCTGATTGAAATCCCTGCCGCCTGATTCCTGAATGCCAAGAAGATTGTCCTGAACCCTATCCACAACCTGAACGATATCAATCGACTTGCTCTGAAGATAAGAGTCTTTCATTGATTTAAAGACAGCAATGAGTTTATCGGCACTGCATTTCAGGGCCCACTCAGCATTACAAAGTTGCTGTTCTATGGTTCGAATGGGTTCTTCTGCCAGAACAGGGTCTTCAAGCATCATCAGGTGAGCATCGATAAAACTGGCAATCTCGGCCGGTGCATCAGAGGGCAACTCCTGATGGATTTTTACAAGCCCCTGTTTTGCAGCCGTTATCGCTGCAGAGAATCTGAGCGACTCATCATCAACCTGGTTTTTTTTAATTGAATATTCAGGAATATCCGGTTGTTCGCGAGAAAGCACCACAGCAACACCAATTGCAATTCCATTGCCGACGCCCGCACCATGAAGGGTTAGCATTACTCTTCTTCCTCAAAATGATTGGCAATAAGATTTATCAGGGCATCCATTGCCTCGACCTCATCCTCACCCTCAACGACGAGTTCGATAGTGCTCCCCTGAGTTGCTGATATCATCATCAGCCCCATGATGCTTTTTCCATCAACTTGATCGATGCCTTTGCTTACTGAGACCTTTGAGCTGTAATGACTTGCCTCTTTTGCCAGTTTTGCAGCCGCGCGGGTGTGGAGCCCGAGTCGATTAACGATGGTAGTCTCTTTGGTAATCACAGAATAATAACCTTTAGCTGATAGTTGTTGGTATAGAAACGCCGCTATTACTCACTCTGTTTCCAGAATATCTCTGTGCCGGGTAAGCACTCTCTCTCTTGAGGCCTTAAACCTCCTGGCAAGACGGTCAACCAGAAATACTGAACGATGGTGCCCGCCGGTACATCCTATTGCAACTGTAATATAACTGCGATTATCCCCCTCAAAGCCAGGAAGCCAGGAATTGATGAAATGATATATCTGGTCTTCCATCCGGACGACATCATTGTGGCTTTCAAGAAATAGCTGGGTGGGCCGGTCGAGACCAGTCAGTGGCCTTAATTCTTCTTTCCAGTAGGGGTTTGGGAGACAGCGAACATCGAAAACAAAATCTGCATTTTTCGGGGTTCCGTATTTATAGCCGAAAGATTCAAATAGAAGAGAGAGCCCAATGCCTTCACCGGCGCCGGCATAATCCCGAATAATATCTCTTAACTCATGTGGAGTGAGGGCAGTGGTGTCAATATGATGGTCTGCCGCAGTTGAGAGAGGCGCGAGGAGATTCAACTCCTGGCGGACCCCCTCAATGAGTGAAGTGCTGCCGTCGGTTAGCGGGTGTCGTCGACGTGTTTCACTGTAGCGTTTAAGGAGGACCTCTTCATCAGCCTCCAGAAAGATGATTCTATAGTCGATATCAAGCTGTTTGAGTGCTTCCAGGCTCTTAGTCGCATCCTCAAGGAAGAGGCGGTTTCTTGAGTCAATTCCAACCGCTGCTCGAACTGAAGATTCAGTACGATCCAGAAGTTCATGAACAAACCCGGGGAGCAGCCCTGCGGGAAGGTTGTCAATACAGTAGTAATCCAGATCTTCCAGTGCCTGAAGTGCGATGCTCTTGCCAGAACCGGACAGACCGCTGACAATTTCAAGTTGTAGATGAGTGGTCAGGCGGTGATCTCCAAAATATCAGGAAGAGGAAATAAGAATAGATAGAACTTCTTTGCCATCTTCTGCCTGGAGAAGTTGTTCGCGTACAGTGGGGCGGTTTAGTACCCGGGTGAGTTGTCCGAGAATTTCCACATGCTCTCTGGTTGCTTCGGCAGGGACAAGAAGCCCCACTACCAGATCGACAGGCACTCCATCAGGGGCATCAAATTGGAGCGGATGGTTGAGGATCAATAATCCGCCAATCGCGAAGTTGAGGCCATTTACCCTTCCATGAGGGAGAGCAATACCTGCCCCGATTGCAGTACTCCCGAGGCGCTCTCGCTCATTGAGAAGGCGGATAATGGTTTTTCGGTCAAGATCTTCTCTGCCTTTGATCAGCAGAGCGGTTATCTCTTCAAGCAGTCGTTTTTTACTGGAGACAGTTATCCCAATTTCGATTCGTTCAGCATCGAGATAGTTGCCGATTGAAACAGGGTCAGTCCCGCCCTCTTTAGGGCGGGATTCAAAGTTGTTTACTGAGTTTTCGATCATTGGGCGCTTTGTAATTTAATGCCGCTGCCATTACGGTAGTTTGTGCTTTTCTCTTTCATCTTGACCACCTGACGGTCCAGTTTATCAATCAATGAGTCAATTGCAGAATACATGTCTTCCGCTTCCGCTTTGGCATGGAGACTGTGTCCTGCGGCTTGGATAGTGCCTTCAATCAGGTGACGCATTTTTTCAACTTGCATGACGACATGAGTTTTTGAGACATGGTCAAAGTGACGTTCGATACGTTCAAATTTATGGATAACATATTTCCTAAGTGCTGGGGTAACATCCATGTGTTGTCCGCTAATCTCTATCTGCATTTTATTTTTTCTCCGTTTACAGCCCTCATGGCTGGTGGTTATGCAAAAGAACGCCGCTGGCTTGAGGAGGGAATACCCATCTGTTCTCTGTATTTGGCGATGGTTCGCCGGGCGATGTGATAACCCTGTTCCTTAAGCACACCAGCTATGGTGTTGTCACTCACTGGTCGAGTTGGATTCTCCTGTTCGATCAGCTTGCGAATTCTGCTACGAATAGCTGTTGCTGAAACAGCTTCCTCTCCATCAGACTCGATTTGGCCTGAGAAGAAGTACTTTAACTCGAAAAGCCCCTGTGGGGTCAGTATGTATTTGTGGTTTACAGTACGAGAAATGGTTGATTCATGCAGACCCACTTCATCGGCAATATCATAAAGACGAAGAGGTCGCATTGATTCGGCACCCTGGTGAAGAAAATCATTCTGTCTGCCAATTATAGCCTGAGACACCCTAAGCAGGGTGTCATGACGAGTTTGCAGGCTACGCACAAACCAACGAGCTTGTTGTAGGTTCTCTTGAAGGTATCGATTAGTACTGCTTTTGTCACCCCGACGGATCATCATCTGGTAGTGTTGATTGATCTGGATGCCAGGGAAGAGAGAGGGGTTCAGTTCAATATGCCAGGCATCTCCCCGGCGGGTAACAATCACATCAGGGACAATGTGGGTAGAGTCAGTGGTTGCAACAGCGTTTCCCGGCCTGGGGTTAAGGGATTTAATCAAGGCCACTGGATCGTGAAGATCAGTATCATTAACATGGAGTTGTTGAGCCAGTGACTTGTAGTCTCGTTTGGCGAGCAGTTCCAGATTATTCTCAATGATCTGGAGTGCCAGTGAGGTGGTTTGGTCATCATCCAGATGGCGGAGTTGAATTAAAAGTGACTCTTTCAAGCTGCGTGCGGCAACACCCGGCGGATCAAAGTTCTGAAGTTGATGGAGAACAGCTTCAACCTCATCGATATCCACTTCATCAATATCGATAGAGATTGAGGCAATCTCATCAAGTGATGCAGACAGATAACCATCTTCATCAATGCCTTCAATAATGGCCTCTGCAATGCGACGATCTTTGTTTGAGAAAGGTGTCATTCGCATCTGCCAAATAAGATGCTCCTGGAGCCCCTCTGTAATCGCATTGCCTCGATCAATGTCAAAAACATCCGGATTGTCATTGTAATTATGGCTTTCTCGGGTTGGTCCATCATATCGATATGACCAGGCCTCCCAATCTTCTTCAGCATTACCAGCGTCCACTTCATCTGCATCAGCCCCGTTACCAATATCCTGTATTTCTGAGAGGATCTCGTCTGTCTGCTCTGCAGTGGATTCTGAGGGTTCTACAACTTCCAGCATTGGGTTGGTTTCCAATGCTTCCTGGATCTCTGAGAGAACATCCATCGACGATAACTGCAACAGTTTTATTGCTTGCTGAAGCTGCGGTGTGATGGTTAGCCGCTGTCCGATGTTGAGTTGAAGTGATTGTTTCATTAGTTGCAAATAAAATTTCAGTCTGGAGTTCCCAAAGCGTGGGACAGCAGAATCAAAAGAGGAGGGGCCCCAATCCAGATCATTGCCCCCTGATTTGGGTAGAACACTCTCCTACCCCTAATTTTAGCCTATCTGGAGAAAATCGGGAGTTGGATTAGAGCTTAAAGTTAGCTCCAAGGTAGACATCACGCACATCTGAATGGCGGAGGATTTCCTCAGCAGTTCCCTGGGTTAATACCTCGCCATCACTGAGAATATAGGCACGATCACAAATTCCCAATGTTTCTCTGACGTTATGATCGGTAATTAGGACTCCAATTCCACTGTTCTTGAGGTGTGCAATTATTCTCTGGAGATCAACGACCGAAATGGGGTCAATTCCGGCAAAGGGTTCATCCAACAGAATAAACAGCGGATCAACCGCAAGTGCGCGGGCAATTTCGACTCTTCGCCGCTCTCCACCTGATAGGCTGAGCCCCAGCGCTTCACGTTTATGCGATATATGAAACTCTTCGAGAAGCTGTTCAAGCCGTTGGCTTCGTTCTACAGGGCTCTGATGCGGTTGGGCCTCGAGGATCGCCATGATGTTCTCTGCAACAGTCAATTTGCGGAATATTGAGGCCTCCTGGGGAAGGTAGCCGATGCCGAGCCTGGCCCGATGGTGCATGGCCATGTCACTGATATCTTTGTCGTCAAGGAGGATCTGACCGCCATCACCCTTGATCAGACCCACAATCATATAAAAGCAGGTTGTCTTCCCGGCCCCATTGGGTCCGAGAAGGCCAACGATCTCTCCGGCCTCCACCTGAAGGTCGACACTATTGACGACAGTCGTCTTTCGATACCGCTTTATTAACTGGTGGGTGACAAGACGATTCATGGGTATATCTTGATCCAAGCGCTAATCTGCCGAGCCCGGCTGAATAACCAGGCGCGCGCGGTCTGAATCGCTCTCCTCACTGTTCTTTGATGGGGGTAGGGTTGGATCCTGGGAACCATCGGCAGTTGATGAGCTTGTGTTTGTATTATTGGAGATGGGCGGCTCTTCCTGGCGGCCGGATCCCGGTATCACCAGCTTTTGCCCGATTTTTATGAGTGCATTTTTCCCCAGTTTATTTAGCTTTATTAAGGTTCGACAATCGACACTGAACGTGTTGGCAATACGGCAGGCGGTATCACCCCGGCGTACGGTATAGGTGGTTAACTCGCTATTTGGTGCGGTCGGCTTGGTGCTATTAGATTGTTGTGTTGCGGGGTTACTCTTATTGGCCTCATTGTTTGTGGTTTTGTTCTCTGCTGAAGAGGAGAATTGGCCCTTCATCCCGCCTTTGATCTGCAGTTTGTCTCTGCCCCGATCATAGATGATGGTTTCACCAGTCACCAGGTCCTTATCCTGTTTAAGGCTCGCGCGTTCAATAAGAGTGATCGTATTCTTGCGTTGATCCAGGAGTGCCCTCTGGCTTTTTCCAATCACATACTCCTTCTTGCCTTCCGGCTGCTGATGGAAATAAACCGGATTTCCGGTTGCAATTGCTGATACCAGCTCATCGTTTTCGAACTGAGCCTCAATCCGGTCAGCCTCTATTTTCATTGTTCCCTGGTTGATTGTTACGCTTCCAATTAGGATTCGGGTTCCTGTCTTGAAATCCAACTCCGCCTCTTCTGAGTTGATTTCAACCGGCTGGTCACGATCACTATCCAGAGCAACAGCCGGAGAGGCTACGAACATCAGTATAAGAGCTAGGCTTGATAGTGGGTAATGATGGGGTGAAGGTGATGTCACTCGTCAGAGCTCCTTTAGGGGCAGTGTTCCGCTTTTTTCGAGTCTGATTTTCAGCCGATTTGTCTTCATAGTACTTGCTCTCTTATCATCTTTTATCGATTGGGTGGTAATGATGACATTACCTGTGAGCACAATCACCTCTCCATCTTCAGAAAGTTCACCCATATCAGCCTTTGTATGGCGGATTTTCTCTCCCTGTTCATATTCAATCAGATCGGGGTTATCGATAAGCGCACTATCATCATCAGGATAGTGGACAAGGCGGTCTCCTTTCAAAACCCACGCAGGTAATCCCTCGTCGGTTGTCCCTTTGGCAGTAAAGTTTTCCACCGTGTAGTCTGGAGTATGGGCATCTGGTTCTGGCAGTTCAGTCAAGTTGCCTGAATCGAGGAGGCCGTACTGGAGCCAGAGGCTAAGTCCAGCCAATACACCAATGACGGCAATAAGTGTTAGGTATTCGAGCCAACGGGCCATAGTGTGAATTAATCTGAAGCGCTCAGCGAACTCCTCTGGCGAGTCGCATCTTTGGGCCATTGGATGAGAATGCAGTGATTGGAGCCGATGGCTGAAAAAATCACTTTTCTGGCTCTTTTCATGGTCAATAAAGGGTCTGATTCAGAGTATGCCTGCCCGGAAAAGGTCATGGGTGTTCAGAGCGCCAAGAATGGTGTCGTTTTCATCAACTACAAATATTCCATTTATTGCCTGATTTCGCATCATCTCCACCACTTCAACAGCCAATGTGTCGGGTCTGACGGATCTCGGTGATGGGGTCATCACCTGATTGATTTTTACATCATAGATATCGATAGAGGTCTCCAGTGCCCTTCTTAGGTCGCCATCGGTGAAGATGCCGACAAGTATTTGTTGGTCATTGATGATGCCTGTCATTCCCAGCGTCTTACTGGTCATTTCAAGCAGTGCCTCTGGAAGCGTGGCATCGGTACTGACAAGCGGGATTTGGGATTCGGTGCGCATGATATCGGAAACCAACAGAAGCAAACGTCTCCCGAGTGCTCCACCGGGATGGGAGAGGGCAAAATCCTGTTCATCAAATTTTCGGGCTCGCAACAGGGCAACAGCAATGGCATCACCCAAGACCAGAGTAATGGTTGTACTCGCCGTAGGAGCAAGGTTGAGTGGGCAGGCCTCTCGTTCTACACTAATATCGAGAACCACATCTGATTCAGAAGCAATGGTGGAGGAGGCTCTGCCGGTCATTGTGATCAGCTTAACACCCATTCTTTTGACGATAGGAATAATGGTCAGCAGTTCGTGGGTCTCGCCGGAGTATGAGATGGCCAGGACAATATCAGCCGGTGTAATCATCCCAAGATCGCCATGACTCGCCTCTCCCGGATGAACAAAGAAGGCCGGGGTGCCCGTACTGGCGAGGGTGGCTGCAATTTTCCCGCCAATATGACCTGATTTTCCCATTCCAACTACGATCACCCGACCCGTGCAGCCAAGCATGAATTCACAGGCTAAAGAGAATGGCTGACCGATTCTCTGTTGCAGTGTTTTGACTGCCGATAACTCAATCGCAACCACATCCTGGGCATCTGAAATACAGCTCTCTGGTGTGGGTAGGTCGGTATTTATCATATCGATTATAAGTTGGTAAAATTTCTTCCTGCTCTCAAGTTAACCCTAGTATAACAAGTGGGTAGTGACAAAGGGATCAGTAAAAAGCGAATGAGATACGGGTGAAGCAGGGCCGATGCGGGAGATCGCCCCGGGAGAGAGGATAATTAAGCTTGAAACCTCCAGGATTGAAGTCCCGGTTTGTATTGATGATCCTGAGTAGATTCTGGATGGTGGATTACTGACAGAATGGGGATTTTCTCATTGCTGGAGGCCCTCCAGGGAGTCATCACCTCTGCCAGGGAGCGGTTTTCTGGCTGCCTTGAGTGAAGGGGTTGAACTCAAAGCGATACCAAGCATTGTGGAGACACTCCTTGAGTGGTCTAAGGGAATAGGGCGGGTCTTTTTTTACTGATCCACGTTCAGCTATTGAACAGGCAGACCAGGGGCGAATTCTGGCCGAACTGCTGGGGTAGAATATTGCCAATTCAGGGCGTCAATTCTGCATTAGATCCGCAGGGTTTTACCACCAGGTATCTGATAAAATCGATGGTTAAATAACCGGGTTAACCAGTATCCAACGTTTTTTGGAGGTCTATGTTGTCCAGTTCTGCTGGTGAAAATGACAATGCGATTGTCACCTTGGCAGGTGTTGAACTCGCCTTTGAACCAGAGAGAGAGGTCTTAAGTGGCATCAACCTGACGATAGAGCGGGGGAGTGTAACTGTAATTATGGGACCGAGTGGGTGTGGCAAATCAACCCTTCTCAACTTGATTGGGGGGCGGCTCCTTCCGGATCGAGGTCAGGTCCTGGTCGATGGGGAGTCGGTTCCAGAACTCTCTCGTTCGGAGCTCTTTGCCCTTCGGCGTCGTATGGGAATGATGTTTCAGTCTGGAGCACTTTTGACCGATCTCAGCGCCTTTGAGAATGTCGCTTTTCCACTTCGTGAACATACTGATCTCTCAGAACCCTTGATTAGAAATATTGTTCTGATGAAGCTTGAAATGGTTGGACTTCGGGGAGCAAGAGATTTGATGCCATCAGAGCTTTCGGGAGGAATGGCTCGTCGCGTTGCCTTTGCAAGGACCATTGCTCTCGATCCGGAGTTAATACTCTACGATGAGCCTTTTACCGGTTTAGATCCGATCTCGATGGGGGTTACGGCAAAACTGATTCGTGACCTCAATGATGTCCTTGGAGCAACCTCCGTGGTAGTCACTCATGATGTCCCCCAGGGGTGTAGTATTGCGGATTATGGTTATCTTATTGGCGAGGGAAAGGTTGTCGAACAGGGGGTGCCTGAAGCACTCTATCAGACCAAATCTGAAGAGGTGAGACAGTTTATGGAAGGCCTGCCCGATGGTCCGGTCCCATTTCACTATCCTGTCTCTGGAATACGCAACGATTTTCTGGGCGGTGGAGTGAGATGAATCTCTTTCAGGTTGTGGGCCATTCAACTATTGGTCATCTCAATCGAATTGGACGCGCCACACTTTTTCTCAGGCAGACTCTGTTGGGTTGTGGTCCAATCTTCGTCAGGGGGCGTTTGATTGTTGAACAGATCCATGCCGTGGGTGTGTTGACCGTGATGATTATTGTGGTGGCAGGTCTATTTGTAGGGATGGTACTCGGATTTCAAGGCTATCATACATTGATTGATTTCGGTGCAGAGTCATCTCTTGGGCTTCTGGTGGCGGTTAGTCTTACCCGGGAACTTGGCCCCGTTCTTTCCGCACTGCTCTTTGCGGGCCGGGCAGGCTCTGCAATCACTGCGGAAATCGGGCTCATGAAGGCGACAGATCAAATAGCAGGGATGGAGATGATGGCAGTCGATCCCGTATCCCGGGTTGTGGCGCCGCGGTTTCTTGCCGGCATTATCGCCCTGCCGCTGTTGGCAGCTATGTTTTCAGCGGTGGGTATCGGAGGTGGGTACTTGATTGGAACCCTGCAGCTTGGTGTGGACAGTGGTGTTTACTGGTCGACAATGCAGCAAGGTATCGACTTCTACGATGATATTTTAAATGGTGTCATCAAAAGTGTTGTATTTGGTGTGGTTGTTGCATGGATTGCTGTTTTTGAAGGTTATGATGCTACACCCACTTCTGAAGGGGTGGCCCAGGCAACAAAGCGAACCGTTGTGATCGCTTCAATTTCGGTGCTTGCTTTGGATTACCTGCTCACCGCCTTAATGTTTGGAGGAATTTAAGAGTGATACAAAACAGATCTATTGAGATCGGAGTTGGCGTATTTGTGGTTGTCGGGATGATCGCATTAGGTGTTCTAGCGATGAATGTAGGCAACCTGGGGTCGGAATCAGGGAATAAGGGGTATCATCTGATCGCTCGTTTTGACAACATAGGTGGCCTGACCGTTAAAGCACCAGTAACCGTCTCAGGGGTACGTATTGGTCGTGTAACGGGTATATCTGTCAGTCAGGAAGATTTTCGCGCAGTAGTTGAGATGACAATCAGTAATCAATATACAAATCTCTCCTCTGATACCAGTGCATCAATTCTTACCTCCGGTTTGCTCGGAGCCATGTATATCGGCCTCGAACCGGGTGGTGAAGATGAGGTCTTAAAAGAGGGTGATGAGATCGAGTTGACCGGTTCTGCAATTGTGCTGGAAAGGTTGATCAGTCAGTATTTGTTCAACCAGGCAAATGATGGCAACCAATGAAACGACTACAGACTTTCACATTCTTCCTTGTTTTGTGTGCGTTCATACCCTCAGCACTGGCTGATGAAGATGCGTTGCTTGTTGTAAAAAAGACCGGAGAGGGTGTTGTTGAGGCACTGGAAAAAAACAGGAAGAGATTAGAAGCAGAACCGACTTCACTTTTTCCAATTATCAACCAGCTGATTATTCCCAATTTTAATTTTGACCGTACATCAAAACTGATCATTGGGCGTCATTGGAAAAAGGCGAATCAGGAACAACAGGAACGGTTTATTATCGAATTCCGCAAGTTGCTGGTTCACACCTATGGTACAGCTCTTCTCCACTATCAAGGCGGTGGAATCAGTTATGAAGCGCCTAGAGATATGGGGAAGGGAAGGACAATGGTTCTAAGCAAGGTAGTGCTCAAAGAGGGCAATAAGCTGCCGATCAAGTATTACCTGAAGAAAGATCAGACCGAACAGTGGAAGATCTACGATGTCAATATTGAAGGCATCAGCCTGGTGATCAATTATCGCAATGAATACAATATATTCTTACTCCGGCATGACTCAAATCTTGATGCACTGACGGATATGCTCGCTGAACGCAACCTCAAAGCAGGGGCACAGTGAAGGCAGAGCTGAAAAGGGAGGTTGTAGGGAGTTATCAGGTGACAGGAGAGCTGACTTTCAACACGGTTGCCTCACTCAGTCGCCGTACTCCTCCAGATGTCAGTGGTGGAGGGAGAGTGGTTGTTGATCTTTCTCAGGTGGTGAAGATCGATAGTGCAGGCCTCGCCTTGATTGTGGATTGGACACGACAGGCTTGTCAGCGAGGAGGGGGGGTTGCCTTCTCTGGTGCAACACAGTCCCTTCGCCATCTGTTGGAAGTAACAGGCCTGGATAAGGTGATCACTCTTAAGAATTGACAGCGGTTGGTTGAATTGTTGATTTTACAGGCAGTAAGAGGGTTTTTCGATTCTTTTAAAAGATTGGACAGAGGTGGAGTACTTCAACTATTTTGTCAATGTCGGGGTAGGTATATAAAGGTTTTTAGGGTATTCTGCGCCACCGTTTGTAGAGGAGCTTTTGGTTTGTCCGGCTTCTCGCTTTGATTGGAGCTATTACCGATGGTAACACCTGAAGAGATTAAAACCTGGATTGAAGAGAAGCTGGAATCTGCGGTGGTTGAAGTAGAGGGTGATGGTCAGCATTTTTATGCCACTGTCAGCTCTCCTGATTTTGCCGGCAAGAGCATGGTTGTGCAGCACCAGATGGTCTATGCCGCTCTGGGCGACAAGATGAAAGCAGACATACACGCACTGTCCATGAAAACGGTAGTTCCAGGAGAGTGATTCTGGAAGAGTGTGTCAAGACGGAGCAGGCTCCTAATTCTGAAATAATGAGGTGAAATAATGGATATTCAAGAGAGAATAAAAGAGATAGTCGAAGGTAGTGGTGTTGTGCTTTTCATGAAAGGTAATACCGATTTTCCTCAATGTGGGTTTTCCGGCCGCGCGGTACAGATACTCCAGGCATGCGGGTCTGAGTTCGAAACTGTTGATGTTCTGGCTGATGATCAGATTCGAGAGGGAATTAAAGTATATTCAAATTGGCCGACTATCCCTCAACTCTATATTCGTGGTGAGTTTGTTGGAGGCAGTGACATCATGCTGGAACTCTATCAGAGTGGAGATCTTAAGGATCAGCTCACCCCCTCTTGAGTAGTAGCCTGGCCGATGGATAAGCTATTACTGAATGGAGGCACCCCCCTTGATGGGGTGATTCGGGTCTCTGGGGCAAAGAACGCTGCCCTGCCGATCATCATGGCCTCTATTCTTGCCGACTCACCGGTCACTGTGACCAATGTGCCCCACCTTCAGGACGTGACAACAACGCTGACACTGCTTGGACAGCTTGGCGCCGGTTTGAAGATTGATGAGCACATGGAGATTGAAATAGACCCAACCTCAATCGATAACTGTAGTGCTCCCTATGATCTGGTACGTACGATGAGGGCATCAATACTGGTCCTCGGGCCGCTCTTGTCTCGTTTTGGAAGAGCTGAGGTCTCCTTGCCTGGTGGTTGTGCAATTGGGGCCAGGCCGGTAAATCTGCATATTCGCGGGCTTGAAGCCATGGGTGCCGAAATCACTATCGAAGGGGGCTACATCAAGGCAAAGGCAGATCGTCTGCAAGGTGCTCGGCTCTTTATGGACCTGGTCTCAGTTACCGGGACTGAGAATCTGATGATGGCTGCTTGCCTAGCTAATGGTACAACCATTATTGAGAATGCGGCTCGGGAGCCTGAAGTGGTTGACCTGGCAAACTTTTTAAACCGCATGGGTGCCAAGGTCAGCGGGGCTGGGAGCGATATAATTACTATTGAAGGGGTTGACGGTTTACAGGGTAAAAAACACGCTGTCATTCCGGACCGAATCGAGGCGGGGACCTATCTGGTGGCCGCAGCAGTTACCGGGGGTCGGATCACCCTGAGAGATGTTAATCCAATACATATAGACCTTCTGCTTGATAAGTTGAGTGAGGCCGGTGCCACTATTGTCAGGGGGGAGCGGGAAGTTACCCTGGACATGGGGGGGCGGCGGCCTCACTCTGTTGATATCAGGACTGCACCCTATCCCGCATTTCCTACCGATATGCAGGCACAATTTGTGGTATTGAATGCGATTGCCGAGGGGGTGGCCACCATTACAGAGACCGTATTTGAGAATCGCTTCATGCATGTTAATGAACTCCAGAGAATGGGTGCAAAACTAGAGTTGAACGGAAACACGGTCATGGTTCGTGGGGTAACCCAACTTCACGGTGCTCCGGTGATGGCGACGGACTTGAGAGCGTCAGCAGGTTTGATTCTTGCCGGTCTGATCGCTGAAGGAGAGACTATTATTGACCGGATCTATCACATAGATCGGGGATATGACTGTATTGAGGAGAAATTCTCCCAGTTGGGAGCTTCGATACGCCGGGTCTCTGGCAAGGCCTATCTGCGAGAGCAGTCATCAGCCGCATCAGGCGAAACATTTGGGCAGGTTGGGCAGAACTGATGAAGCAGACGTTAACGCTCGCTTTGGCGAAGGGGCGAATATTAAACACTGCCCTGCCGCTCATGGCAGAGGTGGGAGTGGTTCCCCTCGAGGATCCTTCAAAGAGTCGTAAATTATTGATTGAGACCTCAGTTGCCGGAATCCGACTGGTTGTTATCCGTTCTGCAGATGTCCCTACCTATGTGGAGTTTGGTGCAGCAGATATAGGCATTGTGGGAAAAGATGTGCTCATGGAGTATACCGGTGATGCCCTATGCGAACTTCTTGATTTGGGGATCTCCCGTTGTCGGATTGCGGTCGCTGAACCTGAAGCCCTTGCAAAAGGGGATGATCCATCGAGCTGGCGTCGTCTCAGAATTGCAACCAAATACCCAAAAATAACCAGCGAACACTTTGCATCCAAAGGGATTCAGACGGAGATTATCAAACTATACGGTTCGATGGAGTTGGCCCCTATTGCCGGCTTGGCAGATCGGATTGTTGATCTGGTCGATACGGGGGCAACACTGCGTGCAAACAGGCTTGTAGAGGTTGAACAGATCGCAACGGTAACGGCCCGCCTGGTTGCAAACCAGGCGTCGTTAAAGGTCAAGGGAGAGGTGATTAAGCGACTGGTCGGCAAGCTCCGTTCAAACCTCTCTCAAAAAGGGGATCCAGAGTGAGCGGGCTGATTACATCACTCAATAGCGGAGATGCTGATTTTACCCATCAACTCGATGCCCTGCTCGCTCGTGGAGGAGAGGCCGATCTAGAGGTTGAAGCTACCGTCTCCGGGATAATAGATGAAGTCAGGAGGCGGGGTGATGAGGCCCTGATCGAATTTACCTGCCAGTTCGATCAGCTTGATATCTCTGATGCCGCCGCTTTAGAACTTCCACCGCAGCGGCTCCGGTCTGCTTTAGATCAGCTTGAGCCTGAGCTGCGTAGTGCGATTGAAGCGTCAGCCGCTCGAATCAAGGCCTACCATGAATATCAGAAACAAGAGAGCTGGCACTACGAGGAGGAAGATGGCACCCTTCTGGGTCAGCAAGTTACACCGATTGAGAGAGTAGGACTCTATGTTCCCGGGGGAAAAGCAGCCTACCCCTCTTCAGTATTGATGACAGCGATTCCTGCCGTTGTGGCAGGGGTGAGCGAGCTGGTGATGGTGGTCCCAACCCCAGGTGGTGAGCTCAATCAGGCAGTATTGGCAGCAGCCTCCCTCTCAGGGGTCGACCGGGTCTTTACTGTAGGAGGTGCTCAGGCGATAGCAGCACTTGCCTATGGAACCAAGACCCTTCCCAGGGTAGACAAGATTGTAGGCCCTGGAAATATCTATGTCGCCACTGCGAAGCGGCAGGTCTTTGGCCAGGTAGGCATTGATATGATTGCCGGCCCTTCAGAGATTGTCGTGATCTGTGACCAGACGGCAGATCCAGAGTGGGTGGCAATGGATCTGTTTGCCCAGGCCGAACATGATGAACGGGCGCAATCGATTGTGATCACACCGGTGCCAGAGTTGGCGGGGGAGATCAGATGCGCGATAGCCAACCTGCTTCCAGAGATGGAACGACGAGAGATTATAGCCACTGCCCTGAGCAACCAGGGGGCGATCATTGAGGTCTCTTCCATGGATGAGGCGGTCAGGGTCAGTGATCGTATTGCGCCCGAACACCTTGAGTTGATGGTTGATCAGCCACTGCAGCTTGCAAGAGAGATCAGAAATGCCGGAGCTCTGTTTGTGGGTAAATTCAGCGCTGAATCATTGGGTGATTACTGTGCCGGCCCCAACCATGTCTTACCCACTGCGGGGACGGCACGTTTTAGTTCACCACTGGGTGTCTATGACTTCCAGACACGGTCAAGTTTGATTATGTGTTCTGAACAGGGGGCAGACCACCTGGGAAGAGTGGCCTCGAAGGTGGCAAGAGCAGAACAGCTGACAGCCCATGCCCGTTCAGCAGAGCTTCGGATTAAGCGGAATAATTCCGATGAGCGTTGAAAGTCTTATCAGCAGATGGGTGAGAGAGCCAATACAAAAACTCAAGGCCTATTATGTGCCTGATGCCAGCGGGATGATCAAGCTTGAGGCGATGGAAAACCCCTACTCATTCCCTCAGGAACTTCAAAGTGAGTGGCTTGGGGTTCTCAGCGAGATCTCTCTCAACCGTTATCCTGATCCTCAAGCGGTATCACTTCGAAAGAAAATGGTTGATGTGATGGATGTGCCTGAAGGGGCATCATTGCTTCTTGGCAATGGCTCTGATGAACTGATTCAGCTTCTGATGCTGGCCTTAGGTGGGGAGGGGCGATCCGTTCTGGCGCCAACTCCAAGTTTTGTAATGTATGAAATGGCTGCCATTTTTACCGGGACTGATTTTATCGGGGTCCCTTTGAAAGGTGATTTTTCTCTTGATCTCGACAAGATGTTGGAATCTATTTCGCAACACCGACCTGCGATCGTCTTTCTCGCCTACCCCAATAACCCGACTGGAAACCTCTTCAGCCGGAGTGACGTAGAGGCGGTCATCAAGGCTGCGCCAGGGGTCGTAGTGATCGATGAGGCCTATCATGCCTTTGCCCGCTCCTCCTTTATCAAAGATGTCGTTAAAGCAGAAAATCTATTGGTAATGCGGACCTTATCCAAGTGGGGTCTTGCCGGTCTTCGGGTGGGGTTGCTGGCGGCGAGCACCAAATGGATTGATGAGCTTGACAAGGTTCGCCTGCCCTACAATATAAATGCATTAAGCCAGGCAAGCGCCTCTTTTGCGTTGGCACATAAAAAGCTGTTTGATCAGCAGGCTGGCCAAATCATTGAAGCCCGTGGTGAAGTGATGGAGCAGCTTGCAGCAATGGATGGGGTCGAGGTGTTTTCCAGTGATGCCAATTTTATTCTGTTTAGAGTGGCAAATGCTTCGGATCTCTATTCTCGGTTGTGTGAAGCCGGAATCTTAATCAAGAACCTGGATGCTCATGGGACTCCTTTGGAAAATTGCCTCCGAGTCACTATTGGGGCAAAAGAGGAAAACGAGCAATTTCTCCACCAGTTCTGTCGGTTGATGGAGTGAGTCTAAGCCAATCACGCTCTCTGAATCGTTCAGCCTTGCCCTAAAGGCACCTCCTTGTGCCAGTTTCAATCCTCTAATCGAGACAGAAAAAAGAAGTCCCGGCAAGGGGCTAGGCTAGTCCACGGAACAACTCATATCTTGACCACAGCACAGAGGTGATTTGATCTTTCCATGCCCGTTGGGGCATTTTGAAATTTGCACCTCATTACCATCATCCAGTTTCAACATATCATCGACCAGCAGGGCATCACATTTAGCACAAGTGGCATTAACAGCCATCCCACAATTTGAACATTCATAAGTAGCCATACAACAATTCTCCCTTAATTTTATTTTCTCAATTGATTAAATTCCCAGTTAGATTAAAGGTTTTTAGCCAAGACAGGGGAGGTAAAACTATTAGATTGATGAGAATTTTTCAAGAGCTGAGTAAATTAAAGTGATGCCCGCTCTTCAAATGTTCATCTTTTCACTGGGCCGTTAGTTAAACCCTACCGCTCTTAGGAGTGCTTGTGCCCTCTCCCCACTAGTTATCAGGGGTTTTTGCCAATTTTTCTCTTCTCGGGGATAGATATAGGGGCCTGATCGGCTCTGGTCCGAGCTATTTAGAGTTGTTTTAACAGGGTTATCTTTTCCACTGGAACCGGAGCTCTGCTACTATTCCCTCTCTGAACAGATGGGAACTACTATTTATCAAGGGTCAGAATAAATCATTCAGACATTTTTCTGGCGACGACAAGAAGATACACTCTTCTCGTTGGGCACATAACGGATAAAAGAGTTATCGATTCTGCCCCACGCACTTGTTCCTTGGATAAGTGGACTATCGTTAAACTGAAAATCGGTATGGTTATGAGCAAACGTACAGCAAATGTAAATCGTAATACACGAGAGACCCAGATTGCAGTGGGAATCAATATAGATGGCAGTGGCAAGGGTAAGTTCGATACGGGCATACCTTTTTTTGAGCATATGCTTGACCAGATAGCCCGTCATGGAATGTTTGATCTGGAGATCACTGCCAGGGGTGATCTGGATATAGATGGCCATCACACCGTTGAAGATGTCGGCATTACACTGGGTCAGGCGATGGCAAAGGCGGTGGGTGAAAAACAGGGCATCAGGCGTTATGGCCATGCCTATGTTCCCCTGGATGAGGCGCTCTCCAGGGTGGTGATCGATTTTGCCGGTCGTCCGCTGCTTGAATACCATGTGGGCTACCCGCGTGAGCGGATAGGTGAGTTTGATGTTGACCTGTTGCGTGAATTTTTCCAGGGGTTCTCTAATCATGCACAGGTTGCGCTCCATATCGATACGCTAAGGGGCACCAATGCCCACCATATTGCGGAGACCCTGTTCAAGGCTTTTGGCCGTGCACTGCGTAGTGCTCTCGAAATAGATTCAAGACTTGGAGATGAAATTCCATCAACCAAGGGCTCCCTCTAGATGTCCTGAACGGTTGTACCGCCATGTCCTCTCTCACCGTTGTTGATCTTGGAACGGGTAACCTGCATTCGGTTGCAAAGGCAGTCGAATATGCGGGTGAAGGTGTTTCGGTCAGGGTGTCTTCAGATCCAGCCGTTATCCGCAGGGCAGACAGGGTGATCCTTCCGGGCCAGGGTGCTGTCGGCACCTGGTTCAAGGCGCTTGGGGCAGGCGAGCTGCGTAATGCAATTGATGAGGTGATTAAGTCCAGGCCTCTTCTGGGTATTTGTCTAGGGCTTCAGGCGCTTTTTGATTTCAGTGATGAGGATGAGGGGACCCCAGGACTTGGAGTCCTGCCAGGCAGAGTGATGCGTTTTTCTCCTCCAGCACAGACTAATGGCCTGAAAGTCCCCCACATGGGCTGGAATAATGTAAACCAGAGTCAGCAACACCCGATATGGAAAGGGATCGGTGATGGAGAGCGTTTTTATTTTGTACACAGCTACTATGCTGTTGCCACTCACCAGGAAGATGAGATTGGTGGAACCGTCTATGGACACTCATTTACCTCGGCAGCAGCCAGCGGAGGTGTTGCGGCAGTTCAGTTTCATCCGGAGAAGAGTGCCTCTGCAGGGATACAATTACTGAGAAACTTCCTGGCATGGTCGCCATGAAGGGAGTGAGGGTCTTTAACCCACTGCAAATGGAGTATTACTCATGATGTTAATACCGGCAATTGACATAAAGGGGGGTCGATGCGTTCGCCTGCGCCAGGGGAAAATGGATGAGGAGACGGTATTTGGCGAAGATCCGGTGGTGATTTCCGATCAATGGGTTGAGGCAGGTGCACGACGTCTTCATCTGGTTGATCTTGATGGCGCGTTATCCGGTGAGCCGGTAAATGCGGATGTCATCCACGAGATTGTAGCTCGTCATCCTGATCTCCCTGTTCAGGTTGGAGGCGGGATTCGGGATGAGGATACGGCAGAAGTGTATATTGAAGCAGGTGTTCGCTACGTCATTATCGGCACCAAGGCGGTCAATGCTCCTCATTTTGTAAGTGACCTGTGTGCCGAGTTTCCTGGCCACGTTATTGTTGGGCTGGATGTAAAAGACGGCAAGGTTGCCATCGATGGCTGGTCTAAATTATCTCATCATGATGCAATCGATATTGCTCAACACTTTGAGCGGGATGGAGTGGAGGCGATCATCTACACTGATATTTCTCGCGATGGCATGTTGTCAGGTGTGAATATTGAATCTACCCGGAAACTGGCAGCAGCACTGCGGATTCCTGTTATTGCATCGGGAGGAATTCATAACCTCGATGATATTCGTGAGCTGGGCAGAGTGGCTTCCGAAGGGATCACTGGTGCAATCACCGGCCGGGCCATCTACGAAGGCACCCTCGATTTTGCTGAAGGCCAGCGCCTTGCAGATCAGTTGGCGCAAGTCGGTAGGGGTTAGACAGTGGGGCTGGCAAAGCGGGTAATACCCTGCCTGGATGTTGATGCAGGGAGAGTGGTGAAAGGTATTCAGTTTATTGAAATCAGGGATGCGGGTGATCCTGTTGAGGTGGCCAGACGCTATAATTTAGAGGGCGCGGATGAGATTACCTTTCTTGATATTACGGCAAGCTCCGATCAACGAGAGACTATGGTCCATGTGGTAGAGAAGGTGGCCGGTGAGGTCTTTATCCCGCTGACAGTTGGTGGCGGCGTCAGGGCCATAGACGATGTCCAGCGTCTGCTTAGTGCAGGAGCCGATAAGGTGGCTATTAATACTGCGGCGGTCCACCGGCCGGCACTTGTGGAAGAAGCCTCAAACCACTATGGATCACAGTGTATTGTGGTTGCTGTCGATGCCAAGCAGGTTGAAGGTGGAGCAGAGCCCCGCTGGGAGATCTTTACTCACGGCGGGCGGAAACCGACAGGCCTCGATGCAATCGATTGGTGCAGGAGAATGGCAGAATCTGGAGCGGGTGAGATTCTGTTGACCAGCATGGATAGAGATGGCACCCGGGACGGGTTTGATCTTGCGCTGACACAAAGTGTTGCCGCGGCTGTTCCAATCCCCGTGATTGCATCTGGCGGGGTGGGCAATCTGGATCATCTGGTTGATGGTGTACTTGAAGGCGGTGCAGATGCGGTATTGGCGGCAAGTATTTTTCATTTTGGAGAACATACGGTGGGTGAAGCAAAGAGCAGGATGGCTGCTGCCGGGATAGAGGTAAGACTATGAGTGATGGTTGGCTGGATGATATTAAATGGGATAATAAGGGGCTGGTTCCGGCTATTGCCCAGGATGCAGAGAGTGGTCAGGTGTTGATGGTTGCCTGGATGAACCGGGAGTCTCTTAGGCTCACCGTGGAGGAGGGGCATGCCGTCTACTGGTCACGATCTCGACAAAAACTGTGGCGTAAGGGAGAAGAGTCAGGCTTCCAACAGGTTGTCAGAGAGTTGCGTATTGATTGTGATGCAGATGTGATTCTGATGCAGGTTGAACAGCAAGGCGGAATAGCGTGTCACACAGGTCGGCAGCACTGTTTCTATAGACGATTTGAAGAGGGCATCTGGTCCAAAGTAGAACCCGTGCTCAAGGATCCCGAGCAGATTTATACCAAATAGAGGCTTAATTAAGGGAGATTACTATGTCAGATACCCTGGAACGGGTGGCAACAACGATCAAGGCACGTCAAAGAGGAGACCCCAAAAACTCCTATGTTGCCCAGCTTGAGGCGGCCGGTCTGGATGCTATTCTGAAGAAGATTGGAGAGGAGTGTGCAGAGGTCCTGATTGCGGCAAAAGGGGAAAAACGTCAACAAGTGGTTTATGAAACCGCCGATCTGTGGTTTCATACACTGGTTATGCTCGCTCATATGGGACTTGGACCGGAAGATGTTCTGGTCGAACTGGAGCGAAGAGAGGGAATATCCGGTCTGACTGAGAAGTCGATGCGTGAATAGCCTCTCAACGATCGGGAGAGATCGAACATTAGCGGTCTGTAGACTTTCATAAGTCAGGCCAGGATTATCTGGATTGAAGTGGCGGGAGAAATAAGATGGGATTAGGTGGAATCAGTATTTGGCAGTTAATCATTGTTCTGGTGATCGTTCTGTTGTTGTTTGGCACCAAGAAGCTCAAAGGAATGGGAGGAGATCTCGGATCGGCAATCAAGGGATTTAAGAAGGCAGTCAAGGATGACGGTCAACAGAGTGAATCTGACGCCAAGAGCGATACAGAGCAACTCGAAGAAGAAGATGAGGCTTTTTCTAAAGCCGAGCGCGCAGAAGAAGCTGAAGAACAAGACAAATCTTGAATTTCTCTGTAATTCACAAAAGAATCTGACGTGTTTGATATTGGCTTCTGGGAACTCGCCATTATTGGCGTGATCGCCCTATTGATCATTGGCCCTGAAAGACTTCCCAAGGCAGCACGTACTGCCGGTTTCTGGGTGGGTCGAGCCCGGCGACTCGTCTCTGACCTCAAGGCGGACATTGATAAGGAGATTCGCGATAGTGAGATCGATGAGTTGAAGGAGGCCGGAGAGGCGCTCAATGAAGTCCGCTCGGATATCGAGAAGGAAACTGAAACCTTTACTGATCGGATAGTCGATGAAGAGTATGACTCTTTTGGGGACCCTTTGTCTCACCGGGATGATGCCGAGCCAGGCAAAACAACCCCTTCATCCCCGCCAACAGAGGATCAGAATGGGAATTTAGCAGATTCTGCCCAGAGCAGGCACTCTGGAGATCCATCTAATGACTGAAGAAAACGAAGAGAACAAAAGCCAGACTTTTGTCTCTCATCTTCTTGAGCTAAGAGACCGTCTCTTGCGGGCTCTTGGGGCAGTCCTGCTGATTTTTTTAATGGCAGCCCCCTTTGCCAACACCCTCTATGAGTTCCTTGCTGCCCCCCTGATGATGGCCCTGCCCGAGGGCAACACCATGATCTCAACTGAACCTCATGGACCTTTCTTCGTGCCGTTTAAGTTCGCCTTCGCCTTCTCTGTTGCGGTGGCAATGCCTTTTTTGCTCTATCAGCTCTGGTCTTTCATCGCCCCGGGGCTCTACAGTAATGAACGACGTCTGGCGATTCCACTTATGATCTCCAGCAGTATCCTCTTTTATGCCGGGATACTTTTTGCCTATTTCATTGTTTTTCCAATAGTTTTCACATTTTTTACCAGCACTGCCCCGGAAGGTGTGGCAGTGATGACAGACATCAACTCCTACCTTAGCTTTGTGCTCAAGCTCTTTTTTGCCTTCGGGGTTGCTTTTGAAGTGCCTGTTGTGACCGTTCTTCTGGTAAAAACCGGAATGACGACAACCCAAAGCCTCAAGAAGAAGCGACCCTATATTATTGTCGGTGCCTTTGTAGTGGGGATGATGATGACGCCCCCCGATATCTTCTCTCAGACCATGCTGGCACTTCCTGTCTGGCTGCTCTTTGAGATCGGGCTTTTCTTTGGCAAAAGAATGGAGCCAAAAGCGTCAACCGTTGATGAAACGGATGACGAGCTTGAGGACGAACTTGATTAGTAACTCGATGCTGCAATCACGGATCTTGATGCCGATGAGGTTAAACCGCAATAGGTTAGAACCGGCGGCAGGTTAAAAGGGAGGGCAAGGGGTCGCCAAAGGTTTCTCCGGCACTGCCCTAAAACGGTTTTATCGCTTTATACCCTACGGAACAAACTCAGATTCTGGTACAATACCGTATCGAAATGGTTCTCTTTATCCAGCGACCATTCGGATAATCAGAATAATAACCAGTTAAAGGGAGGAGTTGATCAACATATTGGGGTTGATTAACTTCGGCTTTATGGTTTTTATGGTTGTAAACTTTCTTTCTTTAAGGTTTTTTTGGGAGCAGTCCATGTCTGAATTTGTCGTGGATCTAAAGCACCGTCTTTTCCTTAAAGGGGTGACGACAGGGGTGGGGGGTACTTTTCTTCCTGGTTATCTCTAGAGGTATTTCATGCCTTCTTAAGAGAGAGTATTGGAAAGAGGCCCACTGAGTTTTGTTATCAACCGTGGAAATTCTAACCCTGAAGCGAAAAGAAGCAGTAAAATCACAGCTTCTAAAAAGTATTGATAAATTTTTGACATTTTGGCTGGCGGTACCACGGTTTGGCAGGACGTCTAACTGCAATCAGTAATTCTTTCGACCGCTCAACAACGTATAGCTTTTAACTAAGTGTGAATTGGAGATAAACGAGATGGTTGCAACAACCGGCCGAAAACCGATAATGACGCTGTTTTCAGGAGGATACTGTCTGCAGAGCCATATCTGTCGGGTCGTTCTATTTGAAAAAGAGGTTGAATACCATAATGAGCAGATCGAGAGCTCAGCCACTCCCAATGAGATGGCAGAATTCAACCCCTATAATGAGACACCAACACTGGTTGATCGTAGTCTGGTTCTTTATGGCACCCAAATTATCTGTGAATATCTGGATGAACGTCTTCCCCACCCGCCACTGATGCCGGTTGACCCGGTTAATCGTGGTCGTGCCCGGCTGATGATTCTTCGTATACAGCGTGACTGGCTGGAAGCAGTGGGCAGTGTCGATCTGGCAAACAACAAGAAGCTGGACAGTGCGGCAAAACAGTCCATCAGAGATGGTTTGATCTCTATTTCACCCGTCTTTGCGGAACAAACCCATATGCTTGGGAATGAATTCAGTATTGTCGACTGTTTTATGGGGCCGCTGTTGTGGCGTCTTCCAATATTGAAAGTGACACTTCCGAAGCAGGCGGCACCAGCACTTAACTATGCTGAGCGGTTGTTTGCAAGGCCTGCATTTATTGCAAGTCTTAGTGAAGCAGAAAACGAGATGCGCGGTTAAAAAACCTGTCGACCAACCATAATGGTGGTTTCTACCAAACCCTATCTGATCCGTGCCATCTACGAGTGGGCGATGGAAAATGGTTTTACCCCGCAGATACTCGTAGATGCCCAAGTCTCTGGAGTAGATGTTCCCGAGGGTTACGTCAACGAGGGCAAGATTGTACTGAATATTCAGAACCAGGCTGTTCAGCACCTGGAATTGGGTAATGAGTTGATCAGTTTTTCTGCACGCTTTGGAGGAGTTCCTGTCCAAATCTCTGTCCCTGTTGATGCCGTTCTGGCCATCTATACACGTGAAAATGGTGATGGGCTCTCATTTGTCTCAGAGGACCCGAACGTCGAAACTGAGGGTGAAAAGAGTCAGGAAGAGAGTCAGGAAGAGAGCCGGAAAGAGAGCCGGGAAGAGAGCCCGGAGAGTGATTCCGGTGATGATGGAGGCCCCGACACCGATGGCAGTGGACCAAAGAGAGGATCACACCTGAAACTGGTGAAGTAACACCCCTTGATATCGATAATCTGAACCCCATCTGGATAGTTCTGATATCCCCAAAGAGGAGGCAATAGATGGCCGCATTTCATGGCACAACAATTCTTTCGGTGCGTTCCGGCAATCAGGTCGTGATTGGAGGGGATGGGCAGGTCTCCATGGGTGATACTGTGATGAAAGGGAATGCTCGAAAAGTCAGGCGGTTGTATAAGGAGCAGGTGATCGCCGGCTTTGCCGGTGGGACAGCAGATGCATTCACCCTCTTTGAACGATTTGAGGGCAAACTTGAGATGCATCAGGGGAATCTGGTACGGGCTGCAGTGGAGTTGGCAAAAGATTGGCGAACAGATCGGATGCTTCGTCGCCTGGAGGCTCTTCTCGCTGTTGCAGATGCTACCTCTTCATTGGTGATTTCAGGAAATGGTGATGTGATTGAACCTGAAGCAGGACTTATGGCAATTGGTTCAGGCGGGCAGTATGCAAAAGCGGCAGCACGCGCACTAATGGAAAACAGTGATCTGGAGGCGCGAGATATAGTTGAAAAATCACTGAGTATTGCAGGTGATATCTGTGTCTACACCAACCATAATCTCACCATTGAGACGTTGGATTTTTAAGGAATTATGATGTCGGAAATGACGCCAAGAGAGATTGTTCAAGAGCTTGATAAACATATTATCGGGCAGAATGAAGCAAAACGTGCCGTAGCCATAGCGTTGCGGAATCGCTGGCGACGTCGACAAGTTGAAGATAGTGATCTTCGGCAGGAGATTACCCCAAAGAACATCCTCATGATTGGCCCAACCGGTGTAGGTAAGACCGAGATAGCAAGACGTCTGGCAAAATTGGCCAAAGCCCCATTTATCAAGGTCGAGGCCACCAAGTTCACGGAGGTGGGCTATGTCGGTCGAGAGGTCGATTCCATCATCCGTGATCTGGTTGAAATGGCTGTTAAGATGCACCGCGAGGAGGCCTTTGAGAAAGTTCGGTTTCGTGCTGAGGACGCTGCAGAAGAGAGGATCCTTGATATTTTGCTACCACCCGCCAGAGAGCCGGCAGCGGAAGAGGGTGATGGTGAGAAAGAAGGGGCAGCACGGCAGCGCTTCAGAAAAATGTTTCGTGAGGGCGAATTGGATGAAAAAGAGATAGAAGTTGAAGTGGCCTCCCCAGCAATGGGAGTGGAGATTTTTGGCCCACCCGGGATGGAAGATATGACCAGCCAACTTCAGGGAATGATGCAGAATCTGGGTGGGCGCAGGCCAAAGAGTCGAAAAGTTCGTATTGTCGAAGCAAAGAAGCTGCTTGCAGAGGAAGAGGCGTCAAAGCTGGTGGATGATGACGACATCAAACTGAAGGCGGTTGATCGTGTCGAGCAGGATGGGATTGTCTTTATTGATGAACTGGACAAGATAGTGAGCCGGACAGACGGGCGACAGGGAGCGGAGGTCTCACGAGAAGGGGTACAACGGGATCTGCTCCCTCTTGTTGAAGGGTCAACTGTTTCAACCAAGTATGGGATGATCAAAACAGACCATATTCTCTTTATTGCATCAGGGGCATTTCAACTGAGCAAACCCTCTGATCTGATTCCGGAGCTACAGGGGAGGCTCCCTATTCGGGTTGAGCTTGATGCCCTGGGAGCCGAGGAATTTGAACGGATATTGACAGAGCCGGATGCCTCATTAACTGAACAGTATCAGGCATTGATGCTCACCGAGGGGCTGGATCTGGTCTTCGATCCGTCAGGTGTGAGCAGAGTGGCTGAAGTGGCCTCGCAGGTCAATGAACAGACTGAAAATATTGGTGCAAGACGCCTGCACACCGTGATGGAGCGACTCCTGGAGAGCATCTCTTTTGAAGCGGCAGACAGGGCCGATGAAAAAGTAGTGGTCGACTTGGCCTATGTGGACAGCCATCTCTCTGATCTTGCTGCCGATGAGGACCTGGCTCGTTATATTCTCTAAGAGAGAGGGTTAAATCACCTCTCCTCTCCTCTCCTCAATGCTCTCTACCGGGCAAAAGGCTCCTCGGCCATCCAGGGCTGATTGAGGGGTACAACTTGAAATCCGAACAGATGACCACCATATCTACTGTAACAGGGGTTGCCCCAGCGGGAACCCAACATTCGAAAGTTATGTTTAGAACAGGAGATATAAGATGAATAACCTGACAAAAATCCGACAGTTTGGCTGGGAACCCTTCCCTGGATTCGATCGTCTCTTCAGTGATTACGCCAATCCTGCTTCAGAGAGTGAGACAGAAGGCAGAAACTGTCTGATCCCGGCGATCGATATCATCGAAAAAGAGGCTCATTATCTACTTAAGGCAGAACTCCCCGGAGTGAAGAAGGGCGATCTTGATATCACGATAAAGGATGGGCTGCTAACGATTAATGCCGAACGTCGACTTGAAGAGGTTGAAAAAGAGGGCCAAAGGGTTATCCGCCAGGAGAGGCGATTTGGCAAATTTGTCCGCTCATTGCGCCTGGGCGACGACATTGATGACCAGAGCGTCTTGGCCCATTTTGAGGATGGCGTGCTCAACCTTGAACTTCCCAAGGCAGAAGAGTCAAAGCCCCGCAAAATAGAGGTGACCATCAACTGATCCCTCCGCCGTAAATGAGTTGAAAAAGGGTTGCCAGAGCAGCCCTTTTTTTTGGTCTACCGAGGGATAGGGTAGACTTAACCCTAAGCGAATGATTTGTTAATTAGAGGGCGAGGATGCAATGGCGCATCATCGATCAACAGCCAGAGGAAGCAGAAGAATGGTGCCGAACAAATTGACCCCTAATATAGCTCCGATTCTTATCGAGGCACTCCCCTATATCCGGCATTTTCACGGCAAGACCATTGTCATCAAATATGGCGGCAATGCAATGGTTGATGAGGTGCTGAAAAAGAGTTTTGCCAGGGATATTGTTTTAATGAAGCTGGTTGGAATCAATCCGGTCATTGTCCATGGCGGTGGGCCTCAAATCAGTAAATTATTGGAACAGATCGGCAAAGAGAGTGAGTTCATTGATGGTATGCGGGTCACTGACAGAGAGACTATGGACATAGTCGAGATGGTGCTTGGGGGGCTGGTTAACAAGGAGATTGTGAATCTGATCAACAGCCAGGGAGGAAAGGCGGTGGGCCTTTCAGGCAAAGATGGCGGCATGATTCAGGCTGAGAAGCTGACCATAAAGAAAGATGACCCTGAAGCCAGAGTGCCTGAGATTATCGACATTGGACATGTTGGCCGAGTTAAGTATATTGATCCTGGACTCGTTCGAACGCTGGACACTAAAAACTTTATCCCTGTTGTCGCCCCTATTGGCGTGGGTGAGGATGGGCACACCTATAATATCAATGCCGATTCAGTCGCAGGGGCCCTTGCGGCCACACTACAGGCTGAAAAACTCATCCTGCTGACCAACACACCAGGCGTACTCAACCAGCA
>DIIC01000022.1 GCA_002420425.1 Proteobacteria bacterium UBA5680 | reverse complement strand
CCTTGGACACGTCGATTACCTCTTCTTCAGTAGTTAGTGATTAACTGGCCTTCTTCATCACCACTTCGGTGATACTTGACGGCGCAGGCGAATATTTTTTAAATTCCATTGTGTAGGTCGCTCGACCCTGAGATGCGGAACGCAACGAAGTAGCATAACCAAACATCTCGGAGAGCGGGACTTCTGCCCGAACCACCTTTCCGCTTGGCATATCTTCCATCGAAAGAATCATTCCGCGTCTTGAGCTGAGATCTCCAGTGACTCCACCCATGTACTCTTCAGGAGTAACAACCTCTACAGCCATCATGGGCTCGAGGAGTTGAGGGAAGCCGCGGCGCATACCCTCTCTGAAGGCCTGGATAGCTGCTGTTTTAAAAGCATGCTCTGAAGAGTCAACCTCATGGTAAGACCCATCATAGAGGGTCACTTTGACATCAAGGACAGGATATCCGGCAACAACACCGGTTGTCATAGCCTCAACAATCCCTTTTTGCACGGCAGGGATATATTCCCGAGGAACAACACCACCCTTGATCATGTCAACAAATTCAAAGCCCTTACCCTCTTCTTTCTGAGGCTCAAGACGAAGGTAGACATGGCCATACTGACCTCGACCACCCGTCTGTTTGGAATGTTTGTGCTCCTGCTCGACAGTCTTGGTCATGGTCTCGCGATAGGCCACCTGAGGCTTCCCAACATTACAGTCAACACTAAACTCGCGCTTGAGACGATCGATGATGATTTCAAGGTGAAGCTCGCCCATGCCGGAAATAATGGTCTGGCCAGACTCTTCATCAGTCCTTACCTTGAATGAGGGATCTTCCTGAGCCAATTTGCCAAGACCAATACCCATTTTTTCCTGGTCTGCCTTGGTTTTGGGTTCGACCGCTTGTGAAATAACGGGTTCTGGAAATTCCATCTTTTCCAGGGTGATGATGTTATCGGGTGTGCAGAGCGTATCACCTGTCGTCACCTGCTTTAAGCCGACAGCCGCAGCAATATCTCCGGCACGAACTTCTTTAATCTCTTCCCGGTCATTTGAGTGCATCTGCAATATACGACCGATTCGCTCTTTTTTACCCTTTCCTGGGTTATAGATGTGATCGCCCGACTTGAGGACACCCGAATAGACTCGGAAGAAAACCAGTTGTCCTACAAAAGGATCGGTCGCAATCTTGAAACCAAGCGCTGCAAATGGAGCGTTGTCATCAGAGGGGCGCTCTGCTTCGGTCTCATTGGCATCATCGAGAATACCGGTAATAGCGGGAACATCGAGAGGGCTGGGCATCAGATCAATGACAGAATCAAGCATTGCCTGCACGCCTTTGTTCTTGAAGGCCGATCCACAAGTGGCACAGACGACTTCATTCGCCAATGTTTGAATCCGTAATCCCTTCTTAATCTCTGCTTCTGACAGGTCCCCCTCTTCGAGGTACTTGTCCATTAATTCTTCATTTGCTTCAGCAGCCGTCTCTACCATTTTTTCATGATATTCAGCGGCAAGGTCAACCATATACTCAGGGATATCGCGCTCTTCAAACCGGGTTCCCTTGGTCTCTTCCTCCCAGTAGATTGATTTCATCTTGATCAGGTCGACAATCCCTTCGAAGCCGTCTTCCGCACCGATCGGAAGTTGAATCGGAACTGTATTTGAGCCGAGGCGTTCATTGATCTGGTCAATCACTCGGAGGAAATTAGCTCCCGCACGATCCATCTTGTTGACAAATGCCATCCGCGGCACTTGATATTTGTCCGCCTGACGCCAGACTGTCTCAGACTGGGGTTCAACACCACCTACGGCACAAAAAACACCAACTGCCCCATCAAGGACTCGAAGTGATCGTTCAACTTCAATAGTAAAATCTACGTGGCCAGGGGTGTCGATAATATTGATACGATGCTCAGGATACTGCTGAGCCATCCCACTCCAGAAACAGGTGGTTGCTGCTGAGGTGATGGTGATGCCTCGCTCTTGCTCCTGCTCCATCCAATCCATAACAGCCGCACCATCATGAACCTCACCTATCTTATGAGAGATGCCGGTGTAGAAGAGAATGCGCTCTGTGGTTGTCGTCTTGCCGGCATCAATGTGAGCCATGATGCCGATATTACGATAATGATCGAGTGGGGTAGTTCTTGCCACTTTATTAAATCCTGCGTCTAAATTCGTATATTAATATTTAAATGGATCAGAAACGGAAGTGTGAGAAAGCCTTGTTGGCCTCCGCCATACGATGAGTATCTTCACGCTTCTTTACCGCTGTTCCGCGCTGTTCTGCTGCATCCATCAGTTCACCCGCCAGTCGCTGGGTCATTGATTTCTCGCCACGCTTACGAGCCGCTTCAACCAACCAACGCATTGCCAATGCACTTCGCCTTGTAGGACGAACCTGAACAGGGACCTGATAGGTTGCACCACCTACCCGGCGACTCTTCACCTCAACGACAGGGCGTACGTTTTCCAATGCTTCACCAAATACCTCAAGGGCATCGCCTCTGCCACGCTCCTTGATGATGTCCAGTGCACCATAAATGATCTTTTCGGCGACCGATTTCTTGCCATCAAGCATCATTACGTTGATGAACTTGGCCAGTGTTCGATCTCCAAATTTTGGGTCGGGGAGTATCTCCCGTTTTGGTACTTCTCGTCTTCTAGGCATTAGATTCTCTTGCCTTCTCCAGTAAATAATAAAAAACGACGCGGACATAAAAATACCCTTGACGTGCAGTCCGCCGCCACAGCCCCTTTCTCGGGAGAGGCACCCCTAAAAAATCAGCAGCTTTATTCGCCGCCCGGCCTTACAAACCTATGTTTTTGGTCGTTTTGCGCCGTATTTTGATCTTCCCTTCCGACGATCACTCACACCAGAGGTATCGAGTGAGCCGCGGACAGTATGATAACGTACACCCGGAAGATCCTTCACTCGTCCACCGCGGATCAAAACCACGGAGTGTTCCTGAAGATTATGACCCTCACCACCGATATACGTTGTCACTTCAAAACCATTGGTCAGTCGAACTCGAGCCACTTTCCTTAACGCTGAATTAGGTTTTTTCGGCGTCGTGGTGTAGACACGTGTACATACTCCTCTCTTCTGAGGGCAAGCCTGGAGTGCCGGAACGTTTGACTTTTCCTGTTTACTCTTTCGAGGCTTCCTGACTAATTGATTAATTGTCGGCATTTTCTACTCAAAAAATGGTCATAATTCGTCGAATTTCCTCGGTTGCCCATATTGATTTGGCCCCGAAAAGACGCGCGATATTAGTGTTGATAGTGGCTAATGTCAAGAAGGATTGCGCCTCTATCCTCAACTTGCCGTTTCTTCCTCAAAAATTTCGTTTTCAAGCCCTATTTTCAGCTCTTCTTCAGCCTGAGACTGGCTCTCGGCAAGCGCCATGTCGATCTGATGCTCCTGGTGGAGTCTTTCGGCTCTTTTGCGACGACGCTCCTCATGGTAGGCAAGCCCGGTTCCCGCTGGGATCAGCCTTCCGACAATGACGTTCTCTTTCAGCCCTCTTAGTCGATCCATCTTGCCAAGGATCGAGGCTTCTGTCAGAACTCGTGTCGTCTCCTGGAATGATGCCGCTGAAATAAAGGACTCTGTCAGCAGTGAAGCCTTGGTAATTCCAAGCAGAACCGGCTTAAAGGTAGCTGGTTTCTTGCCCTCAGCTTCAATCCGCTCATTTTCTTCAAGCACCAGTGTGCGCTCCTCCTGATCTCCGGAGAGAAAATGGGTATCCCCTGTGGACTCAATCCTGACTTTACGCAACATCTGACGAACAATGACCTCAATGTGCTTGTCATTGATCTTCACGCCCTGGAGTCGATAGACATCCTGCACCTCGGTCACCACAAAGTTAACCAGCTCCTCAACATTCTTGTGTTCAACGATTTCCGCCATGATGGGTGGTCCTTCAACCACCATCTGGCCCTCTTCCACCGTCTCACCTTCGAAAATATCGATCCGAAGCTCTTTGGAGATCAGTTGCTCGTGGGTCTCGCCGTCCGAATCTGTGATCACCAGTCTTTGCTTGCCCTTGGTCTCTTTTCCATAGGAGACAACACCTGTTGATTTCGCCATGACTCCAGGGTTCTTCGGTTTGCGTGCCTCAAAAAGCTCCACAACACGAGGCAGGCCGCCCGTGATATCCCGGGTCTTTGATGACTCTTGAGGGATCCTGGCGAGCACATCACCTGCTGAAACAGTTTTTCCATCCTCGACCATCACTATGGCGCCGGCCGGGAGCATGTAATGGGCAGGGATATCGGTGCCGGCAAACGACATTGACTCACCCTTGTCATCGGTTAATGCGATGGTGGGATGAAGCGTCTGAGCCGACCCTCGCCGATCCTTGGGATCGATCACGGTACGATGACTCAAGCCGGAGAGCTCATCGGTCTGAACATTGATGGTTGCATCATCAATCAGGTCAATAAATGCTATCTTGCCTCCAACATCAGTGATGACAGGATGTGTATGGGGATCCCAGGATGCCGCCAACTGTCCTGCCTTGACCTTTTCACCATCCTTGATCGTCAGCTCTGAACCATAGGGCACTTTGTAACGTTCACGGTCAACACCGTGCTCATCCTTGATCACCAGCTCCCCTGACCGGGTGACAACCACATCCCGACCTGCTGAGTTCCTGGCAACCTTGATCTTGTGCAGACTGATTGTCCCGTTGTTATTGGTCTCAACACTGCTGACTGATGCTTGTGCCGATGCTGCACCACCAATATGGAAGGTACGCATAGTAAGCTGGGTTCCCGGTTCACCGATGGACTGAGCTGCAATAACACCCACGGCTTCACCTCGATTAACCAAGTGTCCTCTGCCCAGGTCCCGGCCATAACAGTTCGCACAGATCCCGTAACGGGTTTCACAAGTCACTGCTGAACGAACCAATACTTTATTGATATTGCTCTCTTCAATCAGTTTGATCGCCTCTTCATCGATCATTTTGCCTTTAACCACCAGGACTGACCCATCTCCGGGGCTAACAATATCCCTTGCAGCCACCCGACCAAGGATCCGGTCACGAAGAGGGATGACGATTTCACCGCCCTCAACGAGAGCCTCACGGATGACCCCTTTATCTGTTCCACAATCTGATTCGGTCACCACAAGGTCCTGGCAGACATCAACCAGTCGACGGGTGAGGTAACCTGAGTTTGCCGTCTTCAATGCGGTATCGGCCAACCCCTTTCGAGCACCATGAGTGGAAATAAAGTACTCCAGAACCCCGAGGCCTTCCCGAAAGTTGGCAGTAATCGGCGTTTCGATGATCGATCCATCTGGTTTGGCCATCAAGCCTCGCATCCCGGCCAGCTGCCTGATTTGAGCATGACTGCCTCGTGCGCCTGAATCTGCCATCATGTAGATTGAGTTGAAAGAGTAATCGGTGCTCTTTCCTTTATCGCTGGACTTGTCTCCCAACTCCCTCATCATTGCCTGTGCCACCTCTTCACTGCGATGGGTCCAGATATCGACCGCCTTGTTATAGCGCTCACCATCTGTCAGCAGGCCGGAGTGATACTGTTCTTCAATTTCCTTGATTTCGCTTTCAGCTTCTTCAAGAATCTGAACTTTCTCCTCTGGGATCACCATATCGTCAACACCAATGGAGATGCCCGCCTTGGCTGCAAATCGATAACCCGTATACATCAGCTTATCAGCATAGATCACAGTGTCTTTAAGTCCGACATGGTGATAGCAATACTCAATGGTCTTTGAGATGGCCTTCTTGTCAAGCTCCTTGTTGAGCAGATCGAAAGGGAAACCAGGAACAATGATTTCACTCAGGAGCGCACGGCCCACAGTGGTGAAATAGATCTTCCTTGTTTCTGTCTTTTCACCTTCATCAGAGATCTCGACCTCATTGATTCTCGCAATGATTCGGTCATGAAGCTGGGCGTTCCCTGTCTCATAGGCACGGCGCACCTCTTCTATATCAGAGAAGAAAGGCAGTTTGATTCCAAGCTCAACCAGTTTATCCAGCTGCTCTTGTCGGGAGTGGCTTTCAAGTGCCTCCAACTCTTTTAACTCACTTTTCTTTCTGGTCATATAGTAGAGACCAAGAACAATATCCTGCGAAGGCACAATGATCGGTTCACCATTGGCTGGAGAGAGAATATTGTTAGTCGACATCATGAGTGAACGGGCCTCAAGCTGCGCTTCTACTGAGAGCGGAACATGGACAGCCATCTGGTCACCATCAAAGTCAGCATTAAAGGCAGTACACACTAGTGGGTGCAACTGAATTGCCTTGCCCTCGATCAGTACCGGCTCAAAAGCCTGGATTCCAAGACGGTGCAGTGTGGGTGCCCTGTTGAGCATGACCGGATGTTCGCGAATCACCCCTTCAAGAATATCCCAGACTTCAGAGACCTCCTGCTCAACCATCTTCTTGGCCTGTTTGATAGTGGTTGCAAGACCCCTCATCTCGAGCTTGGAGAAGATAAACGGTTTAAAGAGCTCAAGAGCCATCTTCTTGGGCAGTCCACATTGATGGAGCTTGAGAGTGGGGCCTACCACAATCACCGTACGACCTGAGTAATCGACCCGTTTTCCCAACAGGTTTTGGCGGAACCGGCCCTGTTTGCCCTTAATCATGTCAGCGAGGGATTTCAGTTGTCGTCGGTTAGCGCCGGTAATCGCTTTTCCCCGTCGCCCGTTATCAAGCAGTGCATCAACGGACTCCTGGAGCATCCTTTTTTCATTTCGAACGATGATATCGGGCGCATTGAGGTCGAGAAGACGCCGAAGTCGGTTGTTTCGATTGATCACTCGACGATAGAGGTCATTGAGGTCAGAGGTTGCAAATCGCCCCCCCTCAAGAGGAACCAGGGGCCGCAAATCGGGAGGAAGAACCGGAAGAATCTCCATGATCATCCACTCCGTTCGATTACCGGAGTGAATAAAGGCCTCAATGACTTTCAGCCTTTTTTGAAGCTTTTTGATTTTTGTCTCGGAGCGAGTGGCGCCAAGCTCTTCACGTAACTTAGAAGCCTCTGAAGGCAGATCAATATTTTTGAGCATGGTGCGAACAGCTTCCGCACCCATACCGGCTTCAAACTCATCACCATATTCTTCGACCGCATCAAGATAATGTTCATCGGTCAGCAATGAACCTGGCTCCAGAGGTGTCATTCCTGCATCCAATACAACGAATGCTTCAAAGTAGAGTACCCGTTCGATCTCCCTCACCGTCATATCAAGTATCAGACCAAGACGGGATGGCAGTGATTTCAGGAACCAGATATGGGCGACTGGACTTGCCAGCTGGATGTGCCCCATCCGCTCTCGCCGTACCTTTGAGAGAGTAACTTCAACCCCACACTTCTCACAGATAACCCCACGATGCTTCAGACGCTTGTACTTCCCGCACAAGCACTCATAGTCATTGACCGGGCCAAAGAGTTTGGCACAGAAGAGTCCATCACGCTCCGGCTTAAAAGTACGGTAATTGATGGTTTCAGGCTTCTTTACCTCGCCGTATGACCACGATCTCACTTTTTCCGGGGATGCAATTCCAATCCGAATCGCATCAAAATCATCCATCTGGTCTGGCTGGTTAAACAGGCTATTGAAAAGATCTTTCATTTCGGTCTCTTGCCTCTCTTTCACAAGGCCAATACAGTATTGGCCTCGATAGTGAATAACTTATTTCTGTCGCAACAATTTTGTTACTGATCATTTCTCGTGTTTCAACTCGACGTTTAAACCAAGCGCCCTGATCTCCTTGGTCAGAACATTGAATGATTCGGGCATCCCCGCATCAATTCGATGATCTCCTCGGACAATATTCTCGTACACCTTGGTTCGACCATTGACGTCGTCCGACTTCACAGTGAGCATCTCCTGAAGCGTGTAAGAAGCACCATAGGCCTCCAGTGCCCACACTTCCATCTCACCGAACCGCTGGCCGCCAAACTGGGCCTTGCCGCCCAGAGGCTGCTGTGTGATCAGACTGTAGGGTCCCGTTGAACGCGCATGCATCTTGTCATCAACAAGGTGGTTGAGCTTGAGCATATACATGAAGCCGACAGTTACCGGCCGATCAAATACCTCACCGGTTCGACCATCAAAAAGAATGGCTTGACCGCTCTCAGGAAGACCTGCGAGCTTGAGCATCTTCTTGACTTCTACCTCATGAGCCCCGTCAAAGACAGGCGTTGCCATAGGTACCCCTTCTCTTAGGTTGTTTGCAAGCTCCATTACCTCATCATCATTAAATGAGGAGAGCTCCTCCGATTTCCCGGTACTGTTGTAAATCTCTTCAAGATGTTTGCGAATCGGGCCTGATGCCTCCTGCTGGCTGATCATCTTATCTATCTGCTGACCCAGACCATGGGCTGCCCAGCCAAGATGAGCTTCCAAAACCTGCCCAACATTCATTCGGGAAGGAACGCCCAATGGATTGAGAACAATATCAATTGGTTGGCCATCTTCCAGATATGGCATATCTTCAACGGGGACAATTCTTGAAATCACGCCCTTGTTACCATGACGTCCAGCCATCTTGTCTCCAGGCTGCAGGCGTCTTTTGATGGCAACAAACACCTTCACCATCTTCAGCACCCCTGGAGCAAGATCATCACCAGCCTCAATTTTGCGGCGCTTTTCAGCATAATAGTCATCTGACTGTTGACGTTGAAATTCGAGCTGGGACCTGATCTGCTCCAACTTTTCATTCACATCCTCTTTGCGCATTCTGATATCAAACCACTGCTTTCTGGGAAGTTCCGTCAGATAGGATTTGGCAACCTTAGCACCAGACTTCAGGCCCTCAGGACCACCCTCTGCCACCTTGCCGGTCAACAGACGCTCGATACGGTCATAGGCATCGGCCTCAACAATTCGGAATTGGTCATCAAGATCTTTTCGAATTCCTGCCAGCTCATCCTCATCAATGAACTTGGCTCGCGCATCTTTTTCCATCCCCTCCCGGGTGAATACCTGGACATCGATCACTGTCCCGGAAGCGCCGGAAGGCATCCTCAATGAGGTGTCTTTAACATCAGATGCTTTTTCACCAAAGATGGCGCGCAACAGTTTCTCCTCTGGAGTAAGCTGAGTCTCTCCCTTTGGGGTCACCTTGCCAACCAGGATATCTCCAGGATTGACCTCTGCTCCAATGTAGACGATTCCTGACTCATCCAACTTGCCAAGAGCCGCTCCACCGACATTTGGGATGTCACGGGTCACCTCTTCAGAGCCCAGCTTGGTATCACGGGCAACACAGGAGCGTTCCTCAATATGGATCGTGGTGTAGACATCATTCTCAACCAACTTTTCGGAGATCAGAATCGAATCCTCAAAGTTATAACCATGCCAGGGCATAAAGGCGACAAGAACGTTCTTGCCTAGTGCAAGTTCACCCATATCTGTAGAGGGCCCATCAGCAAGCACATCACCCCGGTTGATCTTGTCACCAACCTTCACCAGTGGTCGCTGGTTGATTGTCGTATTCTGGTTGGAACGGGTATATTTGGTAAGGTTGTAGATGTCGACGCCTGTTTCACCTTTTGAAGTCTCTTCATCATCAACCCTGACAACAATTCGACTGGAATCAACAGAATCGACAAACCCGCTTCTACGGGCAACAACGGTTACACCAGAGTCAATGGCAACTAGGCGCTCCATGCCGGTACCCACCAGTGGCTTCTCACTACGAAGCGTTGGCACCGCCTGTCGCTGCATGTTCGAACCCATCAATGCCCTGTTGGCATCATCATGCTCAAGAAAAGGAATCAGTGATGCAGCCACCGATACAATCTGGGAGGGGGCTACATCCATGTACTGAACATCTTCAGGAATCTTCAGTGAAGTCTCATTCTCATGGCGGCAGGGCACCAGAATATCGTTGAGCTTTCCTTTTTTATCCACCGAAGCATTTGCCTGGGCGATCACATACTTGCGCTCTTCGATTGCCGAGAGATACTCCGCTTCATCAGTTATCTTATTATTGATCACTTTTCGATAGGGGGTCTCAAGAAAACCGTACTCATTAGTCCGAGCATAGATTGAGAGCGAGTTGATAAGCCCGATATTCGGTCCTTCAGGGGTCTCAATAGGACAGACTCGGCCATAGTGGGTGGGATGCACATCACGCACCTCAAATCCCGCACGCTCCCGGGTCAAACCACCCGGGCCAAGCGCAGAGACGCGTCTCTTGTGGGTGATTTCCGACAGGGGATTGGTTTGGTCCATAAACTGTGAGAGCTGGCTGGATCCAAAAAACTCCTTGACCACGGCAGAGACAGGCTTGGCATTGATGAGATCCTGGGGATAGAGATTATCGGTCTCCGCCATTCCCAATCTATCCTTCACCGCACGCTCAACCCTGACCAATCCGATCCGGAACTGGTTCTCTACCAGTTCACCGACCGATCGTATCCGTCGATTTCCGAGGTTATCGATATCATCGATAACCCCTTTCCCATTCTTCAGTCCAACCAGGGTTTGCATTACATCAAGGATGTCCTGTTTGGTCAGTGTGCCTGGGCCCTCATCAGAGAGGCGCCCAAGCCGTCGGTTCATCTTCATTCGACCCACAGCAGAGAGATCGTAGCGCTCAAGGTTGAAGAAGAGGTTATTAAAGAGTGCCTGAGCAGCATCCTTGGTAGGAGGTTCGCCCGGTCGCATACACCGATAGATCTCTATCTGGGCATCAAGCTGGCTTCGGGTAGCATCTACCTTTAATGTATCAGAGATAAAGGGGCCACAATCAAGATCATTGGTATAGATGGTCTCAATGCTCTCTAATCCTGCATTGACCAAAATTTCCACCAGCTCTTCGGTAATTTCACCATTGGCTTCGGCAATCAGCTCGCCAGTAGTGGTATCGATAATGTCTTTTGCCAGAGATCGTCCTAGCAGATAGTCGAGAGGAACCTTAAGGCGTTTGGTTTTGGCCTCCTCAAGCTGGCGTATGTTTCTGGCAGTAATTCTCTTGCCCGCTTCAACAATAACCTTCCCTTTGGAGGTGGTCAGATCAAAATCCATGACCTGTCCACGCAAACGCGAAGGGACAAGTTCCAACTCATGATCTTCCGAGCCCAGAAAGAATGTCTCGGTATCAAAAAACAGTGCCAGGATCTCCTGAGTTGAAAGACCGAGGGCTCTTAGAATAATGGTACCAGGCATTTTGCGCCGACGATCAATACGAATATAGATAAGATCTTTGGCATCAAACTCATAATCGAGCCATGAGCCTCGATAGGGGATAACCCTGGCTGAGAACAATAACTTTCCTGAGGCATGTGTCTTTCCCCGATCATGGTCGAAGAAAACACCAGGAGAGCGGTGCAGCTGGTTCACAATAACCCGTTCAGTACCGTTGGTGATGAAGGTCCCGTTCTCTGTCATCAACGGAATCTCGCCGAGATAGACCTCCTGTTCTCTCACCTCTTTGACGGTCTTACTTCCAACCGGGCTATCTTTGTCAAAAATACGAAGACGCATCACCACCCTGATTGGAGCGGCATAAATCAGTCCCCGTTGCCGACATTCACGAACATCGAATGGCGGTGTGCCTAATCGATAACTGACAAAATCCAGTGTGGCATATCCATTATAGCTCTCGATCGGAAAAACTGACTTAAAAGCAGCCTGAAGTCCCTGATCAATCCTCTGCCCAGGCTCGATGTCACTCTGGAGAAACTTGTGGTAAGAATCCAGCTGTGTCGCGAGCAGGTGAGGAATTTCAATCAGCTGACTCTCTGCTGGCCGCTTACTGAAACTTTTACGAATACGCTTTTTTTCTGTAAATGTATAACCCATTGAGGCACCTTCGGTTGACTTCTTGTGATTTGTATTCACAACAGTTAACAATTAATAAACAGCAAAGCACAGCCGCGTCCCGTCACTTTTGGCGACGATCCGTGGCTGCCGAACCTACCGAAGCGACTGAGTCGCTTCGCACAATGCACTACTTGAGCTCTGCCGTAGCGCCAGCTTCTTCAAGCTGCTTCTTGACCTCTTCCGCTTCTTCCTTGGTAACGCCTTCCTTGATCGGAGAGGGCGCACTTTCAACAAGATCTTTGGCCTCTTTCAGACCCAATCCTGTGAGCGCACGAACGGTCTTGATAACTCCTACCTTCTTTTCACCAAATGAAGCGAGTACGACGTCGAACTCGCTCTTCTCTTCAGCTGCTCCGCCCGCATCACCCGCTCCAGCAGCAGGTGCTGCTGCAACCGCCATGGCTGCTGCGGAAACGCCGAATTTTTCTTCCATATCCTTGATCATTTCTGATAAATCAAGGACAGACATCTCAGCAATAGCTTCTATAATTTCTTCTTTAGAAAGAGACATTTTGATTTCCTAGTGTAAATAAGTGATTGATAATAAAAAACCTTAGGCCACACACAGACTCAAGCGGCTTCCTTCGCCTCCTGAACTGCTGCCAAAGTGCGCACAAAACTTCCAGGGACTTCGTTGAGTGTCTGTACAAGCTTCTGTACAGGTGCTTGCATTACTCCGATAAGTTGGGCAAGCAGTTCGTCACGACCCGGCAGTTTGGCCAGCACCTTGATCTCATCTTCTGAAAGCAAAGCACCGTTCATCGCCCCAATGACTATCTTCAGATCACCGTGTTCTTTAGCAAATTTGCTTAGAACTTTAGCCACCGCCACCGGATCTTCAGATGCCGCCAGAGCAAGGGGTCCAATCAGGTGTTCTTGCAAACACTCAAAGTCGGAGCCCTCTACAGCGCGTTTTGTCAGTGTGTTCTTAACAATCCGCAGAAACACACCGGCTTGACGAGCATCTGCTCGCAACCCCGTCATCTGCGATACTGTCAGGCCACGATATTCGGCTAAAATTGCGGCCTGGGCCCCTGAGATACTCTCAGCGACATCAGCGACAACAGCCTTCTTTCCCTCGAGATCGAGGCTCATTATGAGCTACCTCCCGTTTCAATCGGTGCCCATCACCAGGAGAATCCTGTCTACGGGTACACCATCTGCGCAGGCCGACTTGATTGTCATTAAGGCCATGAAATCACTCCCTGGCCACCTACGGTCTTCGACATCCTTGCGGTAAATCCTTAACCGCAAGGCCCCAAAGTTTGTTAACTCTTCTCTCTACAGCGTCAGAGTGAATTCCGATCTACACGCACCCCTGGACCCATGGTAGTGGAGAGGGTGACGCGCATAATATATTGTCCCTTGGCTGATGCCGGCTTGCTCTTATTGAGTGCCCCAAGCAAGGCCTGCAGGTTCTCTTCCAATGCTTCAATATCAAACGAAGCTTTACCAATTGAACAATGGATAATCCCGGCTTTATCAATTCGGTACTGGATCTGGCCGGCCTTTGCATTTTCAACCGCTTTGGCAACATCCTTGGTGACTGTCCCCACCTTTGGATTGGGCATCAAACCACGTGGACCCAGAATCTGGCCTAATTTACCAACAACCCTCATGGTCTCAGGAGTTGCGATGCAGACATCAAAATTCATTTCGCCTTTTTTGACTGACTCAACGAGGTCTTCAAGGCCGACAATATCTGCCCCGGCTTCTCGAGCCTCATCTGCGCTGGCGCCTTCTGCAAAAACTGCAACTCGTACGGTCTTACCCGTCCCCCTGGGAAGAAGAGTGGCACCACGGACATTTTGATCTGATTTTTTTGCGTTAACCCCCAGATTAACCGCTACATCTACTGACTCATCAAACTTGGCAGAGGCCGTCTCCTTCACCAATTTGAATGCTTCATCCAGGGTAAAGAACTGTTGATGATCATATTTCTCTGCCATAGCGCGGATACGCTTACCCTTTTGTGCCATGACTTAGTTCTCCTCTACCACAATGCCCATGCTTCGGGCACTGCCTGAAATAATTTTTACCCCTTGGTCGATCTCATAAGAGTTGAGATCGGGCTGCTTGAGCTTGACGATCTCCTCGACCTGTTCACGGGTCACTGTGCCGACTTTATCCCGGTTGGGCTCTCCGCTCCCTTTGGGGATGCCTGCTGCTTTCTTAAGCAGTACGGATGCCGGTGGTGTCTTCTTGATAAAAGTAAAGCTCTTGTCACTGAATACTGTGATGATGACGGGAATTGGCATCCCCTTCTCCATCCCCTGTGTCTCAGAGTTAAATGCTTTACAAAATTCCATGATATTCAAGCCTTGCTGACCCAGAGCCGGGCCAACGGGAGGACTTGGGTTGGCCTCCCCTGCAGGAACCTGCAGCTTGATATACGAGTCAATCTTTTTTGCCATTGTCTAATCTCCAGTGGGTGCAAGCGCCGCAAGGCTCCCCGTTAATGCAAAACCAATCCTGGAAAAACCCTCCAGAATCAGTGTTTTAACTCTTTTCTACTTGGCTAAATTCAAGTTCAACCGGTGTTGATCGACCAAAAATGGTTACCGATACCCGCAACTTTGATTTTTCAAAATTGACATCTTCAACAGTACCGTTGAATTCAGCAAAGGGACCATCGATGACCCGTACTAATTCGCCAGGGGCAAAAGTAAATTTCGGCCTTGGTTTATCTGCTCCGGCCTGAACCTGTTGTAAAATCCCATCCACTTCCCGACTGCTCAGCGGTGTAGGCCGGTCACTGGTGCCGCCAATAAACCCACTCACTTTTGGTACCTGTCTCACCAGATGCCAGGTCTCATCATCCAGCTCCATATTGACCAGAACATACCCCGGGAAGAACTTTCTCTCCGTAGTGCGCTTTTGGCCGCCCCGCATCTCCATCACCTCTTCAGTGGGTACAAGAATGTCGCCAAACTTGGCCTCCAAACCGGCACGCTGAATATGGTCTTTGAGTGATTCTGCAACTTTTTTCTCAAAGCCGGAGAATGCCTGGACGACATACCACCTTCTCCCATCTGAATTTGTTATTTCTTCCACTTTATAGGGTTCCAGTTATAAGCCCAGGATCATGTCATAGATGGCCCAGAATGCGACTGCATCGAGTAACCAAAGATAGATACCGGCAAAAATTACCATCACAACAACCACCAAAGTTCCCTGAACCGTCTCCCGTCGGGTAGGCCAGACCACTTTGCGCACCTCAGTACGAGCAGCAAGAGCAAATTCCCAGGTGTTCTGCCCATAACTCGTCATCAGGGCTACTGCCGCCGCCGCAATCACTGAGACAATCACTATCCCCGCTCGCAGCAGAGCCGAGCCCTGTTCACCGACCAGATAGAAGCCTGTCACACCAGCAACAATTATTGCTGCTGCAATTAATATTTTCAGTTTATCTGCCACCAGTCATTGTGCCTTTATTCATTTGTCAGGGTTGGCAGGCCAGGAGGGAATCGAACCCCCAACCTGCGGTTTTGGAGACCGCTGCTCTGCCAGTTGAGCTACTGGCCTGTATCCCTTACCTAAAGCGTTAACTACTCAACAACCTTGGATACGAC
>DIIC01000008.1:0-45000 GCA_002420425.1 Proteobacteria bacterium UBA5680 | reverse complement strand
CTTTTGAAAATCATCCCGCTCCAGCATTCTGGCCACAGTATGTCTGGCAGCAAGCTGAATCATCTGGGCGGGGGTGAATTTTTCCATCCACTCCGAATTAAATCTGACTTCCGTCAGATCAGGGTCGAGAATCTTGAATATCTGTTCCTTGTAGGTCTTGGCATTCTCAGCGACCTCTTCAGGTGTCATCGGAGGCCGGGTGGTATTCTTGCCCGTAGGGTCTCCGATGAGACCGGTAAAGTCCCCGATCAGAAAGATAACCTGATGGCCCAGGTCCTGAAACTGACGCATCTTGTTGATGAGCACAGTATGGCCAAGATGGAGGTCAGGTGCAGTAGGGTCAAAGCCCGCCTTTACCCGAAGTGGTCGCTTGCTTTTCAAGCGCTCCACCAACTCCTCATGAATCAGAATCTCGGCAGCACCCCTCTCGATGATCTCTAATGTCTCTTTTTGACTATTCATTATCTCTTTTCTTTATCTATAACCGCCCATCTCTCAAGAGAAGCAGTGATCTATATGGAGTTTTGATATGGTCGGCCAACGCCTCCAAGTAAGTGTTTTTGCCTGCTCTCTGCCGATTAAAATCAAAGCACTCCTAATGATTACAGAAACAGGCCGCCTCCTCTTTGAGAAATTTAGCAAACCCAATTATAGAGTGATTCCAAAGAACCGCTTGCCGAGCCAGAAGCTAATGCAAGATTTTGGAGGTTCTATGGGAAAACAAAATCAATGATATAATTCATTGATTATACGAGCAACAATACAGCCGATTCCTCCTGTTACTTGAGCTGAAATCAGTTGGCATCCCCTTATGCATCTCACCAAAAAATCAGGAAATCGTGTTTTGATCTCCAGATTGTTTTGACAGCCTAATTGGTCTGCCGGTAAATTTAGCGACCCCATAACCCTATAAACAGCAAAACCGAAGGCCCAATGTCCGCTGATACGACTGAAGAGAGCCCTTATCACAACCCGTCATCCTGGCTCTCCTGGATAGCGGCTGCGGCGATTATTGCCCTGGCTCTAGTGATTGGTATCAACTGGGATGGTCTTCCACAGGACTCATTAGCCCCCCTAAAGGGGAATATTACCCCAACCACCGCCGATTCCACAGAGGTGACAACAGAAAAAGATCTGAGCACCCGGGTTCAACAACTTGAAAATCAGCTTAATCAGCTTACTACAGAGCAGGAGGAGTTGAAAAACCAGAATAATACCCTGACCGACAAAGTTGAAGCGCTTCGTTATCAACGGAACCAACTCTTCGAGGAGAATAAGCAGCTGGGAGGCAGGCGCTCTCTGCCTGAAGTTGTTCTTTCACCCGTGATTGATGGTGAAGATCACTGGGTTGACATTCGTATCAAGCGGGGTGACACCCTGACCACTATATTCAAGCGCTATGGCTTCACGACTGCAGTGGCACTCGAGGTTGCCCGATTACCCGTCGCCCGCCCACTCAACCGTCTGAAGATTGGAAGACGACTTCAGATCAAAGCCACTGAAGACGGAAAGTTCGACTCCCTTCGGTATGAGTACGAAAAAAATACATTTCTGGTCGTAACCAATGGCCCGGAGGGGGTTCAAGCCTCAAGAGGCCAGCCCGACCTCCGTTCTGAGCAGCGCCAAACCTCCAGCTACATCGACTCATCACTCCATGCTGCCGCAAAATCTGCCGGCCTGACAGAGAGGATGATTGTTGAGCTTCAATCAATCTTTGGCTGGGATATTGATTTTGCCCGCCAGCTGAAAGATGGGGATCAGTTTGCAGTTGTCTATGATGAGCGTTTTTGGGGTAATGAAAAGGTGGAGAATGGGCCTATCCTGGCAGCTGAATTCACCAACAACGGCAACCGACTACGGGCCATTCGCCACCTAGATGAAGAGGGGGGTGAACACTATTTCACTCCCCAGGGGAAGAACCTGAGAGGCACTTTTTTAAGGGCGCCTGTTAAAGTGGTTCGTATTACTTCCCGCTTTACTCAACGACGATTTCATCCACTGCTTAAAACCTGGCGCGCGCATCGGGGTGTAGACTATGGTGCCCCGCGTGGGACACCTGTGTTTGCAACTGCAGAAGGGCAGGTAGAGTATATTGGGCGAAAAGGCAACTATGGCAAAACCATTATCATCAAGCACGGTGGGATCTACTCAACCCTCTACGCACACCTCTCTGGCTACGCTAAAAAGAGTCGCCGGGGGGCGAGAATCAAACAGGGAGAGCTTATTGGCTATGTAGGGAGCACCGGAGCGGCAACCGGCGCCCATCTCCACTACGAGTTCAGGGTTCACAATAAGCATCAGGATCCACTCAACTACGAAACCCCGCGCGCACCAGGGATCAGTGAATCGGAAAAGGTGGTCTTCGACCAGGTGGCCAACAGGATGACCCTGCTTCTTGATCAGGCAAGCGGACTAAAACTCACCTCGACATCTGAAGTCAAGGCCCTAGAGGACCAAGATGGGGTGTTGAGTCAGTAGAAAAGCCGCAACAGACCTCTCCGGGGCCCCCTTCTACAGTGAAAATGAAGAGCCACAACCACAGGTCGTGGAGGCGTTAGGGTTGCTCACTACAAATCGGGTCCCCTGGAGGTCGTCGAGGTAATCGATCTGGGCGCCGGCAAGATACTGAAGGCTGAGCGGGTCAACAAGAAGATTTATCGCGCCCTTCTCGATGACCAAATCATCAGGATCTCTATTGGATTCAAACTCAAATCCATATTGGAACCCAGAACACCCCCCGCCTTTAACAAAAACACGAAGATAGAGATCGGGTGACCCCTTTTGGGCCACCAGATCACTTACTCGAGCGATGGCTTGTTCAGTAATCCCAAGGGTTGGCTGACTATTCATAGTGTTAGATCCTGGTTAAAAACTCTACCTCGCCCCCAATTGAACCCGCAACTCAATAAAAACCTCTAATCTGCACCCACCCTGGTTGCCATTAGGGAAAAGGGTGTCCACCGGATCAATCGAAATCCTACGACGGTGACGAAAATAAAGAGAAGCCACCCAACAAAGGGTCTGAAACGATGACTATGGGGTACGATTGCTGCCAAAACAAGCTCTTAGAAAACAGGGTAATTAATCTCGAGTTCGCTGGAGAACATCGGGGATGGCGCCATCTTCTGCCTGAACACCCTTGGAATCACCCTCCTCGACCAACTTGAGCAGCGACATCTCCCACCGGTCAGCACTGTAGATCAGATTGCCGTTGAGAAGAGCACCTGGTGCCATCTCAATCTCAAGATATTGGATGTCACCTCCAATCACGGCATCGGGCAGAATCTCCAGACGTTTTGCCGTAATGGTGCCTGTTACTTCTCCCTCAACCACCAGTTCAGGAACATCGATATTTCCTTCGACAACACCACCACTGCCAATAACCAGGTGTGCATACTCCATGGAATCAGAGGCAATATTCCCTATCACCCTACCGGCCACAAAGAGGGTGCCACTAAACTGAAGATCTCCCTCAAAGGTCACGGTTTTTCCAATTACACTGCCTGTCGCGCTCTCAGCTCTCGATTTTTCTACCATCTCTTCCTCCTTGTCTCTCCCCGATAGCGTCTCAGGGGAGAAGTGCCGGCTGCAACAGACCAGCCCTCTCATCCAGTCCAAACATAATATTCATATTTTGAACCGCTTGTCCGGCAGCGCCTTTGACTAAATTATCCTGGACCACCAGGATAACAGCCACATCGCCACTCTGTGGACGATGGCAGGCCAGCCTGCATATATTACTCCCCCTGACACTGCCTGTATCAGGATGGCTCCCTGCCGGCATCACATCGACAAAAGGTGAATCCTGGTAGAACTCGTCGTAGAGTGTCTGCAGATCCACACTCCTGCTCTTCAGCCGGGCATAGAGAGTCGCATGGATACCCCGAATCATGGGGGTTAAGTGAGGCACAAAAGTGAGGCCAACAGGTCCTCCTGCCACTCTCTCGAGCCCCTGTTTGATCTCAGGCAGATGGCGATGGCCATCAACAGCATAGGCTTTTATCGAGTCTGCGACCTCACAATACAAAGAGGAGGGAGTGAGCGTTCGACCCGCACCACTGACGCCTGATTTTGCATCGGCGATCAGACCTTTGCTCTCAACCAGCTCCGCTTTTAGGAGCGGGAAAAAACCGAGTTGTACCGCCGTTGGGTAACAGCCAGGGTTGGCCACCACCCTGGCAGTACGAATAGCATCACGATTGATCTCAGGAAGTCCGTAGACCGCTTCGGCCAAAAGTTCAGGAGAGGTATGTACCTGGCCGTACCAGGTCTCCCAGGCGAGTGGATCCTGAAGACGAAAATCGGCAGCGAGATCGATGATCCTGACCCCATTGTCGACCAGATCAGGCGCCTGCTTCATTGCCACTCCGTTTGGAGTAGCTGAAAAAACGACATCACATTGACTCAATCCACTCTCATCGGGATCAGAGAATTCAAGATCGACCCAGCCTCGCAAGCTTGGAAAGAGATCAGCAACTGATCTGCCTGCTGCTGTGCGTGAAGTGATGACCGTTAGTTCCACTCCATCATGGCCGGCAAGGAGTCTCATCAACTCTGCACCGGTATAGCCTGTACCTCCGATAATGCCTGCTGAAATCATCTTTTTTATCCGTCAACTCGTGTTCAGTCATTGAAAAAGTTAGTCTGCCGACTACTTTCTAACCTGTGAGATGACTGACGTCCAGTCCACATTATGGAATTGCCTGAAAAGAGGCAGAAATAGAGGGCTGAGATGGCTGGGGGACAAGGATTCGAACCTTGACTGGCGGAGTCAGAGTCCGCTGTCCTACCGTTAGACGATCCCCCATCCGATGCTGGCAGCAGGAGAGGCCTTCCGTCAGCCTCTAGATGAGTATTAACGTTTAGAGTACTGAGGTCTCTTACGAGCCTTGTGCAGACCCACCTTTTTTCGCTCAACCTCACGTGCATCCCGGGTTACAAAACCTGCTTTGCGCAGCGGGCCACGCAGGGCCTCATCATACTCCATGAGGGCACGAGTAATACCATGGCGAATAGCACCGGCCTGACCACTACCACCACCACCATCAACGGTCACCATGATGTCAAAACGGCTCGAAAGCCCGGTCTCTTCCAGCGGTTGACGGACAATCATTCTCGCAGTTTCTCGGCCGAAGTACTCATCAAGTGGCCGTTTGTTTACGGTTATTGATCCACTTCCACTACGAAGAAATACTCTCGCTGTTGATGATTTTCGTCTTCCTGTTCCGTAGAAGTTTTCACTGCCTGTTGTCATGTTCAATCCTTACAATTCGAGAATTTTAGGCTGTTGGGCCTGGTGGTCATGCTCACTGCCGGCAAAAACACGCAGTTTTGAGAACATTGCACGACCGAGCGGGTTCTTTGGCATCATCCCTTTGACTGCTTTTTCAACTACCCGTGTTGGATGCTCTTCCAATAGTCTACGAACAGAGGTCTCTTTAATGCCACCGGGATGACCCGTATGGTGATAGTAGATCTTGTCCTCATGCTTGCGGCCGGTGAGTTTTACTTTGCCCGCATTGATCACCACGATGTAGTCACCTGTATCAACGTGAGGGGTATATTCAGGTTTATGTTTGCCCCGCAGACGACGGGCAATTTCAGTCGCCAGTCGCCCCAGCACCTTGTCTTCTGCGTCGACGACATACCAATCGCGGCGCACTGTTTCATTTTTTGCAGAGTAGGTCTTCATTCATTCCCACGTTTTGTGTTTGGCCCAGAAGAAAAATAAGAGGGCGAATCCTACCGGAGAGAAACCTCACTATCAAGTTGTTTTCAAGCAAAAAAAAGGCGCGGCTTGTTGCCGCGCCAAACCACCAAAGGAGGATGGAGGAGTCTTTCAAATTTGTTCCCGATTACCGTTGCTCTCCTGTGCCGTGCGCCACAAATCAGTAATTCGCTATATATGAATTATCTAATATTATTATTCCTTGTGTCAACCCTTTTTTTAACCGACCCATAAAGAAATTTTTTATTCTATATTATTCAATACGTTAAAAACTGACTGACGGTATTTTTTTCGCCCTAAGGGTAGGCGAGAAGCGATGCAGTACTCTATTTTCCTGTCTTTTCAGGTGATTACGTTGCCGTTTGTCCTGGAATGAAACTCCGATCCCCTTTAGGCGGCCCCTCTCCTCACCCACTGAGAAACGAAAATCAGCCCTCCGGATCGATCCTCAGCCGCTCTACTATTTTGCCCTCTCTGAGGTGTGAATTGATGATTTCATCGATATCTTCCCGATCGATATAGCTGTACCAGACACCCTCAGGATAGACCACTGCGACCGGCCCCCGTTCACATCGCCCAAGACAACCCGCCTTATTGATACGAATTTCCCCAGGCCCATGCAGCCCCAACTCTTTGCAGCGCTCCTTGGCATAGGCACACATGGATGCCGCGTCATGGTTTGCACAACAGGGCAGATCCCCTTGATGCTGGTTTTGACAGAAAAAGAGATGATGTCGAAAAAATGATTTTGTCATCGGGTTGCTCTCCATAGATAGGGTGGGATTGATCTCTGGTTACTGGCTATTTTAGCCCCACCGTAGAGACGGCGGGAGGGATTCGGTTATTTAAACGGTCCCTTCATCTACAAGATCAGCCCAGTGGCGAACCGGCAGGTCCGAGTATTTCTTTAGTTGTAACAAGCACCCGATATTTGCCGTCACAATAAGATCTGGTGAATCAGCCTTGAGCGCAGCGCCACGATCTTCTCCCAGATTCTTTGAGAGCTGTGGTTGTAAAATGGAGTAGGTTCCAGCAGAACCACAACACAGATGCGGATCATCCACCCTCACAACGGTATGGCTCTATATACCTCTGTCGATCATCTGCTGGTCTCTCTGGACCGAACCCTAAACACTCTACGCGGCAAACCGCCAACTACCGTAGGGAAATACCCCGCTTCAGAAGTTGACTCACAAGAACCTGATGAGGGCGAACGTCGTCTCTCCGGACAGTTGATGAGGGTTAACCATACGGGTCAACTATGTGCCCAGGTCCTCTGCCAGGGACACCTTGAGCGACTGCCAAAGCAAGATCTGCGCAGTCGGGTGGTCATCCAGCAGATGGCCGGGGATGAAGCCCGTCATACCACAACAGCCCTTCGAGCGGGTGGGAGCAGACTTCCCGGCACGATCATCCGGTTGATGTCTCTCTCATCTCAGATCATGACCAGGACGGCGTTCTGGATATGAGCATCCAGAAAAGCAGATAGGAGAGATTGAGGATAAGAGCTCTGGGACGTCACTCTTCGAAACGGCTAAAGACCAGGGTAGCGTTAGTCCCGCCAAACCCAAAGCTATTAGACATCACGGTCTTTAAGCCAACACCATCCTGTCGTTCACGTACAATCGGAAAAGCCTCTGCATCAGGATCCAGATTCTCGATATTGGCTGAAGCAGCAATAAAATCCCCCCCCAGCATCAACAGGGAGTAGATGGCCTCCTGTACTCCTGCCGCTCCGAGTGAGTGGCCGGTAAGAGACTTGGTTGAACTGATCGGTGGCGCTTGATCGCCAAAGGTATCTCTTATTGCACTTAGTTCACGAACATCCCCTATGGGTGTACTGGTGCCGTGAACATTCAGATAGTCAATCGGCGCTTCCACTGTCTCCATCGCCTGCTGCATACAGCGAACAGCCCCTTCACCCGATGGCTGGACCATGTCAAAGCCATCTGATGTTGCTCCATAGCCGACAAGCTCAGCGTAGATAGTTGCCCCCCGAGCCCTGGCATGCTCCAGAGACTCCAATACGAGGGTTCCACCACCCCCTGCGATCACAAAACCATCCCGGTCGACATCGTAAGCTCTTGAAGCCGTTTCAGGGGAGTCATTATATTTTGACGAGAGCGCCCCCATGGCATCGAACAATACACTCAGGCTCCAGTGAAGCTCCTCACCCCCCCCGGCAAGAATCACGTCTTGTTTTCCAAGCTGGATAAGCTCAGCACCATTGCCAATGCAATGTGCACTGGTTGCACAGGCCGAGCTGATCGAGTAGCTCGTTCCTTTTATTTTAAAAGCTGTAGCGAGACATGCCGCATTGGTGCTCGACATCGTCCTGGTGACCCTGTAGGGCCCAACCCTTCTAATGCCTTTGTCCCGGAGAAGATCTGCTGCTGCGACGATGTTCTCTGGAGAACCTCCCCCTGAACCCATTATCAGACCGGTACGGAGATGGGAGACCTGCTCCTCAGCGAGGCCGGCATGCTGGATTGCCTCTTCCGTAGCGATATAGTTATAAGCGGCACTGTCACCCATAAACCGCTTTAGTTTTCGATCAATATTGGCATCCAGATCGATATCCACATCGCCATGAACATGGCTACGAAAGCCAAGATCAGCATACTCCTGTGAAAAAGTAATGCCAGAGCGACCATGGTGCAAAGATTCCACAACCTCACTCTTATTGTTGCCGATACTGGATACGATGCCAAAACCAGTAACCACCACACGATGCATTATTCTCTCTCCTTCAGAATTGATCTGTCTGCTTGAATAACCCAACCCTCAGGTCATTCCCGGTATAGATCAGTCTGCCATCAACCTCAACCCGGCCATCAGCAATTCCCATGATCAGTCGACGCATGATCACGCGTTTTAACTGAATTCGGTAGGTGATCCGACCTGCGTCCGGTATGACTTGCCCGGCAAACTTGATCTCTCCTGAGCCCAAAGCGCGCCCACGGCCTTCACCCCCGCGCCAACCCAGATAGAAGCCAACGAGTTGCCACAAGGCATCCACTCCAAGACAGCCAGGCATTACCGGATCACTCTCAAAGTGACAGTCAAAAAACCAGATGTCAGGATTGATATCGAGTTCGGCAACGATCTCGCCCTTCCCAAACTCACCACCATCTTTGCTGATATGGGTAATCCGATCGAACATCAACATCGGCGGCAATGGCAGCCGGGCATTACCCGGACCAAAAAGCTCACCATGACCACAGGCAATCAACTCATCGTAACTGAAACTGCTTTGATCTTTTATCATGGACAGCAACTTACCCTTGTTTGGTGATTTCAAAACGACATGGGTGAAGTTTACCGGGAATCAATAGTAGGCGGATACCCCTCCACCCAAACAACTTACACAACTCAAACAAGCTGTGCTGTCAGGGCAGTATAAAGGGTAGCACTGCAGGGATGGTGATCAAGGCCCCAATATTGCCGAAACCGACAATCGCTGACACTTTTTGAGGTTCCTGGTCAAATCGCTCGGCCAGCAAATAAACCAGAACAGCAGGGGGTAATACACTGAAAAGCAACAAAACCCTGAACTGTTCAACCGGCAGATGGAGCAGTGGCTGAACCGCCAGGGCGATCAACAGCCCCGTCAGAGGGCAGACCACACCCCCGATGACACCCATCTTCCAGTCAGGCCGCTCAAGATAAGCAAGACGGGCACCAAGAGAAAACAGCATCAGTGGAATTGACACCTCACCCAGCATCTGGATTGGAATTACGACAAGAGGGGGTGGCTTGATCTCCAGCAGAAGCAATCCAAGCGCGATAATCGGTACAACAACAAGAGGTGATTTCAGAAGTTCAAGAAGATGGATGCGGTGATCCATCATATAGACTCCGAAAGAGAAATGGAGTGAATTAGTCACAATAAAAAGAACGATTGCTGCAGGAAGAGCCTCTGGACCAAAGGCAAAAATAGCCAGAGGGAGACCCAGATTGCCGCAATTTTTCATCATCATTGGAGGAATAAAGGTCCGATTGCTGTAGCCCAGTATCCGGGCTACAGGCCATGCAAGGACACCGGATCCAAAATAGATCGCCACTGCAGCAAGTGCCAGCCATGGAAAATGGATGATCTGGAACTCCTTGCCTGTCATAACCGAGAAGATGAGTGCGGGAAGAAAAACCTGAAGGTTAATTCGATTGGCAGTACCCATGTCGGGGTCATACCTTCGGGCATAGACCAGACCAACCATGGCTATAGCCACAACCGGCAACATGATGGAAAAAATCTGATAGATCAAAGATTCAGTCTCTGATAAGAATGATATGAAGATGCCGAGGACCGTGGGCTCCAAGCAGAATGGTCTGTTCGACATCGCCTGTCCTCGAAGCCCCTGTAATCAGGCTGATTGCCCTGAGGTGCAAACCTTTCAGGGAAGGGTGTCTCAAGCCCTCCTCAAGGTGGGCAACAATACTCTTTTCCGGCACCACCACTACATGGAATTCAGGAAGGTAGTTGAGCGTCACAGGTGTACTTTTAGAAGAAGCCATCACCAATGTCCCTGTCTCTGCAATTGCAGCCAGAGAGCCAGTGACTGAAGTCGAATCATCCCCTCTTGCCTCACGCTGCTCCACTTCAATCGCCGGGGGCCAATCCACTTCTCTTGGAAACCCACCACTGATGACAACCCTTGGAGGGAGGTGGTGGGTTGCTATAAACCGCATTACAGCGCCTGGGATCTCACTCCATGACTCAACCTGCTCTACGGTGCCTGAAAGAGCCTCGTGTTTTTCAATGAATCGGTCAACCAACGACCCTTCAATTAAGGGTTGAGCATGGGGGGCCCGGCTTTGACTGCGGGCTTCAAGCCCATTGGCTGTTGCCGTATCGACAGCACCATCCCGTCGCAGTGAGGTGCGGATGTTTTCAAGAATCTGGGTTCTGGCAAGCTTGCTCACTGAGTTCTTCCTCTCTCGCGTTTCCATCTCTGGATAAAGGTCTTCCCTTCCGGGACAGGCAGATCACGATGTGCCGTCCAGCCGCCGGCAAAAGGGGCAAAGGTCGAGACTCCTCGCTTTCCGGCAAGCCGTCTCCATACTTTTACCATCAATGAAGTTGACGCATGATAGAGGTTGGGACGAGAAGCAAAAAAGACCCAAACCTGAAGTGCGAATTTACCCCGAACACCTCTGCCCCCCTTGTGAAACTGAACAGCCCGAAGATCACGCAGCATCCTTGGCAACGGAATGCGTAAGGGGCAAACCTCATTGCAACGGCCATTGAGTGAGCATGCATTTGCCAGATCAGGAGCCTCATCAGTCCCCAGCATGAGTGAAGTAAGCACTGCTCCCATCGGCCCTGGATAGACCCAGCCGTAGGCATGCCCCCCAATTGCCCCATAGACAGGGCAGTGATTGAGACAGGCACCGCATCGAATACAACGCAACATTTCGTGGAACTCGCTGCCCAGAAGAGCAGAGCGGCCATTGTCCAGTAAGACCACGTGGTACTCCTCCGGGCCATCAAGATCACCCGGCCGTCGCGGCCCATTATAGAGAGTGGTGTAACTGGACATCTCCTGACCAGTGGCACTTCTGGCAAGCACCCTTAAAAGGGTGGAGAGATCCTCCAAATCAGGGATAACCTTGTCAATCGCAGCCGTAACAATATGGACCCTCGGCAATGTACTGGTCAGGTCTCCATTGCCCTCGTTGGTAACCAGAACATTAGCCCCACTTTCAGCAACAAGAAAATTTGCCCCGGTAATGCCGACATCGGCATTGAGAAACTTGTCCCTCAATACAGACCGCGCCTCATCGACAAGCGCCTTGGGCTCAGTCTGCCGCTCGGTTTTTCCATACTGCCGGTGATGCTTGTAGAACAGTTCGGTGATTTGCTCGCGGGTTTTGTGCGCCGCCGGAGCAATAATGTGACTGGGGTGTTCTTCGGCCAGTTGGATAATGTACTCACCCAAGTCTGTCTCAACCACCTCCAACCCTGCGCCCTCAAGTGATTCATTGAGCGCCATCTCCTCGGCAATCATAGACTTGCCCTTGATCACCGAATGAGCACCAGCGGCTTCACAGATTCCGAGGATAATCTGGTTCGCTTCGTCTGCCGTCCTCGCCCAGTGAACCACACCGCCGTTGGCTACCACATTCGCCTCAAAACGCTCGAGGTAATAGTCAAGGTGAGCAAGCGTATGTTCAGTAATTGCCCTGGCATCGGCACGCAAAGCATCAAACTCGGGTAGAGCATCTACTGCTTTTTTACGTTTATTGATAAAGCCGGGCTTGGCCTTAGCCAAAGCTCGCTGAAGGATTTCATCACCAAGGGCCTTTCGAGCCTCTTCCCTGAACTGCTGGGTGGTCACCTTCACGAGGTATCATCCTCACCGACACCTGGGAGGTCAGCCATATCTGCCAGCACTTCGGCAATATGAAAGACCCGTGTATGTTTGCCCTCACGCCGAAGACGGCCGGCAATATTGAGCAGACAGCCAAGATCCCCTCCGAGCACTGTATCGGCCTGGGTAGAGGCGATATCCACACACTTGTCAGATACCAGGCGTCCCGAAATATCGGGGTATTTAACACTGAAAGCCCCCCCAAAACCGCAGCATGCATCACGCTCATCAAGTTCTCTCAGCTCCAGACCGTCTACACTCTTGAGAAGGCGCCGCGGTTGCTCTCTGACACCCATCTCTCTAAGACCTGAGCAGGAGTCATGGTAGGTTACACTGCCCTCATAACGGGCCGAAACGGCATCTACCCCCAACACATCGGTCAGAAAGCTGGTTAACTCATAACACCGGCCGGCAACCGCTTCTGCACGTGCACGCCACTTTGAATCGGTTGCAAACAACTTGGGATAGTGGATCCGAATCATCCCCGAGCAGGATCCTGAAGGGGCGACAATATAGGGGTAGGGCTCAAATGATTTGATCACTGTTTTAGCAACAATACACGCTGAATCTTGATCACCACTGTTCCAGGCAGGCTGTCCGCAGCACGTCTGACCAAGAGGCACATCTACCCGGCAACCCGCCTCCTCGAGGAGATACAGCGCTGCAAATCCCACATTTGGCCGATAGAGATCGGCAATACAGGTGACAAACAGCCCCACCCTCGGGGCATTGGGATCAATTGTCTCGTCTACTTCAGTCATCTCTGAAATGGGTTGCCATTTATTTCCCTCGATTATTGGATGTTGGTCCGGATAAGTCCACAACACTGAGAAGATCTGACTCAAACAGAGATCTTCCAGGCATGAAGTGAATTAGAACAGAGTCACGATCAAGAACACCAAACTAGTCGATGATTGGTCAATTATTGATCCCACCTGGCCAGCTCTACTGGCCGGAAACAATCCAATGACCTCTTGATTTCATTGAAAATGAGCCGATAGAGTGGATATAATTGATAAACTCTAAACTGGTCTTACCACTAACCCAGCCTACTTCATGCCCAACCACAGAATCTCCGATACTATTGTTAAGCGAATGGAGGCGCTTATTCTTGAGGGCTCCCTAAAGCCAGGGGAAAAATTGCCGGCAGAACGTCAACTCTCGGTACAGCTGGGGGTCTCTCGACCTTCACTACGCGAAGCCCTGCACAAGCTCGCGGCGCGAAATCTTGTCGATATCCACCGCGGTGGAGGGACCTATATTACACGCCATCTAAACCGAACCATGGAAGATCCGTTGATGGCGCTCATCGCCAAATCACCGGAGAGCCATAAAGATGTCCTTGAACTACGCCACGCTCTGGAGTCGGTTGCTGCCTTTTTTGCTGCTCGTCGCCGAACTGAATCAGACAAAAGCACCCTCAGGGAGACCTACAAGCAGCTTATCCTCTCTCATGGAAAAGGGGATACTGCGGCTGAAGCCAAAGCAGATGCGGATTTTCATCTTGCCATTGCTGCCGCTTCACATAACCAGGTATTGATCCATGTTACCCGCTGCATGTTCTCAATCATGGAGAAAAATATCGGCTTCAACCTCGATGTCCTCTACAACCAGCCCTCTGTTTTTGAACAACTCCGTGAACAGCACCACAGCCTGCTTTCTGCCATCTTAAGGGGAGACCAGGAAAAAGCGCGTGAAACTGCAGACCGTCATATCGCCTATATTGAGGCTTGTTTTTTAGATCTTGGTGAAAAACAGAAACGCCAAGCACGTGCACTGCGCCGCCAGGGAAATCTGGCTGATCTCTCTCATCAGGAGGATAATCCATCGCTTAATCTTTGAGATAAAGATCAAAACCGCTTCCCGCCCATCTGCTTAACCGGAACCGAACAACCGCCCAGGAACAACAAGAACAAAACCAAAAAAAAGGCAGCCATCCGCTGCCCTTTTTTTAACGTGACCGTCTCCAGAAAGAAGTGACGACCCGTTCTGGATAAACTCAGTTCACCTTCGGATCGAGTTCTCCACTGACATACCTAGCAAACATCACTTCAAGGGAGACCGGCGTAATTTTTGAGGCCATGCCTGTACAGCCAAATGACTCATAACGAGCCTTGCAGATCTCTTTCATCCCTTTGGTTGCCTCTTTGAGGAACTTTCGAGGATCAAAGTTTGAGGCATTCTCACTCATATGGCGACGTATAGAGCCGGTTGATGCCATTCTCAGGTCAGTATCAATGTTGACTTTACGAACCCCGTGCTTGATCCCTTCCTGGATCTCTTCAACCGGGACGCCGTAAGTCTGACCCATATCACCACCATAATTATTGATAACCTTCAGCCACTCCTGAGGAACCGATGAAGAGCCGTGCATGACAAGATGGGTATCGGGAATTCGGGCATGAATCTCTTTTATCCGATCAATCCTCAATACTTCACCAGTAGGCTCTTTGGTAAATTTATACGCCCCATGTGAGGTACCAATGGCGATCGCAAGCGCATCTACTCCCGTCTGCTTTACAAAATCAGCGGCCTGCTCTGGATCGGTCAACAACTGATCCATATCCAGTGTTCCTTCAGCGCCATGACCATCCTCTTCACCCATCTCACCGGTCTCCAGGGAACCGAGGCAACCCAGTTCACCCTCAACCGAAACCCCACCCGAATGGGCCATTTCGACAACCGTACGGGTGGTTTCAACATTGTATTCGAAAGAGGAAGGGGTTTTCATATCCGCCATCAGTGAACCATCCATCATCACCGAACTGAAACCGGACTGGATTGAACGCAGACAGACAGCTGGTTCTGATCCGTGATCCTGGTGCATGACAATAGGAATATGAGGATACTGCTCAATAGCCGCAATAATCAGGTGACGAAGAAAGGGTTCACCCGCGTAAGCACGTGCTCCTGCTGAGCCTTGCATGATAACCGGACTGTTGGTCTCTTCTGCTGCCAGCATAATGGCATGAACCTGCTCCATATTATTTACATTAAATGCAGGCATGCCGTAATCATTCTCAGCAGCGTGGTCCAGCAACTGACGCATTGATATTAAGGCCATCTCTGTTTCTCCAATTTAGTTCTCACGGGACTGTCCGCTTCACCTTTATCAGTGGGTGACAACCTGTCCACCCTGGTTTAAATACAAAAAGACAAAATCCAACTAAGCTCTTCAGGCCACCTTGCCAACCGTTACGATTTTCATTGCATTGGTTCCACCGGCAACCCCGGTAAAATCTCCTTTGGTCAAAATGAGCAAATCGCCCTCTTTTACCGCACCTCGCTGCACCAACTCCTCCACTGCGCCACGATTGATTGTCCCCTCTGAAATCTGGGTTGGGTCAAAAAAGACCGGATAGACGCCTCGATAGAGACATGCTCTTCTCTCAGTAGCTATGCTCCGAGTCAAGGCATAGATTGGAATTCCAGAGCTGATTCGTGACATGTACTTGGCTGTTTTTCCAGACTCCGTTAATGCCACAATCGCTTTTGCCCCCATGTGGTTTGCGGTGTACATGGTCGCCATTGCAATGGCTTCATCCGTATTATCGAAACTTGAGTCCATCCGATGGCCGGAAACGACAGCAATTCGCTCACGTTCCGCACCGCGACAGATACGGTCCATCGCCTCAATCACCTTCTCAGGGTGTCTGCCGATTGCAGTTTCTGCTGAGAGCATGACCGCATCGGTTCCATCAAGGACGGCATTGGCAACATCCATCACCTCCGCCCGAGTGGGTTGGGGGCTGTCTACCATCGATTGCATCATCTGGGTTGCAGTAATCACAATTCGGTTACGGCTTCGAGTGTGATTGATGATTTTTTTCTGTAAACCAACAAGCTGGGCGTCCCCCACCTCAACACCAAGATCACCTCTGGCAATCATTACCACATCTGCAGCCTCAATGATCTCATCGATATTGGAGAGTGCTTCAGATGTTTCTATCTTGGCGACAATTCCACCGGAACCCCCGGCCTCTCTGAAGAGCCTTCTGGCTTGGTGAATATCTTCAGCCGCATGAACAAATGAGACAGCAAGGTAATCAGCCTCTATCTTGGCTGCTGTACCAATATCGAGATGGTCCTTGTCGGTCAGCGATGAAACTGAGAGCCCCCCACCTTGTCGGTTGACCCCCTTTGAGTCTGATAGCTTCCCTCCGACTATTACCCGGGTGATGACCTGATGTTCATCAATCTCCTCGATCAAAAGCTTAATATTGCCATCATCAAGCAGGAGGCTGTCCCCGACTTCTACATCCTTTGGGAGGTCTTTATAGGTGACGCCCACTCGTTCAAGATCACCATCCTTGACCCCATGACGGGTATCAATAATAAATCGAGCACCCTCTTCGAGTATGATCTTGCCCTCTTTAAAGCCGGTGATTCTGAGTTTTGGGCCTTGCAGATCAGCCAGAATCGCAATTTGACGATCAAACTGTTCTGCTGCTTCCCTGATCGCTTTTGTGCGTTTAATGACCTCTCCCGCACCGCCATGAGAGAAGTTAACCCGTGCCACATCAAGACCGGCTTTGATGAGCGCGAGAGCCCGCTCAGGTGCGTCTGTTCCCGGGCCCAGGGTCCCAACTATCTTGGTTCTTCGTGGAGAAGCCAGATCGGCACTGTGGAGGAGTGTGTTCATTTTCAATTCACCTATAACCTTATTCTGATCCACGCAACTCAAGAATCTCTACTGCAGGAAGCACCTTGCCCTCTAAAAATTCCAGAAAGGCCCCGCCACCTGTGGAGATATAGGAGAGTCGGTCCGAGATTCTGTATTTATCAATAGCAGCAAGGGTGTCACCTCCGCCTGCAATTGAGAAGGCCTCAGAATCAGCAATGGCCTCTCCCAGAATACGGGTCCCTTCACCAAACTGATCAAATTCAAAGACACCTACCGGGCCATTCCAGACCACTGTACCCGCTGCTTTCATCATCTCGGCAAAACGACGAGCTGTCTCAGGGCCGATATCAAAAATCATCTCATCATCGGCAACATCTTTAACATCCTTAATGGTCGCCTCCGCTGATTCGGAAAACTCCTTCCCAACCACCACATCTGTAGGCACCGGGATCTCCCCCCCTTTTGCCTTTGACGCTTCCATTAACCTCTTTGCTTCTGGAATCAGGTCTTTCTCAATAAGTGAGAGGCCCACATTATGGCCTGCTGCAGCAATAAAGGTATTGGCAATGCCACCACCTGGAATCAACTGATCAACAATTGCAGAGAGGGACTCCAGAACAGTCAGCTTGGTGGAAACTTTTGAACCTCCAACAATAGCGGCCATTGGCCTTGCCGGATTATCGAGGGCCTTTCCAAGAGCTTCCAGTTCACCTGCCAGAAGAGGTCCGGCTGATGCGCTTTGTGCCTGTTTTGCCACTCCATGGGTGGAAGCCTGCGCACGATGGGCTGTACCGAAGGCATCCATCACATAGATATCACACAGTGAGGCATATTGGGCAGAGAGTGCCTCATCATTTTTCTTCTCTCCAACATTGAAGCGGACATTCTCAAGCAAAACCACTTCCCCATTCTTGAGAGTGGGCGTCTTCTGCAGATAGTCGGTTACCAGGGCAACCTCACTGCCCAGCACCTCACCCAGATAGTCCGCTACGGGCTTGAGTGAAAACTCGCTTTCAGGCTGACCTTCAGTGGGTCGACCCAGATGGGACATCAGCATGATCCGTGCCCCCGCTTGAATACAGTGCTCAATAGTGGGCAGAGAAGCACGAATACGCTTATCGCTACTTACCTTCCCTTCCTTGACAGGAACATTGAGATCCTGACGAATCAGCACTCTTTTCCCAGTGAGATCGAGATCAGTCATCTTGATAACAGACATTCTTCAAAAACTCCTTAGGAAGTTTGGTTGTCAAAAAACAGCTTGGTCCGGATCCGGGTTCTGGACCAAACTGCAGTAACCACTTATTGTCTTTTGCCTTTCATCTTTCTCCTTATCCAGTTGGATTAAAATATCTCGTAGATAAGGATCTTCAAATCCTTCCATCTCCTCCTTCAGTGCCTCATCAGAGATACGAAAATAACATTTGATTGCTTTAATCAACGCATTAACCTCTTAATTATTGGCAACGTGATTGACAAAGCGAAGCATATTGCATGTATATCCATACTCATTGTCATACCAGGAGATAAGTTTGACAAAAGTACCATCAAGAGCGATGCCTGCCTTGGCGTCAAAGATGGAGGAGGCGCTGACATCACGGAAGTCGGTTGAAACCACCATCTCTTCGGTATAAGCCAGAGTGCCTTTCATCTCACCCTCTGATGCTTCCCGCATCGCGGCACAGATATCATCATAGGAGGCCTCTCTCTCAAGTTCCACGGTGAGGTCAACTACAGAGACATCGGAAGTCGGTACTCGGAAAGCCATTCCTGTTAACTTGCCATTGAGTTCGGGGAGCACTACCCCAACAGCCTTGGCTGCACCGGTGGAAGAGGGGATGATGTTTTCCAGAATTCCCCGGCCACCTCGCCAATCTTTTGCTGATGGGCCATCAACTGTCTTCTGGGTTGCTGTCGCCGCATGAACTGTAGTCATTAAGCCTCGCTTCAGACCCCATTTATCATTGAGCACCTTTGCTATCGGGGCAAGACAGTTTGTAGTACAAGAGGCCGCAGAGACAATCTTCTCGCCGGCATAACTTGTGTGGTTTACGCCATAGACGAACATCGGAGTGCCGTCCTTGGATGGGGCAGACTGAACCACCTTTCCGGCACCAGCATCAATATGTTTCTGGCAGCTCTCTTCGGTCAGGAAGAAGCCGGTTGAATCAATCACGATATCAGCGCCCACTTCACTCCATTTAAGATCAGCAGGATCACGTTCTGCTGTCAGCCGAATTTTTCTGCCCTCAACAACAATAGCCCCTTCCTCTGAAGAGACCTCTCCACTAAAACGACCATGGACTGAATCGTATTTGAGCATGTACGCGAGGTAATCAGCATCGAGAAGATCATTGATACCGACAATCTCAACATCGGAAAACTCCTGTTCATCGTACACCGCTCGAAAAATCATACGACCGATTCGGCCAAAGCCATTAATCCCAACTTTGATAGTCATTCCTTTTTCTCCAACATTTCTTGATCAATAAAAAACTGATAAATCCTCCCCCCAAATCGAGGAGAGGGCGAGGGAACTTCTGATTACTTCAGGAGTTCCTGGACACTTTTGAAGTGCCTCTCAAATCAACGATGGTAGTCATTGATTATAGCAACGAAATAGAGACATCCCGTCGTTATCTGGTGTCTTACTGTAAACATTTGTGTCAAATTGTAACGATGGGCCCGGATCGACCAAGCCCTTTTAAAAGTCTAGATGACCCCTCTCACTGCCGATACCACATTATCGACAGTGAATCCAAACTCTTCAAAGAGCTGGCCCGCAGGTGCCGATTCACCAAAGTGATCAATACCCACAACCACTGGAGCATATTTGTACCAGCCTCCTGTCACTGCCGCTTCGACAGCCACCCTTGAAGTAACTGCCTGCGGCAGTACCGATTCACGATAGGCCTCATCCTGTGCTTCAAATGCATCAACAGAGGGCATTGATACCACTCGAACCTGCTTGTCTTCTCCGGCCAGCGCTTCCGCTGCACCCATTGCCAGAGCCACCTCTGAACCGGTGGCAATAATGATTGCATCGGGAGTGCCTGCAGTATCACGAAGCACATACCCGCCTCTGGCAATATCGGCAATCTGGGCATCAGAACGACTCTGGTAAGGCAGGTTCTGCCGGGAGAGGATCAGCGAAGTCGGGCCCTCTCTCTTCTCAATCGCCGCCCTCCAGGCCACTGCTGTTTCAACCCCATCACAGGGACGCCAGACCCCCATATTGGGGATCATTCGCAGAGTGGGAATCTGTTCTATCGGTTGATGAGTAGGCCCGTCCTCACCCAGACCTACTGAGTCATGGGTATAGACAAAGATGCTCTGAATTCTCATCAATGCTGCCATTCGCAGGGCATTTCTGGCGTATTCAGAAAACATCAGGAAGGTTGCGCCGTAGGGAATAAACCCCCCGTGAAGTGCCATCCCATTCATCATCGCCGACATGCCGAATTCACGCACCCCGTATGAGAAATAATTACCACTCATATCTGGGGCTTTTCCATGTTCAGGGTTTATTGACTTTGAACCACTCCAGAAGGTGTTGTTTGAGGGTGTCAGATCAGCAGAGCCCCCAAAGAACTCTGGCAGTAGCGGGCCAAACGCATTGAGTGCGTTTTTTGAGGCGACACGTGTTGCAGGAGATTCCGCTTTCTCATCTATCCCACTGATTACAGCCTGAGCATCAACCTCCCAGGTTGCGGGAAGCTCACCGGCCATCCGACGCTTGAATTCAGCTGCCAACTCAGAATGCTCTGCAGCGTAGGCTGAAAACTGTTGATTCCAGCCTGCTTCGGCAGCGGCACCTCTCCCTTTGCCATCCCAACCAGCATAGATCTCTTCGGGTATTTCGAATGGGCCGTGCTGCCACCCCAATGCTTCGCGGGTCAGTTTGATTTCATCATCACCCAGCGGGGCGCCGTGACAATCATGACTTCCTGCAAGGTTGGGAGATCCAAAACCGATGGTTGTCTGACAGCAGATCAGTGATGGCTTGTCCGTAACCGACTTGGCCTCTGCTATGGCGGCATTCAATGCCTCAGGATCATGACCATCCACTCCTGTAACCACATGCCAGTCGTAAGCTTTAAAGCGTTTCGGAGTGTCATCGGTGAACCACCCTTCAACATCGCCATCAATGGAGATTCCGTTGTCATCCCAGAAGGCAACCAGCTTGCCCAGCCCGAGGGTGCCTGCCAGCGAGCACGCCTCATGGGAGATCCCTTCCATCATGCAACCATCGCCAAGGAAGACGTAGGTGTGATGGTCAACGATTTCATGTCCCGGACGATTGAATTGAGCCCCCAGAACCTTTTCAGCCAGAGCCATCCCCACACCATTGGTGACGCCCTGCCCTAATGGCCCGGTCGTGGTCTCAACCCCAGGAGCATAACCATACTCAGGGTGGCCGGGTGTTTTTGAATGCAGCTGACGAAAATCTTTGAGATCATCCATGGTCAGTGCGTAACCGGTCAGGTGGAGCAGTGAATAGATCAGCATCGAACCATGCCCGTTTGAGAGGACAAATCGATCACGGTCTGCCCAGTCAGGGTTGGCTGGATTATGTTTCATGTGGTCATTCCACAGTACCTCAGCAATATCTGCCATCCCCATGGGTGCTCCAGGGTGACCTGAGTTGGCCTGCTGAACGGCATCCATGCTGAGCGCACGAATAGCATTGGCAAGATCTTTGCGGCTTGGAACCGCAGTTGAAGAACAAGATGACATCTGTTACCTCTCCACTTGAGTTTAGGAAAACCGTAATAAAACGTTTTCCCCTGTAAATTCGCTTATTTTCAACCACCCCTCGGTGACCAAACCGCGTACTATGCCAGCGATGCAATCGATCACGCCAGTTAATTATTTGATTGCGTGGATAAAAGAATACTTATAGCCACCCGTCAGATTCAAAACCACGGTCCCTGTAGATTCTTGCTTAATAGAGGGAAGGGTCTCATGTTGTTCGAAATTCGATAAAGCCCCATTGGAGGCTAAAAGCCAGCAAAAACCGAAGCCGGCACTCAACGGTTCTTCTCAACCCAATCCATCCACTGCTCATAGAGATCCCTGTCAGTGGCTACCACTACCGGCCTTTTAACCAGACTCCCAAACCGCATTGGATTGCGGTCAAATGAGGTCGACCAGCCGCCCGCCTCCTTGAGCACCAGGCTTCCGGCGGCATAATCCCACAGTTTCTGGCCGCCATGGAGGTAGAGCTGAAAGCGACCTGCCGCCAACCAACACCACTCCAGAACTGTCGAACCCAGGTTACGCTGAGATCGATAGGGGGGAGAACGCACCAGTCGTTCTGCAAGCCGGCCGGTCAGTCGCTTATAATCGACAACGGCGACCGCCTCCTTAATGGCGTGTTCACCCGCTGTTGCCAGAGGAGCCTCATTGAGAAAAGCCCCGGCACCCTCTCCTGCTGAAAAAACCTCATCTCTGACCGGATCGTAGACCACCCCGAGGATGACCTGTTGACCAACAATCAGCGCCAGCGAGACCCCAAACAAAGGAAAACCGCTTGAGTAGTTGGTTGTTCCATCAAGGGGGTCAAGACACCAGACCCCCGAGTGGCTGGCTTCCAGAATCGCCTTCTGCTCCGAATGGAGCATCTCCTCACCCAGCAGGGGAATCTGTGGAAACCGTGCTCCCAGCGATTCAGTGATCGCTCCTTGCAATCTGTAGTCGAGTTCGGTCACCACACTCCCATCTTCCTTGATCCTGGCCTCTCCCGATCCACTGCAGACGACCCCCACCTCATTGACCACCTGAGGAAGCAGAGTGGCAATCTCATCTCTCTTTGGAACAGCAGACATCAATTATCGATCCGAACTTGTTTTTAGAAATGTGTGTTTTACAGCCTTTCGGCGAGAAGCGGATGATACCCCACTCAGTTTGACAATTTACACCAATATCATTCGATCAATCGCTGTCATCTTCCCCCTGCAAGAGCGAAATCACTATACCCTCCGGCCTGACATATTTCGACCAACACTCCACTTCATCCCCTCGAAAAAAACCCGGAAGCCCCTCATCGGAACTCCCGGGTGGTGGTTACGCTGCCGTTCGGACAGCGGTAGCGTCAACAGTTGAAAATACTTTCTTCTCCCGGGCTATTGACAACACAAGGCCTGAATTCACATCCCCTAAGAAGGCCGAGAATTTAGCACAACGAAAAAAGATCAAACCCACTCTTGCCAAAACCGGTCCTCTCTTACCATACTAAGGGCTATGGCGACCTTCTGTTTCAATAACCACTTCCTCATCGCAATGCCGACACTGGAAGACCCCACCTTTGAGCGTTCTGTAGCGCTCATCTGCCAGCATGATGATAAAGGTGCGATGGGCATTGTAATCAACCGTTCTATCCCTCTCACCCTGGGCGAGGTGCTTGAGCAGCTGGATCTCAGCGCATCAACAATCAACAATCCTCAGAGACCTATCTTCTCAGGGGGGCCTGTACAACCAGAACGGGGCCTGGTGCTCCATTCAAGAGAGAGTGAATGGGATTCAACCATACCGATCGGGGATACCCTCGCACTGACCACCTCCAAAGATATTCTCGAGGCGATGTCAGAGAATCGTGGCCCCAGTAAAGCCCTCTTCGCCCTTGGGTATGCCGGCTGGACTGAAGGGCAGCTGGAGAGAGAGGTGGGGGAGAACTCCTGGTTAAGCGCCCCTGCTGATAACGACATTATCTTCAACACGCCTGTTGAGCATCGCTGGTTTCAGGCTGCTGAATCTGTAGGCATCAATCTGGCAACCGTCTCCAGAGAGACCGGTCACGCTTGAAACCGGAAACCCTGTTTGGCTTTGATTATGGGGTACGGCGCATAGGTCTGGCCGTTTGCCAGTCATCGCTTACGTCGGCAGAGTGTCTGGCAACCGTTCCCGTTCGCGGCAACGGGCCCGACTGGGATCAGCTTGATCAGCTGGTTAATGAGTGGAGGCCCGGCCGACTTATCGTCGGCCTACCTCTCCATCTTGATGATCGGGAGAGTGAGATGAGCCGGCTGGCTCGCCGCTTTGGAGTTCAGCTTGGTCACCGCTACACTCTCCCGGTAGATTTTGTAGATGAACGGTTGAGCTCCGATGATGCAGCAGTCAAACTACGCCAGACTACTGCGCCGGGGAAATCGGTCTCCAACCGTAGGGATAAGTTCAGGGACCAGCTGTCAGCTGTGATCATCCTTGAAACCTATCTCAATGAGCTGAAGTGAGAAGAAGTCTGAAAATGAACACCCAAAACAATATTCTAGAGGCACTTGGGAAGCTTAAAGAACATCTCATGCCCTTCACCGATCACCGGCCGATTATGATCGGAATCCATAGTGGTGGCGTCTGGGTGGCCGAAAAACTCCATAGCCAACTCAACCTGAAGGACCCCCTGGGCACCATCGACATCTCTTTCTACAGAGATGATTTCAGTCGAGTGGGGCTTAACCCCACGGTAAGAGGGACTCACCTACCGACCTCAATCGAGGATCGTCACATCATCCTGGTCGATGATGTCCTCCATACAGGGAGAACAGTTCGGGCCGCCCTCAACGAACTCTTCGCCTATGGCCGGCCTCTGAGCGTTACTCTTGCTGTGCTCCTTGAACGAGATGGCCGCGAACTTCCAATTCAGGCTGATATCGCCGGGATCCATATGAGCCTCGGCAGTGAGCACTATGTCAAGCTAACCGGCCCCGAACCCCTTGCACTAACACTGCTGGAGCCCTAAACTCGCGCCCTATGGATCTACCGTATCCTTCCCTATGACGGACACCGATATCCAGTTTGACAAAAGTGGAACACTCCGTCACTTCCTCACTGTCGAGGGCCTGCCCCGAGACATCCTTATTTCAATTCTTGACAGCGCCGAGACATTTCTTGGTCTTGGTCAACGCGAGATAAAAAAAGTTCCCCTCCTTCAAGGCAAAACCGTAGTCAACCTTTTTTTTGAGCCCAGCACCCGCACTCGTACCACTTTTGAGATTGCTGCAAAACGCCTCTCTGCAGACGTCATAACTCTGGAGACCTCGAGGATGTCGACCACCAAAGGGGAGACTATTCTCGATACGCTGAATACCCTTGAGGCGATGCATACCGACATGTTTGTCATCAGAGACAGCTTCAGTGGGGCGGCTCACCTCATCAGCACCCATGTTCCCGCCCATGTCAGCATTATCAATGCGGGTGATGGCCGCCATGCCCACCCTACCCAGGCGATGCTGGACGCCTTTACCATTCGTCGCCACAAGGGAGATTTCTCCAACCTGCGGGTGGCAATTATTGGGGATATCCTGCACTCCCGTGTTGCCCGTTCACAGATTCACGCACTCAACATTCTAGGTGTGCCCGAAATTCGGGTCATCGCCCCCCAGACCCTGCTGCCAAATCAAATCAAGCGGCTGGGGGTACATCCCTACTATGACATTGAGAAAGGGCTTGATGGTGTGGATGTGATTATCGTGCTCCGCCTCCAGCTGGAACGGATGGAGGGCCAGCTCATCCCCTCTGATCGTGAGTACTTCCGCTTCTACGGACTTACCCCTGAACGACTTTCAGGGGCCCGGCCCGATGCCCTGATCATGCACCCCGGGCCTATCAACCGGGGGCTTGAGATCGCCTCCTCGGTAGCCGATGGGGAACAGTCAGTCATCCTTGAGCAGGTTACCAACGGGATTGCGGTACGGATGGCGATTATGGCCACTTTGATGGGCCGCCAGAGTCCTTCTCCAAGAGAGGCCGACTGATGGGGCTGGTCATCAACAACGGCAGAGTTATTGACCCCTCATCTGAGCTCGATAAGCGCTGTAATCTCTATATCGATGAGCTCAGCGGCAGATTTGTTGGGGTTGGCAGGAAACCAACAGGGTTTAAAGCTTCACAGACCATTGATGCGGATGGCCTGGTGGTCTGCCCCGGACTGGTTGACCTGCGGGCCCACCTTGGTCTCCCTCATACCACCAACAAGGCCGGTTTTGAGAATGAAACCCTGGCCGCTGTTGCCGGAGGGGTCACCACCCTTTGCCTCCCTCCCGACACCCACCCCGTGATTGATAATGCTGCCATGGCCCTGATGGTTCAGGAGCATGCCCAAGCCCTGGGTCGCTGCCGCATCCACCCTCTTGGGGCACTGACAGTAAACCTGGATGGAGAGCAGATCACCGAATTTGCCACCCTGGCCCAAGCAGGATGTGTTGGACTGAGCAATGCGCACCGCACGATTAAAAACACACTTGTCCTAAGACGTGCTTTCCAATACGCCCACACCTTTGGTCTCACTGTCTTCATTAACCCACAAGATCCCTGGCTGCGAGGCAACGGGGTAATGCACGAGGGAGAGACCAGCACCCGCCTGGGATTGCCGGCTATTCCCGATGCAGCGGAGACCGTTGATGTTGCCAGAATCCTCTCCCTGATCGAGACCACGGGTGCCCGGGTTCATTTCAGCCAGCTCTCATCAGCCCGAAGCGTTGACATGATTAGTGATGCTCGTCTTGATGGGCTTCCGGTAACTGCTGATGTCGCCATCCACCACCTGCATCTTATTGACCAGGATATCAACCTGCTTAACACCCACTGTCATGTCCTCCCCCCCCTTCGTGACCAGCGGGATCGTGAAGGACTACGCAAAGGGCTATCCCAGGGCACCCTGGGAGCGATCTGCTCTGACCATCAACCTGTTGGCAGTGATGCCAAACTGACCCCCTTTGCCTCTTCAGCGCCTGGAATATCTTCTCTGGAACACCTCCTTCCCCTGGTTCTCAAGCTGGTTGAAGAGGGGGTGATTGATCTGCACACCGCGCTCTCACGCCTCACCATTGAACCCGCCCAAATGCTGGGAATTGAAGATGGACGCATCTCCACCGGTACACTTGCCGATCTCTGCCTTTTCGATATGGATGCAGAGTGGACCCTCGACCCCTCCGGGATGGTCAGCGGCGGACAGAATACCCCGTTCTCCGGGTGGCCATTACGGGGCAGGGTTACCCGAACCGTGATCTCGGGTGAATCCGTCTTTCAACTCTAGTCCAGGGTCTGACAACCTGGCAAGAACCACACTTTTTCACTATTCTCAACAGTGTGATGAATAGCCCGCCCTCTCCAATCACCCTCTCTGAACGACTCAATCAGGTTCGAGAACAGATTCAACAGGCAGAGATTAAATATGGCCGCACACCGGGTTCTGTCAATCTGGTGGCAGTGAGCAAACGCCATCCACTCTCGGCCATCTCTGAAGCTGTTGAAGCTGGACAGCTGACCTTTGGTGAAAACTTTGTCCAGGAGAGTCTTGAAAAAATTACCTTACTGGGCAACAGATCACTGAAGTGGCACTTCATTGGCCATCTTCAAAGCAATAAAAGCAATGAGGTAGCCCATCATTTTGACTGGGTTCATACCATTGATCGGGAGAAAATAGCCCGGCGCCTCTCTGGACAGCGGCCCGAAGCGATGAAGCCGATGAATATCTGCATACAGGTCAACCTCGATCAGGAACCGAATAAATCAGGGGTGACTCCTGAAGAGGTTCCCGACCTTGCTGAGCGTATTGCCGGCCTCCCTCGTCTCCGTCTTCGCGGGCTGATGGCCCTTCCTGCCGCCAATACCCTTTTCCAGCAGCAACGCCTCACCTTTGCCCGATTGCGAGAACTCAATCAGAATCTTGCCGATCGCGGTATAATTACCGATACGCTCTCCATGGGAATGACCTCCGATCTGGAAGCTGCAATTGCAGAAGGAGCCACCCACGTTCGAGTTGGCACGGCCATTTTTGGCCCCCGACCACCCAAAACTGATTAGTCAGGAACTGGATAAATGACCCCCAGACAACGGATTGGCTTTATTGGCGGCGGCAACATGACGCGCTCGATCATCGGAGGACTGATCACGAATGAGATCAGCCCAAACCTGATCAAGATATCTGATCCAGACCCTGGACAGAGAGATCGGCTCGTTGCCCAATTTGGAATTACCGCTACCCAAGAGAACCGCGAGGTTGCTGAAGATGCGGATGTTGTTGTTCTGGCCGTCAAACCACAAGCACTCCGTAAAGCCACTGGCCCTATCGGCGACCTGGTAAGAGATCGAAATCTGCTGGTCATCTCCATCGCTGCCGGTGTACGGATAGAGGATATCTCTTCCTGGCTCGGCGGCCACACCGCGATTGTCAGGGTAATGCCCAACACCCCGGCACTGGTGGGATCAGGAGCTTCAGCTCTCTTTGCCCCACCCTCTATTACTGAAGCTCAACGTGATACTGCTGAATCCATTCTTCGGGCAGTTGGAATAACCGTCTGGCTGACTAATGAGGACCAGATTGATACAGTAACAGCACTTTCCGGGAGTGGTCCCGCCTACTTCTTCTATTTGATGGAGGCGATGGAAGCAACGGCATGCAAGCTGGGATTAACCCCGAAAATGGCGAGGCTGTTAACCCTGGAAACTGCAATTGGAGCAGCACGACTGGCCCTGGAGAGCAGTGAAGACCTGAGTTCGCTGCGTAAGCGAGTCACCTCTCCTGGAGGAACAACAGAACGCGCTATTGAGATTTTCGACCAGGCCGAAACAGACAAAACCATTGAACGTGCGATTAGTAGTGCTGCGGTCCGTTCAAGAGAACTTGCCGACCTTCTTGGGGGAGAGGTGTGAAAATGGAACACTATTATGGGTAGCGCCGGCAACTTTCTGATCGACGCCCTGCTCAGTCTCTATCTTGTCTTTATTATCTTGAGGATAATGCTGCAGTGGGTTCAGGCCGATTTCTATAATCCCTTCTCCCAGGTCATTGTCAAACTGACAGACCCTGTTCTCTATCCACTCAGACGACTGATCCCGGCAGGCCATCGCCTCGACACCGCAGCACTCGTACTTCTGATTGCACTTACCCTGCTTAAATTCTATATATTGGTAACAACCACTGGGCGTTTTCCAAATCTGGCGGGTGCGCTGGTTATCGCCGGTGCAGAAATTCTGGAAATGGCCACTGATGTCTTATTTTTCAGCCTCCTCGCCAGAATTATCATGAGTTGGATTCAACCCCAATCACGCCACCCCGTTATCTCTATAATTATTGCCATTACTGAACCCCTGATGGCACCATTACGCCGGGTCATTCCTCCCATGGGAGGTCTGGATTTCTCCCCCATTGCGCTGTTTATTGTTCTTGGACTTTTTGACCGTATTATCATCATCCCCCTGTTCAATTTTGGTTACCAACTCGCCTTCTGACCCACAAAGCCACCCCTGGTACCGGTGGAAGGGTGACTGCCTCTACCTGGCGCTCCGTGTCTCACCCCGGGCATCCCAGACGGCCTTCACCGAAGTCAGAGAGAGTGTACTTGGCATTCGCATCAAGGCTTCGCCGGTGGACGGCAAGGTCAACAGGGCACTCACCCGCTTTCTGGCAAATTCCTTTGGCACCCCTAAACACCAGATCACCCTGATCCGGGGAGAGACCGGAAGGACCAAACTGGTCTCAATCGATCAACCTACCACCCTGCCAGAGAGCCTTGGTATCCAGAGGAGTAGTGGTTGAAGTGAGTCATGCGATTGACCTCTTAATGAATAAAGAGAGTATTGGCACATCGGGCCATCGTTCTTTAGACTCTGGCCATGCCTGAAAAAATTGACAATAACTCAGTGGGTCTGGTCACCCCAGAAAAGTTTCACTGCAGTGAGCCCATCTCACTTTCATGCGGTGAGGTACTCCCTGAGTTCGACATTGTCTATGAGTGTTATGGCACTCTGAACTCAAACAAGAGCAATGCGCTGCTGATCTGCCACGCCCTATCAGGAGATCACCATGTTGCGGGCTATCACACCTGGGAGGATGAAAAACCGGGATGGTGGGACCGGTTTATCGGTCCAGGAAAAGTATTCGATACCGACCGCTTTTTTATTGTCTGTTGTAACAACCTGGGTGGGTGTTCAGGGTCGACCGGCCCTACCACCACCAACCCTATCAATGGGAACCGGTATGGTCCGGATTTTCCCCTGGTCACAGTAAGCGACTGGGTTGAGAGTCAGGCCCGCCTGGCCGACCACCTTGGAATTGAAGCCTGGCTTGCTGTCGTTGGCGGGAGCCTGGGAGGCATGCAGGCCATGCAGTGGAGTGTTGACCAGCCTGATCGGATCAAAAATGCCATCGTGATTGCGGCAGCCCCCAAGTTGACGGCGCAAAACATCGCCTTTAATGAGGTGGCGCGTCAGGCGATTCTTACTGATCCCAACTTTTTTGAGGGGCGTTATTATGAACACAGCGTCCAACCCGATAGAGGGCTACGCCTGGCTCGGATGCTTGGTCACATTACCTACCTCTCTGATGACAGCATGGCGAAAAAATTTGGTCGGGATTTGCGCCAGGGGAAAATCAATTTCGACTATGGTGTGGAATTTGAGATCGAGAGGTATCTCCGTTACCAGGGTGATCAGTTTGTTGGCCGCTTCGATGCCAACTCCTATCTGCTGATCACCAAGGTCCTCGACTACTACGATCCTGAAGGGACTGAAAAGTGCTCTCTGGCTGAGGTCTTTAGCCGTGCAAAATGTGATTTTTTGGTGGTCTCCTTCTCTACCGACTGGCGTTTCTCTCCGGCACGCTCCAAAAAAATCATTAAGGCACTCCACGACAACGGCCTGAATGTCTCATACGGTGAAGTGAAGTCAAGTCAGGGGCATGACTCATTCCTGATGACCATACCCCAGTATATCGAAATCATCAGGAGCTACATGGATAAGCTGGCGGCGTCACTATGAATACTCCCACTGACACAGCCACCACTCTTGCCCTGCGTTCTGATCTGCAGATCATTGCAGAGTGGATCCAGCCCGGCAATCATATCCTTGATCTTGGTTGTGGTGATGGCTCACTGATGGGCTATCTCGCCAGGACAAAATCAGTCACCGGTTATGGCATCGAGATTGAAGACCACTACATACCCCAGTGTATCCGAAATGGTGTCAATGTACTCCAGATGGATCTGGATCGTGGACTGACCGAATTCAGTGACAACTCATTTGATCAGGTTATTCTCTCCATGGCGCTCCAGACCATGCACTACCCCCACCTCCTGATGAAAGAGATGCTCCGGGTGGGAAGAGAGGGCATTATCACCTTTCCTAATTTTGGTCACTGGAAAGTTCGCTGGTACCTGGCAGGACGCGGCCGGATGCCGGTTAGCGAAGCCCTGCCCAACTACTGGTACAACACCCCCAATATTCACCTCTGTACCTTGCAGGACTTTGAAGAGCTCTGTCGCCAGCACAATTTTCAGATTCAGGAGCGACGCACGTTAAACCACCATCACGAAACCGGACTGGGGTTACGACTCTTGCCCAATCTGCTGGGGGAGATCGTCCTCTATCGATTTACCCGACTCCCTGACAACATCCCCAGATAGATCAGAAGTTGATCAAAGACTCCTCTGGCATCATTGGACTCACATCCGAAAAATGAGACCTGATTGAAGTCACTTTTGGATTAATCAGCAGGATCAAACAGAGGTATCATTGCCCACCACGGCGTATTATCAACCCTAACCCAAACTGTCAGGTTCAACTTGCCCCCAATGAAGGACTATCAGCGAGAATTTCTTAAATTTGTGATCAGCAGTGACGCTCTGCGTTTCGGTGAGTTCTCATTGAAATCAGGGCGGATCAGCCCCTATTTCTTCAATGCGGGACAGTTCAAGAGCGGAGAGAGCATAAGCCGCCTGGCCTCCTTCTATGCTCGTACTCTGGCTGACTCCATTGCCGAAGATTTTATGCTCTTCGGTCCCGCCTACAAAGGAATTCCCCTTGCTACAGCGACCGCAATGACAATGGCTCGAGATTTTAACCGTGACATCCCCTTTGCCTACGATCGCAAAGAGCCCAAATACCACGGAGAGGGAGGCGCCCTGGTTGGTTCACCCCTGGAGGGGCCGGTGATTATCATTGATGATGTCATCACTGCCGGCCTTTCGGTTGACCACTCCGTTCGGCTGATTAGAGAGTCCGGGGCCAGACCAGCCGGTGTCGTGATCGCCCTTGACCGCCAGGAGCGAGCCCGTGACAGCTCAACCTCAGCAGTCCAGGATGTTGAGAACAGGCATGGTATTCCGGTCTATCCGATAGTGACGATGGAGACAATGATAGAGTACCTCAAGCAAACAACGGAAAAACACCCGGTCGATCTTGATCCCCTTGTGCGTTACCGGGAGCAGTATGGAGCCTGAATCAAACCAAAGCAGGTCTGAAAAAACCGATCGAGGACTTTTCGTCCCACTCAGGGCGGGCAGAGAGTCTCCTCGTTGTCGACAGGAGAAACGATTATGAGAGCAATGAATATATCTCTTATTGGTGGCAGCGGATTTGTTGGCCGCCATCTCATCCGGCGACTGGTCGATCAGGGCCACCAGCTTAAAATACTCAGCCGTCATCCTCAGCGTCACCGTGAAATCCTGCTCTCACCTAATGTAAAAATGGTGAAGGCAGATCCTTCGGATCTGAGCACCCTCTCGCGGGAGTTCCAGGGCATGGATGCGATCATCAACCTGGCGGGGATTCTCAATGAACCGAAACACAATGGTGCCGGATTTCACAGGGTGCACGTTGAGCTCCCTGCGCGGATCACCCAGGCGGCAAAGAGTGCACGAGTATTCCGTCTTCTTCATGTCAGTGCCCTCAATGCAAGTTCTGATGCCCCCAGTTTCTACCTGCGCTCAAAGGCTGATGGGGAAACCCGCATTAAAGCCGCTGCAGAATATGGTGCAGAGGTGACCCTGTTCAGACCCTCTGTTCTCTTTGGTTTTGATGATCAATTCACCAACCGGTTTAAAAAACTGATGGAGATGATCCCGATGGTCTTTCCTCTACCCGGCGCCCGTGCCCGGTTACAGCCCCTCTATGTTGAGGATCTGGTCACGGCTATTGCCAGTTCGCTCAGCAAGAATGTGACTTTTGGCCAGGACTACAACCTCTGTGGCCCCAACCGTTATTTTCTCCACGAGATTGTCAGTTACATCGCTGCTCAGTCAGGTCTTGAACGTACAATCCTCCCCTTCAGCGGTCGCGCAGAACGTTTTCAGGCTCGAATGATGGAGTGGGTACCGGGCAAACCCTTCACCAGAGACAATCTGGCCTCGCTTGGGGTCAACAGCATCTGCAAAACCCCCTTTCCTGAAGAGTTTGGTATCTCACCCACCCCTTTGGAGCAGGTTGCTCCGGTCTGGCTGGGCCCGCACGCTGACCGATATGATGAATACAGAAGCCTCGCCCGACGCTAACCCTGGAAATCGGTAATGACCCGGCCTGAGGAGTCACTCACCACCCATCTTGTGGGGGGGGCCGTGAGGGATCAACTCCTGGGATTCGATGTAAAAGACCGGGACTGGGTGGTGACCGGAGCGACTCCCTCAGAAATGGTCGCCCTGGGTTTTGAACAGGTAGGACGGGATTTTCCCGTCTTCCTCCATCCGTCGACTAAAGAGGAGTATGCCCTCGCCCGCCGTGAGCGAAAGAGCCAACCAGGCTATCGGGGATTTACCACAGACCACTCTCCTAGTGTCACTCTTGAAGAGGATCTCTCTCGCCGGGACCTGACGATCAATGCAATGGCACGCAACCATCAGGGTGAACTGATTGACCCCTTTTCAGGCGAGCAGGATATTGAGGCGCGGTTGTTACGCCATGTCTCGCCCGCCTTTGTTGAGGATCCTGTCCGGATTCTTCGAGTGGCCCGATTTGCCGCCCGATTTGCCGACCTCGGTTTTACTGTAGCCCCAGAGACACTTCTGCTGATGAAATCCATGGTTCAACAGGGTGAAGTCGATGCGCTGGTCGCTGAAAGGGTATGGCAGGAGACCCACCAGGCCCTGAACGAAGATCAACCCGCACGTTTCATAGAGATACTCAGAGAGTGTGGTGCCCTGGCGCGCATCTATCCAGAGATTGATGCCCTTTTTGGGGTCCCCCAACCCGAGCGCTACCATCCTGAGGTCGACACCGGGCTCCATACTCTGATGGTGGTCGACAAGGCGTCCCGGCTATCACCAGATCCCCTGGTACGCTTTGGTGCCCTGGTCCATGATCTTGGCAAGGCACTCACCCCAAAAGAGCGTCTCCCCAGCCATCATGGCCATGAAGAGGCTGGGGTGGTGCCGATCCGTACCCTGTGTGAACGGCTGCGAACACCTCGAGAGTATAAGGAGTTTGCTGTGCTGGTCAGCCGTTTCCACCTCCATCTCCACCGCTTTTCCGAGCTAAAGCCCAAAACGGTTCTCAGGCTTCTGGTGGGACTCAACGCCTTCAGGCAGCCCGAACGACTTCAGCGTTTTATTACCGTCTGCTGGGCCGATACCCGAGGACGGGGTGGTACAGAGGAGCTGTCCTACCTCCCGGGTCGTCGGTTGGAGGGGTGTTTCCAGGCGGCATCCGGGGTCAGTGTTGAAGATCTTGCTGCAGACGGGGTAGGCGGCGCCAAAATTGGGAAAACACTCGAACGACGCCGGATAGAGGCGATCACAGAGGTGCTGAAGCAGAGCACGGAGTCAGGCTGAGCTTGTGGGCATTACCATAAGCAGCAGCAGGCCAAGCGCCAGCCGATAGACCACAAAGGGGAGAAGGCCTACTCGCTCCACCAGCTTCAGAAACCAGTGGATGGTGAGGAAGGCACTGATGGCCGCAAGCAGTGCCCCGAGCCCCAGGCTCTCCCACATCACCTCCTCGGAAAGACCCGCGAGGGTGACGGCCTGCCAACCCCCGGCGAGGAGAATGACCGGGATGGAGAGAAGAAAGGAGTAGCGGGCCGCCGCCTGGCGAGTCAGCCCCATGGCAAGCCCTGCGGTAATTGTAATTCCTGAACGAGATGTCCCGGGAATCAAGGCTAGTGCCTGGGCCAGGCCGATAACCACAATCGCCTTCCACCCTATCATTTCCAACCCGAGTTGACCCCTTCCCCTGGCATCTGCCCACCACAGCAGCAGGCCAAAAAAGAGGGTGGACAAGGCAATGACCAACCCGCTCCTAAGAGTGCTTTCAATAAGATCATTAAACAATACTCCAGCCAGCCCCACTGGAATGGTGCCCACAACCAGCCCCCATGCCAGCCGCCCCTCGGCGCTGGACGCCCTCCTGTAAAGCGTCTTTAGCCAGGCGACGGCCAGAAGCTTCACCTCGTTTCGGAAATAACCCAGAACAGCCAGCAACGTGCCGAGGTGGACACCAATATCAAAAGCGAGTCCCTGATCCTGCCAGCCGACGAGACGGGGAAAGAGAATCAGATGGGCTGAACTTGAGATCGGAAGAAATTCGGTCAGCCCCTGAACCAGAGCAAGGACCACCATCTGGAACCACTCCATCACAACCTCAGGGAATGGTCCTGCAGGGCAAAGCCACTGAGGAGTGATGTCAGCCCCCTACCAAGGGCGATCACCTTGAAGAGTTCGCCCATATCCGAAGGGAGAGTCAGACGGCGTATCTCTGCAGTGGCCTGGAGATAAGCCTGCTGTGTTTTGTCTGCAGCATGGTCCAGCAGACCCAGGGAGAGGAGAAAAGCCCCCTGCTGGGTATACCCCTCAACCTCCAGCCCGACACCTGTTCCTGCACGCGCAACAGCAGAAAAATCGACATGGGCGGTAATATCCTGTGTACCGACACGCTTGAATACATTCTCATCAGCATGGTGGCGACTGTGGGTCCGGAGCGTACCCCTGCTGCGCTCGGGATGAAAAAACTCCCGCGAGGGAAAACCGTAATCGACCAAAAGAAGACAACCCGCTTCAAGACGTTCACCCATGCTGGCAATCCAGCCTTCTGCCCGAAGACCAATCTCAGACTCATACCCCTCTTCAAGCCGATCTTCACCGATCCGCTGATAACAGGCCGCGGCAAAATCATGGTCAGGCTTGTCCAGCGCCCAGTAAAAATCCTCGCCGTCAGAGGACACCAGCAGACGTCGGGGAAGATCATCGACGATACGAAATCGACTTACAGCCATGGCGTCAAGCACCTCATTCCCCAGCACGACCCCCCTGAATCCGGGTTCGGGAAGTGATTCTGTCCAGGCCACCCGTGAAGCAAGATCAGACCCGAGGGCCCCAAGCCGTCTCTTCTGTTGTTGGCGAAGCGCCGGGCTGACCTCAAGAAGCCAGTAGCGGTCCGGGAGTGCATCTCGATCTGCCAGGGTATTGAGCACAGAGTGCGCCAGAGCACCACTCCCCCCACCGACCTCAAAGACCTCACCCCCATCAATCTGCTCAAGCACCTCTTCTACCTGGCGGGCGATACAACTGCCAAACCCGGATCCCAACTCAGGAGCGGTAATAAAGTCTCCCCCTGCTCCCAATTTGGGTTGATCGGTCATATAGTACCCCCAGCCCGGTGAGTAGAGCGCCCGCTCCATAAACTCGGAGAAATCGATCGCCCCCCCTGCCTTTTCGATAGCTCGATGGATTATCTCCGCCACTTGGTCACTGTGGGCCTGAAAAGGTTCATCAATCCCCTCATCGGGGGGTTGGGAATATGGGGGCATGGATGGAATAGGGATCAAAAGCGAGTTAAGGTTACGAGAGACTATCAAAAGCCGACAATTATTGAATCCTGATGGTAGACAACAACCCCACTGAAGACCAGCCCACTGCCCTGGTGACCGGTGGTGCCCGGCGGATTGGTGCCGCCATTGCCCGTGGGCTGCATGCTGATGGAATGAACCTCATCATCCACTACCGAAATTCATCGAAGGAGGCAGAAGCCCTTGAGAGTGAACTCAATACCATCCGCCCCCGCTCAGCCCATGTGCTTCAGGGGGATCTGACCGCTCTGCCAACGATTGAGAGGATGGCCCAAGAGACGATTGACCTCTTCGGAGGTCTTAATCTACTGGTTAACAACGCCTCCTCTTTCTTCCCAACCCCCATTCCCACCCATAAGCACAACAGCGACAAAGCGGTGACTGAACAACAGTGGGCAGAACTCATGGAGACCAACCTCAAGGCCCCCTTTTTTCTATCCCAGGCACTTGCCCCAACCCTGACAGAGCGTAAGGGGGTGATCATCAATCTCACTGACATCTATGTGCAGCGCCCCCTCGCCAACCATGCCCTCTATGCCATCTCGAAGGGAGGGCTCACCACCCTCACCCGGGCTCTGGCCCGAGATCTCGGTCCTGCAGTGCGGGTCAACGCCATTGCCCCGGGAGCCCTCCTCTGGCCAGAGGTCCGGAATCGGTCCCGGGAGGCCCGGATTGGCAAAAACACCCCTCTGGGCAACAGGGGAGGCCCTGAAGACATTGTCGAGATGGTTCGCTTTCTTGCTCACCGGGCGACCTATATTACCGGCCAGACCGTTCCTGTAGATGGTGGACGATCTATCGCCTCCTGACTCTTTTGACCCCGTCTTCCCCGCTCCAGTCAGAACTCGATCTCAATCTCTCGGTAATCAAGTGTGGAGGAGAGATATTCGATGCCACACTCAGCAAGGGTTTTATTGAGCTCTGGATGAACCAGGTGAGGAACAAGATCAACTAGGGGTTTGAGCATAAAGTTATATTTGAGGAGTTCTGGGCGGGGCAGACGAACACTCTCATCATGACGGATCAGATCACCGTAGAGGATAATATCGAGATCGATGGAGCGGGAGCCGAACTTGGGAGCCGATCGATCACGGCCACACCCCGCCTCAATGTCCTGTAGCGTTTGAATAACACTCTCTACAGGGCGATCATCTTCGAAGCCAGCAACCAGATTATAGAAGGGATCACCATCAAAACCGACCGATGGGGTCTCATAGACCGGTGAAAGCTCAACGGACTCGTATCGCTCCCGAAGTGTTGTAATCGCCAACTGAAGATTCACCTCCCGATTGATGTTGCTTCCGATACTGACATAGACCTTGGGCATTGATTAGTCTGCTCTGCTTCGTTCAATGATGACGCCCACATTACGTGCGCCCCGCACTGCACTCCCTTTATCGATCCTGACCCGACACCAGCCAAGATCAAATTCATCCAGCAGGAGCGTGGCAATCGCTTCCGCCAGGGTTTCAACAAGCCTGAACGAGGAACCCCGGGCAAAACCGGTGACTCGCTTTGAGACCGCTTTATAGTTGAGGGTATCTGCCAGATCATCACTGGCAGCTGCCCGGCTGACCTCCCCCTCCATATCAAGATCGATGACCAGGCGCTGGGTAATCCTGCGCTCCCACTCCCAGACCCCTATGACACAGTCCACTTCAAGACCATGAAGATAGATAATATCCACCCTGATGACACTCCTTTGTAAACGGTTAACCCCAATGCAGTGGACTATAGCCTAAGCCGCTCCAAAAGTGTCTTGACGGGAGAGGTGGAAGTCATCAAAGTCAAATGATGGAGATGCTACTTGTTGCTGTTGGTGCCTATCTGCTCGGCTCGCTGTCGAGCGCCATCATGATCTGCAAACTTGCAGGGCTTCCCGACCCACGCAGTGCCGGTTCCAACAACCCCGGAGCAACGAACGTCCTCCGCCTTGGGGGTAAAGGGGCTGCGGCAGCCACCCTGGCCGGTGACGTTATCAAGGGAGTCCTGCCCGTAGTACTGGCTCAGGCCCTCGGAGCCGACCTCCTGATGCAGATAACCGTACTCCTGCTTGCCTTTCTCGGCCATCTCTTCCCGCTCTTCTTCCGTTTTCAGGGAGGAAAGGGGGTCGCCACCGCCTTTGGAGGGTTTATCGCATTCTCCCCTCTTCTTGCACTGTGGTTAATGATCACCTGGCTTCTGGTGGCCCTGGTAACTCGCTACTCTTCTCTTGCCGCCCTGGTCAGTGCAGCCCTCTCCCCACTCTATGGCTGGTTCCTGTTTGCCGATCCTTCGGTCTTTGGCGTTAACCTGCTTATCGTACTACTTTTGATCTGGCGTCATCGCACCAACATCAGCCGCCTGATTGATGGCAGTGAGGGTCGGATCGGTAAGAGCTAGCGCTGTCAGCCATTGATTGGAGTGAGGTCGGTGAGCGACCATCGGGGCAATACACCAAAACTGAGGGGCTCCTTCTCACCCACAGCCAGCCGACGAGCCCCTGCATAGGCGATCATCGCGCCATTATCCGTACAAAACTCAAGTCGAGGGAAAAAGACCTTAAACCCTGTGGCGATCGACTCTTGCTGAAGGCGTTTTCTTAGTCGCTGGCTTGCTCCCACCCCTCCAGCCACCACCAGGTTGGAGTGCCCTGTCTCCCGCAGAGCACGTCTGCATTTAATCACCAGGGTATCAACAGCCGCCTCCTGAAAGCCACAGGCAAGATCAGCAATGCCCTGTTCATCCAGATCAACCTCCCTGGCTGCCACCAGCACCGCTGTCTTGAGGCCGCTGAAACTAAACATCAACCCACCCCGGTCTGTCATCGGCCGGGGAAAGGTAAAGCGGCTGGGATCTCCCGTTTTGGCGACACGCTCAATTTCAGGCCCTCCCGGATAGGGGAGGCCAAGCAGTTTCGCCGTCTTATCAAAAGCCTCCCCCACGGCATCATCAAGCGATTCCCCCAGCAGCCGGTAGCGGCCAACTCCTTTAACCTCTACCAGTAGGGTATGTCCCCCTGAGACCAAAAGAGCGACAAAAGGAAAACCAGGGGGCTCCTCTTCAAGCATGGGTGCCAGCAGGTGACCCTCCATATGATGCACCCCTACCGCCGGTATCTCCCACGCCCACGCAAGGGATCGACCAAATGCGGCTCCCACCAGCAGCGCTCCCGCCAAACCGGGCCCTTTTGTAAAGGCGATGCCATCGACCTGTTTGCCCTCAACATCAGCCGCTGTCATCACCGCTTGAACAAGAGGAAGGAGTTTTCGAATGTGATCCCGTGCCGCCAGCTCAGGCACAACCCCTCCATAAGGACGATGAACCTCAACCTGAGAGGCCAGTCGATGGGCAAGCAGCCCCCGTTCACTCTCATACAGAGCGACACCGGTGTCATCACATGATGTTTCCAATCCCAATACAATCATTGCTCCATTGTCTCCGGGGCTTGCTGTAACCACAAGGGATGCCTATCATTTACCCTCCTATTAATGAAGAAATCACCATGACTCACCTCATCGACCTCCTCCCCAAAGCGGAACTCCATCTGCATATTGAAGGCTCTCTGGAGCCCGAACTGATGCTCTCACTGGCTGAACGCAATCAAATCAAGCTGCCCTGGGAGACCATTGAAGAGACCCGTGATGCCTACCAGTTTCATAACCTTCAGAGCTTTCTCGATATCTACTACACCGGTGCTTCTGTACTCTGCAAGGAGGAAGACTTTGCCGATCTGGCTTATGCCTACCTCAAAAAAGCAGACGCAGATCGGGTAATGCACGCCGAGATCTTTTTTGATCCCCAGACCCACACCGATCGAGGAATCCCCTATGAGGTGGTTCTCGATGGCCTTCAGGCCGGCTTCTTGCGGGGGGAGAAAGAGTTTGGCATCAGTGGAGGGTACATCCTCTGCTTCCTGCGTCATCTGAGTGCTGAAGATGCGATGACCACACTCAAACACGCACTGCCCCGAGCAAATGAACTTCTCGGTGTTGGCCTTGACTCCTCAGAAGTCGGCCATCCCCCGGCCAAGTTCAGCGACGTTTTTGCCCAGGCTCACCAGGCCGGGCTCATCCCGGTCGCCCATGCGGGCGAAGAGGGGCCGCCCGCCTATATCCATCAGGCACTCGATCTTCTAAGGGCGGTTCGTATTGATCACGGGGTACGTTGCAGCGAAGAGGAGGAACTCGTAGAAGAATTACGTGATCGGCAGATTCCGCTGACAGTCTGTCCACTCTCAAACATCAAACTCGGGGTCTTCAAGAGCATGGAGGGGCACAACCTCAAAGCGCTTCTTGAGGCCGGACTCTGCATTACCCTCAACTCCGATGATCCGGCCTATTTTGGCGGTTACTTGAACAGTAACTTTCGGGCGGCCCACCAGGCTTTGGGACTGGATGACAGCCAGCTGGTACAACTGGCAAAAAACGGCATCAGGGCGAGTTTTGCCCCCCAGGCGCGCAAAGAGAGCCTGCTCAACCAAATTGACGCGCTTTCTCTTTAAAAGAGAATATCCTCACTTATTTGGTTTTTTTTAAGAGTTGGCTTACAATTCGCCGTTTTCCGGCAATCCAGCCGGAGAGAACAGAATTCAGGAGATAATCCAACAGATGCCAAGTGTACGTGTAAGACCTGACGAACCCTTCGACGTGATTCTTCGTCGCTTCCGCCGCTCCTGTGAGAAGGCTGGCCTTTTTACCGAGATGCGACGTCGCGAATACTACGAAAAACCGACTACTGTGCGTAAGCGCAAATCGGCCGCTGCTGAAAAACGTGAGGCCCGTCGTCGCTCTCGTGACCGGGTACAGGCGACCCGCCTCTACTGATCCCATTGAGCTCAACAACCCCCGCCTGATGACATCAGTTGGGTCTTGTCACCTCGTTAACCTGCCCCTCTCGTATGGCCCTTAAAGACCGCATTGCCGCCGACATGAAAGCCGCAATGCGCGCCAGGGAGAGTGAACGCCTCGAATTTATCCGCATGCTGCGTGCCGCAATCCAGCGACGAGAGGTAGATGATCGCGAGGAGCTTGAAGAAGAAGAGGTCCTTGCCGTCACTCAAAAACTGCTCAAACAATCCCAGGATGCCGCTTCTCAATTTATTGCTGGCGGGCGTGAGGATCTGGCGGCAAAAGAGGAGCGCAACATTGCCCTGCTTCAGGAGTACCTCCCGGAGCCCCTCCAGGATGAAGAGATTGATGCTCTGATCAGTGAAGCCATTTCAGCAACCGGAGCCCTTTCACCCAAGGAGATGGGAAAAGTGATTGGCTGGCTGAAGCCGAAAGTCCAGGGCCGTGCTGATATGGGCAAGATGAGCGCTTCGGTTAAGAACCGTCTCCAGTAGACGAAACCGGGCAACCCCTCCTCGCTCATCATCTCCTCTGTCCCTATGGTGACAGTAAAACCCAGACAGCTGGGACGCTCCATCCCTCAATGGATGATTTGATCCATCACTCTACAACCACGGATCATCTGATCTGCCTTTTGACTGACAGTGGATTCCTTCCGGGCTAGAATCAGGCGATGGCCGGACGAATCCCCCAATCCTTCATAGATGACCTTCTTGGGAGGGTCGATATTGTCGAAATTATCGACTCTCGCGTCCCTCTTAAGCGGGCAGGCAAAGAGTACAAGGCGTGCTGCCCTTTTCATGAGGAGCGCACTCCCTCATTTACCGTCTCCTCTTCAAAACAGTTCTACCACTGTTTTGGCTGTGGAGTGCATGGTACTGCAATCACGTTTCTCATGGAGTACGCCCATCTTGACTTCCGTGAAGCCATCAACGAACTGGCGAGTGGTGCTGGAGTCGAAGTGCCAACAGAGGGTGATCAACCACGAAGAGCGCAGAACAGCACTGCCTCACTCAGGCAACTGATGGTTGAAGCCAACCAGTTCTTTGGACAACAGCTGCGAGAACACCCCAAGAGTGATCGGGTGATCAACTATCTGAAACAAAGAGGCCTTAGTGGGGAAGTGACTGCTGAATTTGAGCTTGGATTTGCCCCCCCGGGGTGGAGCAATCTGCTTGATCAGTTTGGTAAAGATGACGCCAGGCGCAAGCTCCTCTTTGAAGGGGGGCTGATTATCAAGAAAGAGTCGGGCGGCTTCTATGATCGATTCCGTGATCGGGTGATGTTCCCTATCCACGACCACCGCGGACGAGTAGTGGGCTTTGGTGGTCGTATCCTGGATCAGGGAGAACCCAAGTATCTGAACTCACCCGAAACCCCCCTTTTTCATAAGGGCTCTGAGCTCTATGGCCTCTTTCGTGCCAAAGAGTCAATCCATAAAGAGCAATGCTGTCTCATTGTGGAGGGCTATATGGATGTGGTTGCGCTGGCACAACATGGCATCAGGAATTCAGTAGCAACACTGGGGACCGCCACCACCCGACAGCACCTGGAACGACTCTTTCGACATGTCAATGAGTTGATCTTCTGTTTCGATGGGGATCGTGCCGGGAAGCAGGCCGCGTGGCGTGCATTGGAATCCGCGCTCCCCACTCTGCAGGATGGCCGCCAGGTTGGATTTCTCTTCCTCCCGGATGGTGAAGATCCGGATTCACTGGTTCGTGGTGAAGGTGAGGCCGCCTTTCGCAAGCGGTTGAGTGCTTCAACCCCACTCCCCGACTATCTCTTTGATCAACTTCGTAAAGAGACGGATCTCAACCGACTTGATGGTCGCGCCCGACTTGTTGAGCTTGCCCGCCCACTGCTCTTGAGGCTTCCGGATGGTGTATTGCGCACCATGATGTTCGACAGACTGACCACCCTAAGCCAATCGAGGCCGGGCAGCCTGGAGGAGCATTTCACCTCTTCACCACCCTCAAAGTCCAAAGCGTCTTTGCACTCTTTTGGTGCGCTCGGCCAGTCGGAAGGTCGGCTCTCACCGACGGCAAAGGCGATCGCCCTGCTTATTCAGCACCCAGGAATGGGGGGGCATCAGATCGATCTCTCGCCACTTTTTGATAGTGATGACCCTGGCCTCCCACTACTCCACTCAATCCAGAAGATCCTGACCAACAATCCCAAAATCAATACCGCAGCGCTGCTTGAGCATTTTCGCGAGACCCCCCATTTCCGCCCTCTGGTTAAGCTGGTGGCGTGGGAACACCTGATCCACAAGGATAATGTTCTCGCTGAGTTTGAAGAGACCATTCAGACCCTTATCGGCCGTCAGAGAACGGGAAGAATTGAGGTTCTGCTGCAGAAATCAACCAACAGCAAGCTGAGCGCGCAGGAGCAGGGGGAGCTAACCAAGTTATTGGAGACTAAAAACTACCCAAAAGGTAAGAAAAACAAGCTATAATTATTGGTTATTTAGCCATCAGGACTGCCAGGACTGAAAGATATATGGATTCCGATACCAAACGTAGCGAATTACGCAAATTGATTCTCAAGGGAAAGGAGCAGGGGTACCTCACCTACAGAGAGATCAACGACCACATTCCTGAAGATATGCATCATACCGACCAGATGGAGGTCGTGGTCAATATGATCAATGACATGGGAATTGAAGTTCACGACAAGGCGCCCGATGCAGACAGCCTGCTGCTCAAAACAGATTCAGATGATGAAGAGGCCCGTGAGGAGGCAGAAGCAGCGCTGACAACTGCAGTAGAGAATGATTTTGGGCGAACCACTGATCCTGTTCGAATGTATATGCGAGAGATGGGAACGGTAGACCTGCTCACCCGCAAAGATGAGATCGCCCTGGCAAAACGAATTGAGAATGGTATTCGTCAAAGTACTGAAGCACTCGCCAGCTGCCCTATGGCCATTGGTCAGATTGTTAAACTGGGCGAGAAAATTGAAGCCGGCACCATGAGACTCACCGACCTCGTTGTCAATTTCCATGATCCAAATGATGATGGCGCCGCTGCCGTGTTTACTGGGCAGGCCACTAAAGTTGAAGAGAAAAAGAACAACGATGAAGACGAAAATCAGAACTTTGGCCCTGATCCTGAAGAGGCCAAAATTCGTTTTGACCGGATACGAAAGAGCAACACCAAATTAATCAGTGCCCTAGAGAAACATGGCATGGATTCAGACCAGGTTAAAAAACTGAGAAAACAGATCTCTTCGGAATTTCTTGATATCAAGTTTGTCCCTCGCCAGATCGACATACTCAATGCAAACATGCGTCGGGTAGTTACAGAGTCGAGAGTCAAAGAGCGTGAGATGATGGAGTTCTGCATCAAGAAAGCCAAAATGCCGAGAAAGACCTTCGTCAGTGTCTTTGTTGGCAACGAAACCGACCCCAAGTGCATGGGCAAGCTTCTCAGGAAGAAAGACGGTGATAACGACATTCTCAAAGCCTGCTCGGAGGAGTTTAAGAGCTGCCAGATTAAATTGCGTGAGCTTGAGAAAAAAGTGGGCATGCGAATTGCCGACCTCAAAGAGGTCAACCGCCGGATGTCAATTGGAGAGGCAAAAGCACGCAGGGCGAAAAAAGAGATGGTCGAAGCCAACCTTCGCCTGGTGATCTCAATTGCCAAGAAATACACCAACCGTGGGCTGCAGTTCCTTGATCTCATCCAGGAAGGCAACATCGGCCTGATGAAAGCGGTGGACAAGTTTGAATATCGACGGGGCTACAAGTTCTCAACCTATGCCACCTGGTGGATCCGTCAGGCAATTACCCGTTCTATTGCAGACCAGGCGAGAACCATCCGTATACCGGTCCACATGATTGAGACGATCAATAAGCTCAACAGGGTCCAACGTCAGATTCTCCAGGAGATGGG
>DIIC01000023.1:6733-7964 GCA_002420425.1 Proteobacteria bacterium UBA5680 | reverse complement strand
GCAAAGCAATATACCCCGTTCCCACCACGAATCAAAGAGAGATGTGGATTACGCCAAGGAAGATACACGTATTTCAAACGGTTAGAATTTAAATACCACCTGCGATTTCTAGATGAATGTGCGTAGTAATAACCACCTGGTCCGCAATAGCTAAAAAGACAACCGAGGTAACAGCCATGCCAAAAATTGCATTTACTTATGCCATTAGCATCGACCGGAAGCCATGAATAATAAACATTTTTTTTCAAGCTCGCTGGGGGGGTGTAGGAAGCAAATGTACCAACGCCACCACCCCCGATATTAAATACCACCTTGCCATGCCCCATGGTGTACTCATTGTTCTTATCCAGATAGTTATTGGGGTTGGAACCCGAGTTGTAGGAACCACCTCCACCACCGGCATATGGCGAGCTGTTAAAACCGCCCTGGCCTCCGCTGTAGCCACCACCACCACCACCCCATGTATTGGTAACACCGCCGCCACCGCCAAAACCGCCACCGACAGCATCACCGAGGCCACCATTGATAAATGCCTGAGGAACAGTATGTGGCCCTTGCCCGGCAACAGCCATGTAGATAGAGCCGTTTCCCGTGGTGCCATTGCCAAAAAAACCGGCACCGTCACCGCCCCGCCCGCCAGTGGCGCCATAACCGTCACTCCAGGTGATGTTCCATCCCCTAGACCCGTTCTTGCCTGATGGAGTAAGACTGGCATTTTGGGTAGAGAGCCCCCGGTTATACCTCCTGGTATGGGATGAACCAGCCCCTCCGGCAACAATCAGAGGCTTATCCCCTGCGGTGGCGACGAAACTACCCCCTCCGCCACCCCACCCGGGACGGGTGCTGCCCTGATAACCATGCTGGCCCACAAGAATTTTCAACTGGTCTCCAGCAGTGAGATAGAGTTCCCCATTCATGTTTGCCGGATGGCCCACACTCACTGATGTCTCTCCCTGATTCCCCCCTGTGGCGCCAACGGCCTGAACTGTGTAGGTCCCTGTGGCTGGGACTGTCCATTGTTGAATACCACTGCTCAAAGTAACCAGCCCATCCAGTGAAGTCCCCGCATAACCGGCTGTTGAGGTCGGACCGGTTTGGCCGGTGCCATCCAGGTTGGTAAAGGTATAGGTTTGATTGATAGGTGGAGGATTGGCAACAACTGTACCGATACAATTATTCAGTTGCGAAAGATTCTTCAGAGTAAAGTTGTTCGCTGAAGCCGGCAGACCGT
>DIIC01000023.1:5995-6417 GCA_002420425.1 Proteobacteria bacterium UBA5680 | reverse complement strand
CACATGGTCCAGATATTGCGGGTTGCCTGGGGCGTCTGTCCGCCATCGAGCTTGCTGCCGGCCTCAAACTGCTCCTTGTCGACCGAACCATCGGCCTTCATCGAATAGCTTTTGAGATATCCCTTCCACTGCTTGTCCTTGACTGCTTTGTAAGAGGTTTGCAAAATGCGGTCGCTGGTCTCAATTCCGGGCTGGAGTATGGGTGTACTCCCGGTAAAGTTTGAGGAGAGTACCCGGCGGATGAGCCGCTTGAGCTCCTTAACCAGCCCTGCGGTATCATTGGCAAAGACCGGGCTATCGTCTTTTGTCCCCCCGGCCTCGGCCAGTTCGCAGTAGTTGCGCAGCCCGTAGTGGCGGATGGGTGTGGTGCAGTTGGGTTGGGCCGGCAGCCCGGGAAGGCGAAGGCCGAGAACAAAGGTCTG
>DIIC01000023.1:0-5619 GCA_002420425.1 Proteobacteria bacterium UBA5680 | reverse complement strand
TAGCCGTCGCTGACCACAATCACTATCGTCTTTTGACAGCTCAGTTTGTTCGCCTTAGGGAGAATTTTGGCTCTGAGATAGCTGTCGGCGGACTGCATGCAGGCGTACACGTTGGTTCCACACCCAGTACGCTGGGTGACATATCTCCCCCTAACATTTCCTCGAAACCCATAACAAGGGTCAGCCCCTCCGATAGAAGAAGCAATCTCTGACGCTCCGTTGGAAGAGATCGGAATAAGTATGCTGCCGGGGGCATAACTGGCCCAGACGCCGAGGCCGAACTGCACACCCTGCTTCAGCTCCGGGTCCTGGACCAGGGCCTTGATCCCCTTCGTGGCAATGTTGATATTGGTGCCCCCCATGCTCCCGGAGGTATCGAGCATGATCAGCACATTGGCCTTGGCGCCGGCATTTGCCGATAACGGCGGCGACTTGGCCTGGGCGGAGAAGGCCGCAAGAAGAATCGACAGCAGGAGCAGTCGGGCCGCTGTTTTCATTGCCCCCCGCCCGTTTCGGTGACATCATCAATCGTCGTGATCTCGCCATCTGCGGGGGGCTGGCCCTCTCCAATCTCCTTGTTCTGCTCTTGCTGTTGGCGCTCTTCTTCAAGGCGCTGTTTCTCATCCCCTTCGATGCGGGCCGCCTCATCACCGGTGTAGTAGCGGTGTATCAGCCTTTCATGGGAGATCGAGGTGATAATGACGTGTTCGGCCGAACCCTCAGACCAGTATTCGGCGAGGGCGCCATGGCGCTGGATGGTGTAGCTGGATTCCTCGTCCACACCTGCGGGCCGAGAACCATAGCGGCCCGCAAACCAGTTCAACAGCGCCGGAGCGGTGGCCGCCACACTGATCTCGGTGAGCTGGTCGTAATAGAAGATAAAGTCGATGGTGGCATCGGCAAAGCGGCTGTCGCTGCGGCATACGGTGGCACCCGGCAGTGAGACCTGATGATGATCACCGACCCTGACGGCTTGCGGATCTGAACCCTGCTCATCCCCACCGGGCGCGGGAAGGGCGGCCTGAAGATCGGCCACTGAAGTGCCGAAGGCAAAACGCTGGACCACACAGCCATTGGCTACCGGCGGGAGGCCGCCCATGACTGTAAAGAATAATAAAATCAGACCTTTGCGCATCCGGAATCTCCTATCGCACCCAGGAGAGTACAGCTTCGATGTCCCGCCGTATACCCTCAGGGCCTTGGCCGCTGCCATTGATGTGGTAGAACTGCTTTCGAATCGTCCCCTTCTGATCGTAGCCAAACGTCATCTCAATCGCCTCTCCGGCCGTACCCTCGACCAGGGTTTGATCAAACTGCTTGATATTGCAAGTATAGCTGAATTTTCCCAATCGAGCTCTGACCTTTGCCCCCTCAGAACCTGGGTTGTGGAGTGAATCCATTTTCCTGACCGGCAGATCGAGGCCGTTGGCGTTCGCCAAAGCCCCCCCCCAGGGGCCGCTCTGCCCCAGAATATAGTTCTTGGAATCTTCTACGCAGGAATCGGCGGCATAAAAGGCTTCAGTCCTGGCAGAAGCCCTATCCACCAGTTGAACATCACTGCCCACTCTATAGAAGAGGGCCACTCCAATCAGCGACATTACCGTTGTCAGCAACAGCGTCACCACCAGGATAGCGCCCTCCTGATTCAAACCCCCCATCGAGGACTCCAGGCGCACCGGCCGATTCCGATCTGAAGTGGTTGTGAATTTGTCTTCTGTCTGTTTCATGATCATCGCTGTGGGAAAAAGTCCTTTGTCTGCCAGCCTCCATTGGCTTTTCGCGCCTGCACCTGGATCTTGGCATCGGGGCCAACCCCCCCCAGGGCAACGACCTTGCCCTGGGTATAGGGGATGTTCAAAACCCGCAGATGCTTATTGAAGGCATTAGCCAGTGCCGTTGCGGTTGCCAAACAGTTGATCTCGGTCCGGCTTCCGCAGCAGAGCTTGCCGATTGTATTGCTGCCATCCGCATTGAAGGCATAGAGCTTTTGGTTGGCGCCACCACAGCCCCCGCCAAAACTGAGAGTCTCTTCAATGGCATTGAAGATCGGGACCTGGGTAAGATCCGTGGCGGCAAGATTTCTCAGGATAACGGTCGAAAAGAATTCATCACGAAGATACCTATCCTGCTTGCCCAGTCCCTTGCCCTCGGTACGGCTGTCGAGATAGTGCCTACCGCTCTTTCGCGGAAACGGCTTCGCAGTGGATCCATATTCCTTATCGGACCTTCTTATCATGCTGATGTCGACCACATAGCCGGAGCCGACATCATAGGTAAACTGCAGATCATCAACCCCATCAGCAATCAGTGCCGAATTGGGGCCACTGTAGCAGGGTGCCTGACGGCCACCGGAGGCGCAACTGCCCTGGGTGCTTGACCAGGTTGACCCAATCAATACCTCTTTGGTCCGGTAGAGGTTGTAGGGGCCTGTTGGGCGACATGCTGGGGCCCCCGGCTGATCACAGGCATAGTAGCTGATCCGCATCCGATCGACGTTGGGTTGCTGAACAGCACAATTATTGTTGAGTGCCGGACCGTCGTCATACTGAATGGTGATCATCTCGGTGAGAGCACCGGCCAGGCTCTGGATCCGGATGGGCTGGCTGAGGTGCCCCAGGCAGTAGTCATGGTAACCGGTCTGGCGAATATCCCGACTCATCAAGTCGAGCACTGAGCGGCCCGTTCCATGCATCTCGGAGACCTCGATCACTTTGTCGTATTGATTCTTGATCAGGCTGTAGGAGCCATAGGCTGCTGCCGCCACAATTGAACTCACCACCATGGCCACCAACAACTCAACCATGGTGAATCCCGATTGGTTATGCCGGCAAATACGGAGTTTATGGAGAGACATAGACCACCTGCTTCATCACCACCTGGGCTCTTCCCCCGTTGGCTTTAAGCACCACTTCGATGACTCTCTGGCTGGCATTGGATGCGCTGCAGGGCTGACCCCCGGTCAGGGGTCTGACCCGAACTGTCCGCTGATCACCCCGCGAGGTTGTCAGACCATCCTCCATACGCTGGCACCAACGCGCCATCCGCTGTTGTACCGGCATCGCCTTTTTGTCAAAGGGAGGGCATTGCACCCCCCCGCCCGCTGCCACCCAAGACCCGGTATAGTCACACTGGCCCTGTAGGTCAGCGGCAACGGTCTCCACAATCTGCCTCGCCTGCATCTTCATCCGCTCTTTCTCAATGGTGTTCTGCAGTGATCGATCAGCAATGGAGACGAGCCCGAATACAGCGACAAATGAGATCCCGACAATGGCGATGGCCATCACACCCTCGATCAGGGTAAATCCCGACTGCTGGAGCGACCCGGATTCAACCCTCCCCCTTGTAGTCAGTTTAGCCATCAACCTCATCGCCTCTGGAAGTCATTTCTTTTTACCTCTAATCGAAAAATCGATATGAGTCTCCGTGATCGCTTTGCTTTCCGAGATCGGCTCAATGCTAGCAAATTTAATCAGACTTGGAAGTGATGGCCATCACACTAAAGAACAAATAACTTATTCTTTTTTTTCAATGCGTTATATCTTTACATATCAATATAAACATTGCCGGCTTGTGTGCTCCACTTCGCTCGAGTCATAAAACTGGTGGGCTGATTGATCTGAAGTCGATACCTGATATCGTTTGGGCTGCCTGCTGGGCTCTGGATTATGTAGGTGTAGGGAGTTGCATTGGGATTCCCGCTTGACGAGCTGTCACGATGGAAGCAGAGCCGATTAGGCCCGATCAAAGTGGCCTGAGCCACTGGAATGACAACCGTTCTGGGATTGACATTGTCCGGGTAGGCAATCCAGGTTCCGCCCACACAATCCGTAGATGGAGGCGCCGCACCACCACCGATATCAAAATAAAAAGCGCTCACTGTCCATTCATTGCCGACGGCGGCAAAGGTGACCCGAACTGTTGTCGAACGTGCTTCGGCTTCACTCTTCATGATTCGAATAAAACCGCCAAGCTCCTCAAAATAAGAGGCAAGCTTGCGCTGTGTCTGCCAGCCATCCATGGCCGGAAAACCAAAGAAGCCGATGATGGCAATGATCGCCACCACGACAAGCAACTCAAGAAGAGTCAGGCCCTCCTGGCGTTGAGAGAAAAAAACAGCAAATCTCATTACTTCTCCGGCATATCGATAGCACCGCGGGACACCAACTCTTCAATGGACTTCTCCATGGTCATCATCCCTTCAGCGCGTGCTGTCTGCATAATCCCAGGCACCTGATGGATCTTGTTCTCACGGATGAGGTTTTGCACCGCATTATTGCAGAGCATCACCTCGAAGGAGCCGACCCTTCCACCCCCCTTTTTTTTGTGAAGTGTCTGGGTCATAACCATCCGGAGCGATTCAGCCAACTGACTCCGAACTTGGCCCTGCTGCCCCGGGGGAAAGACATCGATGATGCGATTGATGGTGCTGGGGGCACTGTTCGTGTGCAGCGTACCAAACACCAGATGCCCTGTCTCTGCCGCTGTCAGTGCCAGGGAGATGGTCTCAACATCCCGTAATTCGCCCACCAGGATAAAGTCAGGATCCTCTCTCAGGGCCGCACGGAGAGCGCTTTCAAAAGAGTAGGCATCTCGTCCAATTTCTCGCTGATTGATGATGCAGTTTTTGCTGCTGTGGACAAATTCTATCGGGTCTTCAATTGTCAGGATATGCCCGTTCCGCTCCTCATTGATCTTGTCCACCATGGCCGCGAGTGAGGTTGACTTACCGGACCCAGTGGGGCCGGTAACCAAGATCAGCCCATTTTCAGCCCTGGTCATGTCATAGACCACAGGGGGGAGACCCAAAAGTTCTAGTTTTGGAATTTCAGTCTCAATCTTTCTTAGTACAAATGCCGGACCTGTCATGGTGTGGAAAAAATTCGCACGGAACCGAACCTGTCCTGCCGAAATACCCAGATCGACATTTTTCTCTTCATCAAATCTCTCAGCATGAACCGGATCCATGCAAGCAGAGATAAAGCGAGAGACCTCATCACGAGTCGGGGTATCCTCAACAAAAGTACGGATAACACCATCTTCCCGGATTGCAATGGGCTGGTCTGACCTGACGTGGATATCGGATAGTGAATATTCACTTGCATACCGTTCGATTCGTTCTAGCATTCCCCCCCCTTGCTTAGATTGAGTTCTCTCTGCCTCTTGACCATGGACGATACCATGATGAACCAATAGTATTTCTGAATCACCCAAGATTAACTTTAGCACACCCGATAGACTCTGTCTGACTGATTGAGTCTGTTGATTGTTGTTCAACAGAACACCTGATATCGTTCCATGGCGAGACCTTTAAACCAGCATCTTTTTGAGACTTGGAGATTCAATGTGACCGAAGAGCCCCCCTCAACAGAACCATCGAAGAACCCGGAAATTGTCGAGACCTCCATCGTCCCCTCCCAGGCTCACCAGAAAAGACTTGAGAGTGACGAGATCATTGGTTTGGTGAGGGCGACGGCATCATTCCTTCGTCAAGCTGACCCCGGTAAAGAGAACCGAGCCTTCGAAACGCTCCAGTCTCAATTACGCCTGTGGATCTTCGCCTCGCTCCTTTTGACTCTGGCCGCACTATTGGGTTGGTGGCTCTATACAACCAACCATACG
>DIIC01000006.1 GCA_002420425.1 Proteobacteria bacterium UBA5680 | reverse complement strand
ATGGCACTTGGTCAGCATCAAGATAGGTAAGACTCTCACTTCCTCACATTAAGCTCATATTGTTGGCTAATGGCGTAAGTTCGTTATTTGATGGTCACTGTGCTCTTTTAAAAACACCGATGACAAGAGTAGATGACTGAAATAGAGATCTACACCCGGCCCTTTTGCGGATATTGTGTAATGGCCAAACGGACCCTTAACAACAAAGGGGTGACCTTTATCGAATACAATATCAATCAGGAATCGGAAAAGCGTCAGGAGATGCTGTCACGTTCGAATGGAGGCCGGACAGTGCCTCAGATCTTCATCAATGGGGAGTATATCGGTGGCTGTATGGAACTCCTCTCGCTTGACAGCCAGGGCGGGTTGGATCCAATGATTTTTGAGAGAGTCACTAATGGTTAGGTCTTTGCACTATCCCCGAAAGAGTACTATTACAAAAAGATATTTCACAGTACTTCTTGTTTTATCGGCAACACTCCTCTCCTCCTCCCTTTCTGCCGGAGTGGTCGCAATAATCGACTCCGGTGTAAACCCAACAGGAAATCTTGTTGGCCACGTTCGCAGTGATGGCTATGATTTTATCGATCTTGATAGCGACCCCCAGGATCTCCTTGGCCACGGGACTAATGTCGCCAGTACTGTAGTTGACTACTACTCCGGTGCTTCAATTCTTCCGATACGGATATTTGCCTATGGTGGTGGAAATACTACTGTTGAATCTCAGGGGATTCGCTTTGCAGCCAACCACCCTGATGTTCGGGTTATTAATCTGAGCCTTGCCGGTGAAGGATATTCAGAAGAGGAGTTTGATGCCCTTCAGTTGGCAGTTGATGCTGATAAAGTAGTTGTTATAGCAGCAGGGAACAGCGGTGGATCAAAACCTCTCTCTCCGGCAAGGCTTGTCGGCACCATGAAGGGTTCGGGGATAGCAGTAGGGGCCGTTGATGGGAAAAACCGTATCCAGTCCTATAGTAATCGTGCGGGGGGCCAGAAGGACTTTTATATTGTTGCTCCTGATGGTGGCGGGGGGACCTCTTTTTCAGCACCAATAGTTGCCGCTGCTGCCTCCCAGGTTATTGACCGGGATCCTCACCTCACCTCGAGCCAGGCGGTCGATATACTGCTGACCACTGCATTCGATCTCGGGGAAGCAGGGACTGATGCGATCTATGGAAGGGGGTTATTGGATCTCAGTGCGGCATTAAATACACCGATTAATGGGTTGTCAGTCCCAACCGGAGGTGGTGGGGGAATTGCAATCGCAGCAGGAGCGGTTGCCGTCGGCTATGCTCTTTATGGTTCTTTGAAGGATGAAGTTGAAGAGACTTTGGCGCTTGATGGTTATGGACGTTCATTCATGATTGATCTGCCAAAGAGCCTCTACCCCGCCAATGATATTGGTTTGACATCGCTTGGTGGCCTTAATCAAAAGCGATTCCGCGAGATAATGGTCTTTGAGCTAAATCAAAATCTGAGACTCAGCCTCGGCCAACCGGCTGTGATCAATGGCTTGTTGCAGAGTAGGGCAGCAACACTCAGTGGTTCTTATGGCAGGCTCGATTATCAGCTCGATCTTGCTCAAAATTCCAGCTCCATGGAGGGGATGACCAGTCTCTTAAGTGGTGGCAAGAACAAGACCCCCTTCTCGGTTGCACCCCTTAATTCCACTCCCTATCTCGGCCTCTCTGGAAGTTCAGACAGGGTGCATCTAACCCAAAATTTGAATGATTCTGTGAAGTTCTCTATCTCATTTACCCAGGGGGAGAAGAGCAGTTGGAGCTCTGAAAAAGCCTCATTATCAGCACTTTCAGGGCATTGGAGAATCAATCAGAGATTTGACCTGGGTTTTGTGGCCGCTAGAGAGAGAGAGTTTGATGGTCTGCTTGGAGGAGATCCATCAAGTCTGTTTTCAGCCAGCAGAACAGATTCAAGAAGTCTCGCCATCTTGGCAAAATGGGCTCTGAGCCCTCGAATGTCTCTGGTCGGTGAAGGTGTGTTGGGGACTACAAGCGTCAGCGGGGATTATCCTGGAATGCTGCAGAATATCTCTGAAATCGATGGCCAGGCATGGGGATTGGGTCTTTTCGGTCACCAACTGATACGGCCTGATGACGCCTGGGGAGTTGCGCTTCTTAGACCCTTCAGAATTACTGGAGGTGATGCTACTCTGGTAACACCTCGCTACAGGAATCAGGATGGGAGTATTGAGGTTGATAACAAGTTCATCTCTCTTCGACCATCAGGGAGAGAGAGCCTCCTGGAAATGTTCTATCGCTCAACGTTTTACAACAACAGTTTCTGGGAAGGAAGATTGCAGTTCCGTGATCAGCCCCTGCATCTGGTGGATGCAGCGCCTCAGACAGTGGTGATGGCGACGATAGGCCTGAACTTCTAATCAAGACTATAAAGAACTCCCTGGCTCTGTCAAAATGAGAGCCCATGGCACAACAATCAGTAACCAATAACAATAAAACAAAGTGGGTGTGGATGATTCCATTTGGCCTGCTTTTACTGGTTATCGGCTTGAGAATTCTTGATCCCCAACCCATGGAGAGAATGAGGCATCTTGCTTTTGATGCTCTTCAACAGGCATACCCCAGAGCGTATCAGCCACTTCCAGTTAGAATCGTTGACATTGACGAGGCTTCCCTTAAAAAACTGGGCCAGTGGCCGTGGCCTCGCTCAATCCTTGCTGAGCTGATCAATAAGCTCTCTAAAGGAGGTGCACAACTGGTTGGGATTGATATTCTGCTCTCAGAACCGGATCGCACCTCTCCGGAGGAGATGGCGAAACTCTGGAAGAAGGGCGCCGATGATGATTTTCTTGACCACCTGAGAGCCACAATCCCGGATCCCGACTCCCTATTGGTTGAGGCCTTCAAATCGATACCTATTGTCATCTCCTTTTTGGCACACCACGCCGGAGATGGTCGCACTCCAGGAATAAAAACCGGTTTTGCCTTTGTCGGTGATAGCCCGGAATCGTTTATACCCCGTTATTCAGCGACAACCCCGTCATTAGAGAAATTTGAAACCGAAGCAGAAGGAAATGGGAGCAGTAACGCCCTTCCAGACAGTGATGGTCTCTTACGCCGTATACCCCTTTTGGTCTTGCTTGGCGAGGAGTCTTCCGCAAGCTCATCAGTTATCGCCCCCAGTCTGGTCGCGGAGGCGGTGAGGGTTCATAACGGGGTCTCCTCCATTACCATCAAGGGATCCGGTGCCAACCAGGCCGAAAATTATGGCATGAATACCGGGGTCGTCTCTTTGAAGATCGGTAGCCAGGTTATTCCGACAAGCCCCGATGGCTCGATTTGGCTTCACTTTACCGACTCTGTTGACAGTCGCTACCTGAGTGCAATTGATGTCTTAGAGGGGAAGGTTCCTGCCGAGGAGATTGACGGCACTATTATCCTCATCGGATCGAGTGCTGAAGGGCTTAAAGATCGTGTTCCTACCCCCCTTAACCCGGTGATGGCGGGTGTTGAGGTCCATGCTCAGGCACTGGAGCAGATCCTGGCCAAACATTATATTGAGAGACCTGATTGGATCGCTGGTTTTGAGATCATCTCTCTTCTGGTTTTCGGGATGCTGTTGATTACGCTCCTCCGACGTTCCAGGGGTCTCTATGTGAGTCTGGTTGCAGCGGGTGGAATCACCTTCTCCTTGAGTGTTTCGGTGATCGGTTTTACACACTTCAAGTTCCTGATTGATCCTCTCTATCCTGTTATCGGGGTGCTTCTGATCTATCTATCCGGATCCCTCCTGGTCTATCTCAACTCAGAGCGAGAGCGACGTCAGATAAGTGGCGCCTTTAGTCGCTATCTCAGCCCGGTGATGGTTAAAAGATTGGCCGACAATCCACAACAACTCAAATTGGGGGGCGAATCACGTGAGATGACGCTCCTTTTTGCCGATATCCGGGATTTTACTTCCATTTCAGAAAATATGGATGCCGAGGAGCTGACCCGGTTTCTCAATCGATTTCTCACTCCAATGACTCAGGCCATTTTGGAGCATCAGGGAACAATCGATAAATATATGGGAGATGCCATAATGGCATTCTGGAATGCTCCTCTGGATGATCACGCTCATCCTGAGAATGCCTGCCTCACCGCCCTTGATATGCAAAAAGCCCTTGAAGTATTGAATAACAAGGGAGAGTTTGCTCAAAATTCCGATCGAGATAGGGAGATTTCAATTGGAATTGGAATTGGAATCAACTCAGGACGCTGCTCAGTCGGTAACCTGGGATCAGACCAACGTTTTGACTACTCTGTTGTCGGAGATGCGGTCAATCTTGCCTCCCGCCTTGAAGGTCAATCAAAGTACTATGGCATCCAGGTGGTTGTGGGGGAGGCAACCCAAAAGCAGGTCGATGGTTTTGCCTTTCTTGAACTTGACCTGATCTGTGTATTGGGGAAACAGAAGCCAGAGTTGGTTTTTGGGCTCTTGGGCGGAAGTGAGCTCCTGCAACAGCCCCACTTCACCACCTTGCTTGAGAACCACCACAGGATGTTGTCCCACTATCGGCACCAGGAGTGGGAGGAGGCGATGGCAGAGCTTGAATCATGTCGTCTTGTCTCCAGGGAGGTGATGGGTTGCCCAGCGCTTTCAGGCCTCTATCTTCTCTATCAACAGAGAATAGAGAAGTTTGTTAAAACCCCTCCTGGCACAGGGTGGGACGGCGTCTATTTTGCAGAGAGTAAATAATAGCAAAAAAGAACCCAACTATTGATCACCTTGCTGAATGGGGTAAGAGAGGCTACGCTTAGCGGATGATCATGGAAAAGGACTCTTCTCTCGATCTGAATAATAGGATCTTGCAGCAAAATTCCCGGGGGGGACTTGCCCTATTGTTACTGATAGTGCTCCTCAGTTCACCCCTCTGCTATGGTGATGCCCGTAAGATTGGAGTGACGGCTTCAGTTTCAGGCGAAGTTACTGTCACCGATCAAGGGACGAGCAGGGTGCTTGAAGATGGGATGCCGCTGTTTGCAGATGGCCTGGTTAAGGCCTCAGCAGGGAGTAGCGCGGAGCTGGTTTTTCTTGATCAATCCAGAATTCGCCTTGGGTCTGACTCAGAGTTGGTGCTTGATTCCTTTATTTATAACCCAGAGTCACAATCTGGCATTGTGGTTACGGATTATTTAAAGGGGGTCTTTCGATGGGTGTCAGGAATCCTCCCTTCAACGAGTTACCACATGACCACCCCCGTTGCCTCGATCTCTATACGAGGAACCACTCTAGAACTCCTTATTGCTGACATTACTGGTGCGACTTTAGCAAAAGTTGAATTCGGCGAGGTGTGGTTTAAAAACGATACAGGATTTGCCAAGTTAGATGTTGATCAGTCAGTGGGGCGTGCACTCACTGAGATCACCTCTGTCGATATTCAAAATCAACTTCCATCTATCGCAGCTGCAGCACTTAAGGAGGGGTTGGATAAACCTGCCAGTAATGAGGCGGCGGCGGCAAGGATGGCATTCCTCGAGATGACGGTAAAGGAGACGAAAAGTGCACTCGATAACTATGTGGCCGAGATGGAGAGAAAGAGCAAAGAGAAACAAAAGCAGATGGCGATTGATCTGATCGTAGCGAAGGCAAAAGGAGAAGATGTTGAGAAGCTTGAGCAGGAGTTTGTGGCAGAGAGTCGATCGGAGAAGAGTGCTCTGGAGGCTATCAAGGAGCGTATTAAAGAGGCGCGTGAGATAGAGCTCAAGGCCAATTTATATATCAAACAAAAGAAGGCCCGCCAGCCTCAGGCGGTGAGGGAGAAGACAAAAGAGCTCATAGAACAGCAACAGAGAGATGAAGAGAAACAGAAGTGGAAGAAGAGCGCTGAGCCAGAACCATCCAAAGTGCTTTCGACAGCAGAGCCAGTAAAGAGAAAGGAGTCAGACGGTGGAAAGCTTGAGAAGGAGCTGGCTGAACTGACGAGTGCTCAGCTAGTGAGAATTTCAACACTTCCACCCGATGCCCTCCAGAGAGTAACCAGTCTTGACAAAGAGGATCTGAAGAAGATAACCGAACGCACCACAGAGGAAGTAGATCGACTCAGCATACTTCCGGTTGAAGCCCTCCGTGGTGTGGCCAGACTTTCAGAAGAGGATATAAAGAAGATCACCGAACTCTCTCGGGACGAAGTAGATCGACTCGGCATACTTCCGGCCAATGTCCTCCAGGGTGTGGCCAGACTCTCAAAAGAGGATATAAAGAAGATCACCGAACTCTCCCGGGAGGAAGTAGAACAAATCACCAATCTTCCAGAGAAAGATGTAAGGAAGATAGTAGAAGAGCTCGCAGCCAAGAAAAAGACCGAAGTAGATGAAAATGCTGCAGCCGTAGCAGAGAGCAAGGCCAAAGAGGCCGCAGATAAG
>DIIC01000038.1 GCA_002420425.1 Proteobacteria bacterium UBA5680 | reverse complement strand
TATTCTATACTCCGAAATAATCCATAAATTATGGCTTAACTTATTGAAATGTAGGTGTTAATCAAATCATGAAAATACTTGTACCGGTAAAGCGTGTTGTCGATGCCAATGTTTCTGTTCGGGTTAAAGCGGATGAGAGCGGCGTTGAACTCGGTAATGTGAAAATGGCAATGAACCCTTTTTGTGAGATTGCGGTTGAAGAGGCCATTCGTCTGCGTGAAAAGGGTTTGGCAGACGAGGTGGTCCTGGTCTCGGCAGGATCTACCAAGAGTGAAGAGACGTTAAGGACCGGCCTGGCAATGGGTGCAGACCGAGGTATTCTGATCGAAGCAGAAGGCCCGCTGGAACCACTTGCAGTGGCAAGACTTCTAGAGGCAGTGGTTGGCAATGAGTCACCCGAGCTTGTAGTGATGGGGAAACAGGCGGTTGATGATGATAATAACCAGACCGGACAGATGCTTGCAGGACTGCTCGACTGGCCGATTGCAACATTTATCTCTTCAATTGAGATCAATGGTGATGAGGTGGTTGCGGCCTGTGAAGTTGATAACGGCATTGAGACCTTAAAGCTTAAACTTCCATCTCTGGTTACCGCAGATCTGCGGCTCAATGAGCCACGCTATGCCTCTCTGCCTAATATTATGAAGGCCAAGAAGAAACCCGTCGACAAAACAACGCCTGCCGAACTGGGGGTTGATGTAACTCCACATCTGGAGGTGATAAAAGTAGCGCAACCCCCATCCCGAAAAGCAGGGGTTTTGGTGACTTCTGCCGAGGAACTGATTGAAAAACTTAGAAATGAAGCACAGGTGATCTGATGACTGTTTTAGTAATAGCCGAACACGATAACAATGAACTGCAGTTAACCACACTCAATACGATAACGGCAGGACTTGAGTTAGGAGACCAGGTTGATCTGCTGGTTGCAGGGTCTGGGTGTGAAGCCGTTGTCGCTGCGGCGGGATCGATCTCGGGCATCAGCCGAGTACTGGTTGCAGACCATGCTGATTACCAACACCGACTGGCAGAGAGTATTGCCCCTCTGTTGGTTAAGCTCGCTCCGGGCTACTCCCATCTTCTTGCTTCAGCCACAAGTTGGGGCAAGAGTATTCTCCCCCGTGCTGCAGCAAAATTGGGTCTGCAGCAAATATCCGACATCTCAGCCATTATTGATGACGCCACATTTGAGAGACCCATCTATGCCGGGAGTGCAGTTGAAACAGTTCGCTCAAATGATGAAATTCGCTTTATCACCGTACGATCCACCTCTTTTGAGTCCGCTGCCCAGGAGGGGGGGTCGGCGTCTGTTGAAGCGGTTGAGGGGGAGAGTGCCGGCAAGGGTGCTGAATTCCTCAGTGCAGAAGTAACCCAGTCCGAGCGTCCTGAACTTACCTCTGCTAAGGTTGTCATCTCTGGTGGTCGAGGGTTCCAGAGTAAAGAGAATTTTGGCTTGATTGAGAGCCTTGCGGACAAGTTGGGCGCAGCCATAGGGGCATCAAGAGCGGCCGTAGATGCCGGATTTATCTCCAATGATTATCAGGTGGGACAGACCGGGAAAGTGGTGGCCCCGGATCTCTATATTGCAATCGGAATTTCTGGCGCCATTCAACACCTTGCCGGGATGAAGGACTCTCGTGTTATCGTTGCCATTAATAAGGATGAAGAGGCCCCCATCTTTCAAGTGGCGGATTATGGTTGGGTCATCGATCTTTTCCAGGCACTTCCAGAGATTGAGTCTGCACTGGAGTGATGGCAGCAAATTCGTCTCTAACCGGATTAACAGATAGGCATTAACCCTCATGAGGATCTCTTTCATCATGGATCCTCTGGAGAGGGTCAAGCCATGGAAAGACACCTCCTACTACCTCATGCTGGCCGCCTGTCAGCGAGGCCACCAGGTTTGTCATATCAACCCCTCTACACTCTCGCTTGACCATGACCGGGTCACTGCCAGGAGTGTAAGTGTTGATGTCAATTCCAGCCATCAAACGCCTTTCAGGATAATCGCAGAGTCCCGGGAGTGGCTCGATCAATCAGACGTGGTCATGGTCAGAACGGACCCACCCTTTGATCGGCGTTACTTCTACATTACCCTGATGCTCGACCTGTTGCCTGCTTCAACAAGGGTGATCAATCGACCTTCAACACTCAGAGACTGGAATGAAAAACTCGCAGCGCTCTATTTTCCGTCACTTACACCACAAACACTGGTCTCCTGCCAGCATCAGGAGATTGTGGACTTTATCTCAAGCCATGGGCGAACCACCCTTAAGCCTGTTGATGGCCATGGTGGAAAGGGAGTGGTTTTTGTTTCAGAAGAGGACCCCCAGAGGGATGAACTCATCTCTCAGTCGACCAACGGCGGCAAACACTGGATTATCGCCCAGCGCTATCTCCCCGAAGCTTCGGAAGGAGACAAGCGGATCCTGCTTCTGAATGGAGAACCTCTCGGGGCCATCCTGAGAGTCCATGCTGAGGGAGAGGAGCTGAACAATCTTGATGCCGGTGGCAGCGCCCAAAAAAGCACCTTGAATGAGCGCGACCTGGAGATCTGTGCTGCCCTTCAAAGACCTCTTCAGGAGAGGGGGGTCTATTTTGCAGGAATTGACATCATCGGCGGCCAGTTGATTGAGATCAATGTCACCAGCCCGACGGGCCTTCAGGAACTCAGCCAATTTAATTCTGAGGATTATCACCATCAGATTATCGCCGGGCTCGAGACATCGATGGGTTAGGCAAGAGCGAAAGATCGGTTGAGATGGTTCTTTTGGGTCGGAGTAAAAAAAGGGAGTTCACTCCGCAGTGTTGGGAGACTCCTTTCTAGCCGGCGAAATACTGGGCAAGAAACTGGTCAAAAGAGAGGCTGTCACTCTCCTCAATCTGTTGTTGATGGCTGAGCGAAGCCGAGGCAAGACCCTCGAACCACCGCCATTTTTCCTCATTCAGTTTATCTGACTTGAAGTTCTTCTCATGCTCAACCGCTTTCCTCATGGCAAAGTGGAAGAAAGACTCACCATTCTCCTCCATCTCATCGAGAATACGGGCAGAGGGGAGAAGTGAATCATCTCTAAGCCTTTGTCCAATATCATCGATCGCCTGTTGGTAGCTCCCTCCGTGATTGACCTCATCAAGAAGCGAGGCCACCGGTTCAATCGACTTGATCAGTTCTTCACCCCATTGGCGCAATCCTATCTCTCCCTCTCTGCGAAGCAGTTTTAGCTCAGGGTCACGGCCAGAGAGAGCGGTAGAGGTGACATTTTGGGCACACTGCCTGCTCTCATCACTATCAAGAGGTGGAGAGTCCTGGAGAAGGCACCAGGTCAAAAAGGTATCGAGAAAGTGGATCTGAGAGGCATTGATCCCGGTTGGAATAAAGGGGTTGAGATCAATGCATCGGAGCTCTATATATTCAACCCCTCTGGCCACCAAAGCAGAGGTTGGTTTTTCACTTGGCATAATCGTCTGCTTTGGTCTAATGGAGGAGTAATACTCATTATCAATCTGTAATAGATTGGTATTGAGTTGCAGGTATTGGCCATCCTTTTTTACCCCAATTTTTTCATACGCCGGGTGGCTTGTAGTGGTTGCCCTCTGCAGCGCAGCGGTATATTCATCGAGTGAATTAAAATTGACCCTGATATTTGATTGAGCATCGGTTTGATAGCCCAGATCACTCATCCGCAATGAAGTCGCAAAAGGGGCATAGAAACTTTGAGGGTCGAGTTGTTCCAGAGAGTGCTGTTGTCCCTCAAGGAAGGTCTTGCATACCGCAGGCGAGGCCCCAAACAGATAGAGCAGTAACCAACCGTAGCGTTTGAAATTCCTGATCAAGCCGAAGTAGCGGGAAGTAATCTCATCTTTGAGTGATTCGGGTTGATCAAGTTGAAGCCAGCGCTCCCAGAAGGCGGTTGGAACTGAGTAGTTGTAGTGAATTCCGGCAATGGTCTGCATCAGTCTGCCATAGCGATGGCCCAGTCCTAACCGATAGATGGTCTTCATTCGGCCTATATTAGAAGCGCCGTATTTGGCAATCCGGATGTTCTCTTCACCGCGCAGGATGCAGGGCATGCTGCAGACCCATAGTTTTTCATCACCAATGGATTGATAGAGGTATTGGTGAATTTCAGTCAGCAGTTGAAGTGATTGATCGATATCACTGCTGGGCGGGGTAATGAACTCGAGCAGGGCCTCAGAGTAGTCTGTGGTAATGCAGGAGTGAGTAAGTGCTGAGCCCAGGCTTAAGGGATGATCGGTCATCGCAAGCACACCCCGAGCATCGAGGCGGAGGCTCTCCTTCTCGATCCCCCGTTTGATTTCACTTAATTCCTCTGCAGCACCACTTTGGGAGAGCAAAAGGAGGGTTTGCTCGACGGCGTTCACCTTGGACATCTCATCAGGATTGTTATCTCCATGAAGTAGGGGAGAGAAAGCTTGGGGAGTATGGCAAAATCATCATAAGAAGTATCTTGAGATAAGCAGATTTTACCTTTTTAGAGTGATTATAAGATAGCGGGTTTGCGGTTTTTTATTGAGATTGATATGAGGACTTCGTCATGTGGCATCAAAAGAGCCTGGTAATTGAGACTGAAGGGAGAGGGCTCTATGAGATAAGCCATCTGGTTAGCCAATCAGTCGTTGAAACCGGGGTTAAAACCGGGGTTTGCCACCTCTTTATCAGACATACCAGTGCATCACTCATCATCAGTGAAAATGCAGATCCGGTAGTCCTTGATGATCTGGAGGCTTATTTTAATCGTCTGGTTCCCGATGGTGATTCACTCTATCGACATACCCTTGAAGGGGCCGATGATATGCCTGCCCATGTCAGATCTGTTATGACCCAGACCTCACTGACTCTGCCTGTTGTCGATGGCCGGCTGGGGTTGGGGGTGTGGCAGGGGGTCTATCTCTGGGAGCATCGGTTCAACCCCCACCGAAGAACCTGTGTGGCTACCATTGAGGGTGAGAGTTAAGCGTGCAGCTTCAGCTTCTGTTCCCGTGGGGGTGAGATGGATCATCGTTTCTGTGTTGCCCCCATGCTTGACTGCACTGATCGTCATCAGCGTTATCTCTTTAGGCTGATCTCCAAAAAAGCCTCTCTCTATACTGAGATGGTGACAACAGGGGCACTGCTTCACGGTGATAGGGAGCGTCTTCTCGCTTTTGATCCCCTGGAACACCCCGTGGCATTTCAGCTCGGCGGCAGTGAACCCAAAGCGATGGCCCGGTCGGCGCTGCTGGCGGAGCAGGCGGGATACGGTGAGATCAATATCAATGCCGGTTGTCCCAGTGATCGGGTTCAGGCCGGGCAGTTTGGCGTCTCTCTGATGCTTGAACCGGCCAGGCTGGTAGAGTGCCATCGGGCAATGAGTGAGGTGCTCTCCATACCGGTTACCCTGAAACACAGGGTGGGTGTGGATGATCAGGACAGCAAGGCGTTTCTCACTTCATTTGTAACCAAAATGGCGGAAGGGGGGTGCAGGACTTTCATCATTCATGCGCGCAAGGCCTGGCGCCATGGGCTCAGCCCCAAACAGAACCGCCAGGTCCCGCCACTTTGTTATCACAGGGTCTACCAACTTAAACAGGACTTTCCAGAACTGGAGGTAGTGATCAATGGAGGAATCACCTCCCTGGACGATGCTCTTGGGCATCTTGACCATGTCGACGGGGTGATGGTGGGCAGGGCAATCTACAATGATCCCTATCGCTTCTCGGCCGTAGATCAGCGTCTCTTTGGAGCCGAAGCGTATCAACTCACACGCCAGCAACTGCTTGAGGCCTATCTTCCCTATCTGCGCTCCCAGCTGGAGCAGGGCACACCCCTTGGGGTGATGGCTCGCCATCTCTTTGGTCTGTTCCACGGTGTACCGGGAGCGCGGGGATGGCGCAGGACGCTGGGAGAGGGAGCCTGGAAGCCGGATGCCGGAGTGGAGGTGATCGATAGAGCGAGGGCTTTGGTTCCGGCCTCGGCCTAACAGCTGGTACCGTTCA
>DIIC01000030.1 GCA_002420425.1 Proteobacteria bacterium UBA5680 | reverse complement strand
CTTCAGCACAACGGCGCCCCAGGGTGGGGAAGAGGGAAATTTGGGAAGAAACTCTATTGGTTTTTTTGGAGTGCCGGCAATTGTGACTTTGTTAGTCAAGATTAATGAGGCATTGGGATGAAACCGTACAATCGTTCCTGGTTCTATTGTTAGGGGTCGGTTGATTGTCTGTGTTTCGTGTACTTCTATAGTTCCAGACCAGATGATAGGGGAATGAGGTTTTTTAAATAGAGCCGGGGATTTTAATTGGCTAAAGAATTTAGGGGTTAGCGAATTGTCATTCTTAATTAATTCCCAACCGCTGCCGAAGTCAGCTTCAACAGTTATTAATTTATTGTTTTTATTTGAGGGGTTTAATCTAAAGCGATAAAACCCAGGTTCTGTCTTAAGCATATAAAGGGGTTTTTTTCCTGGAGCATTGGGGTGATTCTCAACTACGTGATTGGCGATTAATGAAATAGGAAGCGAAAGCTGGTTGTTGTTAACCTCAGCAAGATGAGAGAGATCACTTTTTTGATGTGTATCATGACCAAATATAATGACATCTTTGTGGGGTGGTTGGGTTAATGTTTGTGTAAAAGTGAGGCGAATTCGTAAGGTAGGTCGATACCCGGTGATCATTAGTCCAAGCGTATTCTCGTTGAAAAAATATCGGGAAAATGTGGATTTTTCATTAAGCCACTTATTTTTTACTTGAATAAAAGTTTCATTTATCTTCAATATGAATTTGTCCATCGCCTGAGATACCAGAACGACGTCTCCCGGTCTTAGCAAAGGGTCTGACTTGACTTCATTGCGTATTATCTTGATTGTAGATTCAGCAAACCTCAGAAAAATCTTATCTTTCTCTGAGTTATAAAACTCATGAAAAGCTCGATCGCGTGCTCTTAGAAAGTAGCCACTCTGGAAGAGTTTTTTTAGAAGCTTTGTATTAATCACAGCAAAAGCCGATGTAGGTCGTTTTGGATCCCATCCCACAGGATCCCAAATAAGTGGCAGGAACTTGTTCCTCCAGGGGTCGTAATAGAGTCTCCAGTTGTGATCCCAGTTGAAGTGCTTGGTGTTGGCAAGTGCTTCAAAAGCACTGAAACGGCCAAAAGCGTCCATGTCGATGAGTTGGGCTAGTTCTTCCTCTGTTTTGTCTGTCCACTCTCTATTTAGGAGCGTGATCAACTTCGCCAAAGGTGCTTTTGTTGAGTCTGCATAGTGGTTGTTAAAAGCTATCTTCTTCCATAATGAAGGGGAATCAAAGAGTCCTGTCCAGACTTTGCCTATCCCAGTAAAACGGTCTTTGGCAATAATTTCTCCGCTGTAGATATCACCAGGCATTAATTTAGATCGTCGTAAAGTAGACTCGCTGGGTTGTTCAGTCAGAAGGTAGACCCCTTTGTTTTTACCATTTAAAGAGAGCCATACCATCTCTATATGCGGAGTTAACAGACCGAGTGATTGTGCAAGTTTAAGTGAAAGAAAATTGTTTAATTGTGGGTGGCGTTTCGGGGCAAGGAGGTTGAATCGGCGCATGCCCTTGTAGAGGGTTTCTTTGCTCGTTTTTACACGTAATGACTTTTTGTCCCACGCCCAATGGCTAAAGAAATCTCCCCTGTACCTTACCTTTGCATTTTTAAGTTTCCCATCTATTAATAGTCTTGCATCTTGGTAATTAAAACCTGATTGAGGCAGGTGGGAATTGAGCATTGAGAGCCCGGATTGAGGGACAAAAATGTTGATTGTTGGGAGTGAACTTTGTGGGCTGGTAACAAGGCCAAGAGTTTCCGTCTTGATTTTATGAAACAACTGCTGTCTTTCGTAAACCAGGGTGTCAAAAAGAGGAAAAGCGAGACCTCCGTGGTAACGAACAGCAAATGTGTAATAGCGGTCTAATGTTTGGTAGAGGAGATAGCCACCGGCAATGGATAAGGGAAGCGTAAGTGTCCAAGACCAGAGCAATATTGTTTTAATCAGACGCTTCATTTTATATGTTCGGTGAAAGAGGCGAGTGGAAGATAACCAAGCGGAGTTTCAACATCTATTTTTATTCTGACAGAAACGTACTTGTCTTGATTTGAAGTATTGATCAGTTGATTGATCTTGAAAAAAAAGTATGGGCGTTTATGGTTACTTGTGGTGAGTCCGATGTCTGATCTTTGCATCTTTCTTAATTGAATTTGATCAAGGGGGACTTGGAAGATCCCTGTATTGGTTGTTATTTCAACTTCACTAATTAGTGCTCGTGATTTAGGGGGGAGGTTTAATCTAATTGATTTTGTATCGGGTGATATGTTTACAACAAACACGGCCCAGTTATCAGCATCAATTGTAGCGGGATAATTAACACTAACTTCTTTTTCCCATTTCTTGGTAAGCAATGAAAGGGTATAGGCTCTCCACTTGCCCTGGAGATAAAAATCGCTGTATGTAAGAGCGTGATTTTTTACAAAGGATATCTTTAATTTTCGAGCCTCTTCATTGAGTTCTTTTTTTACCAATGCGGCATAGTAGAGGCGGGTATAGGAAGGGCTATGTGGGAAGCGTGACCATCCTTCCTCTAATAGTTTAAAGCCTTCATTGCTATTATCAGGAGAGAGAAAGAGAGCTTGTGCGAAGAAAGCTCTTGCATCAATGTCTCGCTCATCAAGATTCTTCCATCTGTCTATCCAATAAAATGCTTCTTCAGTATTATTTTGACTAAGCAATTCTTCAACAAGAGTGAAAAGTAATTTTCGTTTAAACGGATATATCCTGTCTCTCTTATAGACCTGATCCCAGTTTTTTTCTAAATGGACTTTTATGGCTTCAAAATCACCGTCATCAGCCCCTTCTAGAAGGTTGTCAAAAACAGCCTGGTGAGGAGAGAGGTAGCTACCAATCCAGTAATCACCCCATGAGTTAATCCTCTCTTTTTGGTCTGATCCTATAGAAATAATAACAATAAACAGAAGTGATCCGAGCAGAGAGAGCCCATTCCCAAATATTGTAAGTTTCGCTTTTTTAAACATTAAAAATAAGTCGGTTTCCTGCACTTATAAGGGACCGTGTGGAAAGTATAATAATCTATCATTTCAGGATTCTACTAAAAAATGAAGATTTGCTTAAGAGGTGATTAGTGTAGGAGTGCAACGATCCAACCTTAATCCGCTCTGGTCTTCATACAGCAGTACTTAGACGACCCTTGTGATAAGCTCCTTTTTGGTTTGATGGTTTGCAAAGGAATATTTTAGAGCCTCGATTGTGATTAGTTTTAGTGCCTCAACATCAAGCCCAAAAAATTTACTTCCGATCAAATATTCCCGGCCAATGGAAGTGGCGAAGTAGGGGGGGTCATCGGAGTTGAGGGAGAGTGAGAGGCCCGCCTCCCGCAATTGATTGAACGGGTGGGAGGCAAAGTCATCATAGACCCGGGTTGCGATATTGCTTGAGAGGCAGACCTCCAGGTGGATCCCCTCCCGTACAAGGCGCTCAACCAGTGCAGGGTCTTCTACTGCTCGGACCCCGTGGCCAATGCGTGATACCGGTAGTGCATCAAGGGCATCGGCCACACTCTCTGCCCCCGCCCACTCTCCGGCATGGACTGTAGTGGGTAGCCCGGCCGTGTCGATCAGGGAAAAAGCGGGAGCAAATTCCCTGAGCGTGTAGAGAAGTTCATTACCCCCCATCCCAAAGCCCACCACATAGGGGTGGGGAGAGTGGACAACAGCTTCGGCTACTCTCATCGCCTGTTCGGGGCCGAAGTGGCGGACACAGGTGACAATAATCCGCCCTATGATGCCGTGGTCACGTTCTGCACTCTCAATCCCTTCCACGATCCCCTCGAGATGGCCCTCATAGTCGATGCCAGCTGCAGCGGCATGGTCGGGTGAGGACATGACCTCCACATAGAGGGCCCCCTCTTTGGCAGAGGAGGCGAGGTAGTCATAGGTGAGATCACGGTAGTCCTCGGCGGTGCGGATAACACTGCTTGCCTGGTCGTAGGTCTTCAGAAAGCTCTCTACATCAATCCAGATAAAGTTATCACCGTCATCGAGCAGGTTCTCTGGCAGGGGGATTCTGTTTCGCCGGGCCAGCCGCCTTACCAGTGAGGGGGAAGTAGTGCCCTCCAGGTGACAGTGGAGTTCAGCCTTGGGCAGGGGTGGGGTCATTGGGACTCTCCATTATCAAGGCAGCACAGTGGCTGAAGGCAAAGGCCTCAAATCGGGGCTTAAGGTCATGGCCGTTCTCCGGCCAGCTCCTCTTGGTCTCCTCACAGAGGGGGTTGCGGTCGTAGATAGAGCGGGGGAGAGTCACGAGTGATCTCCCTTGCCGGCAAAGAGCTGGTGGTAGAAAGAGGCACCGTGGGGCAGGGGATCGAGGTTGAAATGGTCGGCCAGGGTCTGGCCGATATCAGCAAAGGTGGAGCGCCTGCCGAGTGCAACCGGTGCAACACCCGGCCCCGAGACCAGTACCGGTACATGTTCTCGGGTGTGGTCGCTGCCCGGCCAGGTGGGGTCACAGCCATGGTCGGCGGTAGCCACCACCAAATCCCCCGGCTGGAGTTGCCGGAAGAGGGCTGGCAGATTCAAGTCCAGCTTCTCAAGCGCCTGGGCATACCCCATCACATCACGCCTGTGCCCAAAGTGCGTATCGAAGTCGACAAAGTTGGTGAAGACCAGGTTCTTGGGTCCTGCTTGATCAAGCGCCTCCAGGGTGGCCTCAAAGAGGGCCTGGTTGTCATCTCCTTTCAAGATCTCACTGATCCCCCGATGGGCATAGATGTCAGCCACCTTGCCGACCGATATCACCCTCCCTCCACTCTCGACCAGGTGATCGAGGAGGGTGGGTGAGGGGGGCGGGGTGGTGTAGTCCCGGCGGTGGGAGGTCCGTCTGAACGCTCCCCGGGTTTCACCGATAAAGGGGCGTGCGATCACTCGGCCCACACGCCACCGATCACAGAGGTGCCGGGCCTCCTCGCAGAGTCGGTAGAGACGGTCAAGACCAAAATACGCTTCGTGGGCGGCAATCTGGAAGACAGAATCAGCAGAGGTGTAGATGATGGGCTGGCCACTTTTGATGTGCTCCTCACCGAGCTGGTCAATAATGGTGGTTCCGGAAGCGTGACAGTTGCCGAGCACCCCTGTGAGCCCTCCGGCCTGGATAAGCCCTTCCACCAGTTCGGTCGGGAAAGTGTGCTTCTGATCTGGAAAGTAGCCCCAGTCGAAGTCGACGGGTTGTCCCGCCAGCTCCCAGTGACCGCTCGGGGTATCCTTTCCTGCGCTCCTCTCGGCGGCATACCCCCAGGCCCCTGTTGGGGAGATGGGCGGCAGTTCACCCGGCCACTGGCCACGGCTCGCTTCGGCTGCGGCCGCTAGGCCCATCTGCTGGAGGTGGGGAATGGTAAAGGAAGGGCCCCGCGCTTTGGCAATATGGCCAAAGGTGTCAGCCCCCACATCCCCAAAATGTTCGGCATCGTCACTGGCGCCGATTCCGAGAGAGTCGAGCATGAGGATGATCGCCCGCGCCATCTCAGGGATAAACCACTCGCTTGATCAGGGAGGGCGAGGGGTGCTCTCCCCTGTCCAGGGTGATGGCACTTCTCAACGCCTTCTCAGCCTCCCGGGCCTGCTCCTTACTCCGGGCATAGATCCTCCCCAGGTGCTCTCCCAGCTGAAGAGTGTCACCCACCCGGGGAAGACCGCTGATGCCGACCCTGGGATCGATCTCATCATCCGCCTTCCTCCGACCTCCTCCCATGCGGACTACTGCCATCCCCAGGGCGCGGGTGTCGATGGCGGCCACCCTCCCGTCGGTACTCGTGGTTACACTCCGCTCGACCGGTGCTCTCTCAAGATGGTCTCCCGGGCGTTCCAGCAGGTCATCCGGCCCACCAAGGGCGGAGACCATGGCGGCAAATCGCTCTGCAGCGGCACCGCTTGTAAGGGCCTGTTGCAGTGCTCTCTCGGCCTCCTGCAGTGAGTTGTAGCGACCAGCGGCGACCAGCAACTCACCTCCCAGGCGCAGGGTCACCTGGTGGAGGAGGGGGTCCCTTCGTTCCCCGGTGAGATAGTCGACCGCCTCCCAGACCTCTAATGCGTTACCCGCCACCGGGGCGAGGGGTTGATTCATGTCGGTGATCACGGCAACAGTGGGCACCCCGACACCATTGGCGACGGAGACAATACTGTTGGCCAGCTCAAGGGCCATCTCCTCACTGGCGGCAAAGGCGCCATTGCCGGTTTTGATATCCATCACCAGGGCATCGAGTCCTGAGGCAAGCTTCTTGGAGAGGATGGAGGCGGTGATCAGGGGGACGGACTCAACGGTTGCGGTAACATCACGCACGCCGTAGAGGCGTCCATCTGCCGGGGCAAGGGTGCCGGTCTGGCCGATGATGGCACACCCCACGTTTTTGACCACCTGTTGAAAGCGTTCTGGGTCGGGCCGGGCATTGTAGCCAGGGATGCTTGCGAGTTTGTCCAGAGTGCCGCCTGTATGACCCAGCCCACGACCGGAGATCATGGGTACATGGGTACCGCAGGCGGCCAACAGGGGGGCAAGTATAAGGCTGACACAGTCACCCACACCACCGGTGGAGTGTTTGTCGACCACTGGGCCGTGCAATCGATGGCGGTCCCAGTTGATCACCTCTCCCGAATCCCGCATCGCCAGGGTGAGAGTTCCGCACTCTGCTGGATTCATCCCCCGGAAAAAGATCGCCATCGCCAGGGCGGCCAGTTGTCCCTCACTCGCCTGGCCACTGGTGATTGCGCCAACGAAGGCTTCAATCTCCTCCGGCGACAGTTCAGCACCATCTCGTTTGCGGCGAATCACCTCCTGAGGGAGGAAGGTGTCTGAATTACTCACCAAAGGGGATCCAGAGGTTTTTGACCTGGGTGGCCCGGCGGAGAAACTCTCGCCCACTCCCCAGTTCAGGATCAAACCAATCCCGCTCTCCTGCTGTGGTCCAGGTCTGTTTTAGATTGCCCACAGAGAGCTGTTCACACTCCTTGGCCAGTGACCGGTTACCCACACACCAGATTGCATCAACATCGTCATGGCTACTGAGAACCCTGTTGAGGGTCGGCTGGGAGCCAGTGATGACATTGACTGATCCAGCGGGAAGGTCTGAGGTTTCAAATACCTGGTAGAGGTCAGTGGCAACCAGAGGGTAGCGTTCTGAGGGGATGAGCACCACCCGGTTACCCATGGCCAGGGCTGGCCCGAGGAGTGAAAGCATGGAGAGAAGAGGATTGCGATCAGGACAGAGAATAGCCATCACTCCAATTGGCTCCGGGAGGGCAAAAACAATTCGCCCCACAGTGGAGTGGTGAATGGGGCCCTCAAATTTGTCACACCAGGCGGCCTGAGTGAAGAGGCGGTCAATGGCCGCGTGCACCTCTATCGTACCCTCACCAGCAGCAGCGCTCCCCTGTCCTTCAAGCCGTTTTGCAAACTCATCAGTACGGACCTCCAGATTCTCAGCTATAAAGTAGAGTACCTGAGCCCGCTGGTGGGGGCTCATCAGGCTCCATTTTGTGCCGTTTCGTGCCGCCTCAACCGCATTGCGGACATCTTTTCGATTTCCTTCACCCACCTCACCCAGAGGTTGTCCCCGGCTATCGACCAGACGTCGGACATGGCCGCCATCAGGCCGGGTTTGGACGCCGCCGATGTAGAGCTTGGCGGTGCGGTCGAGAGTCTCGGTAGGAAGAGAATCGAGAGGGGAGCTCTGAGGCCCCTCTTCCACTGTCGTCACCAGGTCGGCAGGCAGGTCGGCATGGCTCCGGCGGTAGGCCCAGAGCCCCTCAATCCCCCCTTCACGGCCATAGCCTGATTCGTGATAACCCCCAAAACCGCATCCCGCATCAAAGAGGTTGGTCGCGTTGACCCAGACAACACCCGCCTCAAGTCGTGATGCAACATCAAGGGCCATATTGATGTTTTCACTCCAGACGCTGGCCGCAAGGCCGTAGCGTGAGTTGTTGGCGAGGGCAACGGCCTCATCATGAGTCCTGAAATTGAGGGTGGCCAACACCGGGCCAAAGATCTCCTCCTGGGCGATGGTATGGGCTGGCTCAACCCCGGTAAACAGGGTCGGGGGGTAGAAGCAACCCGACTCGGGAAGCGGACACTCTGCCTGCCAGCAGGAGGCCCCCTCCGCTTTTCCTGTCTCTACATAGTCGGCGATCTGTTGACGCTGAACCGGATCGACAATGGCACCCATATCGATCGCCTTATCGAGGGGGTCACCCACTCTGATATGGGACATCCGTTCCTTCAGCCGATCAATAAAGGGCTCAGCGATACCCTCCTGGAGTAACAGCCTCGAACCGGCACAGCAGACCTGGCCCTGGTTGAACCAGATGGCATCGACCACCCCCTCTACGGCACTGTCGATATCGGCATCGGCAAAGACGATAAAGGGTGATTTCCCGCCCAGCTCAAGAGTGAGCGCCTTGCCACTGCCGGCAATGCTTTTGCGGATCTCCCGCCCTACTTCGGTGGAGCCGGTGAAGGCGACTTTACTAATCTCACTGTGTTTGACCAGGTGGCAGCCAGTGGCTCCGTCACCGGTGACTATATTGAGAGTTCCGGGGGGCAGCCCGGCTCGGTGGGCAATCTCGGCGAACAGGAGGGCGCTGAGGCTGGTGTATTCGGCGGGCTTGAGGACCACGCTGTTGCCAGCTGCCAGTGCAGGGGCCACCTTCCAGGCAAGCATTAACAGGGGAAAATTCCAGGGGATCACCTGTCCTACAACGCCGTGGGGGGTGGAGTGGGGGAGCTCACTCTCTATCAGAGGGGCCCAGCCAGCGTGGTGGTAGAAGTGGCGAGCCACGAGAGGAATGTCGATGTCACGACTCTCGCGAATGGGTTTTCCATTGTCCATGGTCTCGATGATCGCGAGGATTCGGGAGAACTTCTGTATATGGCGGGCGAGGGCATAGAGGTGGCGGCCCCGCTGGTGACCGCTGAGAGCACGCCACTGTTCACCCCCCTTACGGGCGGCACTGACCGCGCTGTCGATCTCCTCTTTACTCCCTTGGCTGAGTGTGGCGAGCTGCTCACCGGTAGCAGGGTTGGTGGTCGAAAAGTCAGCTCTGGGATCAGACCATTGACCATTGATAAAGTGGCCAAAGGCGTTTTGGTGTGAGGCGAGCCACGCTGCGGCGGTACTCTTCTCTTCAGGCGCGGGGCCGTATTCCATGGTGGTAAAGAGCTGTTCGAGATCAGTCATAGTATCTAACTCATGGGGTGATGACGGCCCGAGGCGTAACGGCCGGTGAGGGAGTGTTCGATCTGGCGACAGATGTCCCCAAGCAGACCAGAGGCCCCAAAGCGAAAACAGTGGTTATGAACCCAGCGGCTGCCCAGCTCTTCCCGGATCAGTGAGAGATAGGCAAGGGAGTCCTTTGCTTTGCGGATTCCCCCGGCAGGTTTGAAGCCCACCACATTGCCAGTCTGCCGGCAGTAGTCACGCAGTGTTCTGACCATTACCAGACTGACCGGGAGGGTGGCATTGACCGACTCCTTGCCGGTAGAGGTCTTGATAAAGTCGGCACCGGCCATCATCGCCACCAGGCTTGCCCGGGCGACATGGGTCAGAGTTCCCAGGTTGCCGGTGCCGAGAATCACCTTGAGATGGGCCGAACCCGCTGCTTCACGGAAGGCCTGAATCTCCTCATGGAGTGCTTCCCAGTTGGCGGTCAGGATCCACTCCCGGCGAACGACAATATCAATTTCTGCCGCCCCTGCTTCTAACGCCCGGCGAACCTCATCGACTCGGGTGGCCATGGGAGTGAGCCCATCAGGAAAACCGGCGGCCACTGAAGCAACCGGGATTCGGCTCCCTTCAAGCGCCTTAACAGCCCTCTCAACCAGAGCGGGATAGACGCAGACCGCGCCCACAGTAATATCAGCCATCTCCAGCCTCTCGACAATATCCTGACGCAGTGGGTTTCGAGCCTTGGCACAGAGGCGGTGGACATTTCCTGAGGTGTCGGCCCCGTCCAGGGTCGTCAGGTCAATGCAGGTGAGGGCTCTTAGAAGCCATGCTGTCTGCCACTCTTTTTTTACGCTCCGCCGACCGGGGAGGGT
>DIIC01000002.1:602-12293 GCA_002420425.1 Proteobacteria bacterium UBA5680 | reverse complement strand
CCAGATTCTGGATTACGACCGCTATAACTTTCTTGATACCGATGAAACCACTGCGCAGTGGGCGCTGATGTATAACCAGACCTTCCTGCGTGACCGCCTGATCATTTCCGGACAACTGATTGGCTTTGATGTCAACCTTGATGGCGGCCGCATGCAGGGGCTCGGTTTGGAATACGAACTCAGCGACCAGCTGACGGCTCGATTACGTCTACTCGATTATGTCGGTGGTGATTTTCAAATGCTGGCCGGTGCAGATGACCGGGATCGGGTGATTATTGGGTTGGATTACAGCTTCTAGGTAGACACCCTGCATCCTGCTTGGGCAATCGCTGATGTACGAGGTGAGCGCATTCGATGAACGGGGACGCGCAGTCAAACCGGTGTCAGAGACCTCGCATCCATTCCGGCTTAAGTTGTTCCTCACCTCCTGAGGCTAAAACAGTGTCGATGATATTGAGAACCTGCTCTTTATCACCAGGAAGATCAGAACGAATGGGCAGGTAGTTGCTCGCATGATTTGAAGAAAAACGACAGTTAGAAAAATTGCTCTTAGCAACAATAGTGCGCAGCTCTTTCAGGAGCTGGCGTTTTTCAGGAAGTTCAAATTCACCGTTTTGCTGGAGCACAGACAGTGGGGCCTCAGGGATGACTGTCAGTGTCAGTGCGCCCACATAGGGGGGATCCATCTCGGTCAACAAAGAGGCCGTGTTGACGGCATGCTCGTTTGATCTTTTGACCCCCCCTACCCCGAGAAGAACAATAACAGAGTGCAATATTCCCGCTTTTTTCAGACGTGATGCGGTCTCGATACATTCATCTCTTGTCCCCCCTTTTTGTATTGATGCCAAAGTCTCGTCATCGCCGGATTCAACGCCATGATAGACAATCCCCAATCCCGCCTCTTTCAACTGAATGAGCTGATCAACCGTCTTATTCAGAACCCCCCGAGTATCCCCATAGATGCCTACGCGTTCGATCCAGGGAAGCGTCCGGCGAATGGCATCAAGAACAGGGAGCAGACGACGGCTTGAGAGCACCAAAGCATCTCCGTCACAGAGGAAAAGTCGCCGTTGGAGCGGGCCAAACCTGGCATGGTCAAGCAGTTCTTGCTCTATCTCAACCAATGATTTAACCCGGAACTGCTTTCCGCGATACATTCCACAGTAGGTGCATTTGTTGTGGCTGCAGCCCTCTGTAATCTGGATCAGAATACTCTCAGCCTCGGAGGGAGGCCTGTAGACTTGCCCGACAAGAGTCATTGAATCAAATTCATAAGCCAGCTCTTAAAACCATTCAGGATTGAAGCTGGAGATATCTTGCAATCCCATCCAATAGCATTTGCACTGATATTATAATCAACACCATTCCCATCAGACGCTCAATGGCAATAAGGCCTCGAGTTCCCAATAACCTAAAGAGATGATTCGACAGCAGCAGGATCGAAGCGGTTGCCAGCCAGGCCAGCGTTACCGCCAGAAAGAGATCTATCCACTTGGCTTCCATATTGTTTCGCAGAAGCATCAACATGGCGAGACTTGAGGGACCCGCTATCATCGGGATGGCAAGAGGAACAACAAGAGGCTCGCCCTCAGGCGTTTTGCCCATAACGTTTTCACCACTTGGAAAGATCATCCTAAGTGCGATCAGAAACAACACCAATCCACCGCCAATACGTATTGCCTCCTGGCTGAGGTTCAGAAACTTGAGGATATAGGGCCCAACAAAGAGGAAGAGCAGCAACACCAGAAACGCAATTACCAGCTCACGCCTGAGGACATGACCTCGCCTAACCTCAGGTACGTTTCCAAGGACACTCAGAAATACAGGGATATTTCCAAGAGGATCCATAATCAAAAAGAGCATGATTGCTGCTGTCAGAACGTCCAATGTTTCATCTCCCGTTCGATCCGTTCACTCTTTGAATAGGGACAAGACCCACCGACTGCGGGTCGGTTTTGCCTTTGTTGATTTGTTGTTGATGCCATTTATATAGTGTTCCTTATAGTCAGCAACAACAGTATAGTAATATTACTGGCAATGGATAAATTTAATTTCATTAGATTCATCAAAGAGGCTATCAACAACATCTTCCCCACTCCAGCGAGCTTACAACTCATTCAAAGCTGAGGGTAGCGACAAACAACAATCACCATAGATTAGGCTAACAGACCATGCTGAAGAGAGAACATCAAAATCCACTCATTCAAACCCCCTCACGAGGCTTCCCAAAAGCCGTTGCTGTAATTGGTGCCGGCACTATTGGCCCCGATATCAGCTACTACCTGCTCAGTACAATCCCGGGGCTATCGCTTACCCTCGTCGACCTCAGTGAAGAGTCACTGGAACGAGCAAAAGAGAGGATATCGGGTTATGTCAAAAAAGGGCTTAAACGAAAAAAACTGACCCAGAACCAGGCAGAGCGCGTTACTCATAATATCACCTATACGCTTGATTATGAATCAATCTCAGGGTGTGACTGGGTGCTTGAAGCCGCCACTGAGAATGTCGATCTCAAACGAAAAATATTCAAACAGGTGGAATCCATTATCTCTCCACAAACATTGATCACCTCAAACACAAGCTCACTCCCGGCCTCTCTTATTTTCGCTGATCTGCAATATAAACAACGCTCTGCAATCACCCACTTCTTTGCCCCTGCCTTCAGCAACCCTGCAGTCGAAGTCGTTGGCTGGGAGGGGGGAGACGATACCCTTGTTGATCAACTTCGCTGGATTTTCAGTGCGACCGGGAAAGTTCCTTTGGTGGCCGCAGACGTGCTCTGTTTTATGCTTGATCGGATCTTTGATAACTGGTGCAACGAAGCCGGTTACCTGCTCGACCAAGGGGTTACTGCCCAGGAGGTTGACAGTGTTGCTTCTGAGTTTGTCTTTGCCGGCCCTTTTTGTGTGCTTAATATTGCAAATGGAAACCCCATTATTATTGAGACCAACACCTTTCAGGCCCAAGAGGAGGGTAACCACTACCTCCCCGCCCCCATCTTCAGCTCGGTCTCAAAGTGGAATACGCTCTTGCCGGGGGAAACCATTGATGTTGACGTCAGCAAGAGAGATCTGATCCGTGACCGCCTCCTTGGGGTCCTCTTCTCTCAGACCGTCGATATTATTGATAATGAGATCGCATCGTCAAATGATCTTGAACTCGGATGTCGTATAGCACTGGGCTTCAAGAAAGGACCTTTTGAGCTGATGCAGGATATGGGTACAACAGAAGTAGATCGAATTCTAACTGTCTTTTCTGTCGATCGGCCCGGGATGCCGGTTCCGAAAAAGTCGATCAATGATTATCTCAACTTCTATCGTCATATTCTTGTTGATGATCTCAAAGGCTGCAAAATCATCACCATACGTCGTCCTGATGCACTCAATGCTCTTCACGACCAGATGAATGATGAGATTCTTTCTGTAATAGAACGATTTGAAAATGATCCCGATGTCAGAGGATTTATCCTGACCGGCTATGGCACCCGGGCATTCTGTGCCGGGGCTGATATTGGGCGATTTCCATCAATGCTGGGCAACTCTGATGAGGCGGCGCAATACTCAAGAGAGTGTTCCCGACTCCTGCGTCATATCGATGGAATGTCAAAGCCTGTCGTTGCCGCCATCAACGGCCTGGCACTGGGCGGGGGGTTTGAGCTGGCGATGAGATGCCATAGCCTGATCGCTCTTAAAGAGGCCTGGTTCCAGCTGCCTGAAATTACCCTGGGTATAGTTCCCGGAATCGGGGCGATGGTGGTCCCCTATCGAAAATGGCCCCATGCCGCTGACCTCTTTCATGGAATGGTTATAAATGCTCAAAAAATGAGCTCAGAAGAGGCATTAAAAATTGGTGTTCTTGATGGCATTGCTGACAGCTACCATGAACTAATTGAGGCTTCGATTGATCGGATTAACACTCTTTCATCTGAAATGAAGGCCATTAGCGATCAACCCGTTGAGATCGGTGAAATGCCTCCGATAAAACCACAATCAGCCTCTGGTGACCTCCTTAGCAAAGAGGTGATAGCGATTATGGAGAGTGCGATTGCCGATGCGGCACAGAAAACAACCCTTGAAGAGGCCCTTGAGGTCGGTTACATCGCCTTTGGCGCCAGTGCATGTACAGCAGCCGCCAGGGAAGGCATCTGTGCATTTCAGGAGCGACGCCGGCCTGATTACTCCCTAACGGGCTGACTTTTTACAGCCTGAACGGAACGTCAGAGGGAAGTTGTCTATAATGGAGGAGGGTCGCCTGATGCCTTGCATGATCTGGTCAGGGTCTGTGTGCTCTTAAGCTTCACAAATTATCTGGTACTGCTTAAACCCTAAATAGAGCAAAACATTTCTACCCCAAGACTAATGATAAAAGAGTCTCCTCAAGATCAAGAAGCATCGCCCTCTGGGGTTGAAGGCGACAGTGAATATCCAGCTATCGGTGATCTCCTCTCCCGATTAACCGCTGGAGACCTGATCGCTCTCGCCCACTGCCTTACCCTTGTTGAGAAAGGGAGCGCCCCTTCTGCTCTGATCAGTGCATTAGAACCTTCTCTTGTCAATGAATCGAAAGTAATCGGCATTACCGGAACGCCGGGTGTCGGCAAATCAACCTTGACAGGGAGGCTCATCAGCGAATTTCGTTCTCACGATCTGTCGGTTGGGGTTATTGCCGTTGACCCCAGCAGCCCTCTACGGGGAGGAGCTGTTCTTGGCGATCGGATCAGAATGACAGAACATGATGGTGACTCAGGTGTCTTTATCCGTTCACTCGCATCCAGAGGCCTACTGGGCGGGCTTGCACCTACCATCAGTTCATATATCAAACTGATGAAAGCTTCAGGTCGGGAGATCATCATTATCGAGACCGTGGGGATTGGGCAATCGGAAATTGAGGTGTGCAAAGTGGCCGATACCACCGCCCTGATCAGTGCACCGGGAATGGGCGATGACCTGCAGACCCTAAAGGGTGGAATTCTTGAAGTGGCTGACATCCTGGTACTTAATAAATCAGATTTCCCTACCGCATCCGTTGCCTTCAATCAGCTCTTGTCAATCTCAAAAAGAGAGGGCCAACGCAAGCGGGAGCTGCCCATCTTGATGACTCAGGCGACAACAGGACAGGGAGTGGCCGGGTTGGCAGAAGCACTTCTCAACCGCTCAAGCCGCTCCAAATCCATCATTGAACTTCCTTCCGGCGACCAAGGCAGGGTTAAACAAGAGCTCTCCCTGCTGCTCTTTGAACGTGTTCAGCGGCTCACTCCTGCAAAAGCCAGGGAGCTCCTTGAGCTGTTACAAACAGAGGACGCTGGACTCAGCAATATACTCAGGATGTTATTAAAGACCGAGCGAGACCAGTGACAAAAAAGGCGACACCTTACAGTGCCGCCTCAATCTCGATTCAGCTTGTCTAATTAAGCTGCTGCGACATCAGGAAGTTCAGACAAGGCCTTATCCAGTGCCTCCTGGTCGTAGTTCTCATCTGCAAGGTCTCCAGCAAAATAATCGGTGTAGGCTGCCATATCAAAGTGCCCATGACCAGAGAGGTTGAACAGTATCGTCTCGCTCTTGCCCTCTTCTTTGCATCGAAGCGCCTCATCAATCGCTGTTCGAACAGCGTGGGTGCTCTCAGGTGCCGGAACAATGCCTTCAGCCCTGGCAAACTGAACCCCAGCTTCAAAACAGGGGTTCTGGTGGACCGCTGCGGCTTCAATCAGGCCAAGCTCCTTCACATGGCTCACCAGAGGTGCCATACCGTGATATCGGAGTCCACCCGCATGGAGGGGAGGAGGGATAAAGCTATTGCCCAGTGTATGCATTCTAACCAGCGGCGTGAGGTGGACCGTATCACCGAAGTCATAGGCGTAGGTACCACGAGTCAATGAAGGACAGGCGGATGGTTCAACTGCAATAATCCGCGTGTTCTTGCCTTCACGCAGGTTCTGTCCGAGGAAGGGGAAAGCGACTCCGGCAAAGTTACTGCCGCCACCGGCACAACCGATGACAATATCCGGATAGTCATCAGCCATATCAAACTGTGCGATCGCCTCTTGGCCGATGACAGTCTGATGGAGTAGAACGTGACTCAACACACTCCCCAGGGCGTATTTGGTGTCATCATTGGTTGCCGCAACCTCAACAGCCTCAGAGATGGCAATACCCAGGCTCCCGGGAGAGTTGGGATCTTCTGCAAGAATTTTTCTTCCGGATTCAGTCAGATTACTGGGGCTTGCAACACAGCTTGCCCCATACGTTTCCATCAGCGCACGTCGATAGGGTTTTTGATTGAAACTCACCTTCACCATAAAGACCGAGACATCGATATCAAAAAATGTGCCGGCAAGGGCCATGGATGAACCCCACTGTCCTGCGCCGGTTTCAGTAGCGATCTTCTTGACCCCTTCCTGTTGGTTAAAGAATGCCTGAGCGATCGCAGTATTGGGTTTATGGCTGCCTGCCGGGCTGACCCCTTCATATTTATAGTAGATCTTGGCTGGTGTATCGAGGGCTTTTTCCAAACGCCTGGCACGGAAGAGAGGAGAAGGCCTCCAGAGGCGATAGACATCTCTGACAGGATCAGGAATCTCAATCTCACGTTCAGCGCTCACTTCCTGAAGAATAAGGCCCATAGGGAAAAGGGGGGCAAGATCATCAGGCCCTATAGGCTGCCCGGTGCCGGGATGCAGTGGGGGAGCGAGAGGTTCAGGCAGATCGGCAGCAATGTTGTACCACGACTTGGGAATGTGCTCTTCGTCGAGCAGGTACTTCACTGAGTCATCATTGCTTTGTGGTTTTGATTTAAAAAACATCTTAATCCTCCTTTAAAGGTCATACATTGGTGTTTTATTCCAGGATAAGTTGGTATCAGCTTTTATATTTCCCAGATCTCTTATACCGGTAGTTGCCCTACTCTGACAATACCTGAATAACTTTAGTGTTTATTGACAAGCCGCCAACGCGCCTAGAAAGACTTAAACAATAGAGCGTGCCGTTTGATCACCCTGACCCCCCTGTGCACGATGTCTCTTGATGCCGGCGTCTGTCCCACACCCCTGACGAAAAAGAGTAATGTTCTGCTCTTGCAGAGCGGGTCGGGTTATCTCCTCGATGGCTTTTTCAATAGCATGGGAGGTCAGAGGAAATCCTTCAAGCGTTGTTGCTTTTCCAAGGACAAACAGATGGCGATGAAGTGGATTCACCTCTTCAAGTTGATCTTCAATCAGAATCACCCGGGCGATCTGCTCCTCCAGAAACGCCAACAGTTCAGGTGTATCAGGGTAGGTACTGGCTTCAGAGCTGACTGAGAATGGCAGAATTCTCGTATTGTCGATAACAGCGTATGAGAGAGAGTGAAGATAGGAGAGATGACGCTGAGCCTCCAGGAACTCAAGCCCAATCAGATAGTCAGCCTCACCCTGATCGACAAAGCCAAAAGTATTTTCTCCAAAAGTAACGCCGGCATTGACTGATCCACCTCTCTGGGAGAGGCCATGTACCTCACTGGTTGACACTCTAATACCCGATCGCGTTGCAGCACTTACCAGCAAGTCAACCAGGTAGATGACGCCCTGCCCCCCGACTCCGGTTACCATCACTTTTATATCCCGGCTCATTGTCTTGCCTCGATTTTCAGGAGAGGGCGACAGGGCTGATATCAGCTGTCGCTTCTGCCCATTTGATGGCGTTGTTAGGACAAACATCAATACAGAAACCACAAGCCGTACAGGATCCCTGATCAATCTGCACCTTCCCATTAACCTTGACCAGTGAAGGACACCCAAAGTTATCAATACAGTGGTTGCAGCGTTCACAGGGCTGATAGAGATCAAACCTTGAAATATCTCCGCTCCACTGGTCGGGGCTTTGCTCCTCCCACATCAAAGCATGGCTCGAATCAACTCCATGGGAGTGTCTGCTGTTCAGGGCCTGAAGAGGCCCATCGGCCTCATATTCATACTGGTAACCCTGTAATGCCCTCCGAACCCCGATCGCTGCCTTCTTTCCACTGCCAATTGCACCGATCAGGCTCATATGGTTTCCTGAGGCGATATCACCGGCAACAAAGAGGGCGCCTGCTCTATTGCCGGAGGGATGATCATATGAGAGCTCACTTGACGGATCTCCAGGAAGGCGGCCCTCTTTGTCGAGAACAATGCCGTGATTTCCGGTGAGTGATTCCGGATCACCACTCTGGCCGATAGCAGTTATAAGGTAGTGGCCTTTGAGTGTGGTGATTGTCTTCCCGGTCAAAGTGTTCTTCAGGGTGAGAGAAAAATTCTGGTCATCCCCAGCTTCAATATTATTGACTTCACTCTCTGTAATCAGCTCAACACCCTCTTCCAGTGCTTCAGCGATCTCTTGATCAAATGCCGGCATTGCCTCCCTGCTCTCCAGACAGGAGAGAATCACCCTGTTGTTTTGATCAATTCTTTTGGCCGTCCTGGCGGCATCAATCGCACTATTGCCGCCGCCAATGATGATGAGCGTTGAACCAGCCCTCAGATCAATCAGCCCCAGGTTATACTGCCTGAGAAAGTCAACAGCACTGTATTTCTGATGCCGGGGAAGCGCCTTCTCAACCTGATCCAACAACAGCGATCTGCCAAGGCCGATTGCCAGGATTACTGCACCATAATCAGTCAACAGGCCATCAAGGGTGATCTCACTTCCCAGGGCATGCCCAAAGTTAAAAGTCACCCCATGGTTGGCGAGAAACTGGATCTCAGTTTCATAACCTCCTTTGTCCATCCTGAAATCGGGGATCGCAAACTTCAACAGTCCCCCGGCGGAATGCTCTTTCTCATAGAGGGTGACTGAAAACCCCTGAAGCAGAAGATCGTAAGCAGCGCTCAACCCGGCAGGACCCGCCCCGATAATTGCAACCGAATGGTGTTGTCTCCTGGCCTCATTGATTCGCTTATCAAGCGTGGTGAAATCATTGAAGTTGTCATCAATCGAAGAGACATATTTTTTAAGCTGCTTTACCGGCACCTTGTTGATCCCATCCCCTTCACAAGGGCGGTGACAGATATCGCCGCAGGTTCGGGCGAACAGCAGGTTATCCCTGATAATGGCGAGGGAGGTGCTGTAATCACCTGCGAGAATTGAATTAAAAAACCCGTGATTACATATATTTGCAGGACATGATTGATGTTTTGCAGGAAGATGGATGTCAGCCGCAATTTTTGCTCTTGCACGCGCAAGCCCGCTGGAAGGAGTGCACAACTGGGAACAAGGGTGTGTTTTATCAACATGATGAAAACAGGTTGAACAGTGGTTGTGATCGACAACAACCTTCATCTGGGAACGGTCCGGAAGCAGTGGAGAGTCAATCTTGATACAGGGTGACTGGGCCACGACCACAGAAACTCCCTGGTGGCTGATGACCTCCTTGAGGGTAGAGAACATCTGTTTGACATTGAACGGATCTACCGTCGAGACTGATTCAACTCCAACCCCCCTTACCAAGCCCTCAATTTCCACATTATGGGTCCCTTGGTGTTTGGCTGATCCGGGATGGTCCTGGCCTCCGGTCATGGCGATTGTCCGGTTGTCAAAAATAATGACCGTGATATTGGCTTTGGTATAGACCGCATTCAACAGTGCCGGAATTCCTGAATGGAAGAAGGTCCCATCTCCAACAATTGCTATCACCCCATTTGGATGTTGATGATCGATCGCTTCAGAGAGCCCCTGAGCCATTGGAATACTCATCCCCATATGATTGACCGTATCCAGCATCTTCAGAGGCGGGAGCGCACCCAGACCGATACACCCTATATCACCGCATAACAATGGCCCCTCATCGGTTCTGGGGATCACAAGCTTGAGCACATAGTAGGTTGCGCGGTGGGGACAGCCTACGCAGAGGGTGGGTGGGCGTTGGGGAAGATTGGAGACCAATCCATTCAGTCCCTGAAGAGGCTTCTTAATCTCTTTTAGAGAGAGGCTCATAAAATCTGAAATGACCTGGGTCACTATTGATATTGAGTACTCTCCGGTTCGCTCCAGATTAGAGAACCCTTTTCCCATGATTTTCAGATTCAAGTTGTTTTTTTGAGCGACCGACCGCACCTGGTGCTCAATCACCGGCTCCAGCTCCTCAAGAATCAGTACGTATTTAAAACCCTGTTTAAGAAAAAGCAGGACATCCTTTTCCGGAAAGGGAAAGATAAGCCCCAACTTAAGGGTTGCCACTCTCTGCTGGAGTTTGAATCTGGAGAGGACCTCTTCAAGATAGACGGCAGAGACGCCTGAACTGATGACCCCGTAGAGGTTTGAACTACTCGAGCTTGTGAGTGAATTGTTGTTCCAGAAATAGCGTTGGAATTTTTCCGAATGAACCTTATCAACAAGTTGTTGATGGGCATCTGCATTGCGTGCCGGAATATTGATCTGGACAGGCGCTCTTTTGAATGCTCCTGGGTTTTGATTGAGTTGAATACCATTATAGCCGACCGTACTTCGAGTATGAGAGACACGTGTTGTTAAGCGGACAATGACAGGGAGTTGAATCTCAGCGGAGAGAAGAAATGCCTCCTTGGCCATCTGATATGCATCTTCCGGGTGGGCAGGATTAAACAGGGGGACTGAGGCCATCCGCCCCCAATGCCTGGAATCCTGTTCATTTGAACTTGAATGACAACCAGGATCATCACAGACGATAATCACCAGAGGGGCATAAATCTTCTGATAAGCAACCGTCATCAACGCATCAGAAGCTACATTCATGCCCACATTCTTCATACAGCAAAGAGCGCTTTTATGGCCAATAGAGAATGCAATCGCTTTCTCCAGTGCTACTTTTTCATTAACACTGTATTCAAAGTAGACCGGGTAGGGAACATATTGGGGATGCAGCGTCCTATCTACTGAATTGATGTCGAAACTGCTGAGGGTTGAAAATATCTCGGAGATCTCGGTAGAGGGCGTGCCCGGATAGGAGAAGACCCCCTGGACACCCGCCTCGATGGCGGCCCTGGCAGTTGCCTCATTTCCCATCACACAGACCTTGTCGGCCGATGAAGAGGAGGAGAGAAAATTGATGACCCTGCTGCTCAAGAATAACCCCCTACCCTGGTGTTGTCGGCGGTCTTAAAATGGCTGCAACAATTTCGATAATCCATAACGGTTTGTCTCTTCTCCTGTTAGAGAGTGCCGTCACTGACGGCTGCCGGTTTGAGGCTTTTCAGCCTTTCCGATTCTTATCGTGCGTCCCGAGCTGCCGCTCTGTAAATATGCTCGTTTTGCAACCCTGGGAGGTGTTGGAAATTTCAACTGCTGCTGAAAAACACCAGAACAGATGAAATTAGGTTTACCTCCTGTAGAGTATTTTGTAACTCATAAATGGGGGAATTTCTTTGCTTATTTTTAAATATTAGTTACAATAATAGATGTTTCTTCTAATTTATGTATATTATTTGTTAATATCGACTATATTGAGTGATGGATAACCATGATCTAAAAATAGTTGCCGCTCTCCAGGTGAATGGGCGCTTACCGATTGCCGACCTGGCAGAGAAGATTGGCCTATCGACAACCCCTTGCTGGCGTCGTGTCAGACGACTTGAAGAGAACGGGGTCATAGCGGGCTACACCGCGATCATTGATCCTGCCGCCTTTGGGATTACACTTGATGTCTTTATTGAGGTCTCCCTCGACCTTCAGCAGGCCAAGGCATTCGAAGAGGCGATCCAGG
>DIIC01000002.1:0-213 GCA_002420425.1 Proteobacteria bacterium UBA5680 | reverse complement strand
CAGATATCGATGCCTGTGACCATTTTCTGCGTAACCAATTGATCCACCTGCCGGGTGTAGAGCATCTGAAAACCCACCTCGCACTTAACCCGATCAAAAAAGTCAGGGGCACACCGCTGCCAAAACCAGGTTAGCTCGCCATCTGGCAACATCGGCTGGATTGGAAAAAAGTCGCACAGAGAGATGATAAGATTCAGTTTGATTGAGGCAGGT
>DIIC01000026.1 GCA_002420425.1 Proteobacteria bacterium UBA5680 | reverse complement strand
GGTGGGGCCCCTTCGGTGGCAGGCCGGCCAAGGTGTTCAAAGCGCTGAACCATTAGGGGCAGCAGCTCCTTGTTCAGCAACCTAAGGTCATTGATCAAGCCCCATCTCATCTCACCCCTGAACCCTGTTCGAAGCGGGATTTTGGCAAATAGGGGGATGAGGGCAGATTTGAGTGAATTAGGCAAAATGATTGCATGGGTAAAACCCTCTTTTTCAAGCATTCTTGCGGTCTGAAGGCGTTTTTTCAGTCCAAGCTCGCCATGACTGAACTCCAGTGCGAAGGTCCGATCGACCTCGGGCATCCGCTCGGTGAGGGCACGGGTCCATGCTGGAGCGAGTACACTGAGTGTTGATGTCGGGTGTTCCCCCTTGATGACCTGGAAGAGACTCTGGGCCATAACCATATCGCCTACCCAGGAGGGTCCAACAACCAGAGTCTGCCTTGGCCTGCTCAGTGGTTCTCTTCCTCAGTGATATAGTGAGTACCACAGTAGGGACAGGTGATCTCACCCCTTTTTTCTATAGCTAGGTAGACCCGGGGATGACTGCTCCAGAGTTCATTGCTCGAGGTGGGACAGTAGAGCGGCAGACCCTGGGAAGAGAGTGTTGTCGGAGTCGGTGGGTGGTTGATAACCTCAACGGGAGTGGTGATGCCATAGGGGCTGTTCATGGAAGAGTCCTTGTTGGATCAGATGATGGTCAGCCACTCTGGGTCGATTATTTTTCGCCCATGGACGACATCAAAAAAAGTGGCTTGGATGGCTTCAGTGACAGGCCCGCGGGCACCCTGACCGATGATGCGGTCGTCGAGTTCTCGGATCGGGGTCACTTCAGCAGCTGTCCCGGTAAAGAAGGCCTCATCTGAGATATAGACCTCATCCCGGGTAATTCTTTTTTCAACCACTTGATAGCCCAGTTCTTGAGCGATGCATATCGCTGTGTCGCGGGTGATGCCATCAAGTGCTGATGTGAGATCTGGGGTGTAGATTACGCCATCACGGACAAGGAAGAGGTTCTCACCTGAACCCTCCATCACATAGCCCTGTGCATCCAGGAGGAGGGCTTCATCACAGCCACTTGAAATGGCTTCACCGAGGGCCAGGGTTGAGTTGATATAGTGTCCTGCAGCCTTGGCACGACACATGGAGATATTGACATGGTGACGGGTATAGGAGGAGGTGCGGACCTTGATCCCTTTTTCGATCCCCTCATCACCCAGGTAGCTTCCCCAATTCCAGGCGGCGATAGCGACATGGGGAAGCAGGTTGTCGGCACGCAGGCCCATCCCCTCTGAACCGTAAAAAACCAGTGGCCGGAGATAGGCGCTTTTCAGGCCATTCTGTCTGACCACATCAATTTGTGCCTGGAATAAGGTCTCCAGATCGTAGGGAACCTTCATTCTGAGAATATGGGCTGAACTAAATAGCCTTTTTGTATGCTCTCTTAGCCTGAAGATGGCCGTACCCTTCTCGCCCTCATAGGCGCGCACCCCTTCAAAGACAGCAAGCCCATAATGAAGTGAAAAAGTCAGTATGTGGGTGGTGGCATCACGCCAGGGGACCATCTCTCCATCGTACCAGATCACCCCGTCCCTATCTGCAAATGACATACGCTGTAAACTCCTAAAGTCTATTCATGCAATCTTTAATAAAACACCGCATTATATAGGGTGTCAAAGATTGTTCATCTCTTCAATAACAGTTCGTCCCACAGCCCTATCACCTGTTGGCGCTCTGTCACGAAGAGCTGTTGTCCAACCATCGGTGGCAATTCCTGTAACTTTAATCGTTGCTCCATCGCCAGGAGTTCGCTGTAGATCATTTTCAGGGCAGTGGTTTTTGCTGACTCCAGCACCCCTGAATTGCCCAGTGTTTCAAGTAGCACCACGTTGTTTCTTGGCGCTGTCAGCTCAGGGTGATTATGGGCCCACCTCAGGACACAATACTGAACGATAAACTCAATATCTACAATACCACCACGCCCGAGTTTTAGGTCAAACCACTGCTCATCTGAACGGTCGTTAGCGGTCATCCGTGTGCGCATGGTTACAATCTCATCAGCCAGTATGGTCGGATCTCTTGGCAGGGTGAGCACCTCTTTCCGGGTTTTTTCAAATTCAGCACTTAACGTGTTGCTTGAGACAACCGGCCTGGCACGAACAAGAGCCTGGTGCTCCCAGGTCCAGGCCTTGTTCAATTGGTAGGCGGTAAAGCCACTCAAGCTGGAGACCAGGGTTCCTGAACGGCCACTGGGACGAAGGCGCATATCAATCTCGTAGAGCATTCCTGCCTGAGTACGGGTAGTCAGAATATGAACAAGTCGTTGAGCAAGGCGAGCAAAGTAGTGTCCTGTTTCTGGCGGGTAGCGGCCATCAACAGATTGGTTGAGCAGAAAGATGATATCCAGGTCTGAGTGGTAGCCAAGCTCCTCACCGGCGAGTTTTCCGTAAGCAAAGATACCAAATTCCGGGGCTGCTTTCGGATCACCAAAAGAGGGGAGCTCCAATTTATGACGGAGGCCGGCTTCCGCCAGTTGCAGCGCTTCAGTCAGCACCGATTCAGCCAGTACGGCAAGTTGCTGGCCTACTTGTCCAGAGTCGATGATGTCTGCAGTATCTGCAGCAGCAATCCGCAGGAGATGGCCGTGGTGAACCTCCCTGAGCAGATCCATCTGTTGCTCGAGGTCATCGACGGGCAGATGATTGAAACGTAATGCGAGATCCTCAGTCAGAATCTCTCGGGTGAGAGGTTGATAGTTGGTGATCGGGTCAAGTAACTCATCAAGGACGATGGGGTGTTGACCAATCCAGTTGGTGACCCATGGGCTGGCTGTACAGAGGCGGATGAACTGTTCGAGGGCGAGCGGGTTTTCAATCAACAAAGAGAGATAGGCCGAGCGCCGGCCTATGGCGGAGACCACTCGCGTGGCCCTGGCAAAGGTCTCTTCAGGGGTTTCAGTGGTAGAGCAGTGATCAAGAAGTTTTGGCATCAGGCGGTCGAGGCGATCACGTCCAGTGCTCGAATAGCTGCGGTAAGTACTGCCATTTCGAAGCTGATCCAGCAAGGCACAGACCGACTCCGGGTCTCGGTAACCACAATGTTTAAGTAATCTAAGACACTCATCTTCACTGAGAGCGTTGTGCCAGATATCAGTGAAAAAGTGTCGATCTTTTGGGTCTGATTGTTCTGGGTTGATCGAGAAAACTTGGGTAAAGGTGGAGTGTATCCGGAGCATCTGGCTTCTGAGGTCACTTTCAAACGCTCTCCAGGAAGGGAAGCCCATAGAGAAAGCCAGCCGCTGTTGGGCATTTGTTTCAGCTGGCAGGAGATGGGTCTGTTGATCCTGCACCATCTGCAGTCGGTGCTCGGTGGCTCTTAAGAAATGGTAACCGGTGATGAGTATCTTTATATCTTCCTTACTCATCACCCCGCTGTTCTCAAGCTCATCAAAGGCGGTATGCAGAGATTGTGTTTGGAGTTGATGCTCACGCCCCCCACGTATCAGTTGGTAGCTCTGAGCAATAAACTCGATTTCGCGAATACCACCAGCACCGAGTTTGACGTTATCTTCTATCCCCTTGCGTCGAAGTTCACGCTCAATCATCTGCTTCATTGAACGAATCGCCTCGAAAGCACCAAAGTCCAGATAGCGGCGATAGATAAAAGGCTTCAGGTTGTCAAGCAGCTGCCGGCCCTCAGTAGCAGGCCCGGCAACACGTCTGGCTTTGATCAGGGCGTAGCGCTCCCAGTCACGGCCATGGGTCTGGTAGTAGTGCTCCATGGCATCAAAGGATAGGACCAGGGGGCCATTGGCGCCATTGGGTCGAAGTCGCATATCGACTCTGAAAACAAAACCTTCTGAAGTATTGGCATCCAGGAACTTTATAATTCTGTGGCCTACCTTGGTAAAAAACTCGTGGTTGGAGAGGGGGTTTCTGCCTGATGTTGTCCCCTCTTCGGGATAGGCAAAGATAAGGTCTATATCTGAGGAGAAATTGAGTTCTCTTCCCCCCAGTTTTCCAAGCCCTAGAACCACCAGTTGATTTGATCCATCGCCACCCCCTTGGGGAGCGCCATAGCTTTCAATGCAGAGCTGATGGGCGAGAGAGTGTGCCTGGTGGAGGAGACCATCAGCCAGATCTGAAAGGGTGTGGGTGACCTCTTTCAGGTCGGCCCAGCCGGCAAGGTCCCGCCAGGCGATTCTCAGGGCTTCGCGCTGGCGGATCTGGCGTAATTCAGAGGCTAGCCCTACCTCATCTCTGATTGAACTGCAGAGTGCCTCGACCTTCCGGGTCAACTCATTCTGGCGATAGGGCTTCATCAACTCCCCTGAGCTGATAAGTGTCTTGAGAAGTTGTGGACGGTTTAGGCAGATACGCGAGACAAATGCACTCCCTGCCCACACGCGGGGGAGGGAGAGAGCCAGCAGTTCATCCATGGTTTCGATGATTGCAACTCCAGACTCAAGTGAAATGAACTCACTCCATGCCTGCATTACTGAGCCCTGCAGCGCCTCTGGAAGCTGAGTAATCTCTCTTTCAATCAGTTGCTGGTGTTGATTATTCTTCATCAGGAGCAGTGTTTGTGGATATAGTGCCGTTTTCTATACAAAGAGTTGGGGGAGCTAAGCCTAATGTTGCCTCTAGAGGGATTATGCCATCTCCCGGCCAGCAGTTCTGCGAGTTAGCTGAGGGCTTATTGGTATTCATCAAGTTATAGAGAAACAAAATCAGGGTGATCAGTAATGATAACCGTCATGATTTGCATCTAAAACAAGGAGAGTGCAGTGTCGATATACCCTGTCCTGAGAGCGATGAGAAAGTGAGCGGATAAGGGTTGAGTCTGGAGAGGAGATAAAAAAAGCCCTGCATGAGCAGGGCTTTTTTAACATATTGGCAGGGGAAGGGGTTACATCATGCCGCCCATTCCACCCATACCGCCCATACCGCCCATACCGCCCATATCAGGCATGCCGCCATCGCTGGCGTCATCCTTCGGGGCATCGGCTACCATGCACTCGGTGGTGATCATCAGACCGGCAATAGAGGCAGCATTTTGCAGAGCTGCGCGAGTCACCAGGGTGGGATCAAGAATACCCATCTCGATCATGTCACCATACTCTCCGGTTGCAGCGTTATAGCCGTAGTTGCCCGCTTCATTGCGAACCTGGTTGAGAATCACTGAGGAGTCATCACCGGCGTTGGCAACAATCTGACGCAGCGGCTCTTCAAGAGAGCGTCGGACGATAGCCACACCCATGTCCTGGTCGTGGTTGTCACCGCTGATAGCTTCAACAGCCTCAATAGTGCGAACCAGGGCAACACCACCGCCAGGCACGACACCCTCTTCAACGGCAGCGCGGGTAGCATGAAGCGCATCTTCAACACGCGCTTTTTTCTCTTTCATCTCGACCTCTGTTGCGGCACCTACTTTAATAACCGCAACACCACCGGCAAGTTTGGCAACACGTTCCTGCATCTTCTCTTTATCGTAGTCGGAAGTGGCCTCTTCAATCTGGGCTCGGATCTGGTTGACCCGGGCTTCGATGTCGTCGGTGCTCCCGGCACCATCAATAATGGTGGTGTTGTCTTTGGAGATCTGGATCCGCTTGGCGTTACCAAGATCATCAAGGGAGGTATTTTCAAGGCTCATGCCGACCTCTTCGGAGATGACATTGCCGCTGGTGAGGATAGCGATATCCTGCAGCATTGCCTTGCGTCGATCACCAAAGCCTGGGGCTTTAACAGCAGCGACCTTAACGATGCCGCGAATAGTGTTGACGACCAAAGTGGCAAGTGCTTCACCCTCTATGTCTTCAGCAACAATTACCAGGGGCTTGCCAGCCTTGGCGACTGCTTCGAGGACTGGCAGCAGATCACGGATATTGGAGATCTTTTTGTCGTGAATCAGGATGAAGGGATCTTCAAGATCAGCACTCATGGTGTCCTGGTTGTTGACAAAGTAAGGGGAGAGGTAGCCGCGATCAAACTGCATGCCTTCAACAACATCCAGCTCATTCTCAAGGGTCGAGCCCTCTTCGACGGTAATCACGCCTTCTTTACCCACTTTCTCCATCGCCTCAGCGATGATGCCGCCGACCATCTCGTCGGCATTGGCGGAGACGGTGCCTACCTGAGCAATCTCCTTATGGTCAGTACAGGGTTTGGAGAGTGACTTGAGGTTTTCGACAGCAGAAATGACTGCTTTGTCAATTCCACGTTTCAGGTCCATGGGGTTCATGCCGGCGGCAACAGACTTGAGCCCTTCGCGCAGCATGGATTGGGCCAGAACAGTGGCAGTTGTTGTGCCGTCGCCGGCTACATCAGAGGTCTTGGAGGCGACCTCTTTAACCAGTTGGGCGCCCATATTCTCAAATTTGTCCTGGAGCTCAATCTCCTTGGCAACCGAGACCCCGTCTTTGGTGACGGTGGGGGCGCCAAATGATTTATCCAGTACAACGTTACGACCCTTGGGGCCGAGGGTGATCTTGACGGCATCCGACAAGATATTGACACCACGCAACTTCCTGTTGCGGGCAGTTTCACCAAATAATACTTCTTTTGCAGACATTATTTTTGAATCCTATGTTTTTTTGAATAAAAAAGAGCGTTGATCGAGGGTTAGTCTTCGATAACAGCCATGATGTCATCCTCACGCATGACGAGAAGGTCTTCACCATCGACCTTGACCTCAGTACCTGAGTATTTGCCAAAGAGCACCTTCTCTCCCACTTTTAGGTCGAGAGGGCGGCTTTCGCCATTTTCGAGGACTTTGCCATTGCCGACGGCAACGATTTCACCCTGCATGGGCTTTTCAGTAGCGGAATCCGGAATGACAATGCCTCCGGGTGTGGTGCGCTCATCTTCCAGACGGCGTACAACGACGCGATCATGAAGCGGACGAATATTCATTCGTGCTGTCTCCTACAGTTGTAATTAAAAGGGATCTTGTGATATCCAGTGAGTTATTAGCACTCACCTCGGATGAGTGCTAATCATAAAGAGAGATTAGAAAAAGTCAACCCCTGAAGTGGGGGGTTAATCATCGATATGACGCCACTCCCCCTGTAGGGTGTGGTGATCGGAGCTTTCGGAGCCACTGTCTGGGGGGCGAGGACCGTCACCCATCTGTGAGAAGGCATAACGGATCATCTTTCGTCTAAGTGGTGGGATCAGAATGAGAAAACCGAAGCCATCGGTAAAAAACCCCGGGGTAAGCATGAGTGCTCCCGCGATCAGGAGAGCCAGCCCCTCTGCCAGTTCAAAGGCCGGGATCTGCTCCTGTTGCAGCTTTTGCCTAACGCGCAGAAAGGTGGAAAACCCCTGGAAACGGATCAGCCCTGCTCCGGCAACCGCTGTTGAGACTACCAACAGGATGGTCCAGCCGACACCGACCACACTACCCACCTCAATCAAGAACCAGATCTCAACCAGGGGAATGATCAGAAATAAGGCAAAAAGGGCTGGCAACGGTCTCATCTTATTCGGTTTCCTCTTATCAATGGGGCCAGATTTCATCCACAGCATGGAGGATCCGATCCATATGTTGGTTGAGCCGATGGTCTCCACCGGGAATCACCTCTACTTTGAGATCAGCGGAGGGCAGCCTCTTTTCAAGGCGCCTGCTGATCTCCACTGGAACCACCTCATCCAACTCTCCATGGAGGACCCGTAGAGGAGCCTCCAGAGAGAGGGTGTCGAGGTCAATGGTACACCGGTTGGCATCTTGGAGGATATCAGCGTGGAGGGTATAACCCTCTCCACTGTTGGGATCGGTAAAGGTGTGGAGCCTCTCTTTTTGCCATTGGGCAATCAGGGGAGGGGGCAGGGCACCAAAGTAGTACTGGATAAAGTTGATCGCCGGAGCGATCAATACAAGGCCGGCCACCCGTTTTGGATGATATTGAGCAGCAAGCAGGGAGAGCCAACCCCCAAAACTGGAGCCGACCAGAACCACGGGGCGTGGTGCGAGCCACTCGATGACGGTCTCCAACTCCTCCAGGCTCCGGGAGGTGCGAAAAGTACCCAGATCATTGCCGCCATGAGAGTGGTCGGCCATATTGAAACGCAGCCAGCTGCGCCCCCTCTCGGCGGCCATCTCAACCAGGGCGATGGACTTTTCACCCTCCATACTTGAGCGGAATCCGTGGACAAAGACCCCCACTGGCCCCTCCTCATCCCCGGGAAGCAGGCAGAGCTCAAGAGGTGTACGCTGGGGGCGGTTGATGAGGTGGCGCTGTTCCGCGGTTCTTGTCATCCTAAGGACGTTGAGGGGTTGATTTGCATCCATCCAGTAATGGGGGCTCTTTACCTGCTTTTCCAGAGGTTATACTCTTCTTTTTCAGATTCTCCATTTGCCCCTCTTATTAGGATATCGCTGTGACAACTCTTATCTGTGGCTCACTCGCCTATGACACTATCATGGTGTTCCCAGAACGCTTCAAGAACTACATCCTTCCCGACCAGATCCATATCCTCAATGTCTGCTTCGTCAATCCGGAGATGCGGCGTGAATATGGGGGATGTGCCGGCAATATTGCCTACAGCCTCAAGCTCCTTGGGGGAGATCCCCTCCCCATGGGGACTGTCGGGAGTGACTTCCAGCTCTATCGTCAGCGATTTCAGGAGCTAGAGATCCCCGACCATCACCTTGCTGAGCTCGAGGGGCTGTTCACCGCCCAGTGTGTCATCACCACAGACCTCGACAACAACCAGATCACGGCCTTTCACCCCGGCGCCATGGATCAGGCCCACAAGAACCGGGTAGCCGATGCCGAAGGGGTGGCTCTGGGGATTGTCGCCCCCGATGGGCGTGAGGCGATGCTCCAGCACGCTGCCGATTTTGCTGAGCTTGGGGTCCCCTTCATTATGGACCCGGGCCAGAATCTTCCTCTTTTTAACAAACAGGAGCTGCTCGGCTTTGTTGATCAGGCCACCTGGCTGGTGATGAACGATTACGAGTCCCAGCTGCTGATGGACAGGGTCGAATCGCCCCTCGAGGCGTTGGTCGATCAGCTTGAGGCGATAGTGGTGACCCGCGGTGCGGAAGGCTCACGGATCTATACCAATGGCAGTGTGTTAGAGATTCCTGCAGTTCATGTGGAGGAGCCTGTTGATCCCACAGGCTGTGGCGATGCTTTCCGGGCAGGGATGCTCTATGGTCTGGCCAGGGGGTGGCAGTGGGAAGTTACCGGCCGGATCGCCTCACTGCTGGGGGCCTACAAAGTCGCCTACCACGGGACCCAGAACCACCACTTTTCCCGGGAGGCCTTTGCCAAGCGCTATCTCGAGAGTTTTGGAGAGGCCCTGCCAACTGACTGGCAGGGCGATTAATCAGGTGCCGTCATCCTGTTGACAGATACCTCATTTGGTATAAAACGGTTATCTGCCGTATTGTGAAACCCACCCCAAAGATTCATCCAGGGATGGAGTTTTTGATTTCACACTGGAGGAGATGCTCCACCAAGTTACCCCTGCGGACTATGGTACTTACCCCGTTTTGAGAGGTGGTCGACTAAAAATCAACATCATTCTTTGAAGCGATGAGGACAACTTCACTCACATCCTCAAGCCCACCGATCATTTTGGTAAGTTCGTCCGCTGTTCTGTCGTCTTTTAGTGCAAGGTCATAGGTGAGACTGACACTCTCATTGTCCCCGGAGGGCTCCATATGGAGAAGGTCGGAACGTTTACAAATAGAGTTGATGGCTTCGAGATAGTGGCTGCTCTCTCCTCTTCTGAAAAATCGAAAGCGCAGGATAAATTCACTTTTGTAGACTGCACCAAAGTTGGATTTGTAGAGCAGATAAGCGAGAAAGATCACCATGACACTTCCGGCGGCGGCTAGAAAGTAGTTACTTGTTCCGGCGGCCATGCCCAGGGCGAGTGCTCCAAAGATAAATGACATATCCTTTGTATCTTTTAATACCGTCCTGAAACGGATAATGGAGAGGGCACCGACCAGTGCAAAGGCGCGTGCCAGACTGCCACCAATGACCATCATGACAATAGCAACGATAAGGGTGATAAAGACAACGGTCTGACTGAATGACTGGGAGTAGGAGAGCCCTTTATGTGTAACCCTATAGGTGACTGAGAGAAGCATACCGATCACCAGGGCCGCCACCATGTTGATGATCATCTCTGTGTAGGAGTAGTTGAGCAGGTTCCCTTCAGGATTGAGCAAAATAGTATCCATAACTTAAATTATATCCTTGTTAGTGTTCATCAAAAGCAATATTAAGCCTCACCATACCCGAGACAATTTTTGATATTGAGATCCGTTTCAACTCATGGGCTTGAATCACCTGGTGAAACCAGGATGGAAGATGATGTCGAAACTTTACTTCAACAATAGTATAGCCTGATACCACCTGTCTGGGCGAGGCGCTTCCTCCAGGAAAAAGGCCTGTGGTTTTGGTGGCCAAGAGTTGTTCATCAAAGGTGATGCGAAAACTGGGGTCAAATTTACTGATGTAGGGCCGTCTTTGATAGTCAATCAGCGCGACAGGCTGGAGCCTCTTTCGAAATAGGTCGTATTCAAACTGATCACGAACTTCACTTTTTTCAGCTTCACCGAGGAGCATCTCACTCAGTTTTAAACCCTGCAGGGTGCTCCAGTTGGGGTCAGACCGCCTGACTGGGGTTCTATGTTTGAAGACCAGGTTGTTGTGCCTCCCCTTGATTTCCAGGAAGAGGGGAGAGGGTTCTTCAGGCTCTCGGGCGTAGGTACGAATCCTGAATTTAGATCGCGAGTGCAGACCATCTATCTTGTCGTGAAAGGCGGTATAGCCCGGATCATCATAGTAGAGGCTGCGAACAAAGTATTTGTGATCTCTCCGATCAGCAACAAAGGGGTCGTAGTCGAGGAAGTAGAGGAGGTCTCTTTCCACCTCTTTTCTTTGGGTTGAAGAGAGAAGGTACTTGAACTCAAAGC
>DIIC01000033.1:18012-18605 GCA_002420425.1 Proteobacteria bacterium UBA5680 | reverse complement strand
AGCATCCAGAGGGGAGGACAACAAGGAGTATCCCTGTTACTCAAGCAAGCTGTTTTTCCCTGATTTCCTGGAGTGATTTGCAATCTACACACAGCCCCGCAGTTGGACGGGCTTCAAGGCGCTTAATTCCAATTTCAACACCACATTCATCGCAATAGCCATAATCACTGTTGTCGATACGGTTGATCGTCTCATCAATTTTACGAATTAACTTGCGTTCGCGATCCCGGCTGCGCAGTTCAAGAGCCATATCGGTCTCCTGAGTTGCTCGATCATTTGGATCAGGGTGGTTAATCGTCTCATCCTGCATATGGTGCACAGTACGTGATACTTCATCCAGAAGTTCCTGTTTCCAGGATTGAAGAATGGACTTAAAGTGAGCGAGTTGCCTCGGGCTCATGAATTTTTCACTCTTTTTTTGCTTATAGGGTTTAATCCCATGAACAAGCTCTGTAGCGCGCTGTTTTGCGGTACTAGGCATCATTATTGCTCCAAATACGGTAAAAAAATTTCAATGGAAAGTTATAACTTAATTTCTCATAAGAGGCAATATAAGTAGATGATGGAGTGCAAGATATAGAGCACTGATTTTC
>DIIC01000033.1:13290-17948 GCA_002420425.1 Proteobacteria bacterium UBA5680 | reverse complement strand
ATCCAGAAGTTCCTGTTTCCAGGACTGAAGAATGGACTTAAAGTGAGCGAGTTGTCTCGGGTTCATGAATTTTTCACTCTTTTTTTGCTTATAGGGTTTAATCCCATGAACAAGCTCTGTAGTGCTCTGTTTTGCGGTACCAGACATCATTATTGCTCCAAATACGGAAAAAAATTTCAATAGAAAGTTATAACTTAATTTCTCATAAGAGGCAATAAAAGCAGACTCTGGATAGCAAGATATAGAGCACTGATTTTCGATGTAGAGGGGCCCCTGGCCGATAGAGAGCGACATGGCCATCGAGTCGCTTTCAACCGGGTATTCGCCCGCTTTGGGCTGAAGTGGAGCTGGAGTGAGGATCCCAGTGGAGAGTTGCTTGCCATGAAGCTGGCAGCGAGCGGATGCGTTATTTCATCCCCCCATTCCTGAAGAGTTCGGGAGGGGTTAACCTGGAAAGCCCTGTTTACTGCTCGGTGGAGAGGGCGGGAGTATTGGAGAGTATGTGAGGGCCGGGGATCTTTCTGCCTGGCTGGAGAAGAGAAATAACCAGAATCAGCTATTCGGAGTCTTCACCAGAGGATAAGCAGGACATAATCTGACCATCCCTTGTATAATAACAAGGATTAACAGTTGGCAAAAAATCACCATCAAGCCTCTCTTCAGCCAGGGAGATGGCAAGCGTAGCGAAAGTAAATTTCAGCAGGGATTGCCCTAACTCACAATGCAGTTAAAGAACATCCACGTCTCCGGTTTCAAGTCTTTCGTAGACCCACTTTCAATTACTATTCCGGCAAATCTTGTAGGGGTTGTCGGTCCGAATGGCTGTGGAAAATCTAATATTATTGATGCCGTTCGGTGGGTGATGGGAGAGGCTTCGGCAAAGAACCTGCGTGGTGAGAGCATGACCGATGTGATTTTCAACGGTTCGGCAGATCGCAAACCCGTCGGCAAGGCGACGGTTGAACTCGTATTTGATAATTCAGAAGGGATGGTGACAGGTCCTTATGGGCGCTTCGCTGAAATTGCAATCAGACGTTCCCTGACACGGGATGGTGTTTCGGAGTATTCGATCAATCGGGCGACCTGTCGTCGCAGAGATATTACCGATATTCTCATAAATGCCGGCCTCGGCCCCCGATCTTACTCGGTTATTGAGCAGGGAATGGTCAGCAGAATCATTGAGTCCAAGCCAGAGGATCTCCGAGCCTTGGTAGAACAGGCAGCAGGCACAGCAAAGTTCAAAGAACGCCGAAGAGATACCGAAACCCGAATCCGCCATACACGGGAAAATTTGGATCGAGTGGCAGATATCCGTGATGAACTTGGTGCCCAGCTACGAAGACTGCAGAGACAGTCACGCGCTGCAAAGCGTTACAAGACCCTGCGCGAAGAGGAGAAAGTTCTCCAGGGCCAGTTGTTATCATTGCGCTGGCAAGCCCTGAATCAAAATCTGGCGATTGATGACCGGGATCTGGCAAGCCTTGAGACCAATACTGAAGCCTGCCTGGCAGGACAGAGAGAGGTGGAGCGTGAAATTGGTGCGCTAAGGGAACAGCAGGGTGCAGAACAGGATCAGCTGAACACGATTCAGGGTGAATTCTATCGGCTGGGAGCTGAAGTTGCCGGGGTTGAACAGAGTATTGAACATGCACAGGAGACAAGACAACAACGCCAGGAAGAGTTGGAGAGGCTTTCAGCCTCCACTGGTGATATTGATCAACAACTGCAGGTTGATCACCAGCTGTTGCGGCAAGTCAAGGAGGAACTGAGTGAAGCTACCCTTGATTTTGAAGCGGCACAGAAACACGAAGCAGAGACAAGAGTGCTTCGGGAACAGACCGAGCAGAATTGGGGAAGTTGGCAGTCAGATTGGGAGAGACTCAACCAGGAATCGGCCCGTCCTGCACGAAACCGGGATGTTCTTCTGCATCGGGTCGAAGACCTCCAGCAACTGGCTCAGGATTTTGAGGAGCGCCATCAAAAACTAGCTACTCGTAGTTCTGAAATTGAAGCCCTGCTGCAGGGTAACCAGCTCCAACAACTAAGAGAAGAGACTTCAACACTCGACAAGAGGTGTCATTCTCTTGAAAAATCGATTGAACAAATGGAGGTTGATGGAGTGGTGTTGCGCACTCTGGTGGATGATGAAACCCGGAATCTTGATTCATTGCGTGATCACAAACATCAATTCGGCTCTCGTCTTGGGACATTGGAAGAGTTACAACGACATGCTCTGGGAGGTGATGATGCCGATCTTGCCGACTGGCTCCAAAAAAACAAGCTTGATCTTCTTCCACGGATATCTGAGACGATCAGGGTCGAAGAGGGGTGGGAGTGTGCACTTGAACAATTACTAGGGTCTCGATTAACAGCGGTTTGTGTAGAGAATCTGGACAGTTTGTCCCTCAATCAGCCGAATTCAGACTTAACTCTTGTTGAGTCGAGATCATTCACACTTCCAGTCCATAAAAAAGGCTGGGCAAGGCTGGCAGATAAAATCGACAATGACCATTACCTGGGCGCACTCTTGTCGGGTGTCTACTGTGCCGACAGTCTGGAACAAGCACAATCCGAACGTCATTCACTTGAGTCGGATGAATGTTTTGTTACTCGGCGAGGAGAGGTCATCGGCTTAAACTGGATCAGTTATGGTGCCGAAGAGAGAGGGAGTGATGGGGTGCTCTCCCGAGAGGCCGAGATCAATACACTCCAAAGCCAGATCGGATCACTGGAGGGAGAGATCGAGACCCAGCGTGATCACCTCAGTAAATCACGCCAGCAGCTTGACCAACTGCGGAATCAGAGAGAAGAGAGTGGACGACAGTTAAGGGCGTTGATAACCACGCGAACTGAGCGGCATAATCGATTGGGGAGGGAAGAGGCACGGTTTGGAGAACTCGACCAGCAACGCGAGCAGATCGAGCAGGAGGTCGTCACTATCGATAACCAGCGAAGGGATTGTCTGGGTGATCTTAAGTCAACTCGAGAACGATATCAACAGGCTGTTACCGCGAGTAAGGATTTTGATCAACAGCGCCAGAAGATGGAGGGCGAGCGAGAGGGTCTTCACACTTCATTGGTCACCGTGAGGGAGCAGCATGATCAGTCACGGATTCAACTCCACACTACAGAGCTTAGGTACCAACGCCTGACGACAGCGGAAACCTCGACATCCGACAGTATTACCCGACAGCAAGAGCAAATGAAAACGATGTTTGGTCGAAAAAAAGAGCTGGAAGGTCTTTTCTCTGAAACAGGTGAACCTAACGCTGATCTGAAGGAGAGGCTCCAGTCACTCCTTGACTCAAAGCTGGTGGTTGAGAGCACACTCCAGGAGGCTCGACAGAAGCTGACTCAGATTGAGGATCAACTGGTTCATTCAGAAAAATCGAGGCTTGAGAGAGAGCAAGCGGTAGATTCCGCGCGGAGTCAGGTCGCGGATAAAAAAATCCTTCGCCAAGAGGTGCTGGTGAGGCAAAGCACTCTTGAGGAAGAGATCAAAAAGAGTGGAGCTGAACCAAAAACCTTATTTGAAAGTTGTCCAGAAGGGGCTACTGAAAACGACTGGGATGAAAAGCTTGCAGTCATCACCAGGAAAATTGAGCGAATTGGCCCAGTTAATTTGGTTGCTATTGAGGAGTTTGATGAGCAAACCCAACGCAAGACATACCTGGATCAGCAACATGCCGATCTCACTGAAGCCCTTGATTCCCTCGAATCAGTGATCAAGAAGATCGATCGTGAAACCAGGGCCCGGTTTAGAGAGACATTTATTAAACTCAACCAGGGGTTTGAAGAGTATTTTCCAAAGTTGTTTCATGGTGGCAAAGCCACACTCAATCTGACAAGCGATGATTCCCTCTCTTGTGGCGTAACCGTTCTTGCTCAGCCACCGGGAAAGCGAAACAGCACTATACATCTGCTCTCCGGCGGTGAAAAAGCGCTGACGGCAATTGCACTCTTGTTTGCGTTTTTCCATCTTAATCCTTCCCCATTCTGTCTTCTTGATGAGGTTGATGCGCCGATGGATGATGTCAATGTGGATCGTTACTGCCAGATTCTGAAGAGTCTATCAGAGCGAACCCAGCTTATTGTTATTACCCATAACAAGATAACAATGGCTTCTGCAGATGTGTTGGTCGGTGTGACTATGGGTGAGTTGGGGGTTTCTCGATTAGTAACCGTTGATATTGATGAAGCGGTAAAATTGGCAGATTCGTAATGGATGATTTTCGGATCATACTCTCTCTGATAGGCCTGTTCGTTCTTGGGGTAGTGGTGTTTGTAAGTTATCGTTATCGGCGCCAGGAAGAGATCAAGCAGCGGCGAAGTCGATTTCGGCAGCGTTATAACGCCCAAAAAAATGATGATACTAAAAGCAATCTGCTCATAAACGATCCTGAGATTGCACTTGAGTCAACATCTATTGATTTGGATGAGAGAGAGGCCCTGCTTGAGGTGCAAACTGAACAGCAGCAGCCGGAATCAGAAGAAGTTGCAGTTGTGCCTGAGCCAGATGTTTCAACCCGGCCTTCCCGGAATGATGAGGCTGAACCTGTTGTTGATCAGGGAGATGAGCAAGAGATAACAGCCGAAGCTCTTTCAGATTCAACACTGGTCATTGATTTTGGTGCAGAGTTGCTTGGGGATGAGCCAGT
>DIIC01000033.1:2167-12899 GCA_002420425.1 Proteobacteria bacterium UBA5680 | reverse complement strand
CAACTTCCTGATGGGCAGTGGAGGACGATAGATACCACAAACCCTGCAGGTGAGTATTCAAATCTTGCGATCTCGGTGCAGCTTGCTGATTCAAATGGGCCAATGAATGATTCTGCACTCACTCGTTTTTCGATGCTTGTTCTCAGGCTCTCTGAAAGTCTTGATCGTAAATTCAGGTTTTCAGCAGAGCTTACTGAAGCAGAGGGATTGGCGATAGCACTGGATCAATTTCTGCGCCAATTCGACACGATCGCAATTCTTCACATCATTGCGCGCACACCCGAAGGGTTTTCCGGCCATCTAATCGATGATCTGCTTCATCGGCGAGGACTGATTCTGGGTGATCGCGATATCTATGAACATCCCGCTGCTAAAAAGGGCCATCCTCCGCTTTACAGTATTGCTAACAAGATCAAACCCGGTACATTTGATGTAAATCAGATGCAGAAAATCAGGACTCATGGTTTGACTCTATTTATGAAAATGCCTCTTGCCCTTGACCCCATTGCAGCCTTCTCTGAAATGGCCGCTACCGCAGAGGTGATTGCAGAAACGCTCCATGGGAAGTTGATCGATCAGCAAAAATCCCAGATTTCAACAGCGGGTATTAACGCAATCAAGGACGAGATTGGCAAACTTGCTGATCAGATGCGAGAAGCAGGTATGGAGCCTGGTGGTTCAGATGCTATCCGGCTTTTTAGTTGATTATGGTCTCTCTTGCCTTATTAGATGAGTGTCAATGCTAAGGGATGTTTACTGAATCTCAGCGAGAAATATTGAGCTCTGCAGGTCTTGATGTAAATGAAGATCAGGCGGCGTTGTTGACAGCAGTTATTGATGATCCACAAAAAAGCACTTCCCTTAATAATTCTGAATTGATTGGCTTTTTAGAGATTGCAAATTTCCTCTATCGAGCGGGGGATCAGATTATCAGTGATCAGGTGTACGATTTTATATTTCTTGCTGAGTTGCAAAAACGTCTCCCCCATCATCCCTTCCTGACAAAAGTTGAACCTGAATCATCATTCTCCGGCAAGAAGAGAGCGCTCCCTGAGAGAATGCTTAGTACTGAGAAGGCCTATTCCCGGGATGATGTGAAGCGATGGGCAGCCAGAGTGGTTCGTTTTGCCCAGAGCATTGAGCTTGATGCCGACCTGCTCTCAATCCGTGTCACTCCAAAACTGGATGGATTTGCCGCTTATGATGATGGCAGGACTCTCTATACCCGCGGTGATGGGCGAAGGGGTTCTGACATCTCACGGGTTTTTGACCGAGGACTCAAGGTGGGAGGAGACGGCAAAAGAGGCCAAGGCCCCGGTGAAATCGTAGTTAATCACGAGTATTTCCTTGATAAGCTCTCAGTACTCTTTGATAACAGCAGAAATTTTCAAGCAGCGGTTCTTGCCCCAAAGAGAGTAACCCCTGAAGTCCAGTCAGCACTCGATTCGGGTGCTGTACTGTTCTATCCATTTAGGCAGTTACCTGGCTGGAAAGGTCTCCTTAGTGATTTTTTGGAAGATTTTGAGTCGATTGTTACTACTGTAAATGAGAAGTTGCTCTATGACGTTGATGGCGTTGTCATTGAATCATCGGATAGAGAGATACGCCAACAGATGGGAGCAACCCAACACCACCACCGTTGGCAGATTGCCTTTAAGGAGAATGTCGAGACGGCAGAGGTTGAAGTGATTGAGGTAATACCCAATACATCACGCTCTGGCAGGGTGAATCCGGTCGCTCGTTTGCAACCCACTCGTCTGAGCGGAGCCACACTGAGTCGTGCCAGTGCTCACCACTATAGGATGGTGGAGAGTCGCGGCATTGGCCCTGGGGCCGTTATACGCCTGGTCAGAAGTGGTCTGGTCATTCCCAAAATCGAAGCTGTTTTGAAACCGGTCACTCCCCAGTTGCCCGAATATTGTCCAAGCTGTGATAGTGATCTGGTTTGGAAGGGCGACTATCTATACTGCCCAAATACTGCGGTGTGCCCGGCCCAGATTGAGAATGCAATCGAGCATTTTTTTCGTTCGCTGCAGAATATTGATGGTTTTGGAGCCAAGACGGTGGAAAAACTCCATGCCCATGGAATCACCTCAATCGCTGAGATTTATTCACTCTCAGAATACCAGCTCAATGAGATGGGGTTTGGCCCCAAGCAGAGTGAGAATCTGATTGCAGAGCTTAGACGCAGCCGTGAAGAGGAAGTAGAAGACTGGCGTTTTCTTGGTGCTTTTGGTCTCAATCGGATGGGTTTTGGCAATTGCGAGCGTCTACTTCAACACCATCGCCTCGAAACCCTGTTTAGGCTGACTAGTGAAGAGCTGGTAAAGATAGAGGGCTTTGCCACCAAAACGGCAGAACTTGTGGTCGCAGAGCTGAACCGGGTAAAGCCTCTCTTTGGGGCGGTCTATCAGCTTGGCTTTAATCTAAAGAGAACCTCGCTGCAGAGTGAGGGTCATCTCCAGGCAGGGCCGCTAACGGGAAAACAGATTGTATTTACCGGTGTAATGACACAGGGCTCCCGAACAGAGATGGAGTCAGAAGCGAAGAAGATGGGCGCCATTATTGGGAAATCAGTGACAGGAAAGACAGATTATCTTGTTGCTGGTGAGAAAGTGGGTGAGAGCAAAATTAAACAAGCGTTGGCAAGAGGGACAACCTGCCTCTTGGAGGAGGAGTATCTTCAGCTTGTTCGTTCTGGTCGGGATGAGTCGGGAGGGTAGAGTACCTGGCTGGTGATAAAAGAGAAGTAAGAAAAAAACCAACACCTGCCACAACGGCCATAGAGAAAATGGTACAACGTGGTTTCATCATGCCGGTGCTGCTTTAAACAATTCGTTCCGTTCCTCCATCAAGTGGAACCTGTGCCCCTGTTGTCCTGGAGAAAATGGGGCCGGCCATGGCTGAGACCATTTGGGCAACATCCATTGAAGTGACTTCGCGTTTCAGCAGGTTGCTTGTCTTGTACTCTTCTACAGTGAGCCCATAGTGTTGCGCGCGTGATTGCAAAACGTCATCAGTCCAGATGGCGGTGTCAAAGACAGCATTGGGGTGAACCGTGTTGACACGAATCCCTTTTGAGGCCAACTCGAGAGTAGCGACCCTTGCAAGTTGGTTAAGACCCGCTTTGGCAACAGAATAGGCAGCGGCGCCGGGGCCCGGCGCAGGAACATTCTTTGATCCGATGATAATGATTGAAGGATCTATTCCCAGTTGAAGAAAAGGAATACTGGCACGAATTAATCGCATTGCAGAGGTCAGGTTGATTTCGAGGCTGTTGTTCCAGTGATCATCTTCAAGCTCTTCAATGAATGAACTGGGAGTAAAAAGGCCAGCATTGCTGATCACGGTATCGATGCCTCCAAAGTGACCTACTGTTGCAGCTACAGCCCGATTGACTTGATCCGGTTTGGTGAGATCACAGGTAAGGCCTATTGAATTGACTCCGGTAAAGAGGTTCTCAACCTCTGGGTTAATATCAAGTGCTGCGACGACAGCCCCTTCAGAGAGTAGAAGCTGTGCGCAGGCAAGACCTATCCCACTCGCCGCACCTGAAACCACTACAACCTTACCTTGGTGGGGAGGGGTTGTTTTGCTCTTTTGCAGTTTGGCTTGCTGCAGTTCCCAATACTCAACATCGAAGATCTCTTTTGGAGGGAGTGGGGCCCACCCTCCAAAAGTTTCTGCGGCGGTGATGGCTTCAAGCGTGTGTTCGACGATGTCGGCAATCACCTCGGCCTCTTTGAGAGAGGGAGCGAAGGCCACAGCACCCACCTCTGGCCAGATTGCCCACCGTGGAGCCGGGTCAAGCTGAACCAGAAGACCATCGGTATAAGTCTGAAAATAGTTTTGATAGTCGGTGAGATAGTCCTCTACTGTGTTCTCTGCCTTATCATCAATAATCAGCGGGATCCGTTTGGTTCGGGTTACATGATCTGGAGTGAGCGGTCCTCGAGTCGCTGTTGCGGCGGCATTCGGCTGAGAAGCAAACCGATGGCATGATGATGAAAGAAGAGGTTTGGCGATAAAGGGAGCGCCTGCAATTTTGGAGACATCTCTGCGGATTTTAGCCAGAGTAAGAAGATTGGGGATCTCCCCCCGATTTTCCTCATCGGCAGCTGTTGCTGTTTTCGTTCCTCTTTGAGCCTCTATCCGTTCCTCGGCTTGAGAGACAAGATCGATCATCTGTGAGTAGCTGCTCTTGGCATCATTGGCGAAAGTAAAGAGACCATGGCCCATCAATACCATGCCGTCGAGCTTCTCCCAGTCACAATCCCTTGAGAGAGAGACAACTGAGTTGGCCAGATCAAAACCGGGCATTACGTAAGGAATGAAGAGTATTCGTTCCCCATAGAGACTTCTGATCTCATTTTCTCCATCAGGAGTGTTGCACAGTGTCACTACCGCATCGGCATGAGAGTGGTCGACAAACTGAAATGGAATTAGGGCGTGGAGAATGGCCTCTACCGATGGGTTGGGGGCCTGGGGGTCAAGAAGCGCCAGACGTTGGGCCCGAACCATCTCACTGTCACGTAGACTGTCCAGTGCGGCCAGTCGTTTCAGTGCCTCCAAAGAGACAGGAGCAAATCCGGCTGTTTCAATCGTGGCCAGATCCCAGCCACTCCCTTTGATAAAGAGCACTTCATGACCATCAGAAAAAATATCCCGGTAGGTGGCTTTTACAGAGGTATTGCCTCCACCATGAAGAACCAGGCTCGACTCCTGGCCAATCAATCTGGAACTATAGACCCGCAAGGCCAAAGGATCATCACCACAAGCCGTGGCATGGTCGTCATTCCATCGGTTTTTCACAATAGGGGTTCCCTCAATAGACCCGCAAAAACATATTTTTGGAATTTTATGGTTCTGTCTCCAATTTATTCTTCTCCAGAGGTACAATCACTGTCTTTATAGCCCCCTTTTACTACTTATGGAAGCAAGCCAATGAGTAACAGCTTTAATTCCCGTCGTTCCCTCGAAATTGGGGAATACCAGTACCAGATTTATGCCCTTGAAGCGCTTGAGGACAGATTCGATCTGGATCGTCTTCCCTATACCCACAAAATTCTTCTTGAGAATCTCCTGCGATTTGAAGATGGAATGAATATTACCAAGGATGATGTCACGGCTCTAGCTGGATGGGATGCCAGTGCCGAGCCATCACAAGAGATTGCTTTTACCCCCGCACGGGTTTTGATGCAGGACTTTACGGGTGTTCCTGCTGTGGTGGATCTTGCTGCCATGCGCGATGCAATGGAAGAGATGGGCGCCCATCCCGACCGGATCAACCCACTCTCTCCCGCTGATCTGGTCATTGACCACTCGGTGATGGTGGACTCATTTGGACACATCGATGCCCTCGACAGTAATGCAGATCTTGAGTACCGTCGGAATGGAGAGCGCTACTCCTTTCTTAAATGGGGACAACAGGCATTTAACAACTTTCAGGTAGTCCCTCCCGCTACGGGCATCTGTCACCAAGTCAATCTCGAATATCTTGCAAGTGTTGTTTTTTCTTCTGATGATGACGGTGTTGTTGAAGCGTATCCTGACACCCTGGTTGGAACAGATTCCCATACCACCATGATTAATGGCGTGGGTGTTCTCGGATGGGGGGTTGGTGGCATCGAAGCTGAAGCGGCGATGCTGGGTCAACCCATTACGATGCTTATACCCCAGGTCATTGGGGTTCGCTTAAGTGGACATTTGCCGGAAGGGACAACCGCTACTGACCTGGTATTGACCATTGTTGAGAAACTGAGGGCAAAAGGAGTTGTTGGCAAATTTGTTGAATTCCTGGGAGATGGACTTGATGCCCTCTCTCTTGCTGACAGGGCCACCATTGCCAATATGGCGCCTGAATACGGTGCTACCTGCGGCATCTTTCCGATAGATCAGGAGACGCTGAATTTCCTGCGTGTTAGCGGACGTTCAGCTCAGAATATTGAGTTGGTTGAAGCCTATGCCCGACGACAGAAGATGTTTCGAGAGCCGGGATCGATCGAAGCCACCTACTCGGATCTGCTTGAAGTGGATCTGGGCGAGGTGGTGCCTAGTATTGCCGGGCCCAAGCGACCACAGGATCGAATCCCATTAGCTGAAGCCAAGGCGAGGATTGAGGGGGCGATTGGTGATCAGCGCGGAGAGGGTGAAGGGCTTCGCTCTCAACCCATTCAAATCAATGGAGAGTCAAGCGATCTTGAAGATGGTGCAGTGGTGATCGCTGCCATCACCAGTTGTACCAATACGTCTAATCCTGGAGTGATCATGGCGGCGGGATTATTGGCAAAAAAGGCGGTTGAAAAAGGGCTGGTGACCAAACCCTGGGTCAAGTCCTCTCTGGCGCCAGGTTCACTGGTGGTAACTGATTATCTCAGGTCTGCCGGCCTTCTCCCCTATCTGGAAAAACTCGGTTTTGATGTTGTCGGTTATGGGTGTACCACCTGTATCGGTAATTCAGGTCCTCTGCCAGCCAAGGTGAGTGAAGGCATTCGGGAGGGAGATCTGGTGGCCTGCTCGGTTCTCTCTGGGAATCGCAACTTTGAGGGGCGAGTCCATGCTGAAGTGAAGATGAATTTCCTTGCCTCTCCACCACTGGTGGTGGCTTACGCTCTTGCCGGAACAACCCGGATCGATATTCTGAATCAGCCATTGGGGTATGACAGGGAGGGTAACCCCGTCACTTTGCAAGAGATATGGCCTAATCAGGCGGAAGTGAATCAGGCTGTCTCTTCATCAGTCACCCGCGAGATGTTCCAAACACGATACCAGGATGTCTTTGCCGGGGACCAGCGCTGGAGAGAAGTTGAAGCACCAGATTCAAGCCGGTTCTCATGGGACGAGCGTTCAACCTATATCCGCAGACCCACCTATTTTGATGGAATGACAGCTGAACCAGAGGGAATTTCAGAAATTACAGGCGCCAGGGTGCTGGCTCGATTGGGTGATTCGATCACTACAGATCACATCTCTCCTGCAGGAGCGTTCAAGCCGGAGAGCCCTGCTGGAAAATACCTCAGGGAGAAGGGGGTTGCTGAGGCCGATTTCAACTCATACGGCTCTCGTCGAGGAAATCATGAGGTGATGATGCGAGGAACCTTTGCCAATATTCGCCTGCGTAATGAACTGGCCCCCGGAACAGAGGGGGGCTGGACCCGACACCAGCCAAGCGGGGAAGAGATGAGCATCTATGATGCGGCGATCCAATATGGTGAATCCGGAGTCCCTCTGATCATCCTCGGGGGGAAGGAGTATGGTACCGGATCCTCCCGCGACTGGGCTGCCAAGGGAACCCGTCTTCTGGGGGTCCGGGCCGTCATTGTCGAAAGTTATGAACGAATTCATCGCTCCAATCTGATAGGGATGGGTGTCCTTCCTCTTGAATTTGTTGAGGGCCAGGGGAGAGAGAGCCTGGGATTAAGCGGTTCTGAGACCTACGGTATTGCCGGTCTGAAAGATGGGGTGAAAGAGGTAACTGTAGAGGTTACTGATGAAGCCGGAGGCGAGCGATCATTTGTCGCCCGGGTGAGAATTGATACCCCCAAGGAGTGGGAGTACTACCAGAATGGCGGAATTTTACAGTATGTCTTGAGGCAGCTCGCGAACAATTAGGTGGCAGATGTAAGCTGTAGACTCAGGGCATGGATCTCCTCCGGCAGCATTTCATCGAGGGCCTGGTAGATAAGGCGGTGGGAGGCTACTGTTGAGAGACCGGAGAACTGTTCGGATGCAATAACGACCCTGAAGTGTCCCCCTCCTCCAGCAGCACCGGCATGGCCTGCATGGAGATGGCTCTCATCGATAATTTCGAGTCTCGATGGGCTAAAGGCGGTACGAAGCAGGGACTCGATCCGCTGGGCTCGACCACTCATGGCAATGCTTTTTTAAAGGGTTTGACCTCAACTCGATCGTAGACCCCGGCCGCAACATAGGGGTCACCATCGGCCCATTCAGTGGCCGCCTCAAGTGTTTCAAACTCGGCAATGATTAAGCTTCCACTGAATCCTGCGGGGCCTGGATCGATCCCATCGACTGACGGGAAGGGTCCCGCAAGGACAAGACGCCCCTGATCTCTTAAGTCTTCCAGTCGCAATAGATGTTGAGATCGAGCTTGCTGGCGATGTTCGAGACTGTTGACAACATCATGTCCAATAATGGCATAGAGCATTAGATCCTCTCTTGTTCATTGTCGGGTTCTTCTATATGTCGGGCAATATAGAACATTTGGCCTATGGTGAAGGTGAGTGTCAGCCCCATCAAGCCAAAGACCTTGAAGTTGACCCAGGTATCAGTACGTTCCTGGGGATCCAATTCAAGGCCGTAGTAGAAGGCGACATAGATATTAAGCACTCCAGCGACAACAAAAAAAATGCCCCAGGAGAGATTGACGACTTGCCATGCCTTCTTGGGCAGCGCCATCTTCTCACCGAGAAGATGTTCTATGGCGGATCTTTTTCCGATCAAGTGGCTTCCAAGAATAATGCCGGCAAAGAGCCAATAAACGATCGTCGGCTTCCACTTGATGAAAGTGTCATCCTGGAGGTAGATGGTGAGACCGCCAAATACGGTTATCACTGCAAGGGTAACAAGATGAGAGGTCTCAAACCGACGGTTTCGGAACCAAAATGCCCCCACCTGGAGCAGGGATGCTGCTATTGCAACCGCAGTGGCAGTAAAGATCCCCCAGAATTTGTAGGCCGCGAAGAAGAGAATCAGAGGAAAAAAATCAAAAAGAAGTTTCACAATGTTGTTGATGGAAAGAGGGTGGTATGAATAGATTCAATAGTACTGTACTCACGATGAGGTCACCAGCGATTATCAGTTTGGCGATTCAAATAAAAACCATTGGTCAGCAGGATTGATGAGATAATTCACAAATGATGGATAGTACAGATCTCCTCAAGTCCCCCGGTTACGTTGTTGTTGAAGGACCCATTGGTGTCGGCAAAACTACCCTCGCCCGTCGATTGGCGGCCTCCTATTCGTGCCATCTACTGCTTGAAGAGACCGAGAACAATCCCTTTCTGGAACGTTTTTATCGACTTCCCCGCCAGTTTGCCCTGCCGACCCAGCTCTACTTTCTCTTTCATAGGGTGCGTCTTCTTGAGCGTCTTCGCCAGCCCGATATGTTTAATCCACGCCAGGTTGCCGATTTTATGTTGGGAAAGGACGCCATTTTTGCTCGACTGACACTCGATAATGATGAGCTACGACTCTATAATCAGGTCTATAATAGTCTGGCGCTCGAGGTACCTGTCCCTGATCTGGTAATCTATCTTCAGGCTCCTGCGGAAGTGCTCTTTGAAAGAATACGACAAAGAAAAAACAGCTTTGAGCAGGGATTGGGGAAGCGCTATCTGGAGCGCCTGATTGAGGCTTATAGCCGGGTGTTCCTTCACTATGATGAGACATCACTGTTGATGCTCAATGCTGAAGATGTTGATTTTGCCAGGAGTGATGATGACCTTAGATCCTTGTTGGAACACATCAGTTCGATCGGGCCAGGACGGCATTTTTTCAATCCACTATCCAATTAGAAGCTAAAACCATGAATCAAGTTACAAGCAGAACCCTCCGGGAGATGAAGGAAAAAGGTGAGAAGTTTACGAGTCTCACGGTGTATGACTACTCATTTGCTGCTCTTGTCGACAGTGCCGGTATCGATGTCGCATTAGTGGGCGATTCTCTCGGAATGGTTATCCAGGGGCATCAATCGACGCTTCCGGTGACTCTGGATGAGATGATCTATCATACAAGCTGTGTTGCCAATGGGGTCGACCGAGCACTCTTGGTTGCTGATCTCCCTTTTGGCGCTTACCAGGTGAGCCCGGAAGAGGCCTATGAGAGCAGTGTTGAGCTGATCAAATTTGGTGGAGCCCATATGGTGAAGCTTGAGGGGGGTGGAGCGATGGTTGAGGTCGTCGATTTCCTCTCCGAACGAGGGATTCATGTTTGTGCTCACTTGGGTCTTACACCCCAGTATGTTCACCAGCTGGGGGGGTATCGAGTTCAAGGCAGGGAGGAAGAAGAGGCTAAACAGCTGATAGAAGGAGCCCTTGCGCTTGAAAAGGCGGGAGCCGGTCTTCTGGTTCTAGAGGCTGTTCCCAGTGGTCTTGCAGCCCAGATCACATCCGGGCTCTCCATTCCAACACTCGGTATAGGAGCTGGCGGAGAGACTGATGGCCAGGTACTGGTACTCCATGATCTGCTTGGAATCTATCCTGATAATACTCCCCGTTTTGCAAAAAACTTCATGACTGGGGCTGATTCGGTTGAAGGGGCGATTAAGGCCTATATCAAAGCGGTCAAGAGTGGCCTTTTTCCGGCTCCAGAGCATAGCTTTGATTGATAATAGAGGCAGCTGGTTATGCCGCTACTAGCCCTCGGGCCCGATGAGGGCCTACGGTACGAATACCAGCCACCTGCTGAAGGCAGGCCAACGGTGATCTACGTCAATGCCCTTACCGGCCACCTCGACGCCTGGGCTGGGGTAATCGAAAACGGCTGCCAGCAGGCTGGTCTTGGGAGTCTGCGCTATAACCTGCGCGGCCAGGAACAGAGTCCCGCAGCGGTCCATCGCACCCTGGACCAGGAGTTGATTGTTGCTGACCTGAACAGGCTGATCACCGAACTTGCCCCGCCCCGGCCAATTCTGTGCGGGTTATCCATCGGTGGCCTGTTTGCAGCGCGAGCCATTCTCGCCGGTGTGCCAGCTGAGGGTCTGGTACTGCTC
>DIIC01000033.1:1898-2031 GCA_002420425.1 Proteobacteria bacterium UBA5680 | reverse complement strand
GCCAGGAACAGAGTCCCGCAGCGGTCCATCGCACCCTGGACCAGGAGTTGATTGTTGCTGACCTGAACAGGCTGATCCCCGAACTTGCCCCGCCCCGGCCAATTCTGTGCGGGTTATCCATCGGTGGCCTGTT
>DIIC01000033.1:1631-1817 GCA_002420425.1 Proteobacteria bacterium UBA5680 | reverse complement strand
ATTGCACTGGGTCAACCAGGCGCTGGCCCGGGTAATTAGCCTGGGCGGCACCCGCCTGCTGGCCGACCTGTACCTGCCTTTGCTGACCGGCGAGTCGTTTCAAGCAGACAATCATGCTGATTTTCTGGCGACTGCCCCTTACCAGGGCCTGTCGTCGACAGCTGGCCACACCCGACTGATGACGGC
>DIIC01000033.1:0-1310 GCA_002420425.1 Proteobacteria bacterium UBA5680 | reverse complement strand
AGCCGTAGAGACCGACTGGGATTTGCCGTGGGAACAGTTGGCGTTGCCGACCCTGGTCGTGAGCGGTCTGCAGGACCGGGTATTTTTCGATGCTTCGGTAGTGGCGCAACTGTGCGCCCGCCTGCCCAGGGTGACTCGACTCGAATGGGAAGATGCGGGTCATCTGCTGCCGCTGGAGAAACCACAGGCGCTCGCCCACGCACTGGTCAATTTCGCTAAGATGATTTAGCCATGTGGCAACGATCCTGGTTTGCCTATAGTGCCGTCTTTCTTGGTGTCTGCGGGCACGCATCAAGTGAGTTCGTGGCAGTCCTGTCCGGAGTTTCCGGGCCTGAAGTATCGGTGTGGCGGTTTTTGCTTGGCGGCAGCGGCCTGGTACTGTTGGCGCTGCTGACACCCGCGACGCGCAATCTGCTGGCGCCACTGCGCGAATACGGCCTGCGCCTGACGATACTGTCGTTTTTTGGCGTCAGCATCACTTATCTGGCGTTTCACTGGGCACTCGATTTTGCTTCTGTCATCCAGGTGGCTACGGTAACTACCACCATTCCGATTTTCGTTGGTCTGGCTAACCTCGTCATCAACCGGGTACGCATAACCGTAGCCAAATGGGTTACCGGGGTGGCTGCGGTATTGGGAGTGGCGCTACTGGTGACTGATGGCGCACTGGCCGATCTTGCCGGCCGCGGGGCTGGCAGTCTGCCCGGCGTCGGTCTGGCTCTGCTGTGCGCCGCGATGGCCTCGACCTACGCGGTATTAGCGCGACCCCTGATCCAGGAATACGGCGCTTTGCGTATTACTGCCATCACCATGTTCATTGGGGCCGTGGGTTTGTGGCTGATGGTCGGTGGAGTATGGGGTATATGGGTGAACCCCCTGACGCTTCTCGAGCGTTCACAGAAAGAGGCGTGGTCGCTGATCACCATTGCCTTGTGGAATACCACTCTAACTCAGTGGCTCTGGATCGGTGGTCTGGCCGCAGTGCCAGACATTACCCGCGGCTCATATTTGTTTTTCCTCAAGCCGGTGATCGCGGCCGCCCTTGCCATCGTCATCCTCTCCCAGCCGATGACCCGCCTGCAGGCCACCGCGATTGTGGTGATCTGTGGTGCAGTGCTGATTGAGGCGCTGTGGTCACAGATCACGACATCCGGCAACAGGGCATCCCCAAAAAACAGTTAAAAAAGGGCAAGAAACGGGTGAGATGTCAAAACGTGACGTCCTTATAACTCATTGAAAGATCAGGTAACGTGCAGAAAGACGGGTGAAAAAGATGTACTTTGGTACCGGGGGAGGGACTCGAACCCTCA
>DIIC01000046.1:823-43372 GCA_002420425.1 Proteobacteria bacterium UBA5680 | reverse complement strand
CCACTGTTTGCTAGCACATAAGATATCAATTAAATGAGGTGTTGGTTAAACTACCGGATTAATAAACGATAACCTTTCTCAAAGCAGAAGTGATCAATTATGGAGCAAATCTCTCAATTTCCAAGAATTTCTCGTCTGCCGCCATACGTCTTTAATGAAGTCAATGAACTCAAGATGGCGGCTCGTCGTCGTGGTGATGATGTTATCGATTTTGGAATGGGAAATCCTGATCAACCTCCACCCATGCCGATCATTGACAAACTGGCAGAGGTAGCTCGACGAAATACGACTCATCGTTACTCCCAGTCAAAGGGGATTCCCCGACTCAGAAAGGCTATAACAGACTGGTATTCACGACGCTATGGCATCTCTTTGGACCCCGAGTCCGAAACAATTGTCACTATTGGTTCAAAAGAGGGGCTGGCTCACCTGGCGCTTGCAACCGTTGAACCCGGAGACACCGTATTAGTGCCCAACCCCTCCTATCCAATTCATCCCTGGGGGTTTGTCATTGCAGGGGCCGATATACACCATGTACCGCTTGTTCCGGGTGTTGATTTTTTTGATGAACTGGTTAAAGCGATAAAGCTCTCCTGGCCCAAGCCAAAAATCCTGGTGATCAGTTTTCCGAGCAACCCGACAGGACAATGTGTCGATCTCGATTTCTTTAGGAGAGTGGTTGAAATTGCGAAGGAGCACCATATCTGGATTGTCCATGATCTGGCCTATGCGGACATTGTTTTTGATGGTTATAAGGCACCCTCAATCCTTCAGATCGAGGGTGCGATGGACATTGCTGTTGAGTCATTCAGCCTTTCTAAAAGCTATAATATGCCGGGATGGAGAATCGGATTCATGAGTGGAAATCCCACCCTGGTTTCGGCACTTGCAAAAATAAAATCCTACCTTGACTATGGTATGTTTACTCCCCTCCAGGTGGCTTCCATTACCGCCCTTGATGGGCCTGATGAGTGGCCCCAAGCTATCCGAGACACATACCAATCTCGGCGTGATGTATTATGTAATGGTCTCATCGCTGCTGGGTGGGATCTTGCAATCCCAAAGGCCACCATGTTTGTCTGGGCAAAGATACCTGAACCCTACCGTCATCTTGGCTCTTTGGAGTTTTCAAAGCTGGTTTTAAAGCATTCCAACGTCGCGGTTTCACCAGGTGTTGGTTTTGGCCACTATGGTGATGATCATGTTCGATTCAGCTTGATAGAGAATGAACACCGAAGCCGTCAGGCCGTTCGTTCGATAAAACAATTTCTTGGGATTGACCCGGATTTAGTATTAAAAGAGAAGGAAGAGTGATGAAGCCTGTAAACGTTGGCCTCGTAGGGCTAGGTACAGTAGGGTGCGGGACAGTATCAGTCCTCAGACGAAATGAAAATGAGATCTGTCGACGAGCGGGCCGCTCGATTCAAGTCAGTCATGCCGCTGTTCGAGATCCCCAAAAAGAGAGGAGTTGTGATCTCTCAGACATCACCTTAACGACTGACCCGTTTGAAGTCGTGGATAACCCAGAAATCGAGATTATTGTCGAGCTGATTGGAGGTGAAAGCCTATCTCTTGAGATCGTTTTAAGAGCCATCAGGAATGGCAAACATGTGGTAACTGCAAATAAAGCGTTGATTGCAATCCATGGCAATGAGATTTTTTCAGCGGCACAGGAGCAAGGCGTCACGGTTGCCTTTGAGGCTGCCGTCGGTGGGGGAATCTCTATCATCAAAGCGCTTCGAGAAGGACTTGCTGGCAATTGCATTGAGTGGTTGGCCGGCATCATCAATGGAACTGGAAACTTCATTCTCAGCGAAATGCGGGATGCAAAAAGGGATTTCTCAGATGTGCTCGCGGAAGCACAGGCACGGGGATATGCAGAGGCTGATCCTTCTTTTGATGTGGATGGAATCGATGCCGCCCATAAACTAACCATCCTTGCTTCCATCGCATTTGGAATTCCCCTGCAGTATAACCAGGTCTATGTTGAGGGAATTAGCGCCCTTGAACAAGATGATGTTGAGTATGCCACTGAACTTGGATACCGAATAAAACACCTGGGAATTGCCAAACGAGTTGATGAGGGAATTGAACTTCGTGTGCATCCCACCCTCATCCCCGAACGTAGATTGATCGCCAATGTGGACGGTGTAATGAATGCCATCCTGGTAAAAGGGGATGCTGTAGGTCCAACACTCTACTATGGTGCCGGTGCCGGGGCAGAGCCTACCGCATCGGCAGTTGTTGCGGATATTGTGGATGTTACCAGGACATTAACCTCTGACCCCCATAACCGAGTCCCTCATCTGGCATTTCAGCCCGGTTCACTTGGATCGCCGGAGATACTTCCTGTGGAACGTTCAGAGACGGCGTACTATCTGCGGATGAATGCTGTCAATCGTCCCGGTGTTCTGGCTGAAGTGACTCGAATCTTTGGTGATCTGAAGATCAGTATTGAGAGCATTCTTCAAAAAGACAGAGGAGATCATGAATCGGTTGTCCCCATTATCATCCTGACTCAGCACACCAAGGAGTTTCGTCTTGACCAGGCGCTTGTTGAGCTTGAAAAGCTGGATAATGTGAATGGCAAAATAGTCAGAATAAGAGTAGAGACACTGAAATGAACTCAACATCAGAAAACCATAATCGATATACAGGCCTGATTGCTCGTTACCCGGATCGCCTTCCGGTTAAGAGCGAAGCCCAGGTAATCTCTCTGGGTGAGGGGGCCACTCCGCTGATCCGTCTTCAAAATATCCCCGGATTACTGGAGAGTGAAGTTGAGATATTTGTAAAGTATGAAGGATTGAATCCTACGGGGTCGTTTAAGGATAGGGGAATGACGGTGGCAGTGACAGCGGCAGTCCAGACTGGAAGCCAGTCGATCATCTGCGCTTCGACCGGTAATACCTCTGCAGCCGCTGCAGCCTATGCAGCACGGGCTGGCATTGTCTCATTTGTCATAATTCCAGAGGGCAAAATTGCATTGGGAAAACTGGCCCAGGCGATGATGCATGGTGCCAAAGTCATTCAGATTGAGGGGAATTTTGATGACGGCATGAGGCTTGTCAAACAGGTGTCACAGGAAGCTCCGGTTACATTGGTTAACTCTGTCAACCCCAACAGAATAGAAGGACAAAAAACAGCTGCTTTTGAAATAGTTGAAGATCTGGGGAGGGCGCCAGATTTCCATTGTCTCCCTGTTGGAAATGCCGGCAATATCACTGCCTACTGGCGAGGCTATCAGGAGTATTTTAATGATCAGCTGACTGAAACAAGACCGACAATGGTCGGTTACCAGGCTTCTGGTGCAGCGCCGTTTGTGAGCGATGAAATGATTGACCGTCCTGAGACGATTGCGACAGCAATTCGTATTGGTCACCCTCAATCCTGGGATCAGGCAAAGAGTGCAAAAGAGGAGTCAGGGGGGTGGTTTGCCCCCAGAACAGATGATCAGATACTCGAAGTTCAAAAATTGCTTGCCGGGCGAGAGGGGATTTTTTGTGAGCCTGCTTCAGCAGTATCTCTCGCTGGTGCGATCCACGATATCAAGAATGGACATATTCCTTCCGGCAGCAAGGTTGTCTGTACATTAACCGGGCATGGCCTGAAAGACCCTGATACCGCCATCTCTCAATGTGGGGAAAAACCGGTAACCGTAAAACCTGAGCTTGATGCCATAAAGGAAATAATACTAAGAGGGATGGAGTAGTGCTCTACTGAGATGGTATAGGTATGACTGATAAAATATATATTACTGCTGAAGATCTGCTTATCGACTCTTTTCGCCTTGGTGCTGAAATTATTAACAGTGGGTTTGAACCTAATTTTATAATCGGAGTCTGGAGAGGGGGAACCCCTGTCGGCATCGCTGTTCAGGAGCTTCTCGACTATCATGGGTTCAAAACTGATCATATTGCCATCAGGACATCCTCATATCGGGGAATTGGGGATCGCGGTGACAGCGTAATGGTTCATGGACTGGGCTACCTTATTCGTAAAATTAACGCAGAGGATCGGCTTCTTATTGTTGATGATGTCTATGACTCTGGTTTAAGTGTAAAAGCGGTTCTTGATACATTGTCCGCCCGCGCTCGAAAAAACACGCCTAATGATATTCGAATCGCGACACCCTGGTTTAAACCCGGAAATAACAAATCGGGTCGAATTCCTGACTATTACCTACATGAAACTGATCGCTGGCTGGTATTCCCTCATGAACTTGATGGTGTCAGCAAAGAAGAGTTGATCGAGAACAAACCCGGAATAGAGAGCATATTCTCCAGTATCAACCGTTAGTTGCCCTCTGTTTCAAGTCTTTTTCTTTCTCTCCAATAAATTCCGGAATATTCTGAACCGGCCAAGATCATCCTGATGACTATATGGTCAAGTATTGGTACTCTATTAGCGTTCAAATAGAGTTCAGATCTGAGATAATTGATCGAGATGAAACAGACTCTTTTTACTGTTTTGTCCATATGTATAACACCGGCTTTCTCTATGAAATAAATACAGAGGTTTCGCACTACGATATTAACCAACAACTGATCACCTTTTGTAACGCAGGTTAAATACCATAATTTACTCAGATGAAAGATGTTATTCAATTTCTGTTTCGAGGGCGAATAGAGGAGGTCATCCAACCTCTCCCCAACCTCACAGTCCTTAACTGGCTGAGAGAGAGAAAGGGCGCTACCGGCACCAAAGAGGGGTGTGCTGAAGGTGATTGCGGAGCCTGTACCGTACTTGTGGGCTCATTGCATTCTGGGAAATTGGAGTATCGCCCGGTCAATGCCTGTATTCGTTTTCTCCCCACGCTAGATGGCACCCACCTTATAACCATTGAAGACTTGATGAGTGACGAACTCCTGCATCCGATACAGGAGGCAATGGTTGAGCATCATGGTTCCCAATGTGGCTTTTGCACACCAGGGATCATTATCTCCCTTTTTGGGCTCTACCTTGAAAAATCAAGGAGCAATACAGGGCTCACCAGAAAAGAGATCGATGATGCCCTTGCAGGCAACTTATGTCGGTGTACGGGATACGGGTCAATTGTCTCTGCCGCTTATGATGCTTTTTCATCCAAGAGATCTGGTTGGGTTGAAAAGAACATTCAGGAGACAACATCGCTTGTTGAAAGCATCAGGCCAAAGAAGGGGGTTGCTCTGGATGTTCACCACCAACTCTACTTTGCCCCAACGACTCTTGAACATGCACTCGGTCTTGTTAAAGCCTATCCTGATGCCACTCTTCTGTCAGGTGGGACGGACATCGCATTACAGGTTACCAAACGTTTTGATCGATTAGACAAGATCATCTATTTAGGACAGATTGAGCACTTAAAAAGCATCAGTAAGAGTAATGAGGGTTGGACTCTAGGCAGTGGGGTAACCTTTTCTCAAATGATGGGGATATCAGACCAAATACACCCTCATCTCCTGGCCACACTTGAAAGAGTGGGCTCTGTACAAATCCGTAACGCCGGCACCATTGGGGGGAACATCGCCAATGCCTCTCCAGTGGGTGATCTCTCTCCTCTGTTAATGTGCCTCAATGCTGTTCTGACACTGAGAACAAATGAGGCAAGCCGCAAGTTGCCGATTGAAGAGTTCTTTATCGAATATGGAAAAACAGCCCTGAGAAGTGGTGAACTGATCGAATCCATTTTCATCCCTCGACTTCCCGCCAATAGTCGATTTTCATCTTATAAAGTATCCAAGCGCCATGATCAGGATATATCAACCCTGCTGGGAGCCTTCAGAGTCGATATTGACCAGGGGATCATCATCAAGGTGATCATTGCATTTGGAGGTATGGCGGAGATCCCGAAGAGGGCTGACAACTGTGAACAAGCGCTTCATCAACAACCCTGGAGTCAGGCAATCCTCGCTTCGGCCGCAGAGCAGTTAAGCAATGACTATTCACCTATTGATGATTTCAGGGGTTCGGCAAAATACAGAAGCAGGGTTGCGGTGAATTTACTCCATCGCTTTTGGCTCGAACAGGCCAATCCGGAAATACCTCACCGGATTAATTACTATCCTGACAATATTGTTAATGATCATGCCTGATCGTAATTACCATGAAAGCAGTAGAGCACATGTTACAGGTGCCGCTCTCTATGCAGATGATATCTCCAATATTGGGAACCTTCTTCATGGTTGTGTTCAAGCGTCAACCCTGGCTCGAGGCACGCTCTGTGCACTTAATCTTGAGAGGGTGCGGCAGAGTCCTGGTGTAGTGGCCGTGCTGACTGCTGCTGATGTTCCCGGTGTCAACGATCTGAGTCATCTTCCTGACGGTGGGGGCGAACCCCTTTTTATTGAAAAAGAGATTGTGAGTGAAGGCCAGGCTGTTTTTGCAGTGATTGCAGACTCACTTGATAATGCCCGACAAGCCGCAAAGCTCGCTGTAGTCGAGGTTGAACCGTCATCTGCCGTAATTACAATTAATCAGGCGATTGATGCCGACAGCAAAATTGCACCTTCAAGAAAGATTAAAGTAGGGGACAGTACCCGGGCTATTGATAATTCTGCTTTCCAGATTAATGGATCTCTCTATACCGGAGGGCAGGAACACTTCTATCTTGAGGGCCAGATTTCGATTGCCATACCCAAAGAGAGTGGGGCAATGACGGTGATTGCGTCAACCCAGCATCCCTCAGAAATCCAGTCAACCCTGGCGCTTCTTCTAGGGGTCTCAAGTAATTCAGTCACCGTTCAAACCAGACGGATTGGGGGCGGATTTGGCGGTAAAGAGAGTCAGGGATCACTCTGTGCAGGTGTTGCGGCTATCGCTGCACAGCTGACATCTCAGCCTGTCAAAGTCAGACTGGACCGTGATCAGGACATGATAATGACAGGAAAACGTCATGATTTTCGGATTGACTATAAGGCTGGATTTGACAACGATGGGCTTATACGGGGGGTTTCACTTGACTATGCCTCTCGTTGTGGCCACTCCCTCGATCAATCAAAAGCAGTCAATGATCGTGCTCTGCTTCATGCGGACAATGCCTACTATCTGGAAAATGCAACCCTGACCTCTCATCGATACCATACCAATACCACATCAAATACTGCATTTCGCGGATTCGGTGCGCCTCAGGGCATGCTCGGGATCGAGAGAGTGATCGAAGAGATTGCCTTCACCCTCCAGCAGGACCCCCTCGATATTCGACTGGCCAACCTCTATCGGACTCCAAACAGATCAGTAACTCCCTATGGACAGGAGTTTGATTCTAAAGTGCTGGTTCGAATCATCGGGGAACTGACTGAACACTCCGAGTATCGTTCTCGCCGGAAAAAAATCAGGCGATTTAATCAAGGCAGTCCAGTTATCAAAAAAGGGATCGCTCTAACTCCGGTTAAGTTTGGGATCTCATTTACTGCAATTCATCTCAATCAGGCGGGAGCGCTTCTTCATATCTATCGCGACGGGAGTGTTCAACTCAACCATGCAGGAGTTGAGATGGGCCAGGGGCTTCATACCAAAATCCTCCGCATCGTCCAGGATATTCTGACAATAGAACGCAGTGATATCCGAATAATGGCGACCAATACAGAAAAGATTCCCAATACTTCACCGACTGCAGCTTCAGCAGCAACCGATCTTAATGGCATGGCCGCTGCCAGTGCAGCCACTGTCTTGCATGATCGATTAATTAAAGTTGCAAGTCATCGACTGGATCTTCCTGAGGCAGAGTTGAGTCTTTCAGATGGGTTTTTACATACTGGGGATAAACCCATAATGAGTTTTAATGAGCTTGTGAATGAGGCCTATCTCCAACGAGTCTCTCTCTTTGCAACCGGTTTCTACCGAACTCCAGACATTAATTTTGATCCAGACTCATTCACAGGCTCTCCCTTTTACTACTATGCTAATGGCGCAGCCGTATCTGAAGTTGAGGTTGATCTGTTGACCGGCGAGCATAAGGTGAATCGGGTTGATATTCTCCACGAAGTGGGTCAATCCCTAAATGAGGAGATTGATAAAGGGCAGATCGAAGGCGGGTTTATCCAGGGTATGGGCTGGCTTACCATGGAAGAGTTAGTCTGGAATGATCAGGGGGTACTGCAAACTCACTCCCCGTCAACCTATAAAATTCCAACCTGTAGAGAGAGACCCTCTATTGTCAATATTGATCTTCTTCGCGATGCCCCCAACCAGGTTGAATCGATCTATCGATCAAAGGCCGTTGGTGAGCCACCGCTGATGTTATCGATATCAGTCCTCCATGCGCTCTCCGATGCCATCTCAAGTGTTGCAAACTACCGTATTTGTCCTCAGCTGAATGTTCCGGCAACCCCGGAGCATATCCTTGAGTCTGTGCAGAGAGTTGAAAAGTTGGGTTTGGCCAGTGTCTGATACCTGGCAACGCCTCTTCAGCCCCAAATGGGATGGCCCCATTGGGGTGGTAACGGTAGCTGAACAGAAAGGCTCTTCACCTCGCAACCCGGGTGCCAAGATGGTTGTCTCTATGAGTCAGGCCAGAGGGACCATAGGGGGAGGAAATCTTGAGCATGTGGCCATCTCCGAAGTCAGGGAGCGGTTGGCTTGTTTTACCCATTCCTCAATCGAGGTTGTCAAACTCTCACTTGGAAAGGACCTTGATCAGTGCTGTGGAGGTATCGTATATCTCGTAGTAGAGCTGATTCCACCCTCAGAATTGACCTGGGTTGAAGAAGTGGGCAATACACTAAAAAATGGATTCTCCGTTGAGATCATTACTGACCTTGTAACGGGTGAAAAGACGATAACTTCTATTGAGGACCTCACGGTCACCCGACTTCTACCGACCTCTAATGCCTCAGCCCGTCTTGAGGGAAAAGGAAGAGATCGCGTGCTGATTGAACAATTGACTCCCTATCTGATGGATGTTGTACTCTTTGGTGCAGGCCATGTTGGGAAAGCCCTGGTTGAGGCGCTGGCACCGCTTGATTGCAGAGTACGATGGATTGATTCTCGTTCCGGCCTGTTTCCTCTCTCCCTTCCTGACAATATTATTCCTTGTAGGGCTAAGGATCCTGTGAGCGAGATTAAACACTCTTCACCAGATACTTTCTTTCTGGTAATGACGCACAGTCACAGCCTCGACCTTAGATTGGTAAAAGCAATTCTTGATTTGACCGAGAGCCAGTTTGTAGGTCTGATAGGCTCTTCTTCAAAGCGAAAAAATTTCATAAACAAACTAAGGCACTCTGGAATGAGTGATGAGACATTGAAACGTTTGATCTGCCCGATTGGGCTGGACTCAATCAGAGATAAAAGACCTTCGTCGATTGCCTTGGGAACTGCGGCACAGCTCCAAATTGAGTTCGAGCAAAGAGCCCATGCTTTGATCCAACCAGAATCTAATGATGATAATGTGCTTTCAATGTGACAATGACCAATGAAAAATAGTTATGGGCAGCCGGACAAGTTGAGGAGATATTAAAGATGTCGAACTCGATTAATACTAATACCGAATTGATGAGGCGAGCTATCGCACTCTCCAGAGAGAAGATGAAGGCGGGTTTTGGCGGTCCTTTTGGGGCCCTTATTGTTACCGAGGGTAAAATTATCGCCGAGGGTTACAATCAGGTCACCAGCGGTAATGATCCGACGGCTCATGCTGAGGTTGTCGCAATTCGCGAAGCCTGCCAACAACTTGGAACCTTTAACCTGGAGGGTTATTCGATCTTTACCACTTGTGAACCTTGTCCTATGTGTCTTTCAGCAATCTATTGGGCCCGGCTCGATCAAATCATCTATGCCAATAATCGTAAAGATGCTGCTGCCATTGGATTTGATGATGCTTTGATTTACCACGAGGTGACCCTCCCGATGGAGTCAAGACAGATCCCATCCCAACAATTGCTTCACGATGAAGCGCTGAAAGTATTTTCTGAATGGATGAGTAAAGACGATAGGTTGCAATACTGATAGAGTGAGCACTACTTCAGCGCTTACACCACAAGAAGTTGCTCTCTGGAACAACAAAATTTCAATACAAAAGGAGTTTTTGATATGTGGGCAGTCGCTTATGTAATAAGCATTGTTGCCGTAAATTGGCTTTTCACTGTGATTCCCACAATTGGGGTATGGCAGCCAACATCAGTGATTGTCGGTCTAGTTTTTATTTTCCGTGATTTGGCTCAAAGGAAAATAGGGCATTGGGTTCTCCCGGTGATGCTTGTCGGTGGCGCAATCTCATACATTATGGCAGACCCATTTGTAGCTATTGCCTCAGTCACAGCATTTCTGGTTTCTGAGGGGTTGGATTGGATTATCTACACCGTCACCAAACGACCACTGCGCGACAGGATTCTATTCTCGTCAGCGGTTGGCACTCCAGTTGATTCAATTGTATTCACTGCAATGATTGGCATTTTAAGTCCGATTAATGTGATTGTAATGACAGCATCTAAGATGGTTGGAGCGTTGGTCATATGGGGATTCATGAAAAGTGACAAGGAATAATGAGCAACACCCTTGATAGGATTGTCAAACAATTCAGATAAGACATTATCTTGGATTCATTGCCCACACATCCGTCCACACTTTAAATGTGGAACAGAATGGAAAAAATAATATTTGTGGATAAATAAGGACATGATGATTCAATGAACTATAATTACATAATTACTTAGCAACGGGTAATGATCGATTCTTCTGCCATCTGGATAAAAAACCCTCTCTCTATCGCTGCCGATGATGCCTCGGGAGGGATCGTGGTAAGAGAGGGGCGGATCATCGACCTGATCGAGAGCGGCAAGACTCCATCGGCAGAAGCGGAAGTCTTTGATGCGAGTGAGCATGTCGTTCTTCCCGGTCTTATTAATGCTCATCACCACTTCTACCAGACCCTGACCCGCTCTTCTGACCATGGCCTTAACAAGGGGCTTTTTGACTGGCTTAAAAGCCTCTACCCGATCTGGGCCCAACTTGAACCTGAGATGTTATCTCTTGCCTCTAAGCTTGCTGTTGCCGAACTCCTTCTCTCTGGATGCACTCTTTCGAGTGATCATCACTACCTCTTCCCATCCGGGATGGAAGAGGCAATTGGGATTCAGGTGGCAGCAGGTGAAGAGCTGGGAATCAGGCTGATGATTACTCGTGGATCTATGAGCCTTGGCAGCGAGGAGGGTGGGCTCCCCCCTCAATCTGTTGTCCAATCGGAAGAGGCCATATTGCTCGATAGTGAACAGGCGATTAATCGATTTCACCAGGCTGGGAAGGGTTCAATGTGCCAGGTTGCACTCGCCCCCTGTTCCCCTTTTTCAGTCTCACGTGATTTAATGAGATCGACTGCTGAACTTGCCCGAAGGCATGATGTTCGCCTCCATACCCATCTTGCTGAAACAAAAGATGAGACCTACTTCTGTCTTGACCGTTTTGGTTTGAGACCTCTTGATTACCTCGAATCCTGTGACTGGATCGGGGATGATGTCTGGTTGGCGCATGGGATAGATTTTAATGCCGATGAGATTATTAGATTAGGTCAATACGGCATCTCTATCTGTCACTGCCCAACTTCAAACATGATGCTTGGGTCTGGGTTTTGTCCTGTTTCAGAACTTGAAGAAGCGGGCGTTGCCGTTGGACTGGGTGTTGATGGCTCGGCATCAAATGACTGCAGTAATCTCGCCCAGGAGATGCGTCAGGCGTGGTTACTGGGACGTCTGCACTCAGGGCCCGATAGCATGACTCATTCCGACGCCATTCGGTTGGCAACAGAAGGTTCGGCGGCTTGTCTTGGGAGAAAAGAGCTTGGGAAGATTGAAGTGGGCGCTCGTGCCGACCTCTCTCTCTATCGCCTGGATGAACTCCGCTTTTCTGGCGCAGAGAACCCTCTGGCTGCTATTGTCCAAAGTGGCGTCAGTCGGGCTGACCGGGTAATGATTGAGGGTGAATGGCGAGTCAGTAGTGGAGAGATTATTGGCATCGATCTCGAACAACTTCGTCATCAACATGATCGTGCGGCGAAAAAGCTGATGAGCAAGTATTACCTCTCTTGATCTCTAGCCACAGAGTTTTCCACTGACCCTCTCAATCGTGGACAGGAGTTCGCCACTACTTAGATAGAAGAGATGGCTGCGGCAGGAACAGTCTGAAGCCCCAAAGCCAGGCACCGGGGCAGCTAGGTTGGGATCACCAATCAAGAGGTTGGCCCATTGATGCTCAATCGAATTGAAGGTATACCAGATGTGGTCGATTTGAGTGCATGTTTTTAGATAGTCGAAGTGCCAGTGTTTCGAACTATTGGTTCTCTGATGTCGTCCTACACGCGCCAGGAGTCCACCCGGGCCGAAAGCACTTCCGATATAACAGTAGACTCCAGGATAAAAAACAAAACGGCCTAATCGGCCAATCGAAATATCCCTCTTCACGGATAGTGTGAGGCCAATCAGATAGGTCCCTCTCTCTCGGGGAGGGCGTTCCTCTCCAGACAGATAATGGATGATCAAGTAAGGGGACTCTTGTTGTGAACAAGATCAGACTAAAGATATCTCTGACGCTTGTTTGAATCAGGGTCATCATCAGGAAGCATGGTGAGTCGAGGCCGGCGAGGGTGAGTTAATGTACGGCTTAAGGACATTGGGATTATCACTCTTATCTCTACTCCATCAGGACTATATCGGTTTACGGCCTCAACTCTTCCATAGTGGAATTCAGCGATCAGCCGAACAATATAGAGACCCAGGCCAAGATGCGATTCTCGTGCATCAGTCTGTCGATAAGAGACCATAGGCTCAAAAAGCCGACCTTCGATTTCAATTGGAAGAACCGGCCCTTGGTTCCAGATCTGGATAATGGCATCTTCTTCATCATAATCAAGCTGGATGGTTACGGCTGTTCCAGGATCACCAAAATCCAGGGCATTATCGCCCAGTTTATCTAACAACTGACCAATATGATCTGCTGATCCGTCTATCCAGATCTCCTTGTTAGGTATGTTGATAATGAATTGGTTGTCTGCATGCACCATACGGAACCCATCGGCAAAACTACTGACAACATGAGTGAGATTAAATCGCTCACGCAGTTCATCATTCAGGGCGCCTTCAATATTAGCGGCTTCGGTAAAGCGGGTCATAATTGAACCAAGGCGCTGCAGTCCATTTCGCGCACGCTCTTGATAACGGCTCTGTTTGACAACGGGGATCTCTTTTTCAAGGTTTTCCAACGATGAATTGATAACGTTGATTGGATTCTTTATTTCATGGGCGAGGGTGTCTGGCATTGCTTCAAGGTAGTGGGTGTATTCAGATTGCCTTTTCAGCATCTCAGAAAAACTCCGGGTTAGGTCACCGATCTCATCATTGGCATTCGAGGTAAATTGAAGCTTCTGCCTGCGCATCCGTCCTTCAGGAGTAATTGCCTTCTCAGTTGCATCGCGTAGTTTTCCAATTCTCATGGTCAATCGGTAGGCAAAGATAAGAAGTGCAAAAGCAATAAACAGAATTACGGCAAGGATAATCAGAGAGGTTGTTTGAAGGGGTTTTTGAATGTTGGCAAGCATTGCACTGCTGCTCTGTTCAATGATGACCGCACCAATCACTTTATTTCTGGACCAGACGGGATGAACCGCCATCACCACTTCGGCCTTAGCGTCGACAGATTGTCGACGCTTTGTCTCCGGAGTTTTATTGTTGATGACCCTGGCAATAATGGGCTCTCGTCGTTCTTCGGTGGCTTGGGGATAATCTTCAAAGAACCCAGTCTTATCTCCTACTATCAGCTCTTCAAGTTCAAAGATGAGGCTGCTAAGAAGGGGCCATGTCCTCAAGTTGTTCCACTTGAATGCATCTGATCCGCTCTCACTCCAGTTTGAATGCTGCAAAACCCCCTTATGAGCTCTCACCAACTCATTTTTATCAACAACCCATATACTCGACCAGGGTTGTTCGAGTGAATTCAGGATTTTGGCAATTCCCGGAGATTTCTGTATCACGCCTGATAGTTGCTCTGTTGCATCGCCAGGTGCAGTGGTCATGACAGTCCTGATTTCACGACCCTCTGTCTCATCAACATCGACAATGGAAAACCCTATTTGAGAAGAGGCAGAGGCATAGGAGCGTGGAGCCCTCAACTCAACTTTATACCCTCCCTGGTCAATCTTCATATAGGCCTGAATGTCGCGTTCGTGCTTACCGGTGACCAATGTCTCCCAATCCTCTTCCATGAGGTAGACGCTCATTGAGCCCGGCTTCTGAGTTACCAGAAGATAACGACGGATATCACCATTAAAGGAACGGACGGTAAACCGAAGCTGGTCACTGTTATTGACTGCCTTCAGGTCCATATCCCGGAGAACTACCAGGTCGTCCTGAACATCAAATGCGACAAAGAGCCGGTCATTCCTAATGCCAAGTGTCTGGCGAAAGTAGAGAGAGGTAACATCTGACTTCAGATCGCAGAATAGGGGGGTGATGCCCGTATAAAGGGTTGATGAGAGCTCAATCTCTTCCCCCCAGTCATCAAAAGTACCATCCAGTGTGATGTCATTTTCCAGAGTGGGAGCGGTATAGCCGCTCTTGCCGCTTTTAAGAGCCCTGAGCTCATCGGAGTGCTCACTAAAGAGTTCTTCTTTGCCATGAAGCACAGTGGCAATTGCCTGGGCATTGAGAAGCAGGGCACTCTCCTGGGTATCACTAATCAGTTCAGTGACCTCGTTGACATAGGTATAACCGAGCCAGGGCACCAGAAAGAGAACAAAAACCAGAGAGAGGAGACGACCCTGAATACCAAAAAGCCGTCGTTTTTGTTTCTTTGCCATTAGATAAAGTGATCAATAGGGGAAGAAGAAGAGAATAGGGCCACTACTCTGCAGGCTGCCAACGATAACCCACTCCAAAAACAGTCTGGATGTACTCAAATGAGGGATCGATCTCTTTGAATTTACGCCGAACACGACGCACATAACCGTTTATTGTATTCCTTTCAACATAGGTCTGTCGGGTCACTTGCATCAGGTTATCATAGGATTTCACCATTCCTGGGCGTCGTGCTAACGCCTCAACCAACCAGAACTCTGTCAGGGTAAAGTTGAGGTGTTCACCCTTCCAACTGATAGACATACTGTTAGGGTCAATTTCAAGATCTCCACGATGCAGTACTCCTTCACTTGGATTACTGGTCACTCCCCCTTTGCTCAGGGATTCGACAATCCGGAAGAGGGTGGCGACACGAACACCGAGAACTTCCGGGCTAAGCGGTTTGGTCAGATAATCCCAGGCATCAAGCCGTAGCCCCGATACCCTGTCAATATCGCTGTCTCGAGCAGTCAGAAAGATTATCGGAAGATTTGGACTCAACGCCCTTAGCTCTCGACAGAGATCAAAACCACCGTCCATCTCTTTCTCCAGCATAATATCAAGTATGGCAAGGTCAGGAAGTTGTGAACCTGAGTTCTGAAAATGCGCAAGCGCTTCAGGACGGCTGCCAAATGTGATGATCTCATAACCCTGGTTCCTTAAAGCATCGGCATAGTTATCACGCTGATCAACATCATCTTCGACAATAGCGATCACTCTCGACATATAAAAACCCCCATTAAAGAAAGTAAAATACACACCACATTCAATAGGGCTTACCATACCCTAAACACCTTGAAAATAAATACAAAAGTGTTACAAAACCATCATATTGCCATCTCCTCTCCCTTAGGAAGGTCAGAGAAGGAGAAGTGGGCGATAATCTATTACTTTACATAATATACATTATGCGCATAAGTGTATGGATGGTTAATCCACTTCTTCTTGCGAAAAGAGAGGTTAATCGGCGGCGGCAGTAAAGAGATTGAAGAAATTGGATGAGGTCTCTTCGCACACCTGTTGATAGGAACAGTTTCGAAGTGTGGAGATGAATTGAGCCACATGGGTCACATAGGCCGGTTCATTGGTCTTCCCTCTGTAAGGCGCCGGGGTAAGATAGGGAGCGTCGGTCTCAACCATGAACCGGTCATGAGGTACCTTTGTCGCCACCTCCTGGATATTTTTTGCTGAGCTGAAAGTGACGATCCCTGAAAAGGAGATATAAAAACCCATATCGAGAGACTTCTTAGCAAACTCCCAGTCACCGGTAAAACAGTGCATAACGCCGCCTACTTGTTGCGCTTTTTCATTCTTCATCAGAGCTATGGTGTCATCCTGGGCGTCACGCGAGTGAATGATAAGCGGTAGTTTTGTCTCTTTTGCAAGTTCTATATGGCGTCGAAAACGGTCGCGTTGCCAGTCAAGCTGGCCGCTACTGCGGAAATAATCGAGGCCTGTTTCTCCAATAGCGACAACACCTTTCTGCTGTGTGAGTTGGTGGAGTTGCTCCAGAGAGGGATCGGGTGATTGCAGGGATGAGTTGGGGTGAATTCCCACTGACGTTGATATCTGGTCAAAGGGCTCTGTTTTTTTGACCATAGACGGTATGGCTTCAAAATCAACTGCAACACAGAGCATGTGCGACACCCCGGCATCAGAGGCTCGGGAGACCACCTGATCAATATTGTCACCCAGAGGTGAAAAGTCGAGATGGCAATGTGAGTCAATAATCATTATATATTTAGTAGGTTATGCGGTTTTTATTTTATTTAACATTAAAAGAGAGTCTTCAAGAACCAACTGTTCATCAAGTCCTCCGGGGCCCTCCATCTTATTTAAAAGCGAGAGCAGGTAGTCATAGACCCTGAAGAGATTGAGGGTAAAACGTGGCGGCCACCTCTTTCGTACACTTTCAGCAGGAACCATCAGATCGCCCTCTTCCTGGCTATTCAACACCTCAGTTCTTATCATCGACTCGATATAACCCACAATCCAGTTAATGAGCATGCTGGAATCGTACTTTGTCAGTTTTTTTGCAACCTCGAGTGGAGTTTGTTTTCCCTCCATCATCTGAAGCAGGAGCATAAAGAGCTCTTCTCTTAACTCAATCCAGTTGTTGTTATTCCACTTAAGTGCTGTCAAAGGTTGTCGACCTGTTGCCCTGAGGAGTAATTCCCCAAGCTGTTTTTCGACACCCTGCTGACAGAGCCACTCAACCCCTTGTGAAAGAGAGGGCAGTGGCAACTCCAGTGGTGAGCACCGGCTTCGCAGTGTTGGCAAGAGCCGTGAGGCATCGGTAGAAACAAGAATGAGTTGGGTATTCGGAGGGGGTTCTTCCAGTATCTTCAAAAAGGCATTGGCGGCATTCAAGTTCATCGTTTCTGCAAGGGCGACAACGACCATACGCACCGAAGCCATTCGGGGATGTGTGGAGAGCGCACCTGTCAGCCTGCGAACCTGATCAACGACAATTCCTCTTTTTGGTTTTGTTGTCTCGGAACTTTTTTCTGGACGGTAACGGAGCCCCGCTTGAGCCAACCGACCACCCTCTTCCAGATCAGACTCAGGCATGAGCACGTGAAGATCGGGGTGAGATCCTGACCCTGCAAGGGCACACTGATGACAGACTCCACAAGGTGACAGGTCTGTTGGGGCCTCACAGAAGCGGTACATTCCAAGGTGGAGCGCAAGATCTCTCTTTCCTGTTCCGGAGGGCCCGCTAAAGAGAAGAGCATGGGCTTTCCTGTCAGCCTGGAGACCAAGCTCTGTCCAAATACTGCGGTGCCAGGGCAGAAGGTTTGAATTCATGCTATCGGCCATTCTTCCACTGATCGAGAATTGGCTTCAACAGGGCGCGCACCTCATTATGGGCGTGTTCTTTGCTAGCTGTAGTCTCAATGATTTTGATTCGTTGTGGTTCGGCCCTGGCGCGCTTTAAATACTGCTCTCTTACCAACTGCTTGAATTCTTGCTTTTCATCTTCAAAGCGATCACCCCCCTCACTCATTGTGCGATCGATCCCTATCTCCAGTGGAACATCAAACAACAGCGTTAGATCAGGCTTTACCCCTTTTTGTACCCACTCTTCTAATATCTCAATTTTTGAATCACCAATCCCCCTCCCCCCACCTTGATAAGCATAGGTGGCGTCGGTGAAACGGTCTGAGATTACCCATTTCCCGGAGTTGAGTGTTGGCAGTATGAGTTGGCTGAGGTGCTGCGATCTTGAGGCAAACACCATCAGTGCTTCAGCTTCCGCGGAGAGTTCGATATCAGTACGTTTAAGAACAATCTCTCTGAGTAGTTCACCCGCATCAGTGCCGCCAGGCTCTCTGGTGGTGATGAACTCAATGCCTTCTGATCGAAGATAGTCGACCAGCTGATTGAGCTGGGTTGTCTTCCCAGCGCCATCCGAGCCTTCCACCGTAATGAACATCCCTTTTTTCATAATTCTATTTTACCCAGATAGCCGAAGAACCTCACTGTTGAGTCATCGCTTTTTTGTCTGAAATTGTCGGACTGCCGCCAGATGGTCATCCAATCTCTCGGAGAAATGGTGGGACCCATCTCCTTTGGCAACAAAATAGAGGGCTTTGCTCGCTGCAGGCTGAACGGCAGCCAGCAGAGAAGTTTGCCCGGGAAGAGCGATAGGAGTCGGTGGGAGGCCCTGACGTGTATATGAGTTATAGGAAGTGTCTTGCTTCAGATGAGAACGCGTCAAATCACCCTGAAACTGATCTCCCAACCCGTAGATGACTGTCGGATCACTTTGCAGCCGCATCTTTTTATCAAGGCGGTTATGGAAAACAGCTGAAATCAGGTTGCGCTCATCGTCTCTTCCCGCCTCTTTTTCGATTATTGATGCAAGGATGAGTGCTTCATAGGGGGTCTTTAACAGGTGAGACTCAGGCGTTCTTCTCTCCCATGCCTGATCAAGTTCTTTGATCATGCGTTGGTATCCCTGTTTTAAAAGATCAAGGGCATTACGATTTCGAGTGTAGAGATAGGTATCAGGAAAGAACCACCCTTCAGCAGGGGCTGAGGGTTGACCGAGTTGCTCAAGGAGGGACTCTGGTTTTAAAGAGGAGTTCCATCTAATTTCCGGGGTGGTTTTTAGCGTCTTGAAAAGATCTCTGATGGTCCAGCCTTCAAGGATGGTAACTCTTCGTTGAATGACGTCACCCTGAACCAGTTGATCGAGCAACTCTGACAGTGTTGTTCCCTTGGTAATTCGATACTCGCCCGCCTTGATCCGTCGGCTATCGCCCCGAATTGCCGCAAGCAACTGTAATGTCCAACCATCTGGAATCACCCCTTGCTCCTCCAGTTCCACAGAGAAATCAAACAGAGACTCCCCAGGTTCGATGACCCAGGGTTGGTCAGTTCCATTGATCGGAGTGGATATTGCCTGAAGGTAGCGGGAGACAATGATTACGGTTGATGCAAGCGCCAGGCCGGCAAGGGTAACGACGACCAGCCTTCCGGTCATTAATGCCACTTGACAGCCCTATCTGGTGACCGGTTCAAACAAGATCAAAGCGGATTCAGAGACGCTTGAAAGCCAGGGTTCCATTCGTTCCACCGAATCCAAAGGAGTTGCTCAGAGCGGCATTGAATGATCCCTCTCTTGGTCCATCAGCGATAAAATCAAGATCGCATTGGGGATCCTGATCCTCCAGATTAATGGTTGGAGGCAGTTTCTGATGATGGAGGGCAAGACAGGTATAGACTGCCTCAATTCCTCCAGCAGCACCAAGAAGGTGTCCGGTCATGGATTTGGTTGAACCCACTGACAACCTGAAAGCATGGTCTCCAAAGGAGCGCTTGATGGCCAGGGTCTCAGCGAGATCACCCAACAAGGTGGAGGTGCCGTGGGCATTGATATAGTCCACATCCTCTCGATTCAGCCCGGCATGTTTCATAGCACTATCCATACACCGGGAGGCACCCTCCCCTTCTGGCGATGGCTGAGTCATATGGTAGGCATCAGCACTCATCCCGAAGCCAGATAGCTCAGCATAACAGCGGGCTCCCCTGGCTCTGGCATGTTGGTACTCTTCAAGAACCATTATTCCAGCACCTTCACCCATTACAAAACCATCACGGCCACTATCCCAGGGACGACTCGCTCCTTCCGGATCCTGATTGTTCTTACTTAATGCTCTGGCATTTGTAAATCCAGCCAGTGCGACAGGGGTGATCGGAGCTTCGGCTCCCCCGGCAACCATCACATCGGCATCACCATACTCAATCAGGCGACTGGCCTCACCAATGGCGTGGGTAGCCGTAGTGCACGCTGTAACTGTTGCGACATTGGGACCTTTCAGTCCGTACATGATCGAGAGGTTTCCTGCGATCATGTTTATGATGCTCATGGGGACAAAAAATGGGGAGATGCGTCGTGGCCCCTTCTCTTGCAGCACACCGGACATCTCTTCAATAGTCCCTACACCCCCAATTCCAGAGCCAATATAGGTGCCTATCCTCGCTGCATTCTCCGCGGTAACTTCAAGTCCAGAGTCGATGAGTGCTTCCATTCCAGCGGCCATACCAAACTGGATAAAACGATCCATCTTCCTGCTCTCTTTGGAAGGGAGATAGTCGACAGGATTGAAATCATCAACCTCGCCGGCAATTGATACAGCAAATCGATCGGGATCAAAAAGAGAGATTTTGCCAATTCCACTTTTTCCAGCAAGGGCGTTATCCCAGTTCTGATCAACTCCTCGACCAATGGGCGAGATAACACCGAGCCCAGAAATTACAACTCGTCTTTTGTCCATTTTAATTTCAGATAGCCAATAATTCCAATAACAGAAAAGCCGCCTGGATTAATCTATCAGGCGGCCTCTATGAGATTAAATGTGAACTCAACTTTCTGCTGAGTGGGCCGTAACATAGTCGACGGCCTGTTTAACTGTCGCTATCTTCTCTGCTTCGTCATCAGGGATTTCAGTGTTGAACTCTTCTTCAAGAGCCATGACCAGTTCTACGGTATCGAGTGAATCTGCGCCAAGGTCATCTACAAAAGATGCTTCTATGGTAACTTGTTCTTCATCGACACCAAGTTGTTCAACGACTATTTTACGGACACGTTCTTCTACGCTGCTCATCGGTTTATTTTCCTCCTAATCAGGGTTTAATAGATGCCAACTCATGTAAAGATCAGCTGTGTTTCAATTCAACAATATCTCTGGTTGTTCTCAATCACCCAATCTTACAACAATCTGATGGAAAATTGATGAGATTAGAGTAAAAAAATTAACGCTCTGTTTTTATTAAGAAACATTTTCCTAAATGGCGAGATTTGACGATTACTGCATATACATCCCGCCATTGACGTGAAGGGTCGCGCCAGTAATGTAACTCGCTTCAGGGGTGGCGAGATAGCCTACCGCAGATGCTATATCTTCGGGCTGACCCAGTCGGCCTGCAGGAATTCGCTGCAGCAGTGCCTCACGCTGATCGTCACCCAGTGAGCGAGTCATGTCGGTATCGATAAATCCTGGTGCAACCGTATTGACGGTGATGTTTCGCCCTGCGACCTCCTGAGCTAAAGACTTGGTAAATCCAATTACCCCCGCTTTGGCTGCTGAATAGTTGGTCTGCCCGGGGTTGCCACTGACTCCGACCACAGAGGTAACATTGATGATGCGGCCAAATCTTGCTTTTGTCATGCTCCGCAGACAGGCTTTGCTCACTCGATAAACGGATTTTAAGTTGGTCTCCATCAGGGCATCCCAATCTTCATCTTTCATTCGCATCAATAAATTATCACGAGTTATGCCGGCATTATTGACGACCACCAAAGGCATGCCAAAACTCTCTTTCATCTGTTCAATGACCGCGGCCAGTGAATCAGGATCAGTGACATTGAGAACCATCCCCTGGCCTTCGATTTGGTTCTCAAGAAGTGTATTGGAGATCAACTCGGCACCGCTCTCACTCGTTGCGGTACCAAATACAGTTCCACCCAGTCGGCCAAGTTCAAGAATGATGGCCTTGCCAATCCCTCGAGTAGCACCGGTTACCAAACAGATCTGATTTTCAAGACTCATTGCTCTTTCCTTTCGCTAATCAATAGACCATGAGGACCGCTCCCCAGGTGAACCCACCACCCAGAGCTTCCATGATGACTCGTTGTCCCCGTTTGATCTTCCCTTCCCTCACCGCCTCATCAAAAGCCAGAGGAACTGAAGCCGCTGAAGTGTTGCCGTGTCGTTCTATCGTAACGATGACTTTATCAAGAGATATGCCAAGACGCTTTGCTGAAGCGCTGATGATTCTGATGTTGGCCTGATGGGGTACCAGCCAGTCAATATCATTTTTACTGAGCCCCTCTTTTTCGAGAACTTCATCAACGATATCACCCAGAGCACGGACCGCAAACTTGAAGACTTCAGAGCCCTGCATCTGGGTAAAGGCGCCTCCGGCCTGGACCCGGTCAAACCCTTTTGAAACCCCGTGAGGGACATGAAGGAGTCTATTGTAAGCACCATTAGCATGGAGAATGGAAGAGGTTATTCCGGACTCTTGATCAGCCTTTAGGACAACTGCTCCGGCTCCGTCACCAAAGAGGACACAGGTGTTTCGATCGGTCCAGTCGATAATTCGTGAAAAAGTTTCTGCACCGACTACCAGAGCACACTTTACATTGCCTCCAGTGATGAACTTGTTTGCAAGGTCAAGGGCATAGATAAAACCTGAACAGACCGCCTGAACATCAAATGCCGGTGAGTTATTGCTTATCTTAAGGCGCTCCTGAAGCAGGCAGGCTGTGCTTGGAAAGACCTGATCGGGTGTGGTGGTAGCCAGAACAACCAGATCAATGTCTTGCGGATCAACCCCAGCGGCATCTAATGCGTCAAGAGAGGCTTTCTCAGCCAAATCACAGGTAGTTTCGCCTTCTGCCGCTATCCGTCGCTCACTTATTCCAGTTCGGCTCTGAATCCACTCATCACTGGTATCAACCATCGATTCCAGTTCTTGGTTGGTCAGAATTCGATCCGGAAGTGAAGATCCTGTTCCGGCAACACGCGCAAAAATAGTCAATTAAAGAACACCTTGTTCATGAATCGCTTTTAACTTGCCTGCGATTCGGGTGGGCACATCTTTTTTTACTTCTGCGATAGCTTCACAGATAGCGTGTTTAAAAGCCAGTTTATCTGCCCCACCGTGACTTTTGATCACCGTTTTACGTAATCCAACCAGAGAAGCGCCATTGTATCGACGGTGATCAACGTGTTTACGCAGGCCTCTGACAACCGGAAGGGCGATAAATCCGGCCAACATGGTGAATATGTTCTTTTTGAATGAACTTCGCATCATGCCCATCAGCCACTGGGCCAGACCCTCGCTGGTTTTTAGTGCTACATTGCCAACAAAACCATCACAGACGATAACATCCATATCTCCAAGATAGATTCCATCGCCTTCGATAAACCCCTGAAAATTGAGCTTGCTCAGGCGCATCAACTCAGCTGCTTTTTTGATGACCTGATCTCCCTTGATGTCTTCAACACCGATATTGAGCAGACCGACTTTTGGCTCAGCAATGTCATCCAATGCACGAACCAATTCTGAACCCATAATGCCAAACTGGACCAGTCTTTCTGGCGGTGAATCAACATTAGCACCGAGATCAAGCATATGGACATGCCCTCGACGACTGGGCAATGTGGTCACAATTGCAGGGCGATCAATACCATGAAGGGTTTTTAGGACAAATCGAGCCGTGGCCATGAGTGCACCGGTATTACCTGCACTGACGCACCCTTGGGCCTCACCACTATGGACAAGATTGATTGAGACACGCAAGGAGGAGTCTTTTTTCCCCCGTAGAGCCTGGGCGGCCGGTTCATCCATCTCCACGACCTGGCTGGCGTGGTGGATGCGGACACGCGATCCGTTGTAGCCCACCTTCCGAAGAGCAGGCTCAAGCTGCTCCTTTAACCCAACCAGAATCAACTCAACCTCTGGAAATTGGCCCACTACATCAACTGCAGCAGGAACAGTCACACTCGGCCCAAAATCACCGCCCATGGCATCGAGAGCTATCGTTACAGTCAAAATCTTGCCCTATGTAAGGAAATTCAGACTTGTTCCAGAACTTCAGTGGTTTGAATGTGGGTGGCTATTGCTCTTCTTCGCTGCTGGTAATAACCTGTTTTCCACGATAATAACCATCGGCGGTGATATGGTGACGACGGTGCAGTTCACCTGAGACAGGATCGGTCGAGAGGGTCTCTTTGGAGAGGGCATCGTGGGATCGACGCATTCCTCGTTTTGAAGGCGTTTTACGACTCTTTTGGACAGCCATCTTTGTTTCCTCGTTAGTTTAAAACCGTTTTATCAGTATTTTTAAAACTCTGGTTGAAATGGATTCATTCGGCTCGGCAAAGCCTTAGAAAAGCGACGTCGAATCATATAGATGGTCGGTTTTGATGTCAAAAAATAATAGCCATAGCGGGACTCAAATGCGCTCTTTCACAAGAATCGTGGCTCAGCTCGAAATCCCAGGGAATTCGTAAAACCAGCTTCTCTTCCGTTAGAATTGCCCTATTATCCTTTAGATGCCCCGTATTATCAGCCAAAAGCCTCAATTTTATGAATAAACCGTTGATTCTTGCTTCCAGTTCTCCGTTTCGTCGACAGCTCCTGGAACGACTTGAGATCCCTTTTTCGGTCAAATCCCCAGAAATCGATGAGAGCCCCCGCAAGGGGGAACGTCCCCGAGAACTGGTTCTTCGGCTGGCGGTTGAAAAAGCGTGGGCTGTCGCCATTAACCATCCTGGAACACTGGTCATAGGGTCGGATCAGGTGGCGCTTCATGGGCAAGAGATCGTCGGCAAGCCGGCCGATCGTGATGAGGCGATAAGACAGCTTGAATCGGCATCTGGCAAATCGATAACGCTACTGACGGGACTGGCACTGGTAGAGAGTGACAGCGGACGGGTACAGAGCAGTGTTGTCCCGTTTAAAGTCTATTTCAGGGACCTGGATAGAGAAGTGATTGAGCGCTATCTCGATCGGGAGCAACCCTACCAATGCTGCGGCAGCCTTAAATCCGAAGCTCTCGGTATCGCCCTGATTGAGAAAATGGAAGGAGATGACCCCAATGCCCTGATTGGTCTTCCCCTGATTGAGCTGGTCAATATGCTCACAGCAGAAGGGTATACCATCCTCTAGAACGAGAGCCTACTTCTCAAGCCGTTCCAGCACTTTTTTGAGTTCATCCGGGAGAGGAGCTTCAACCAACCGCTGTTTGCCCGTCTTGGGGCTGGTAATCACCAGTTTTGAAGCATGGAGGAAGAGCCGCTTCAACCCTTGATCCCTGAGCCAGTGGTTAAATTCACGATCGCCATATTTACTATCTCCTGCTATCGGTATTCCAAGGTAATCGGCATGAACGCGGGCCTGATGGGTTCGCCCGGTCAGCAGTTCTATCTCAACCAGAGTGGATGTTGAGAAACAACGGATGGGTGAGAAATGGCTCTCAGCGGAACGGCCGTTTTGATCAACAACAGTGAGCCGCTCTCCGGAGCGACTGGCGCGTGTATCGAGAGCAACCTTCGCGCGTTTTTTTCCGCCGGACCAGGATTCTCTCACCAGTGCCAGATAGTATTTCAAGATTCCACCCTGTTGGCGTTCACTGCGATGAGACCTTAATTGGTCATGGAGAGTGTTGAGTATTTTGCGATTTTTGGCCACCATCAGGCACCCGGAAGTTTGGCGATCAAGACGGTGAACAAGCTCGAGGTACTCCGTGCGGGGCCTTGCAAGCCGAAGCGCTTCAATAACACCGCCGGTCAGCCCGCTCCCGCCATGGACTGCAATTCCGCTCGGCTTATTCAGAATCATCAAATCATCATCCTCATCGATAATCCAGTTTTCAACCTGGCTTATACGCTCTTCCGGAATGGTTATCTGGTTCTGTTGTGCTGTACGAAGGGGTGGGATACGAACTTTTTCGCCAGCAGTGACTCTGTGACTCGGCTTGATTCGCCCACCGTCAACGCGTACCTCCCCCTTTCTGATGAGACGATAGATACGGCTCTTGGGCACCCCCTTGAGGTGACGCATGAGATAGTTATCGATGCGCTGACCCGAGCTTTCGGCATCAACATCAATCAAACGAACCTTTTCTACCTTAAGTGACATCGTAAAAAACTAATTGCTGACAAGTGGTTACATTGTTATAGTCTCATTACTGCTTGATAAGTGACACCTAGAATTTGTGCCCAAGCAGTTCGAAAAGGTTTATCAGGAGACGGGTTGACCGTCTCTCAAAGCAGATCAGGCAACACAACAATAGCTTTATGCCATCACCTGAATACTGCAAGCCCAGGGTTTCGCTTTCTTCACCCTGATTTTGGAGGAAAGCAAAAGTTTAGGATTGATGTTCTCCGCTTCGGTTGAGAAGGCAAGTGCCCTCCCGAATCTACCGGGTCGCCGACAATCGGTTTGATCTATCGTCATTTCATCCATGCAGTGTAAGACACGTGTATCATGGATGTACTCGGAACTCATTGATCCATAAGGAAATAAAATGAAACGGATGTTGTTTAATGCAACTCATCCGGAAGAGTTGCGTGTGGCCATCGTTGATGGTCAGAAGTTACTCGATTTAGATATCGAGTCCGCAGTCCGGGATCAAAAGAAAGGCAATATTTACAAAGCAACCGTCACCCGCGTCGAGCCCAGTCTCGAAGCCGCGTTTGTCGATTATGGTGCTGAACGCCATGGGTTTCTCCCCTTAAAGGAGATCTCGCGTGCCTACTTTAAAAACTTCTCCCCTTCCAAGCCGATGGCTCAGGTTCGCATCCGGGATGTCATCAAAGAGGGGCAGGAATTTCTGGTACAGATTGAGAAAGACGAACGAGGCAATAAAGGGGCTGCCCTTACCACATTCATCAGCCTTGCTGGCCGTTTTCTGGTTCTCATGCCCAACAACCCAAAAGGAGGAGGGATCTCCCGACGAATCGAGGGTGAAGAGCGTACTGAGCTAAGGGATGTGATGTCCAAACTTGAGGTGCCCACTGAACATGCCCTCATTGCCCGAACCGCAGGCATCGGCAAAACATTTGAATCCATGCAGTGGGATCTGGACTATCTGCTCCATCTCTGGAAGGCGATTGAAGAAGCCTCCAAAGATCGCACTGCTCCATTCCTGGTCTACCAGGAGAGTAATCTTGTGGTTCGGGCCATTCGTGACTATCTGCGCAGTGATATTACTGAGATCGTGATTGACGATGAAGAGATCTTCCAGAGGGCATCACGCTTCATGGAACAGGTAATGCCCCAGAATCTGACCAAACTCAAGCGCTACACAGACACCATTCCCCTGTTTTCAAGATTTCAGATCGAACATCAGATTGAGTCGGCGTTCTCTCGAAATGTAAGGCTCCCTGCCGGTGGAAGTCTGGTCATCGACCATACTGAAGCCCTGGTCACCATTGATGTCAACTCAGCACGGGCGACAAAAGGTGCTGATATTGAAGAGACAGCTCTGCAGACCAATCTTGAAGCTGTTGATGAGATCGCACGCCAGCTTCGAGTTAGGGATCTGGGAGGGCTGATAGTTCTTGATCTGATCGATATGACCTCTACCAGAAATCAGCGAACGGTTGAACAGCGACTGTCGGAAGCGATCAAGGTAGATCGGGCTAGAATTCAGACTGGACGCATTTCACGCTTTGGTCTGCTGGAGATGTCACGTCAACGACTCCGCTCATCACTGGGCGAGGCCAATTATATCTCTTGTCCCCGTTGTGATGGAACCGGACATATACGAAGTGTGCCCTCCTCTGCTCTCAGCATTCTGCGTATTCTTGAAGAGGAAGCGTTAAAGGAGAATACGGAAGTTATTCATGCCCATCTTCCGGTACAAACAGCCACATTCCTGCTGAATGAGAAGCGCCATGAGCTGAATGTAATTGAAAAAAGGCTGGCCACCCGGATTGTGATCATCCCGACCCAGGAGCTGGAGACGCCTCATTTCAATATCAAGCGACTTCGAGGTGAAGAGCTCAACGAAACTATTGAAACGGCAAGTTATCTGATCGAATACGAGGACGATCAGCCAGACCTCAATCTAAAGAGCGTCCAGAAAAAACTAGCCTCTGAACAGCCGGTAGTGGCTTACGAAAACCTGGAGACACCTACAAAACCTCCTCTCCCTGACTCAAAAGAGGGAAGTATTTTCAAGCGTATTGTCAATTTGTTCTCGTCCTCTGAAGAGGAGGAGAAGACCAAGGCCGATGAGAAGAGTGATAAAAACGAGTCTCAGAACAAGTCTCAGCAAAGAGGTCGTCAGCAACGCAGCAATCAGAGAGGACGTCGCCAGGGCCAGGGTCGCTCCAGGAACCAGGCTCAGAGCGGACGTAGTGGCCAGCAGAAGGATGGAGGCAATCGCCAGAACAGACAGAACCAACAGAATCGTCGAAATCAGAACCAACAATCGGTAAATGATGGCGATAAGCCGGGTTCAGATGAGAAGACACAAACTGAAAGCAGTGGAAATCGAAACCGGCGCAATACCCGCGGCGGCCGCAGGCGTGGTGGAGGGGGTGGTAGCCGTCAGCAAAACCCTCAAGCCAAATCAGAACAGGGTGAGGGAGAAGGTCGTTCGCAACGGCCCTCAACAAGTCAAGGACAACGAAGGTCATCAACAAGCCCTGCACAACAACAGGAGAGGACGGCAAAGCCCTCACAAGAACCTAATGGAAACAAGGCGGTTGAAGTTGATGGGAATCAACGCAACCCCTCGCCAGAGCAGAAGTCTCCTGCAGCCCCAGAGACCAACCAGAACCGCAGCCCTGAGTCCTAACCAGATTCACATCAGGTGTTCAAAGCGATGACCTGAGGTCATCGGGAGTGATTTCGAGATAACGAGCGTTATTGGCGTTCAAACAGGGCTATCGATTCGACATGGGCGGTATGGGGAAACATGTCGATCATTCCTGATCCTTTGAGGCTGTATCTCTTCTCATTGACCAATATTCCGGCATCTCTTGCCAAGGTGGCTGGATTACAGGAAATGTAGAGAATTCGCTTTGGGGATTGCCGGTTGAGTTGTTCGACCACCTCCCTGGCCCCGGATCGGGGAGGGTCTAGAAGAAGGCACTCCGCTTGCCCCATCGCGGGGATGGCTACCGGTTCCTTGGTGTAGAGATCTACCGTTTTGAATCGGGCATTATTGATGCTGTTCTGTTTGGCATTTTCGATTGCTCTGTCTACCAGTGCCTGTTGCCCCTCATAACCGACAACCTCGCCGGCCCCCCTTGCCAGCGGAAGGGTGAAGTTGCCGAGGCCACAAAAGAGGTCAACAATCACCCCCTTTTTGGAAGAATCGACCAACTCCAGTACCCGAGAAACCAGGATTTGATTGAGCATGGTATTGACCTGAATAAAGTCGGTTGCGCTGAAGGAAATATTGATATCAGGGTTCACTTCATAGGTGAGTTGTTTGGGAGAGTTAGGCCAGAGCAATGCCACAGATTCAATCCCGCCAGGCTGGAGGTAGAGATTTACCCCATGCTCCTTTGCAAACCGGGTCAAAAGGAGTTCATCTCTGTCGGTGGTGGGAATTAAATTTCGAAACACCAGTGACTGTGCATCCTCACCGGTGGCAACTTCAATTTGAGGGAGTTCTGAGCGACAGGCAAGCGCAGAGATAAGCTCATGCAGAGCGGGCAGCAATGCGGATATTTTAGGGTCCAGTATCGGGCACTCCCTCAGGGAGGTGATGTAACTGCTCTTCCTCTCCCTGAATCCGACCAACACCCCGCCCTTTTTTTTCACATCCCTGATGCCTAATCGGGCTTTTCTTCGGTATCCCCATGGGTTATCAAAAAGCGGAGCAAACCACTCTTGAGGCTCGACACCGCCAATTCGTTTCAAGCTCTCCCTGAGTACATTCTCTTTTGCTTTTATCTGTTGTTGATAGTCAAGGTGTTGGAGCATGCATCCGCCACAGACGCCGAAGTGTGGACAGCGGGGTTCAACCCGATGGGCCGATGGATCTATGATTTCAACCGCCTGGCCTTCAAAAATTCCCTTTCGCCGGCGTTTGACTGCACACAGGACCGTCTCACCCGGGAGCGCCCCTTCAACAAACACCACTCTGCCATCAAGATGGGAGACACCGCGACCATCGTGACTCAGGTCACCAATGAGCAGTTCTGATTCGGGCAGTGGTTTGCGTTTTCGGGCCATGGTCCTGGATAGGTTGTCGTTAGTAAATGAGATTGCTCGGTTTTGCTACTTCACTCAACCGATTCCAACAACCCTGTAAAGCCGAAAAAATCAATCAGGGAAAGACGCCTGTGCTCAGATAACGATCCCCACGATCACAGACAATGGTCACTATCACACCCGCTTCAATATCGTTGTCGAGCTTCTTTACTGCGGCCATCGCGCCTCCAGAGGAGATGCCGCAGAAGATGCCCTCTTCCTTTGCCATTTTAATCGCCATCGCCTCAGCCTCATCCTGGCCAACATCGATAACCCTATCGACCCGACTGGGTTCATAGATCCTGGGCAGATACGCCTTGGGCCAGCGCCTGATTCCAGCAATGGTGGCCCCCTCTTCGGGTTGGACACCAATAATCCGGATTTGGGGGTTTTTCTCCTTTAGATAGCGTGATACACCCATTATGGTTCCCGTTGTCCCCATGGCGCTTACAAAATGGGTGATTCTGCCCTCGGTCTGACTCCAGATTTCCGGTCCGGTGGTTTTATAGTGGGCATCCGGGTTGTCAGCATTGGAGAACTGATCAAGCTGAACCCCTTTTCCTGCTTTTTCCATCTCGATGGCGAGGTCTCGAGCCCCCTCCATCCCCTCCTCCCGGGTGACTGAGAGAATGGTGGCACCAAAGGCCCGCATGGTGACTCGCCGCTCTTCGCTCAAGTGCTCGGGCATGATCAGCACCATTGGATAGCCCCTTATTGCCGCAGCCATCGCGAGCGCGATTCCAGTATTGCCACTGGTGGCCTCTATCAGAGTGGTGCCGGGAGAGATCTCACCTCGTTCTTCGGCAGCTTTGATCATATTGAGGGCCGGTCGATCCTTGACTGAACCGGCCGGGTTATTACCTTCGAGCTTGGCAAGCACCGTGTTTGAGCTTCCCTTAACAAGGTTGCGAAGCTTAACAAGAGGTGTATTCCCGACATAGGATTCGAGTGTTTTCATGCTATTGATCATAGCATGGCTCAACGCTTTGAATGATCAACTGCAGGGTTTGACGTCCTCTGAATTGATTGGTATCGAGACGATAGATCGCCCGAATCAGGTTTAACTGAGGGGGCTGATCGCCGGGTGAAACCTGATTGAAGCAAATCCCGGAGACGGTCTTGCCAGACCCTTCCGGAGAGAGGGTCATTTTGAGGTGTTTTTCACCGACAACACTGGATTCGGTAACCCGGAAGCGACCATGAAAAAGGGGCTCCGGAAAGCCCATACCCCAGGGCCCACCACTTCGCAGCATCTCTGAGAGCTGCAGATTGATCTCATCAACACCAAGCTCGCCATCGGTAAGGATTGACTCATCTAAATCCATGGTGGAGAGAGCAGCCTCTATTTCTCTCTCATAGATTTTGGTGAACTGATCAAGTTTGGAGCGCTTAAGAGACAACCCGGCGGCCATGGCATGTCCGCCAAATTTATCAATCAGACCCTCTTCACGGGTTGCAATTGTTTCAAGAAGGTCTCGAATGTGGAGACCATGAATAGAGCGGGCTGACCCTTTGATCATCTCCTCTCCTGCAGGGGCAGGGGCAAGAGCAAGAACAGGCCGATGAGTAGACTCCTTGATTCGAGAGGCGACCAGCCCGACAACACCATGGTGCCAATGCTCATCAAAGAGACAGTAACCCCTGGCCCGATCATCGTCGTTTTCCAGATCCAGTTTTGCAACTGCTTCCTGAGCTCTCGCCTGCATCCCGGCTTCTACTTCACGTCGGGTGCGATTGAGTTCATCGAGTTGTTTGGCAAGGGCCTTTGCCTGTGAGGGGGTTTCACTGAGAAGACACTCGATGCCGGTAGAGATATCATCCAGGCGGCCCGCTGCATTGAGCCGGGGTGCCACCACAAAGCCAAGATCTGATGAGACTGTTCTGGTTATATCGCGACCCGCTACTTTAAGGAGCGCATTAATCCCCGGTCGGCTTTTACCCCCAGTGATTCGTTTCAGGCCATGGGCAACGAGAATCCGGTTGTTATGGTCAAGCGGAACAAGATCAGCCACTGTACCCACCGCAACAAGATCAAGATATTCAGCCAGATTGGGAGGATCAATTTTCATCCTCTCAAACCATCCGAGATCGCGAAGCCCTGATCTCAATGCAATCATCAGATAAAAAATGACGCCCACACCCGCCAGTGCCTTGCTCGGAAAGGTGTCGTCGGGTCGGTTTGGGTTGACAATGGCATCAGCGGGCGGAAGTTCTTTTCCTGGCAGGTGATGATCCGTCACCAAAACTGAGATCCCGCAGGAAGCGGCCTCTTCGATCCCCTCATGGCTCGATATTCCATTATCAACAGTGATAATCAGATCGGGTTGAGCAGGAGCGGCCAACTTGACGATTTCAGGTGTAAGGCCATAACCAAACTCAAAGCGGTTAGGGACGATGTAGGCGACATGCCGGGCTCCCATCGCTCTAAGAGCAAGAACCCCGAGTGCGCAACTGGTCGCCCCATCAGCATCAAAATCACCAACAATCAGAATCGAGGCATCAGCACTAATGGCCTCAACCAGTATCTCCACGGCATCTTCGATCCCGGCCAACTTCTCTGGCGGGATGAGTTGGTTCAACCCCAATTCTAGTTCTTTGGAAGAGGTGATCGACCTTGAGAGGTAGATTCGCTTCAGGACAGGGTGAAGATCACCTAACGCATGTTCATTTGTTTGATCAAATTCTCTTTGTAGAATTCTGGGCAGGGCTATCATTGAGTTTGCTTTTCAGTTATTCAGCCAAAATACTTGGAAATGTTACTCTCTGTGCCTTAATACTTTCTCAAGTGATGAGCAAGTAGCGTTTCAAAGAAGGAAAATCTATACCCGGAACACACACAACGATCAAGTCAAAACATGGAGAATAGAAATGAAAAAACTAAATATCCCATCTACCTCTATCGGTTTTCTGTTTGCTCTTATTGGAGGTGTTTTGGTCTATCTTTTTCTTCCACCACCATCAACTGTATCTGCACAAGAAACAGTATATGCCAACACCTGTGCGACCTCCAAGGAGGTCAAGAAGGTAGAACAGGTTGTTGGAGAATATAACGATCACATTTTATACGAATTGGCTTCTATTAGAGACGAATTGCAGATCATTCAATTGCAGACCTTTTAGTGCACTTTGCATGGAGTCGACCAACAACACTACGCTTAATATGATCATAAAGCTTCAAAGTAAAGGGATTAAATCTGTAGTTTGTTGTGAAGCAAAAACGTAGCGACAGCGCTTTTTCTCGCGATACCCCAAATTAGGGTTTTTGCAAGAAAGCCTATAATTAATTGAAATATAGACATTATATATATGGTGCCCGAGGCCGGAGTCGAACCGGCATCACCCGGGGAACGGCTCGCCAGTCACAATTCTCCACACCCGACCGGGCTCCAGCCCGCCTCCGACCGTCGCAGGCAGACGGGATGACAAAAACATCCTGCTTTGACAGAGACCAGAAGTCGAATGCAGGAATCGCCATCGCTTCGCCACTATTACTCCATGGGTTGCAAAGCTGACCACCACTTTTAGATGGTCCAATCAGGGTATTCCCACCACAGGATAGCCCGTCCATGACAACATCGCCTGCTTCCCGCCTTATTCCCGCTTTTCTTCTTGCCCTTCTCTTAACTCCGGTCGCTCATGCACAGAGCGACCTCGAGCACAGGCTGCCGACCATCACCGAGAAGACGATAATCTCCGAGCACCTCTCTCCGCGGGCCTGCTATGAGTGGTCTCTCCCCCTCTTCACCGATGGTTATGACTACAACGACTATGTCGAGGTCTCTTCCGTCTCCGCCAACTGGGGGGGGGAGGAGCACCCTTATGCCGAAGCAGCGGTTCTGGTCGGTGAAGGCAGGCTCTGCATCACCGGCCTTGTCAACGGGGAAAAATACAAGATCCGTTTCCTCGACGGGCTCCCTTTCAAGAAGGGCCGACGTCTCCACAAGACCCTCAACTCCTCAGTTTTCGTCGATCACCGCAAGGCCTCTCTCGATTTCACCGACGATGCCTTCATCCTCCCGGTCAGGAGCACCCAGGCGGTCACCCTCAAGGTGCTCAACACCCCCGATGCCCGGGTCTTCGCCTACCGCATCAACCCCACCATGGTCCAGGCCTACCTCCAGAACAACCGCTTCAACAACCCGGTTGACCGCTGGGACATGGAGAGCCGCCTGATCAAGGATGCGGAGCTCCTCGGCACCCAGAATATCCATCTCGAGCTTGAACAAAACAGGGAGAAACGGATAGAGCTTGACCTCGACACCCTCATCCAGCGACGAGAGGCCGCCGCCTATATTCTTGTTGCAGAACGGGAAGGAGGGACTGAACGTCGCTGGGAGAACCGAGCGACCCAGTTCCTGATCCTTACCGATCTGGGGCTGACCACCTATCGCCACAACGAGGGGCTTGATCTTTTTGTCCGTTCTTTCGAGAGCGGCCTCTCCCAGAAAGGGGTTCGGGTTGAACTGATGGCACGAAACTTCGATCTCCTCGGCAGCGCCACTACCGACAGCGAGGGGCGGGTCCACTTCCCCCTGCCGCTTGTCAACGGCAGTAATGCCCGCCAGCCAGTCGCCCTCTTTGCCTACCGGGGCAAGGCGGGAGAGCCTGATCACCAGTTTACCTTTCTCCAGCTCACCGGCCACCCCCTCGACATGGGTGACCGGGATGTCGCTGGAGCCCCTCACCCTGGCCTGCTCTCGGCCTATCTCTACCTGGAGCGAGGGGTCTACCGCCCCGGGGAGAGCTTCAACCTGACCGCTCTGGTTCGAAACCGAAAGCTCGTCTCCCCCGGCGCCCTCCCCCTCACCCTGAAGCTCTTCCGGCCGGATGGGGTCGAGACCGATACCCGGGTGATCACTACGGACGACCTGGGAGCCCTGAGCTACCGGCGTGATATTCCTACCTCGGCCCGTACCGGCGAGTGGACCGCCCGGCTCTATCTCGATGCCGAGGGCAAACCGCTGGGTTCGGTCAAGTTCCTCATCGAGGACTACATCCCCGCCACCATCGAGGTCGAGCTTGAGGCCGAAGAGAAGGGCCCCCTCAGCTTCGACTCCGCCTCTCACTTCGAGATCAGGGGAGACTATCTCTATGGTGCCCCCGCCGCCAACCTGCCCACCGAGGCCTTCATGACCGCCAGCGCCGATCACTCACCCTTCAAGCGGTGGGAGCGCTTTCACTTCGGTGAAGAGGACCACGACTTTGTCCAGCGGCGACAACAGATCCATTCGACACCGCAGACCGATTCTTCAGGCCGGGCAAAAATCACCATCGGCAGTGATGAACCAGGCCCCGCCACCCCACTGTACCCGGTCCCCCTCACCTTCACCCTGCAGGCGGGGATTGTTGAACCCAACGGCCGCATCACCCGCAAGCGAACGCGGCACCTTATCTCCACCTACAGCAGCTGGAGCGGCATCCGCCCCCTGATCGACGTCGACGACGGCAAGATCGCCTTCCCGGACCACGGGATCGCCCGCTTTGAAGTCGTGAGTGTCGATAAAGAGGGGAACCCCCTCCCCTCACGATCCCTGGAGTACAGCCTTGTTGAAGAGGAGTGGGACTACCACTGGTATCGCCCCACTCGCGGCCGCTGGGCCTACGAGATCAGCCGCTACGATGTCGCCCGCCACGAGGCCGGCAAGATCAAGACCCGCAGCAATGGGCTCGCCACCCTCGCCTTGAGTGGCCTCGGATACGGCCACTACCGGATCGAGCTCCGTGATCCGGCCACCGGCTCCACTACCAACCGGCGCTTTCGCATCGGCTGGTGGGCGAGCGATGAGCGCCGCAGCGCCGCCCCGGACAACGTCCAGCTCGCCCTCTCAAAACCGTCGGCCGCCCCCGGCACTCCGATAAACCTTCACATCAAGCCCCCCTTTGGTGGACAGGCACAGCTGGTCATCGCCTCAGACCGAATCCTCGAAAACCGCGCCCTGGCAATCTCCGAGGAGGGGGCCGATATCACCATCACCCCGAATGCCGCCTGGGGGGGTGAAGTCCACCTGCTGGTGAACGTCTTTCGGCCGGGGTCCCAAAACCCGGGGCCGGCGAGGGCGATCGGCATCGCCCGGCTCGCTATCGAAAAGGGAGATCTCCATGGTGAGATCGAGATCGAGGCCCCGGAGAAGGTGCGCTCAGAGGGGCAGGTCACCGTCCGCATCAAGACCAGAAAAATGAGCAGTCGAGCCAGGGTCACCCTGGCCGCCGTCGATGAGGGGATTCTGGGGCTCACCCGCTTTTCCCCCCCCGACCCCTCCGCCCATTTTCTCGCCAAACGCCGGCTGGGGCTGCGCATCAATGATCTCTATGGCCATCTCCTGCAGCGCTCTGAAGGAGAGCAGCTGAAGATGCACTTCGGCGGCGATGCTCCCAGCAAGGAAGCACCTCCCGCCCCGCCCACCTCCATCGTCAGGCCGGTCTCCCTCTTTTCTGGAGTGGTAGCGCTTGATGAATCGGGCGAGGCCGACATCCCACTCGATCTCCCCCACTTCAATGGTCGCCTGCGGCTGATGGCCGTTGCCTTTGACGAAGAGCGGCTGGCCAGCACCTCTCGGCCCCTTGTGGTCCGTGATCCCCTGGTGATCCACCCGAGCCTGCCGCGCTTTGTCGCCATTGACGACATCGCCGAGATCGGGGTACGGCTCCACAATGTGGAGGCCTCGTCCGGCGAATACCGCCTCAGCTGGAGCAGCGACGGGGGGCTCTTCATCGGCAGTGCCACCCAGAAGGTGGTTCTCGAAGAGGGCGATTCGGCCACCCAGAGAAACTTCATCACCGGTGGCATGCCCGGCAATACCCGGCTCAACCTCACCATTACCGCCCCCGATGGTGAGGTGCGCGAGTTCCACTGGCCCCTCTCCATCAGGGAGACGCGAACCAGGCGCTTTCGAAGCCGGATAGTCCAGCTGCTGCCCGGCCGACCCACCCTGGTCGGGGATAACCTGGTCAACCACCTGCGTCCCGAGTCCATCGCCCTCACCCATCGGCTCGCCCGGGTTCCGCTCCTCGACGTTGAATGGCTTCTTGATGAACTCGATCTCTACCCCTTCGGCTGTCTGGAGCAGACGACGAGCAGGGCCTTTCCACTGCTCTATCTAGATCGCTTCGGTCCCCTCTCCGAGGAGCTCAAGGAGAAGAACAAGATACGGGTCCAGCGGGCAATCCGCCGGATCGAATCAATGCAGACCGGCTCCGGCGCCTTCACCCTCTGGCCACGGGGACACCAGAAACAGCGCTGGCTGAGTGCCTATGCCACCCACTTCCTGATGGAGGCCCGGGCAGAAGGATATGAAGTTGATGACAACACCCTGAAGCGGGCTCACGTCTGGATCGGAAGCGCCCTCCTCCACGCCGCCTGGCTGGAGCTTCGGGGCTATGCCCTCTATCTCCAGGCAAAGGCGGGCCGTGTCGATGCCGGCACCCTGCGCTATACCCTCGACCAGGCCCGACGTGATATGGCCGAAGACGGAGACAAGGGCCACTACCGCTTCCTCTTCGGTCAGCTGGGGGCCGCCTTCCGCATGATCGGCGATGCCGAACACAGCCGGGAGGCCTTTAGCCTGGCCCAGAAGGCGAGAAGCACCACCTTGTGGCAGCGCATCAACTACGCCTCCGATCTGCAGGAGACGGCAGCCCTCGCCACCTTCATGCTCGAAGGATCACCCGACCCTGAGATCGAAGGGCTGGCCTTCCAACTGGCGGCAAAGGTAGTGAGAACCGCCCTCAAGCGGGAGTATCTCAACACCCAGGAGAAGGGGTGGCTGGTGCTGATGAGCCGTCATCTCCAGGGGCGCGCTGATGAGGCCCTGGCAAGCCAGCTCACCCTATACGACACCCCCCTGACGCCGGAGAGCCTGAACGAAGCCCTCAATTCACTGGTAGCAGGAAGGAAGATGATCGTCACCAACCAAAGCGAGAAACCTCTCTATCTCGCCCTCACCGCCTCGGGTGTTGAGGATCGGCCCCAGTTGAGAACGGATAACGGCCTCTCGATCACCAAGAGCATCCTCAATGTGACCACGGGCCAGACCACCACTCTGGTGACGGCCAAACAGGGTGATCTTTTCGAGGTGACCCTCCATCTGCCGATAAACGGGAGACGGGACAGAGAGCTCTCCCTCATCGACCCCCTCCCCGCCGGCTTCGAGATCGAGAACGGCCGGCTGGGTGGCCTTGACATCCCCGAATCGGCAAAAGACAACCGCCTATCCACCACCCGGGCCACCTTCGTCGAGCTGAGGGATGACCGCTTCATGGCCGCCTATACCCTGGAGAGGGGCGGCTACTCAAAAATCATCAGGAACCAGCTTGGCATTACCGCCCGCTATCTGATGCGGGCTGTCACCCCGGGCCATTTCCGGCTGCCGGCCGTCCATGTCGAGGACATGTACCGACCCAAAATCAACGGCAGCAGCGCCGAGCGGCGGGTCAAGGTGGTGCGTCGGGAGTGAACATTAGATCGCAGCGAGCCGTACCGATCGCCCTCTCCCTGGCGGGAGGGGTGATCCTCGGCCCCCTGCTGCTCATCGGCTGGCTCTATCTGGTCGACAACCCGATCGATACCGGGGTAGTCAGCTGGTCGACCGTGGTCACCGACCGGGAGGAGAGGGATCTCCATCTCTTTCTCGCCGAGGACGAGCGCTACCGGCTGAAGAGCGTTATCGAGCGCATTGATCCACTCTATTTCAGGATTCTTCTCGCCCACGAGGACCGCCGCTTCCACGACCACAGCGGGGTCGACTGGCCGGGAATGGTTCGTGCCTTCTGGCAGCTTGTGGCCAACGGCCGCCTGGTCTCCGGGGGTTCCACCCTCACCATGCAGACCGCCAAGCTCCTTGATCCCGCTCCCCGCACCATTGCCAGCAAGCTCAACGAGATGCAGCGGGCAATCACCCTTGAGAGACGCTTCAACAAGGAGCAAATCCTCACCCTCTATACCGGCCTCACCCCCTACGGCGGCAATGTAGAAGGGATCGAGATGGGTTCAAGAGCCTGGTTCGGCAAGCCGCCGCTCCATCTCACCCCGGCCGAGGCCGCCCTCCTGGTCGCCCTCCCACAGTCACCGGAGTGGCTGCGCCCCGACCGCCACCCGAACAGAGCGCAAAGCGCCCGAAACCGCATCCTCCGTGTCGCCAGGGATCGGGGGGTCTTGAGCGATGACGAGATGCACTCCGCCATGCTCTCTCCGATCCCTACCCAAAAGCATCCCCCCCCCAGAATCGCCCACCACCTCGCCTGGCGGGTGAAGGGAGAGGGTGAGCGGGTGCAGACCACCCTCGACCACGACCTGCAGCAGGATCTGGAGCGCATCGCCCTCGACACCCCCCTCCCCGACGGCACCAATCTCGCCATCCTCATTGCCGATGCCCCCAGTGGTGAGCTGCTCGGCTATGTCGGTTCAAAGAACTACTTCAACAGCAGGAATGCCGGTGCGTTTGATTTTGCAACAGCGGTCCGCTCACCCGGCTCGACCCTGAAACCATTCATCTATGGGCTGGCCGAGAGCCTCCACCTGATCCACCCCAACACCCTGATTACCGATGAGCCTGTCTCCTATGCCGGCTACCGGCCGGAGAATCTCGACTACCGCTTCCGGGGGGAGATCACCGCCGCCGATGCCCTGCGACTCTCCCTCAACATCCCTGCCGTCAAGGTACTTGATCGCCTCTCCCCCGGCCGTTTTACCTCGAGCCTCGAACAGGCGGGGATCGTGCTTGAGAATGGCAAGGGACTCCCCATCGCCCTCGGCGGTGCCGGCCTCACCCTGGAGAAACTGGTCGAGCTCTATACTGCCCTCGCCCGAGAGGGGGAGGTCCAGCCGATCGGATTCCTGATGGGAAAAGAGCAAGGCAAGCCCAGGAGACTCCTCGACAAAACAAGCACCCGCCACATCAACTGGGCCCTGGCCAAAACAGGAACCCCGGCCCACCGCCTTGGAGGGACTGCCAGCAAGCGGGAGATCGCTTTCAAGACAGGAACCGGCCCGGGGGGCTCCGATGCCCTCGCCATCGGCACGGACGGCCGCTACATTATCGGTGTCTGGACAGGCACAGTGACAGGAGAACCCCTTCCAGGCAACCGGGGTCTTCGAAACGCCGCCCCCCTCCTCCACCGGCTCTTTGACCGATATCATGAGGGTGAACTGAAGCTGGCGCGGCCTGACAAAGCCCCCCCGCTGCTGGCAAGGCTGGAATCATCGGCCCAGGACCTCCAACGACTCCAAATGGAGATTCTCTTCCCGGCCTCCGGCACCACCATCAAGCAGCGAAAGGGAAGAAGCCTTATCCCACTCACCCTGAAGAACGCCAGCTATCCCATCGTCAGGACAATAAACGGGAGCCGCCTGGAGATCATCAACAACCCAAAAGAGCTTGCCATGACCATCACCCAACCCGGCACCTATCGCCTGTCGCTGGTCGATCGAAATGGAGCTTCAGGGAGGAGTGTTTTCAATGTGTTGCAGTAACAAATCGTCGTTATCGCTGATAGCGACCGGGTCGCACGATCAGAGAAGGGGTGGGGAGTGGGCCAGGGATAGGAATTTGCTTTTAGCAGAGGTGAATTTAAGCTTTTCCTTTTCTTTTTGTTGGTCAGTTAAATCCTCTTCACAGGCCTTAATGTCCGACTCTAAATCTTCAATGTATTCCTGTAGTTCTTCTCCTGATAATTCTTTTCCTTCATCATTTTTTTTTGTTTTATTAAATTTATTGAGCTTTGTTGTGGCATTTTTTAATTCTTCTTTAGCATCAGTAATATCAACCTTCATAGAGTCTTCATCATCTTCTGTACTTTCCGTATAAAGCTCAACTTCATCTCTTATGTCTTCTTTGCTAAACCCTAATTTATCAAGATATAATTTAAGTAATTTTTTTGACTCAGCCTTACTATATTTTTGGGTGTCTCCAATGCTAAAAGTATCTTCTGTTACTTCCACCCATTCTGGGTCTTTACCAAAAATAAAATCAAGTAAGCCCATGTTGCCCCCTTTATCTAAACCCATTAACAAAGCTACCCTCACGCCTTATTTTATAGGGTTTATTGACCTTCTTCAATGGCTTCGCCTCTACACCTGCCATATTTTTTTCCAACACTTCAAAGTTAGGATTAAGAATCTTCAAAGCGACAAAGTTATAAACGAATATATCAAGTGCTTCATTCCTTCGTTGATCGTTCTTCAACTTCAGATCAAATTCAGCAAGTTCCCTTTTTGCTTTTTCATGTAGAGCTTTCTCTCTCCGATAATTCGGAGCTTTGTCATTATTTGATTTGTTACTCAATTCTGCATCACACATTTCAACATTCAACTTACCATTAATGAGATGCAATCGACCTTCTTTAATTAATTTTGCGATATATCCTTTGAAAAGTTGTGTTTCATAAAGACATTCTACGCAAACAGGCTAAATTTGTAGTTTTATCTGTAGCGACGGTGTAGCGACAGCGCTTTTTCTCGCTATACCCCAAATTAGGGTTTTTGCAAGAAAGCCTATAATTAATTGAAATATAGACATTTTATATATGGTGCCCGAGGCCGGAGTTGAACCGGCATGACCGAAGTCGACGGATTTTAAGTCCGTTGCGTCTACCAATTTCGCCACCCGGGCAGCGTTCAACGGGGGCTATTTTACACGGATGTCAATAATAGGGTGTGGTTCTATGATCACAACCCCCTCTTCAGGTTGCGCTATGGATGAAATCAACCTCTCCGCTTTTAACTCCCTGAGGATCAAAAGTCCGTTCAATAAAACGCAGAGTACCGTCCTCTTTCAGCAATACTACGGTTGAGGATCTTGTCCCATAATCCGGAGAGACAATAAAAGAGGGAGAGAGCAATCGCTCCAGTTCAAGATCAATTCCAGTCTGTGGAAGTTGATCATCTTCAGCTTGGCGCCGATCAGAGAGAAGGTCAAAGAGCTCTTCAATCTCAATGGGGTTATCCCCTCCAACAATCGCCCTGAGCCGCTCCCTCCCGCGGCTTACTTTTGGCCATGTTGAATCGAACGGCCCATTGCTCACCCCGAAAAAATCGGGGGCCATCCCTCTGATCTCTCCCTCTCGATTGGAATAACCCCAGAGGCTGTCTCTATCGGCCAGCAGAAGATTGAAACCATTGTAATCACCCCCCCGCTGAGTTAAATCGACGAGGTAGTCGACAGGTGAGACTCTGTTTATAAGAAAGTCGCTAATCAGAAGACCACGTGACAGGCGCTCAGGAGAGAGGCTGTTGGGGTCGCGAAAGTTGGTGATCGCGGCAAATCGCCCGCTGGAGGTGACCCCAAGCCAGCTTCCACCGCCAACCAGGTCACGCCCTCCGAGAACCCTGGGATAATCACTCCACCATTGGGCAGGCGCTGTCGGGCGAGAGTGGAACTCATCTCGATTGGCGGCAACAATCAGCGGATAGTCGGGGTGTGAGCGATAGGCGAGAAGCAGAAGACACATAAGTGCAGGCTAGTTGTGAATTTGTTCTATTGCAACAGTTGGCTTATGAGAAGATAACGGAATAATCGTC
>DIIC01000046.1:0-462 GCA_002420425.1 Proteobacteria bacterium UBA5680 | reverse complement strand
TCAAGGAGATTCTCTATAAAACGGCCATACGCTGTTCGATTGAGGTCACGCTGGTGGCCAATCAATTTCTTCAGATCCCCTCTTCCCGCTACCTCAGAGCTATCCAGGTGGGTGCCGGCTTTGATGTGGCCGACAATGAAATCATCACAAGAATGGCCTCTCAGGACCTGGTTGTCACCAGTGATATCCCCCTGGCGGCAGAAGTGATTGAAAAAGACGGGATTGCACTCAGCCCACGAGGTGAGTTGTATACCAAAGAGAACATCAGGGCCTCTTTGAATATGAGGGATTTTATGGACTCCCTCCGGGGAAGCGGGATTGAGACAGGGGGGCCGCCCTCGTTCACAAAAAGTGACAGAAAGGCATTTGCCGATCAACTCGATCGGTATTTGAACAGGCCAAGCAGTTAAAGAGACAGTTGGAGGGCGAAAGCGGGAAGTGGAGGCTGAGCCCGGAATCGAA
>DIIC01000047.1 GCA_002420425.1 Proteobacteria bacterium UBA5680 | reverse complement strand
GCTGGTCATGGCCAGGACGATCTGACACATAGGTAATCAACTCCTGATAAGATCCCTGTTGACGGGGGATTATTTCATCCATCGCACCACAAATGCCATGGACAACCTCAAGATTGGTTTTCTCACTATTACCGCCAACATTATAGGTTTCACCTACCCTTCCCTCCTCCATTATCAAACAGAGACCACGGGCATGATCATCAACATAGAGCCAGTCCCGAACATTGTCACCCTTGCCGTAGATTGGCAGGGGTCTCCCCTCGAGAGCATTCAACACCATAAGGGGAATCAGCTTCTCGGGAAACTGGTAGGGCCCGTAGTTGTTTGAACAGTTAGAGGTGACTACCGGCATCCCGTAGGTGTGGTGCCAGGCACGAACCAGATGATCGGAAGAGGCCTTGGATGCTGAGTAGGGGGAATTAGGCTTATAGGATGTCTCTTCAGTAAATAGCCCCTCATCACCTAAAGAACCATAGACCTCATCAGTAGAGACATGGTGGAATCTGAAACCCTCTCTCATCTCATGATCTAGCCCATTCCAGTAGGCTCGCGCCGCCTCAAGAAGGGTATAGGTACCAATGACATTGGTATGGATAAACAGAGCAGGCCCATCAATCGAACGATCAACATGGGACTCGGCGGCAAGATGCATGATGGCAGAGGGCTGGTGCTCTCTGAAGAGCCGACCCATCTCGCTGCGATCACAGATATCGGCCTTTTCGAAAGTGTACCGTTCACTCTCTTCTACACTCTTTAGTGTCTCAAGATTGCCGGCATAGGTAAGCTTGTCAATATTCACCACACTCCACATTGTGTTGGCGATCAGATGACGGATGACGGCTGAACCAATAAATCCAGCACCGCCGGTTATAAATACGCTCTTCATAATATTTTGGTCCTTATCAAACAGAAGCTCATCTACGCACTGTTAAAAAATTTCGTAGAGCCAGATTCCATCATTGCTCCAGAGCAGTTTAAAGTTATCAGGGTGCTTTGTGATAAATTTATCCAGTGCTTTCGGATAACGTTTCGAGACCTTGAGTACATCAGAACGCCAGTGTTTCGACAACGTAGCACTCCACGTCTGTACACCATCTCGTCGATTAACCACCAGTAGCGCTCCTCTATTATCCAAAAGCGCATTCCTGTTTTGGAGGTTAAATTTATAACCCACCCTGGTCGGTTCAAAATGGCGAGTTGATGATCCGAGGAGATAACGTGTGGCGCCATCCGCGAATATGACTCTACTGCCATCAACACTATCCACCGCCTCCACCAGATCACCCCAGAGCCCGGCGCCGGCTACTTTATCTACATTGAGCAGGCTCCAAACCCTGGAGTTGTAATTATAAATGAGTGGGGAATCAAAGGGGAGCAATGCACCCATGAGCACCAATAGAAGAATGGAACTGATCACCCATTGTTGCCAGCTTTTTTGCTGACTTGCTCTGGAGAATGAGAAGACCACAAGGAAGGCACCGGCCAGAGCCAGAGGCATCAGATAGGACATTCTCCAAACTAAATAATAGGGAGTCAGATGTAGAATCCAGTAGATAAATAGAGGATTAAAGAGGGTAATCAAGGGAGATGCCATCGCCACAACCAGATAGTCCATCTTTGCAAACCAACGGTAGCGAAAGAAGTACCAGAGGTAGACGATGAGGCCAAAGAGTGTCAGAGTATCCCAGAAATGATGAGCCGGGTTAGAAATGGGCAAATTCCTCACTATCGGGATAAGATCACCCAATTCGATGATGTGTGGGTAAAACATTAGATTTCCTATTCGGAGTGAGGAAATGTAACGACCGAAAGGTAGTAAATGACTTCTATAGGAAATAGCAATGAAGAAGGTTAGAAGCACAACCACAACAGCAAGCAAACCCTGGACTCTTGCCTGCCATATAAGGGGTTGAGGTAATCCCCCACTACATCGAAAACTCCTTACCATCCGCCAGCAGGCAATTCCTGAGATGAGAATTAGGGCAAAGAGCATCTCCTGCATATGGACAACACGCAACACTAGCATCATCACCAGCAACATGAGAAGAGTTGGCAGTTGCTGCAATAATCCCTGTTGCGGTCGCTCCAAGTAGTCGAGAGAGAGAGCCAGAACAACAAATAGTAATGAAAAACTAAAAATAACTGGAAAATAACTATAGTATCTGACGAAGGAGAAGGTGTTCACTCCAAACCAGAGCAAAGTGAAAAAGACGGTGAGGGCAGCGGCAACCGTTTTTGCGAAGATGGAAAGCCGAGCTGCAGCGACAACCCTCAGGGCAAACCAGTAGACTACACCAAGAAATATCAGACTGGTAACAAGCGTAGCGGCAGGTACCAGGGTGAGAGGACGTACCCCCAGTTCGCAGGCTACCGCAGCATGAAGAAAGGGGATGGTATAATAATGCATATTGTCCATCGTTATGAGATTTTCTATTGGTAAATAATACATTTTCCCATGACAGATATCTGAGGAGACCTCTTTTACACGACCAAGATGTACGTAGATATCTGATGGAATCTCGGTATAGGGGCCAACAATGAGAAGATGGAGAGCAATAAGGACCAAGACCACAACAAAACCGACAGTGGGCTTCATCTGCGGTCGTTTTTTTAGAAAGCCAATCTGTTGCCAACGTCCTACGACCACTCCTACTCCCAGCAGGATAGCGATGGAGCCATGAAGCCAAACATACCATTCACTCATGGAGCCACCATAAGCCCTTACTGGAATCTGGATCAGAATGAGAATCGAAAAACTGATGCCGTAGGTAAGAAGAAACCGATTACGGTGAACTCCTGCAACTACACAGAAAAGATACCCAGGTAGCAGAAGATAAACTGCGTAGAGAACTGCTGCACTAATGAAGAGTTCTATCTCAGACATTAAAGTACTCCCTATACCACTTTACAAACAGTCTCACTCCTTCAGCTACAGACATAGTTGGTTTGTAGTCAAATTCGCTTACAAAATCTCCCAGATCTGCATAGGTATCTGGAACATCTCCTGATTGCATCGGAAGAAGTTCCATATCTGCTTTAACCCCTAACGCATTCTCAAGAGCACCAATGTAATCTATCAGTTCAACCGGGCTATTGTTGCCGATATTGTAGACTCTCCATGGGGAAAGACTAGATCCAGAATCAGGTTGATCACTGTTCCAATTTGGATTGGAGGTGGCAGGCTGATCGATAACCCTGATTACTCCTTCTACAACATCATCGATATAGGTGAAATCCCGCCGATGATTGCCGAAATTAAAGACAGGAATAGACTCACTAGCCAGCATTGCCCTTGTAAATTTAAATAGTGCCATATCAGGGCGTCCCCAGGGACCATAAACGGTAAAAAAACGAAGTCCTGTTGTCGGCAGGCCATATAGATTGCTGTAGGTATGAGCCATCAACTCATTGGCTTTCTTGGTGGCCGCATAGAGGCTTAAAGGATGATCCACATTATCGTGGATTGAAAAAGGCATCGCAGTGTTTGAGCCATAGACGGAGCTGGACGACGCATAGACAAGGTGCCCCACTTCATGATGGCGACACCCTTCAAGGATATTTCCAAAACCGACAAGGTTTGTATCAATATAGGCAAAAGGGTTCTCAATTGAGTACCGCACTCCCGCCTGAGCGGCAAGATTAACCACTACATTAAATTGGTTTGATACAAAGAGAGCTGCCATCTCTTCTCTGTTAACAATATCGAGGTGTTCGAACTGAAAATTACCGTAAGTTTTCAGCCGGTTTAGTCGATCTTGCTTGAGATCTACATCGTAGTAATCATTTAGGTTGTCGACGCCGACCATTTCATCACCACGTTGAAGCAGCCTCATGCTTAATGCTGAGCCGATAAAACCAGCTGCTCCTGTAACCAATACCTTCATTAATTACTCCAAAGTAGGTTAGGAACTGAGATAGTAGAGATTTTGAACCCTCCCAACTTGCCTGATCCGGTTGTAAAGAAGATCTTATCTGCCCGTCTTAACGCTTCAGAAGAGACCTCAGTGGTTGGATTATCCCTCGAGGAGTTATCGATCTTTTTTGTGTCAGAATCAAAATCGATGACCTCATAATACCGCCCAAGTGCAACAGCCAGAGAGATGCCTACATAACCCAAACCAACCACGCCTATTTTCATCATCAACATCATTTAGACAATACTCGATTGTGACTTAATTCTAAGAATATCCGGGAAGAAGATAGTTTCTTCCGCAGAGATTTCAGACAGATCTCTGTATAAGTTCTCAGGGTCATTCAAATCGGTAATCAAAAGTCCTTGATGATTATTAACTTGATCGAATTCAGACCAGACAGGCTTTGTATAAAAAGGGGCAAGATTGCTGCTTTCAGCGACATAAATGCCAACAATATTGATGCTGAACTCCATCGCTTTAAGAAAAGCAATTTCAGCAAGCTCTGAACGACCACAAAAAAGAAGATCTTCAATACCCTGATTTTCACACTCCTTGAAAATTCTCTGGCACGAATCTCCGGCTTGACGGTAGAAGCTAAAGGAGACACTTAAGAATTCTGCAGTGAGCCTGGTTTTCTCAGAAAACCCTTTTGGGGTGAGATAGTAGAGATAGCGATTAGAGGGTATAGCTGAAACTTTTACCAGCCCTTTTCGAATACAGCGTTTCAGGTAGGAGTTTGTAAGCCCGAGAGCTATCCCCAGATCCCCGGCTAATCGCCGCTGGCTGAGATCACTCTGTCTCTCGATCGCATCGAGAATATTAAGGGTGAGCTGATCTTCTTTGGTTTCTTGATTTAATTGCGTGTTCATCATCTGAACACTATAGTAGGATACTATAATTAAATCAAGCAATTAGTTTTAAGCAGACTCAAGAAACTTAGGCTTTATGGTGATTTTTCGCTCTTTTTCAAGAATTTTAATAAGAACGGTAACCCTCTCCATCCCATTGGTTGTTTGATATATACCTTCATAACCGGTGAGAGGTCCCTCGCTGATTCTGATGCGTTCCCCAGGCTTAAAGTTCTTAGCTGGAATGACCTGATGACCCCTCTCATCCTCACGATCAAGCAAAAACGCAATCAGATCAGCTGGCACCCTGGCCGGTGATTGGCCAAAACGTACCATAGAGGTGACGCCCAGTGTTGATCGAATCGGGGCCCAATTTTCCGTCTCCGTATCAAGGGCTATAAAGAGATATCTTGGGAAGAAGGGATCTACAACCGGGATACTCTTGCTATTCCTGCGTCTGTTACGAAGAGCCATCGGAAGATAGGTGAAATATCCCTGACGTTCGAGATTCTCCTTGGCCTGTCGCTCTCCCCTTGGTTTGGTATAGATGAGATACCATTTTTTGTTATCGGGAAGTCGCTCTAATGTACTTTTATTTCGAGACTCATTATCAGCCATATCTGCCCTCTCAATTGAGCCATTCCGTAAGATAGCGGGAGACACCCTCTTCAACACCAAGGAACTTCTCTTGGTAACCTACCTCTCTTAAAGAACAGATGTTCGCCTCTGTGAAGCTCTGATATTTGCCCACCAATGTATCTGGAATGGGTATATAGTTAATCATGCCCTCTGAAACCAACTGACAAACTGAGAGCGGCTCCTCTTCATCATATTGACGACAACCATTAATCACAGCCTGGGCCACCTCATTGAAAGTCTGGCTTTTTCCGGTGCCGACATTGAAAATTCCGCTTAGTTGTGGGTGATCAAGAAAATAGAGGTTCACCTCCACTGCATCTCCGACATAGATAAAGTCCCGTTGTTGTAGTCCCGACTCATAACCACCACTACCTTCAAACAACTTCACACTTCTTTCTGATCTGTATTGATTAAAAAAATGCAAGGCTACAGATGCCATTCTTCCCTTGTGATCTTCCCGGGGCCCATAGACATTAAAGTATCGAAGACCCACTACCTGGCCTTTTCTGGAACTGACACGATCACACACGTAGCGGTCAAAGAGCCATTTAGAGAAGGCGTAGGCATTGAGCGGATGTTCATTTTCAGGGTCTTCACTAAAGTTTAACCCCGCTCCGTAGACAGAGGCAGAAGAGGCATAAACAAGTGGAATCTCTCGCTTCTGGCACCAGTGGTAGAGGAGCTTTGAGTAATCAAAATTCAAAGACATAACATAACGACCATCAGTCGCCATAGTGTCGGAACAGGCCCCTTGATGAAAGACCGACTGGACAGAGTGAGAAACACGATCAGATAGCAGCTGATCTCTGAAATCCTCCAAATCAACAAAATCAGCGATTTTACAATCAGCGAGATTATTTATCTTTTTCGCTTCAAACAGGGTATCGACAACCAGAATATCCTCTATTCCCCTCCGATTGAGAGCCCTGACCAGATTAGACCCGATAAAACCGGCGCCACCGGTGATAATATACATTAGGATCTGGCCTTTTGAAGATCTCTCCCTGCGGTCGAGATGACGTATTGATGGGTCGAATTGAGATGCTGCAGAGTCGGAAAAAGAACCAACCCGTCATTGTTTGCAGTGGTGCGAAGCGACCCGAAACTGGCTACTGATAGATGGCCTTGATTGGATGATTTTGTCATCACTGTTCGCTCAGCTGAAGCACAGCCTCAATCTCTTCGCGCTCAACTTGAGCTGTACCCACCTTGCCGACAACAATACCGGCGGCTATATTGGCTATCTCCATGGCCTCCTGCCGCTCCATTCCGGCTGCCAGTGCGGTAGAGAAGATAGCAATAACGGTGTCTCCCGCACCAGAGACATCATAGACTTCGCGCGCAAGAGACCCACATTTTACCATCTCCCCCTCCGGTGAGAAGAGCCGTGCCCCCCGACTACCCATGGTTACAAGCAGCCCCGACAACTCAAGATCTCTTATAAGGGCTACAGCCCTTTCCACCATCTGTTGTTCATCGGCACACTTGCCCACTACGGCCTCAAATTCATCCATATTGGGTGTCACCATGGTAGCTCTCTTGTAACGACTGAAATCCTCCCCTTTTGGGTCTACCATGACAGGTACCCCGGTACTGACGCCAAGATCAATCATCTCCTGAATGCGAGACAACCCACCCTTGCCATAGTCAGAGAGAATGACACACTCCACGTTGGGAAGCTCATTGGCAAAATCATCGAAACAACGAGCAAGAACATCGTGCCCCGGAAGAGATTCAAAATCGGCCCTCAGAAGTTGCTGGTTCTGGGAGACCATTCTCACTTTGACGGTGGTTTTCATCTTGTCGTCAATGTGCAGATGGTTGTCAACCCCGAGCTGATCGAGGAGCCTGCCAAGTGTTTGCCCCCCATCATCATCTCCCACTACTGAGAGCAGTTCACAGCGGGCACCCATGGCAACCACATTGGCAGCCACATTTGCAGCACCTCCGGCACGCTCTTCACTTCTATTAACAGCAACTACAGGAACAGGTGCTTCCGGTGAGATTCTATCAACCCCCCCAAACCAGTAGCGATCAAGCATCACATCACCGACAACAAGAAGCTTTACTTTGGAGAAGTCTGGAAGTTTAATCGTCATTATCGACCAATCCCATAGTAGGCAAACCCGGCTTCCTGGACTCGTTCAGGAACAAAGATATTTCTGCCATCAAAAATAACACTCTCACTCATTCTGTTTCTCATCTTTTGTGGTTCCTGGCTTCTGAAGACCTTCCACTCTGTTACTACAACCAGCCCATCAACCCCTTCGAGAGTTGAACAGGGATCGCTGCCATAACTTAAATCAGTTCGTTGGCCATAGACCCTTTTGCACTCTTCCATGGCAACAGGATCAAAAACAACGACCGAAGCTTCCCTCTCCCAGAGCCCCTCCATGATCACTCGGCTCGATGCCTCACGCATATCATGGGTATTGGGCTTGAAGGCAAGGCCCCAGATAGCGATCTTCTTCCCTTTTAAATCGCCCTCATAGTGGTGATCCATCTTTTCCAGAAGAAGTTGTTTTTGGTTAGAGTTGACCTCTTCAACAGCCGATAATAGTTTTGCATCAAATCCGACCTGACCGGCTGTGCGGTACAACGCCTGGACATCCTTGGGAAA
>DIIC01000020.1:55500-83720 GCA_002420425.1 Proteobacteria bacterium UBA5680 | reverse complement strand
GAACTCAGGATGGAGATGGATGAAGGCGAGCACTACACATTAATAGAAGAGTTGGTTGATAAGGCTGACTTTGATGACGGAGACGTCAGCAACATTGATGGTCTTCGGGTTGATTTTGAGTTTGGCTTTGGCCTGATCCGCGCTTCTAACACCACCCCAATGCTGATCATGCGCTTTGAAGCCAACCACCAGGAAGGGCTGAAGATCATTCAAGACCGTTTTCGTGCCCTGATCAACAGTGTTCGCCCAGGACTTGCCGTCCCTTTTTAATATTCCCAGGATTCTCGGCTCAGCACCTCTGCTGTCTCCAATAACACAATGAGCACTCGACGAAGTCTAAAGGCATGGAGTGTGCTTCTTGTGGCGTTATCACTGCTCATTGTTACAACCACTCTGCTTGCCACACGACAGGAAGGGAGCCTTTTTTTTCTCAATTCTGATCTGACTGAGGTGGGTAGTGATCTCCTTGAAGAGGAAAAACTCGCCGAAGCCGCACTCATTGCACACTTTATCATTCAACGCCCCGACCTTGGATCCCAAGCTGAGGCAGAAGCGATCCTCAACCAGAGCAATGCCCAGAACAGTAACCGTTGGAGAAGAACCCAACGGCTTCTTGAAGGGGCAATAACGGGCGAGGCCAGGGATCTTGAGAGCCTGGCAGGGGCAGTGGCCCTTGATCTTTTTCTGTTGGGAGACCTGAGGGATCTTGCCATACAGGGATGGAGGTCGATAAATGGTGAAGAGACCGATTCCTTTATTCTGGCTCTGGCCACCCTTGGGGTGCTGACCTCACCCACATTCCAACTTGACCTTGCTCCGGCTATGGCTAAGGCACTGAGACGAAGTGGTGCTTTTTCAGCCTCACTCAGTAAAGAGCTGGGAGGACTCATCGTTCAATTGATCAAAAAAGGGGCTGCCCCCAAGCTCACTCAGGCAATGGATGATATTGGTGAGCTCACCCGACATTTTGGATTTGGCCCACTCTCGGCATTGCTTAAGAACATCGATTCAACAACCGCCCTCCATCGACTTACTCAGGCCTCGGCCTCCAACCCTGCCGGCACCTATACACTGATCCACCTCTTTGGCCGCAGAGGGGTAGACCAGCTCGTGGTTGATGGGAATCGGACCGGACACACTCTAAACCGAATCAGAAAGAACCGCCGTTTCAGTCGGACCCTCTACAAAACGGCTCACCGGCTTCCTCTCTGGAGCCTCTTTACCGCTCTACTGATCGCCATCACTGGAGTGATCAAAAGCCTGTTTCTGTTCTTGGCCCTGATACGCAGAATGAGAAGAACCGCTCATTTAAAAAGACAAATGAGGTGTGAAAAACATCAAATCATGTGTGATGCGTTCAAGATCACCAAGACCAGATTAAGGCAATGATGGGGAGACAGGCGGATGAAGAAATGGTAGAGGTGTACTCTTCACCTTGTTTTCTGGGTGAAGTTGATCGGTAATTACTTGGAATAATCAAACAATAATTTCGACTACTGGAGATGCCAAAATGAAATTCAAAATTGAGATTGAATGTCCGCCTGACGAAGCACGTGAATTTTTCGGCTTACCTGACGTAGAAAAGCTCAACAACATGATGATGGCCGAAATACAAGAAAAAATGACCAACCAGATCAATCTCATGGATCCGGAAACGCTGATGAAAACGTGGATGCCTGCTGTTACTAAAGCCTGGGGAGACTTACCGGAACAGCTGTTTACCCAGTTTTCACCCACGTTGGGGGAGAAAGATAAAAAGTAGAAGCCTCCAGGATGCGAACAAAAAAAACATAAACTCTGTTTGAGAGTGAGGCGATGGGGGTGTCTTTTCTTGGTATAAATTTTGTGAAACCCTCTCTACTCATCACTTCCTTCTCGCTGACTCAACACCACCAGGGAAGAGACCTGGCGAAAGCCCCTTGGCAGGAAGAGGCCCCTTCGGGCACGCTCCATGGTAAAACGGTCAATATCTGCAGGCTTTAACCCGAGGTAGCGCTTGCCCGACATCACCCTGATGGAATCACCTTCCTCAAAGACCACGGCATCGACGACCGCCTCTTCACCACTTGCAAACCGGGCTGCAGGTATATTGATCATCTTGATCCCCTTGCCCCGCCCGAGTTGCGGAAAATCATCGATCGAACATACCAGAAGACGCCCCTGGCTGGTCACCGCTGCAATCCAGATATCGTTGCCGGGAGGAATGGGCGAGGGTTTCAAAACGGTTGCCCCCTCGGGGACCTTGATGACAGCCTTACCGCTCTTGTTTCGACTTGTCAGCTCTCCGAGTCTGGCGATAAATGAGTAACCCGCACTGCTCCCGAGAAGACAATGATCATCTTCTCCCCCTGCCAGCACCCCGGTAAAAGTAGCGCCTGAGGGAGGCTTGACCAGACTTGACAAGGGTTCGCCCAAACTTCTGGCAGAGGGCAGCTCCCGAGGAGAGACTGAATATACTCGTCCTGTTGAATCAAGAAACATTAACAGGCTATTTGTCTTGCAACGAGTGCCATGAAGAAAATGGTCGCCCGCACGATAGTTAAGCCCCCCCGGATCAACCTCATGACCCTTTGCCGCTCTTACCCACCCTTTCTCTGAGAGCACTACCGTCACGGGTTCCGCAGGGACGATCACATTTTCATTGAGGGCTTGAGCACTGTCTCGTTCAATCAGGGGTGATCGCCTTGGATCGCCAAACTCTTCGGCATCGGCAAGCAGTTCATCCCGGACCTCTCTTTTCAGTTTTGCTTTTGAATCCAGTATCTTCCCTAAGCGATCTCGCTCATTCGCCAATTCATCCTGCTCACTGCGGATCCGAATCTCTTCCAGCTTGGCAAGCTGTCGCAGCTTAAGATCCAGAATCGCATCAGCTTGGGTACCGGTAAGATCGAAGCGTTCAATCAATGCTGCCTTTGGCTTATCCTCATTTCGGATGATGTGAATCACCTCATCAATATTGACAAAGGCAATGAGCAGACCGTCAAGGATATGGAGCCTGTCAATAACCCGATCAAAACGAAACTGAAGGCGTCGGCGAACCATCTCTGTCCTGAACCCCAACCACTCCTTAAGCAGCTGACGTAGATTATAGACACGGGGGCGTCGATCAAGACCGACCATATTCATATTGACTCGATGGGTGCGCTCCAGATCAGTGGTCGCAAACAGATGGCTCATCAACTCATCAAGATCGACCCGATTTGAACGCGGTTCAATAACCAGTCGTACCGGGTTTTCCTGATCCGATTCATCCCTGAGATCGACCACCATCGGCAGTTTTTTTGCATTCATCTGCTGGGCGATCTGTTCCATTACCCTGGCACCAGAGACTTGGAATGGCAGTGTGTTAATGACGACATTACCTGTCTCTTTTTCCCAAATCGCCCGGCAGCGGATAGAGCCATTCCCGCTCTCATAGATCTGTTGAAGCTCTGAGGCAGGGGTAACAATCTCTGCACCCGTAGGGTAATCAGGGCCTTTAATGTGTTCACACAACTCAGCAACAGATGCCTTGGGTGCCTCCAGCAATCGGATGCAGGCACTGACCACTTCGCGAATATTATGCGGCGGTATATCTGTCGCCATTCCCACGGCAATTCCTGAACCGCCATTGAGCAGCACATTGGGAAGTCGGGCCGGCAAAAGAGCGGGTTCATCCAGAGTTCCATCAAAATTGGGAACCCAGTCGACTGTTCCCTGCTCAACTTCTGCGAGCAGTGATTGTGCGTATCGGGTAAGTCTTGCTTCGGTATAACGCATGGCGGCAAAACTTTTTGGATCATCCGGTGCCCCCCAGTTTCCCTGACCATCGACGAGCGGATAGCGATAGCTAAAAGGCTGTGCCATCAACACCATCGCCTCATAGGAGGCACTGTCTCCGTGGGGATGAAACTTGCCAATCACATCGCCGACCGTTCGTGCTGACTTTTTGTATTTTGCAGCAGCATGAAGGCCCAGTTCACTCATGGCATAGACGATCCTTCGCTGCACTGGTTTCAAGCCATCGGCAACCGAGGGCAGCGCGCGATCAAGAATCACATACATTGAGTAGTTCAGATAGGCTCGTTCACTGAAATCAGCCAGTGTCTGCACCTCAATCGGGGCACTTTCTCTCTTCTTATTCCCGGACTGGGTTGACCTTTTACCCGGCATTGGCCATGCTCCTTGTGTCTGTAAAAATGAGATCTAAAATCATTCAGGACCTACCCACATCATCCCGTGGCCGCTCCCAAGAACCACCACTTTATAGTTCTGCCTGATCACCCTTGTTTGTCAACCAACTCTTTCGGTCTCCTGCACGTTTTCTTGAGAGCAACATATCTAATATTTTTTCAGTGCTCTTGCCGTTTCCGGTTTCAAGTCTCACCAGTCGGCGACTCTCTGGCGCCATCGTTGTCTCTCGAAGCTGAGATGGGTTCATCTCTCCCAATCCCTTGAACCGCTGTACATTAATTTTACCCCTCAGTTTTTCACTCTGAATGTAGTCCAGGATACGTCCTTTTTCATCATCATCCAGAGCATAAAAAATCTCTTTTCCTACGTCTATTCTGTAGAGAGGCGGTAACGCAACATGGACCCGGCCATCATCCACCAACCGCTTGAAGTGTTTCAGAAAGAGCGCGCACAGCAGGGTAGCAATATGGGCGCCATCAGAGTCAGCATCGGCAAGAATACAGACCTTCCCGTATCTCAACTCATCATGCTTATCACTCCCGGGATCAACACCAAGCGCAACGGCGATATCATGTACCTCTTGTGACGCCAGCACCTCTGCTGAGGCCACTTCCCAAGTGTTGAGTATTTTACCACGCAAGGGCATAACCGCCTGGAACGCTCTGCTGCGGGCCTGTTTTGCAGAACCTCCTGCAGAATCCCCTTCCACCAGAAAGAGCTCCGTCTTCTCAAGGTCCTGGCTGGTACAGTCAACCAGCTTGCCCGGGAGCGCTGGACCGGAAGCGATCTTCTTGCGTTCGACCCGCTTGCTGCTCTTCAATCGGGTCTGGGCTGATGAGATGGCCAGGGCTGCAATCTGCTTGCCCTCTTCAGTATGGTGGTTGAGCCAGAGGCTGAAGGCGTCCTTGGCCACCATCATCACCCTGGTGGTGATATCCCGTGAAGAGAGTCTTTCTTTAGTCTGTCCGGTAAATTGGGGATCCAGCATTCTTACTGAAAGGACATAACAACATCGGCTCCAGACATCTTCCGGAGCCAGGCGTACTCCTCGAGGGAGGAGGTCATGAAATTCACAAAACTCTCGAACGGCTTCGGTTAAACCGCTTCTGAACCCACTGACGTGTGAGCCCCCCTGAGGGGTGGGAATCAAATTCACATAACTCTCTGTCAGTGACTCATCACCTTCAGCGGACCAGGTCACGGCCCAGCTGGCCTCACCCTCGTCGATACCCTGTTCACCTTCGAAAGGCAGCGCAGGCACCACCTCAATTTCTCCCACCTCATCACTAAGATAATCTGCAAGACCTGACTGATAACACCAGACCTCATCATGTTGATCACTGTTCTGGTCGGTAAATGAGAGGGTCAAACCCGGGCAGAGCACAGCCTTCGCCCGCAACAACCGCTTAAGAGAGGGAAGATGAAAACGAACCGTATCAAAAAACTGTGGATCGGGCCAAAATTGAACCTGAGTACCAGTGTTGCGCTTGCCCACCGTGCCCACCTGTTCCAACTCAGTCTCTTTATGACCCTCGGCATAGGCCATGGTGTACTCTTTTCCATCACGCTTAATCCTGACCTCCAGTCGACTGGAGAGGGCATTCACCACAGAGACCCCGACGCCATGAAGGCCACCGGAAAAGCGATAATTTTTTTGTGAAAATTTTCCACCCGCATGAAGTCGGGTAAGGATGACCTCTACGCCACTAACCTCCTCACCCTTGTGTCGATCGACAGGCATCCCTCGGCCATTATCGGTCACTGAGAGTGAACCGTCTTGATAGAGCACCACATCGATTGAATCAGCATACCCAGAAATAGCCTCATCAACACTATTGTCCAAAACCTCCTGAGCAAGGTGGTTGGGACGCTCGGTCTGGGTATACATCCCTGGTCGCTTTCTCACCGGCTCAAGACCAGTTAAAACCTCGATGGAGGATGCGTCGTATTCGTGACTCATGGTGGCTGAGAAAAAATTAGAGTTGGCGAATGATACCTCATGCCACTATCGCTGTAGGAATATCACGCTGAATTTCTTCTCTTTTGCTCCTAACCCGCTATTTTTTGAGCAACCTCTGGCCTGATCAGGGGCTCGATTGAACAGGATTCTACTGCCGGATCGACAACTCATTAGAGGGGTTTTGTGGTCACCCGGACGATGGCCCTTCACTTTACCTGGATTAACAAAAGCGGTTAGACGCACCCAGACCTTGTCTTTACTCCCTTAGAATGTGAGAAATGCCTGACTTCAAACAGGCATCCTGAGATAATCCCCCCAATTGAAACAACCGGGTTGATCTCATGGCCACAAAAAAATCGACGAAATCACCAACATTTGAAAAAAACCTAAGTGATCTGGAAACCATTGTTGAACGCATGGAGGGTGGGGATCAATCCCTTGAAAAATCCCTGGAAGATTTTGAGAAGGGGATGGCGTTGGCTGAAAAATGTGAAAAGAGCCTTAAAACTGCAGAACAACGAGTGGAAAAACTGATCAATCAACAAGGCAAATTATCCACCGAACCTTTTGAGCCTGAAACTTGAACAGAACCCCTTTTGTCGAATTCTGGTCACACTCTCAGGCACGTGTCAGGGAGGCTCTTGATGTCCGCCTCTCTTCACCCCAGAACTCCCCACAAAAACTACACCAGGCGATGCGTTATGCCTGCCTGAATGGAGGTAAGCGTCTGCGCGCCACCCTGGTCTATGCTGCGGGAGGTCTGTTTAATACTCCAGGCAGCGTCCTTGATGTCCCTGCAAGTGCCCTCGAGATGATTCATGCCTACTCGCTGATCCATGATGATCTACCGGCAATGGATGATGATGATCTCAGACGGGGGAATCCAAGCTGCCACAAAGCTTTTGACGAGGCGACCGCAATTCTCGCCGGTGATGCCCTGCAGAGCCTGGCAATTGAGGTTCTGGCCAATGATCCAGCGCTTAATGTTGATCCTTCAGTCCGGCTCCAGATGATCTCACACCTATCCCACTCTTCGGGCACCGAGGGGATGGCGGGGGGTCAAGGGCTTGATCTCGATGCCGAGCAGCGTGCTCTTGATCTCGACGCATTGACCACCATCCATAAAAAGAAGACAGGAGCACTGATTCAGAGTGCTGTGGCACTGGGAGCACTCGCATCAAATAAGGCAGAGCCTTTTCAACTCCAGGCTCTCGATCACTATGCCGAGACGATCGGCCTCGCCTTTCAGGTCGTGGACGATATTCTTGATGAAACTTCGACAACAGAATCGCTTGGAAAGCCGGCAGGTTCAGACCGGGCCATGAACAAAATCACCTATCCCTCACTGATCGGCCTTGATAGTGCAAGAAGGCAGGCCGATAATCTCAGAGATGAGGCCCTCACAAGCCTGGATCCACTCAGAACATCTCACTCCGGTGGAGTAGCATTGTTTGAATCTCTTGCCCATTTTATTGTCGATCGCACCCACTGAAGAGTGATTCAAAATCCAATCTAGATCTATGACCAACGCCTCTCTCTATCCCCTTCTCTCCCAGGTAAATACCCCTGCAGACCTGAGAGAGCTGGACCAATCCGAGCTCCCCCAGCTGGCGGAAGAACTGCGGGGCTTTCTGATTGATGTGGTCTCAACCACAGGAGGGCATCTGGCTGCCGGCCTTGGCACTGTTGAACTCACCATTGCCTGTCACTATGTTTTTGATACTCCTGATGATCGACTGGTCTGGGATATTGGTCATCAGGCATACCCTCACAAGATACTGACCGGCCGACGGGACAAGATGAGCACCCTGCGGCATAAAGGCGGGCTCTCAGGTTTTCTACAACGCTCCGAGAGCCCTTATGACACCTTTGGGGCAGGCCATTCGAGCACCTCTATCGGGGCAGGGCTGGGAATGGCTATCGCTGCTTCACTCGATGGTGAAGAGGGAAATTCCGATCGTGAGGTGGTATCGATTATCGGTGACGGTGCAATGACGGCTGGCATGGCCTTTGAAGCCCTTAACAATGCCGGAGGCCTTGAGGCTGATTTGCTGGTTATACTCAATGACAATGATATGTCGATCTCACCCAATGTGGGAGCGATGTCAAACTACCTCGCCCGAATTCTTTCCGGCCGGGCCTATACCTCGGTTCGTGAGGGCAGCAAGCAGGTGCTGGGAACGCTGCCCCCGGTCAAACACCTTGCCCGCCGTTGGGAAGAACACCTCAAAGGGTTGGTGATGCCCAGCACCCTCTTTGAAGAGCTTGGCTTCAACTATATCGGGCCGATTGATGGCCATAATCTTTCTGTGCTGATCAAAACGCTACGCAACATGCGCAAGATGAAGAGATCTGGAGGACCGCGATTTCTCCATGTCATCACCCAAAAAGGGCGGGGTTTCGAACCGGCCGAAGGCGACCCCTGTATCTACCATGGTGTCTCTCCTTTCGATCCAGACACTGGAAAAATGGAGCAACTGCCTACAAAGATCACCTATACCGAAGTATTCAGTGACTGGCTGTGTGATATTGCAGAACAAGACGACCGGGCAATTGGCATTACCCCTGCAATGCGTGAAGGCTCAGGCTTGATGGCCTTTGCCGAACGTTTTCCTGATAAATACTACGATGTGGGGATTGCAGAACAGCACGCCCTCACCTTTGCCGCCGGACTGGCGTGTGAAGGATACAAGCCGGTCATTGCCATCTACTCTACCTTCCTCCAGAGAGGTTATGATCAACTGGTTCATGATGTCTGTCTGCAGGGGCTGGATGTTACTCTGGCCATTGACCGTGGTGGGATTGTCGGTGCCGATGGGGCAACCCATGCCGGAACGTTTGACCTCTCATTTATGCGCTGTATACCTGATCTGGTAATTATGGCTCCTACCGATGAGGATGAGTGTCGCCAGATGCTCTACACTGGCTTCACCCATCCGGGCCCGGCAGCGATCCGTTATCCCCGGGGAACGGGACCTGGCAGGATCCCCACAAAGGAGATGACTGCAATCCCGATTGGCAAAGGGGAGATCGTACGCCGGGGTGAGAGGGTCGCCATCCTGGTATTTGGCACCTTGCTTACCCCTGCCCTGGTCGCTGCCAAGAGAGTGAATGCCACTGTAGCCAACATGCGTTTTGTAAAACCACTGGATGAGGATCTGGTCAAACAGCTGGCCAAATCCCACGATCTCATTGTCACCCTTGAAGAAAATGTTGTTGCCGGTGGTTCCGGATCAGGGGTGAATGAGCTCTTTGCCACTTCAGATCCCCAACAAAACCGCCCCAGCCTCCTCAATCTCGGTATCCCGGACCGTTTTCTGGATCACGGAAGCCAGTCGGAAGTTCTTGCTGACTGCGGACTTGACCCAGAGGGCATCTATAAAGCCATTCGCCACTCTATTAACCACCTTGCCCCCTCGGGCCAATCTACATAGAATTACCCGTTCTTTAAATATCTCCTTCTTTTTACAGTAAAAAACGAGAAGCATGACTTCAAAATCAACCGAATGTTCCCCCATCGCCGACGTTCAGGGCAGTCCTGACTCTCGACGTATCTCGATTGACAAGGTCGGCATCAAGGATATTCGCCACCCTGTTCGGGTGCGTGATCGCAGTGAGGGTGAACAACACACCATCGCCACCTTCAACATGTATGTTGAACTGCCCCATAACTTCAAGGGCACCCATATGTCTCGTTTTGTTGAGATCCTCAACCAGAACAATCGAGAGATTTCAGTCGAGTCCTTTCAGGCTATGGTTGCCAACATGACAGAGCGCCTCGAAGCAGATCGGGGACACATCGAGATGACCTTCCCCTTCTTTGTCACCAAAAAGGCCCCCATTTCAGGGGTGGAGAGCCTGCTTGATTATGAAGTCACTCTCATCGGTGAACTGGACGCAGCCGGTCCCAAAACACTGGTAAAGGTCGTTGTCCCGGTCACCAGCCTCTGCCCCTGTTCGAAGAAAATTTCTGACCGTGGTGCCCATAACCAGCGCTCTCATGTAACAGTCTCTGTCCACATCAACACTTTCGTCTGGATCGAAGAGATTATAGAGCTGGTTGAAAGCCAATCCAGCTGTGAACTCTATGGGCTGCTAAAACGGCCTGATGAAAAATATGTGACCGAACGGGCCTACGATCGCCCCCGGTTTGTTGAAGATATAGTCCGTGATATTGCAGCAAAACTCAACAGCGATCATCGCATTGGCTGGTATACCGTTGAGTCGGAGAACTTCGAATCCATCCACAACCATTCGGCCTACGCTATGATCACTCGAGATAAGAGTGAAGATAAGCGTTAAATCCTGACCCTACTGTTTGCCGCCACATTTGTCCCTAAAGCGTGAACGGAGTCATGAGAGCTGACTGACTGTGCTTCACAGAGGGATTGTTCCCGGTGGAGCCAAAACAGAAGGTATCGTTATCGATGCCGGCCTTTTCAGCAATGCTGTCTCTCTTGCTGTTTCTGCTGAAAGCAAATTCCTGTCCCTGAATTAAAATCAGTGCTTTGGCCCGGGGCGGAACGGGGTCCATTACAGGGGGATGGGCTGGCCGGATGCGTTAAAGTTCATCTGCCCAGGGCGGGTTGGCGCCCTGACGGGATATGGTCAATGCGGCCACCCGGGCCCCATATGCAAGGGCCTGCTGTATCTGGCTGGCATGGGCTTTATGGATCTCCTGTTTGGACAACAGCGACAGCTGATCCAGACAGGCCAGCCAGCCCCCATTAAAGGTGTCGCCGGCACCAACAGTATCCACCACCTCCACCCTGACTGCCCCCTGATGAAGGCTCTCGCCGTCCTTAAGGTAGGCCGTGGCACCGGCTCTGCCCTTGGTCACAATCACCAGGGCATCGGTATCTCCCCTGAGTTTTTTGACCTGTTCCAGCTCGGTGTCACCGCGCACCAGCCAGTCCAAGTCATCATCCGATACCTTTACCATATCGGCCACTGCCAGCATGCGCCCAAGCCGGGCCCGATAGCGGGCTTCATTAACGATAAAGTCGGCGCGGATATTGGGGTCCAGCATAATAACCCGGTCGCCCGCTGCTCTTTCAGCCAGGGCGAGGTAGGCATCGGCTACAGGCTCACTGATAAGGTTGATGCCGCCAAAAAACAGGGTGGTGACGGCCTGATCCAGGGCCGGCAGGTCACTGACCTCTATCCTGCGCCCTGCCGTGTTCTCATCATAAAAGGTATAGCTGGCCTGACCATCCTTGAGATGGACAAATGCCAGGGTGGTCGGCCGTTCGGAACGTATCAGGTAACGGCTATTGACCCCGCTGGCATCAAGGGCAGAGGCCAATTGCCGGCCAAACCGATCTGTGGATATGCCCGACACCATAGCGACATCAACACCCAGGCGCCCAAGGCTGATGGCGGTATTGAAAACAGCCCCGCCAGCCAGTGGTGCATAGCAGGGATCACCTGCTTCTGATCGTACCTGAATCAGGTCCATAAGGGCGTCGCCACAGCAAATAATCATTGGTTTTTGCCTTCAATCTGCCCGTAGACAGGGGTATCCAAACAAACAGCCACAACAGATAAGGAATCACATGACATCACCCAATCCCTTTCTTAGGCAATCCGGTGCCAGTCATGGCGGTAATTGCTTATCTATCTCCTCTCTCCTCGGCCACTCTCCCACCCCAGTTCCCAGCGATAGCGCTCCAGATCAATCCTGCCACGTCCATCGAAGAGAACTCCCTCCTCTTCGAGCCTCTCTCTCTGGTGGTGGTCATCACCTTGACTCCTGGGGCTGATCTCACCCAGCCTGTTGACCACCCGATGCCAGGGGATATCTGAACCGGCCTCAAGGGCTGAAAGTGCATAACCCACCTGGCGGGAGCCACACCGTTCTAGCCGTCTTGCCACCTCACCGTAGGTGGTCACCCAGCCGGGAGGGACGGTAGCAACCACCGCCCAGATGGCCTGATAGAGCGAGTCGGAACCCATTACTTAACCGGCAGAGTCATTTAGCGGCTACTCGCTGGGGATGATCTTATCGGCCAGAGCCCTTCCCGCCTCCAGGGCTTCCGGGGGCAGGTTTTTCTCCATATAGAGCTGGCCCTCTTCAGCACTGGGGTCACCCAGGCGAACAGCAATAAGTACATGGCCATAGGCCTTGCCGAGATCCTGCTCAACCCCCTCGCCTTTAAGGAAGAGCTTGCTTAATTCTGTAAAAGCCGGGGGATGGCCCTGTTGCGCGGCAAGGGTAAAAAACTGTGCTGCAGTAGCAGGGTCCCGCTCTACCCCCCACCCCTGAAGGTGGAGTATTCCAAGGTTATGGGCCGCCAGATAGTGTCCCGTCTGGGCAATCGGCAGCCACAGAGCAATCGCTTTCTCGTAGTCACCAGTCTCAGCGGCTCTCAGGCCATCATCAAAGCGAGTGCCGACAATAGTAAAGGGCACATTGCCGATCCGCTCTTCCCCCAGCCAGAGCTCAAAACGGTAGCTCCCTCCGGGCCAGCCTTTGTCAGGACGGCTTATTGAGAAGTGTGCCGGGCCGACAGACCCTTCGGCAAGGGTGACCGAGTATTTGTCGATCAGGGTATTGGCCGGAGCAGCGCTGCCCACATCTTCAGCAATCCAGCGACTTTCGAGGGTCCCTCCTGCCTCTTCTTTAACGACTTCGGCCACACAGTAGATCGCCGGGGTTGCACTACTGAACTCGGAGGTGGGGGTGATACTCGAGACCTGGGTATCAGTGGCGAGACCGCACACCACCCGTTCAAGCTTCCCCTCAGCAAAGGCCCCGGTGGTCAAGACCAGTAACAAAATGGCGGCCCCTGAGGCCGCCATCCCGCTTTGTCTTATTCCAATCGCGTGCGCGCCCCTTTGTCCACGGCTCATCTTTCTCTCCTTTGATCAATATAAAGAGTTGTTCCTAACCCTTGCAGAGATGATGACACCGATCAGAGCTCAGTGCCAACTCCTGTTGATTTCATCAATTGGTGTGACAGTGCTTACAACCGGCGGCTTGTAGTATTGATGATGGCTTCGTCAAAACCTTATTCTAATTCAGCCTGCAGGGGCTCGGTCAGGCTCCCAACCTTTCAGGTGATTCGGGCTATAATCTGCGGATGATCCCACTCCACGACGACAACCCGACGACCCTCAGGCCCATCCTGACGGTGACTTTGATGGTCATCTGCGTGGCCGCCTTCTTCTGGCAGCAGAGTCACGATGCCTATGACCAACAGCTGATTGTTCTCGCCCTGGGCGTCATTCCGGCCATCCTCTTTGACAATGCCGAGCTGGCTGAAGAGATCGCCATGGTTGCTCCGGCGACAACGGTCTTCACCTCCATGTTTCTCCACGGCGGGTGGATGCACCTGATTGGCAACATGCTCTATCTGTGGATCTTTGGCAACAATGTAGAAGATGCCATGGGCCATGGGAAATTTCTCGCCTTCTATCTTATCTGCGGCATCCTTGCTGCACTCGCCCAGTCCCTCCCCAATCCGGAGTCAACGGTTCCCATGGTCGGGGCCAGTGGTGCGATCTCCGGTATTCTCGGGGCCTACCTCCTCCTCCACCCCCATGCCCGGGTGCTGGTGCTGATTCCGCTCGGGTTCTGGTCACAGCTGGTGCGCATTCGGGCCGTCTGGGTGCTGGGGTTCTGGTTTGTCATGCAGCTGATTAACTCGGCGCTCAGTGACTCCAGCGGGGGTGGGGTCGCCTTTGGGGCCCATATCGGGGGTTTCGTTGCCGGCGCCCTCCTGATACCTTTGTTTAAGAACCAGAGTGTAAAGCTCTATAACCCTTTTAGTCAGTAACCAGACCAGACAAGAGCTCTGCCCCCCTAACATAATTTACGGAAATCCACCTATGCGCACCTCCCAATTTCTTCTCGCCACTGTGAAAGAGACCCCTTCCGATGCCGAGATTATCAGCCACCAGCTGATGATTCGCGCCGGAATGATTCGCAAACTGGCTGCCGGCATCTACAGCTGGCTCCCTCTTGGTCTTCGGGTATTGCGCAAGGCCGAGAGTGTGGTCCGTGAAGAGATGGATCGCTCAGGCGCCCAGGAGGTGTTGATGCCCTCCATCCAGCCCGCGGAGCTGTGGCAGGAGTCGGGCCGCTGGGAGGACTATGGCCCGGAACTGCTCCGCTTTACCGATCGCCATGAGCGTGAGTTCTGCTACGGCCCCACCCATGAAGAGGTGATAACCACCCTGATGCGCAATGAGATCCAGAGCTATCGGCAGCTGCCGGCCAATTTCTACCAGATCCAGTGGAAATTCCGCGATGAGATCCGTCCCCGCTTTGGTGTCATGCGGGGCCGTGAGTTCCTGATGAAGGATGCCTACTCCTTTGACATCGATCCTGAAGGGATGCAAAAAATCTACCAGGTGATGCATCAGACCTATCATCGCATCTTCACAAGACTTGGGCTTGAAACCCGTGCTGTGACTGCAGATTCCGGCACCATTGGAGGGAGCCACTCCCACGAGTTCCATGTCCTTGCCGACTCCGGGGAGGATCCGATCGCCCTGTGCTCGAATTGTGACTACACCGCCAATGTGGAAGCGGTCCCAACCGTGGGTGGAGAAGGCGCCCCTCCTGAAGGGGAAAATCCATTAACCAAAGTCCACACCCCGGGGGTCAAGACGATCGACGATGTCTGTGGGCAGCTCAAACTTCCCGCCGGGAGTGCGATCAAGACCCTGGTGGTTAATGGCATTGATGGCCCTGTCGCCCTGTTGCTGAGGGGCGACCATGATCTCAATACCATCAAGGCGGAGAAGATGGAGCTGGTGAGCGCACCACTCACCTTTGCTGACCTCAAGACCATCCACTCAATTGCCGGGGCAGGGGCCGGTTCGGTGGGTCCGCTCGGCCTCTCTATCCCCATTATTGCCGACCACGCTGTTCTATCACTGGCTGATTTTGTCTGTGGTGCCAATGAAGAGGCGTTTCATCTCACCGGAGTCAACTGGGGGCGCGACCTTCCGCAGCCGAAGGGAGCCGATCTCCGTAATGTCATTGAGGGGGAGCTCTGCCCGGAGTGCAGGGAGGGCAAGCTGCAGATCCGTCGAGGCATTGAGGTCGGACACATCTTCCAGCTGGGGACCAAGTACAGTGAGTCAATGGAGGCAACCTGTCTCAATGATGAGGGCAAAATAACCACGCTGTGGATGGGGTGCTATGGGATTGGGGTCTCCAGAATTGTCGCTGCTGCGATCGAACAGAGCCACGATGAAAACGGTATTATCTGGCCTGCCCCACTCGCCCCCTTCGATCTCTCGATTGTCCCCATTGGGATCAACAAATCTAAGAAGGTGGCCCAGGTCGTCAGCCGGCTCGAAAAAGAGCTGACTGCTGCCGGATTTGACCTCCTGGTGGATGACCGCAATGAACGCCCCGGGGTGATGTTTGCCGATATGGACCTAATCGGTATCCCCCATCGCCTGGTGGTGGGTGAACGCAGTCTCGAGAGAGGATGTGTAGAGTATCGAAATCGGAGGACGGGCGAGAGTGAAGATATTCCCACTGGCGAACTGATCTCAGAGCTGAAGATAAAAGTAGGGCATTGAGGAGGATCTCCAATCAGGAGGGCCCCGAGAGAGAGTCTGTTGCTGTTGTCAAAGGTGCGGGCTAACCGATCTTGAAGTTATCCGGGGCTATCCCGGTGATCGCCTCTGAGGTCACTGATTCAACCTGGGCAAAGGCAGGCCCGTGGTTGAGCCACTCGCTGAGCTGGTTGACAACCCCGGCATTTCCATAGGCTTCTACCTCTACCCTTCCATCCTCACCATTGAAGACCCTTCCAGTGAGGCCGAGAGAACCCGCCTGGGTCACCGTGCTCCAACGAAAACCCACCCCCTGGACCCTTCCCTTGATGATGAAACGAACCCCTTTTGATTTCTCTTTTGTTGCCATTACCCAATCACCGTCACTGTTGTCGTTATCGCCCTTGAATAGATGACGAGCGTTTGCTTGAGAATATTCCCTTCATCGCTCTCCTGCTCTACACCGAATTGAAGTCGCTCATTGGTCATTCCTCAGGTTTTCGAGTTCGGGCAGGACGGCCTCTGTTGAGATGCCGCCTCTCATCTCTCCCAGCGTAGCAGCCACTTCAGCCCCGAAAAGGGCAACCCACCAGGAGACATAAACCCAGAGAATAAAAAGCGGCAGTGTCGCCAGAGCGCCGTACATCACCTGATAGAGATCAAAATTGGTGATATAGAACGCAAAGCCCAACTTTGCGACCTCAAACAAGACCGCACCTACAATACTGCCGATAATCGCATCTCGCAGATAGACTTGGGTATGAGGGATGAGCTGGTACATCAGGAAGAGCGAAACCATGATAAACAAAACTGGCAGAAGCTGGGTGCCTGTACGCTGCAGAAAAGACATTTCAGGAGGGAGTGCCTGCAGTGGCAGAGCGACCAGATAGGTGGTGAATGCCAGGCTCAATATCATCAGGAGTGGACCAAAGACGACAACAAGGAGATAGTTGATCACCCGATGAAAAACAAATCGGCCTCGCACCACATGCCAGACATCATCCATCGCCTCTTCAATCTCTGAGAGCAGGTAGATAGTAGTTCCAAGCAGGAAAAAAAGCCCAATGATGGTCAGCCGACCCGCCTGCTTGGCAAAATCCCGAAGATTCTCATGGACCACATCACCAATCTCGGGTATGAAATTGGCATAGACAAACTCCTCAAAGACAACCAGCCTGGCCTCTGAACCGGGAAAGAAAGAGAGAATGGTAATACTGATGGTAAGAAGAGGGGCTGCGGCAAGCAGTGTTGAGAAAGAGAGTGATGAGGCCATCCGGGGAAGGTGATCATGACCTACCCGAAATCTAAGGCGTAACCAGAACCGTGTTACCTTCCCTCTCACTCTATGGTCTTCTCCGCTCCACAAATACAAAAGGCCCCTTTCGGGGCCTTCCGCAACCGGTTTAGTTCAACCCGATCTGATCAGTTTGATGAATTAAGATAATCAAGATCTGATGCTTCAATATCTCCAAGTAACCAGGCACCCCTGTTTTTAGCGTGCTGGATAGCTGCTGTGACATCTGTTCCTGTCAGATCACGTGGAATTTTAAGTTCCTGACCAGGATAGATGAGGTCAGCATCCTGGATCTGATGGGCATTGCGCTTATAGATGATCGGCCATTGGAAGGGATCAGCATAGATCTTTGATTGCCCGGCAATACACCACAGACACTCACCCGGCTGGACAACGTGGGTGTCGTCAGCAAGATTTTCTTTCAGAAGAGGAGCAGGTGCCGGAGCCGGTGTAGCTTCTGCTGCCGGAGCTACAGGAGCTGGCGTCGCCGGGGCGGGAGCGGGAGCAGGAGCTGCTGTTGCGGGCTGGACTGCTTCCGGGACTTTTTTAGCCGTTGAGCAGCCCGTTGTCACTGCAAGCAGAAGAATCCCAAGTCCAACTGCTCTGACTGCTCTTGAAAATCCGATTTGACTCATCTTTTTTTACTCCTAGGAACTACTCAGAAAACTGTTTTTATTCATGTTTGAGCCGATTTTATCAGGGCCCTGACACATTGATTCTTATCGCAGAGAAAACTAACATTGGGACCTAATAAATGTCAATAAAAATACCAGTATAATAGGGAACCAGCATGAGCAAAATCAAAGCGACCATTTTCCATAATCCTCGATGTTCAAAATCACGCAAAACCCTCGAACTGCTTCAACAGCAGGATCTCGATATCACCACCATCGACTATCTCAACTCTCCGCCCGACAGTGAAACCCTGGCTGATGTTTTAGAGCGTCTCAACTGCAGCCCTCGCGATATCATCCGCAATAATGAGAGTGAGTACACGCAAGCGGGGCTTGACGACCCCTCTGTCTCAGACAGATCCCTGATTGAGGCCATCATCAGCTACCCCCACCTTCTCCAGCGCCCTATCGTACTGATCGGTGAGGGTGCCGCCATTGGACGACCTCCAGAGGCGGTCCTTGATCTTCTCTCCTGAAGGAGAACAAAAAACCGCTCTTTCTAAGCCTTATCCTTTTGGATGACTTGAGGCAGCGGGAGGGTTCTCCTCCAGCTGCTTTAAAAAGGGGATGGTGAGACGCCGCTTGGCGACCAAAGAGGCGTGATCAAGACGCTCAAGCAGACCAAAGAGAGCATGGGTATCCCTCTGGTAGCGGTTGAGCACATATCGGACCACCTCACCCGATAGATCCAGCCCGCGCCGTCCTGCCCGTTGACGAAATGCGGCCATTCTTGCCTCATCATCCATATCGTGCAGCTGGTAGACGGACTGACTGCCAAAACGAGAGATCAAATCAGGAAGTTTGAACCCAATTCCGGCAGGTGCGGCTCTGGCAGCAGAGATGACTACCCCGCCACCGTAACGCGCCCGCTCCAGCAGCCCCATCAACCCTTCTTCCCACAGGGGGTCACCGGCAACAGAATCAAGATCATCAATACAGACCACTCTATCATCACCCAAATTTTCAAGTATCGAGGGGTTGAGTGTTGCAATACTAAGGGGAATATAGGAAGCGGGGTGATCCTCCTCTGTGCAGAGATGACATACCGCCTGGAGAAGGTGAGACTTTCCACTCCCTCTCCCTCCCCATAGATAGGTGATTCCCCAGCCAGTGGGAGCGGCCACTTGCTGCTTGAGACAGGCAATCACCTCGCTGGCTCTATCCTGAAAAAAGTTGTCAAAGGTTGCGCTATCCGCCAGCTGAACCGGAAGCGGCAGCTGTTCAATCATCTCCATTGAGGGAAAAGCCCCATACCCATATATAGTGAAGGCCGCTGGTGACGGTTGTGACCAAGACGGTAAGGATCAGAATGTCGATACCCTGGTCCAGAGCAAGCCAACCGGCCTGATCTACCAGCACAGCGCCAATCAGGCTGATCTGCAGGAAGGTGTTTACTTTACTGATGCCAGTAGGCTTGATCTGTACCGTCTCCTGCAGCACCTGTACGATGAGGTAGCCGCTCACAATCAGCAGATCACGAAAAACCACCACCACAGGAAGCCAGAAAGGGAGGTGCTCCTGATTGGCGAGCATGACAAAAGCAGTGACCAGCAGGAGTTTGTCTGCCAGAGGATCAAGAATGGCGCCAAGGCGAGTTTCAAACCCGAAACGTTTCGCAATAAACCCATCGAGCCCATCGGTTATCCCCGCCAATACGAACAGATAGAAGGTAAGATCATAGGCCTCTTCACGCAACAGCAGTACCATCACTGGCACGGCGACAATACGCAGCAGGGTGAGAAAATTGGGTATTTGGGAAATAATCATCGCTCTATTTTATTCCTTGGTTACCGGCATTGCAGTGCAGGCTAGAGCCCTATACGATACCAGAGCAACCCTATTATTATGCAATAGCTGATCCAATTTTCTGCAACAATCCCCCCATTGACCCTATTAAACCGATACCTGAATTGATCACACCATGAACGACAATACTGATAAATCATTAACTTACCGTGGTGCAGGTGTCGACATTGATGCCGGTGAGGCCCTGGTCCAGGCGATTAAACCGATAGCGGCTCGTACCCGTCGCCAGGGGTGGCTGGATGCTCTTGGAGGTTTTGGTGGGCTCTTTGAGCTACCAATGGGCCGTTACCAGGAACCTGTCCTGGTCTCTGGTACTGACGGGGTGGGAACCAAACTCAAACTTGCCCTGGACCTCGACAAACACGACACCATCGGAATCGATCTGGTTGCAATGTGCGTCAACGACATTCTGGTCTCTGGTGCAGAACCCCTCTTTTTCCTCGACTATTTTGCCACTGGAAAGCTCTATCCAGGGCGGGCAGAAGAGGTCATTAGCGGCATCGGCCGTGGATGTGAACTTGCCGGTGCAGCGCTTATTGGTGGTGAAACTGCAGAGATGCCAGGAATGTACCCCGAAGGTGAATATGATCTTGCCGGTTTCTGCGTGGGGGTGGTGGAAAAGTCCAAGGTCATCACCGGTCAGAAGATCTCACCAGGAGATCAGATTATTGGAATCGCCTCATCAGGTCCCCACTCCAACGGCTACTCTCTAATCCGACAGGTTATACACCACAGTGGTGTCAACCTTGAGAAACCCCTGGATGAGCAACACCCTATCGAAACACTCGGATCTGCACTCCTGGCTCCAACCCGAATCTACGTAAAATCGGTCACAGCCCTGATCAAGGCACTCCCGGTTCATGGTCTTGCCCATATCACCGGCGGAGGTCTGCCGGACAATCTGCCCCGGATTCTTCCCGACAATACACGGGCCGTCATTGATCCATCCCGGTGGGCACGTCCCCCTCTCTTTGACTGGCTGCAGGAGCAGGGCAATATTGTCGATAATGAGATGTACCGGACCTTCAACTGTGGGGTTGGAATGGTTGTCATAAGCCCCAAAGAGAGTGCGGCAGAAGCCATCTCTGTACTAAATCAGGCAGGTGAATCAGCCTCACTCATTGGAGAGGTTGAAAACCACTCCGGACAATCTGAAGTTGTTATCCTCTGAACAGACACCTCTTTCACTCGTTGTCCTGATCTCTGGCAGAGGCAGTAATCTTCAGGCCATTCTGGATGCCATTTCTGAAGAGGGGCTTCCTGCCCGGGTAGAGGCGGTGATCAGCAACGTTCCGGATGCACAGGGTCTTCTGCGTGCCAAAAAGGCGGGAATCCCAACAGCGGTTAAAGATCACCGCAAGTGGCCGCAAAGAGAGCTCTATGATCAGCAACTGATTAAGGTTATCGACCACTACGCCCCCGGACTGGTGGTTCTCGCCGGCTTTATGCGAATTTTGACCCCCCAGTTTGTTGCTCACTACTCTGGGCGACTGATTAATATCCACCCTTCACTGCTGCCTGCATACCGTGGTCTCAATACCCATGCCCGGGTTCTGGAAGCGGGTGAAACCCACCACGGCGCCTCAGTCCACTTTGTGACCGCTGAACTTGACAGCGGCCCAGTCATCCACCAAGACTCAGTGGCAATCAATCGGGAAGAGACAGCGGCTACACTCCAACACCGAATCCATCGACTTGAACACAAGATCTATCCGCAAGCGATTCGGTGGCTTGCGGAGGGGCGGGTAGAGCTGGTTGAAGGCAAAGTGGTCGTTGATCACCGACCCACCGCCAACACCTGACAGAAAAACCCTTCACCCCTTTAAATCGTCACTGATTCAAAGTGGCCAGAGTAGCCTCTCTCTTCCCCCTGGCGGAAGCGGGTTCAATTTTAATTTCAATCTCCCCTTTACTCTCAGTGACGATCACCTTTCCGCCTTTGACCAGCTTACCAAAAAGAAGCTCATCGGAGAGGGGGCTCTTTAATTTCTCACGAATGAACCTGGCCATCGGCCTCGCTCCCATCTGATGATCATAACCCTGGCTGGCAAACCAGGAGATCGCTCTCGAATCCACCTCGATCACAACGTTTTGCTCAGCCAGTTGAAGCTCCAGCTCGAGAATAAATTTAACAACCACCCGACGAACACTCTCCTCATTGAGTGACTGGAATCGAACCATGGTATCGATCCGATTCCTGAACTCGGGCGCAAAGAGCTTGTTGATTGCATCGCCATCATCATCCGAATGATCCTGCCGGGTGAAGCCCATGGTCTCCCGAGCCATCCGCTCTGCACCCGCGTTGGTAGTCATGATCAGAATGACATTCTTGAAATCAGTCTTTCGCCCATTGTTGTCTGTCAATGTGCCGTAATCCATGATCTGAAGAAGGAGGTTAAAGATGTCAGGGTGGGCCTTTTCAATTTCATCAAGAAGAACGACCGCATGAGGGGATTGGTTGACCGCATCCGTCAGCAGACCACCCTGATCAAAGCCCACATATCCAGGTGGCGCTCCAATCAGCCTTGAGACCGCATGCCTCTCCATATATTCAGACATATCAAAACGTACCAGCTTGATTCCGAGAATATGAGCAAGTTGTTTTGAGACCTCTGTCTTGCCCACTCCAGTCGGCCCGGAGAAGAGAAATGAAGAGATCGGCCGATCTGGGTTTCCAAGCCCTGAGCGTGACAACTTGATCGCTGAAGCGAGCGCTTCGATGGCATGATCCTGGCCAAAGACTACAAACTTCAGCTTCTCCTCAAGCCTTCTTAAGCCCTCCCGATCATTGGCAGTCACTGATGCAACAGGGACTCGGGCCATACGTGAAACTACCTTTTCCACCTGGGGAACCCCTACTGTTCGATTTTGCCCTGCTTTGGCCTGAATTCGACTCCGGGCTCCTGCCTCATCGATCACATCAATGGCCTTGTCAGGGAGGTGTCGATCACTCAGAAAACGGTTCGAGAGTTCAACTGCCCGTTTCAGGGCTGGGCGGGTAAAGCGCACATGATGAAACGCCTCAAAACGGGATTTCAGACCCAAGAGGATCTGGTAGCTCTCTTCGACAGTGGGCTCAATAACATCAATCTTCTGGAATCGACGAGAGAGCGCCCGATCCTTTTCGAAAACACTCCGAAACTCCTGATAGGTCGTTGACCCGATACAGCGGATCTCCCCTGAGGCAAGCATCGGCTTGAGCAGATTAGAGGCATCGATCGCACCGCCAGAGGCAGCACCCGCACCGATGATGGTATGGATCTCATCAATGAAAAGAATCGCTTTTGGATTTTCTGCCAGTTCCTGGATCACTCCCTTGAACCGTTGTTCAAAATCACCCCTATATTTTGTTCCGGCAAGGAGGGTGCCCATATCCAGGGCATATATTTCCACCCCCTCAAGCACTCCAGGAACACTACCCTCAACAATCTGTCTGGCCAACCCCTCTGCAATCGCGGTCTTGCCCACCCCCGATTCACCAACAAACAGGGGGTTATTTTTTCGTCTCCGACAGAGAATCTGTACCGTCCGTTCAACCTCCTGATCACGCCCGATCAAAGGATCAATCCGTCCATTGCGTGCACATTCATTGAGGTTGGTGGCGTAAGTGTTGAGTGTACTGGCTCCCGTCTCTACTTCCTCATTTCCCCCCTCTTGTGATTGGGCAGGCGGTGGCAACATCTCTTCCTGAGTATTTCGGGTCACCCCGTGAGAGATAAAATTCACTGCATTAAAGCGGGTGATTCCCTGTTCATTGAGAAAAAAGACGGCATGCGATTTTTTCTCACTGAAAATTGCCACCAGCACATTGGCGCCCGTCACCTCCTGTTCTCCTGAACTTTGAACATGAAGAATGGCTCTCTGGATGACACGTTGAAAGCCGATGCCCGGTTGAGTCTCGGCACCCTCCTCAGGAAGATGCGGGATGTACTGTTTGAGATAATCTTCCAGCCTTCTACGCAACTGGGAGAGACTCCCCCCACACGACCTGATCACCGTTGATGCGGCGGTATTATTCAGCAGTGCTGAGAGGAGATGTTCAACGGTTATGAATTCGTGACGACTTTCGCGTGCAATCTGGATTGCCGAGCTTAGTGAGAGTTCAAGTTCATTAGAGAGCATCATTCCGGTTCCAGAGTGCTCTGTAAGGGATGTTCGTTCTCACGAGCCACGTTTAACACCTGCCTCACCTTCATTTCAGCAATTTCATGCGGATAGATGCCGCAGGTTCCCACCCCCTTCTCATGCACTTCAAGCATCACCTTGACCGCCTGATCATGAGATTTGGAGAAGATCCGCTGAACCAGCTCAACAACAAAGTCCATTGGGGTAAAGTCATCATTGAGCAAAATGACTCTGAACAGGGGGGGTTGAGCCACCTTCGGGCTCTCTTCCTTGATTGCAAGTTCATCACCTCGATGAATCTCGGTAGGGTTACTCATAGTCTTTTCACAACTCCGTCTTATTTTTTCCTGAAGACCCCTCTGAATACTGAAGAGTCTACTCTTCTATCACGCTTTTTGGAGGATCTTATTTCATCACCTCTTCGGGTAAGTGTAGGGTCGAGAATGGGCTACTTCAAGACCCCATAAGAGTGGTGACCCAACAGACCACTTGTATTTATTATCTCTATCGTATATCAATTAACTATTAATTGAACCAATTAAGAGGCTTGCCATGGCTGTCGACCCCCCTCTCTATTACAAGCAGAACCGGCTCAAACAGCTACGAGCCTTCTGTTTTGCTGCTCGAACCGGCAGCATCTCCAAAGCAGCAGAGAAGCTCTTTCTCAGCCAGCCCTCTGTCTCCTTGCAGATCCAGGCACTTGAACGTGAACTGGAGACCACCCTGTTTGAACGTCGCGGGCCCAGCATCCGATTGACTCCTGAAGGGGAGATTCTTCGTGAAATGGCACTCCCTCTGGTACAGAGCATCGATATGCTGGCTGAAACCTTCGCTGCCAAGTGTGGCAATCTGGAGACGGGAACCCTCAACATTGCGGCCGGGGAATCAACTATTCTTTATATTCTCCCGGAATTTGTTAAACGCTATGCCGATGACTACCCGGGTATCGATCTAAAACTCCACAATGTTACTGGCCGTGATGGTATGGCAATGTTGCGTGCCGATGAAGCTGACTTTGCAGTGGGCTCAATGCTGGAGATTCCGGATGATATTGACTATCAGCAGACCTTTAGGTTCAATCCTGTCCTGATCACCGCCAAAGACCACCCCCTGGCAAAGAAAAAGAGCGTCACTCTTGCCGACATTTCCCCTTTCGGACTCATTCTCCCACCCCGACATCTGACCACCTGGCGAATGGTGGACTTTGTCTTCCAACAACACGATCTCAACTACACGGTAAGCCTTGAGGCGGGGGGATGGGAGGTAATAAAAAAATATGTGGAGATGGGGCTGGGCATCTCAATCGTCACCGACATCTGTCTCACTGATAATGAAAATCTTGCCCAGATTCCGCTTAATGAATATTTTCCCAAACGCAGCTATGGTGTGGTGGTTCGTCGAGGCAAGCTGCTCACCCCACAGGCGTGTCACTTTATTGAGTTGATGCACCCTGGGTTTTTTGATGAGAAAGAGCACTCCAATGACACCCCCGAAAAGAGTTGATTGAATGTCGCGCTGGCTCCCCCATGTTACCGTTGCTGCAATCATAGCGTCTGACAATCGATTCCTGCTGGTTGAGGAGACAATCGATGAGCATCAGTTTATTAACCAACCCGCTGGTCATTTGGAAGAGGGTGAATCACTGGTCAAAGCCGTCAGTCGCGAAGCGCTTGAGGAGACTGGGTGGGAATTTTGGCCCGAAGCCCTGGTTGGAATCTGTCGATGGGAACACCCCAAGAAGAAAATCACCTATCTGCGCTTTGCTTTCTGCGGTACCCTTGGCATCCAGCGTTTTGAGTCTCCGCCTGACAAGACCATTGATGGTCTCTGCTGGCTGACCCGAGATGAACTTCTCACCCGTCAGTCACAGCTTCGCAGTCCGCAGGTGATTACGGGGATCGACCACTATCTTTCAGGCCAGCGATGGCCACTGAATATATTGACCGAACTCTAGAGAATTCAGAGGTAGAAGATGAGGCCCTTTTTTCATCTCCAGAAAATAGCCGGTTTAATCCTGTCACTGGCTTTGGCGCTCCCGGTTTCTGCTGCAACCAATAGAGGGGTTGGCCCGATAAACGTTTGCTACGACTATGGCTGCGCCACTCAACAAGAGGTCTATATCTCTCGCAAGGAGTGGGGGGAGATCTCCGGGTGGTTTGCAGAACCGGCAAAAGATGCATCTTCAGAGCGCGAGAAGATCCGTAGAGCGATCGGCTGGATGGAGGTGATTATTGGGCGTTACACACCCACTCATCGTGACAAGGGGCAGAATGAAGGACAGTGGGGTGTTGATTTCCCGGGGCAGCTCGATTGTATCGACGAATCTCTCAATACCACGACCTACATGAAGAGGATTGAACAAGAGGGATTGTTAAAGTGGCACCGGGTCCTCGACAGAGCCTACAGAGAGACATTTATCAACCAACACTGGTCTGGCCAGATTGAGGAGATCGCCACCCAAGAGCGCTGGGTTGTCGACTCCTGGTTTCAGGCAAATGGGATCCTCCCCTACATCCAACGCACCACTGAATGGGCGGACATCCCATACTGGTTCACCTCTTACATCGATAACTCTCCCTACTAGAGAGCGTTGATAAACCAAGATGGAACATCTGCCTGACTGTAGTAGTCAACACGTCATCATCGGCATCTCAGGAGGGGTTGACTCCTCTGTAGCGGCCCACCTCCTTGTTGAACAGGGATACCGTGTCACCGGTCTGTTTATGAAAAACTGGGAAGAGGATGATTCTGACACCTACTGCAGTGCAGAGGAGGATCTGGCCGATGCCCAGGCCATTTGTGATCGGCTCACCATTCCACTTAAGAGTATTAACTTTGCACACGAATACTGGGAACGTGTTTTTAGCCGATTCCTTGATGAGTACCGGGCTGGAATGACCCCCAATCCTGATGTCCTCTGCAACCGGGAGATCAAGTTCAGAGAATTTCTTGATTACGCATTGGAACTCGGTGCAGATCTGATTGCGACGGGTCACTACGCCCGTCTCTTGCGAGATGAGAAGATCCATCTTCTTAAAGGGGTGGATCGTAATAAAGACCAAACCTACTTTCTCCACACCCTGGAGCAAAAGGCCCTCTCCAGGACCCTTTTCCCGATTGGTATGATGGAAAAACCAGCTGTTCGGGATCTCGCCCGCAAGCTTAAACTAGAGACCAGTGAGAAACGAGACAGCACCGGCATCTGCTTTATTGGTGAACGAAAATTCAGTGAATTTCTTGCCCGTTTCATCCCCCCTGAGCCTGGTGAATTGATCACATTGGATGGCCGTGTGGTTGGGTCTCACCAAGGGGTGATGTACTTTACCCGGGGACAACGTCACGGACTGGGTATTGGTGGCCAGGGAGCGCCCTGGTATGTTGCCGGGAAGGAGGTAAGCACCAATCAAATTACGGTAGTTCAGGGACATCAGCACCCTGCCCTTTTGAATACCACTCTTGTCGCCAGTGAAATCAACTGGATTTCAGGAGAGAAGCCCGAGTTTCCCCTCACATGCCGGGCTAAAACCCGTTATCGACAGCAGGAACAGCCCTGTACTGTAACGCAGCAAGAGGGGGCGCTTAAAGTCGTTTTTGAAAGCCCTCAGTGGGCAATTACCCCTGGACAATCCGTTGTCTTCTATCATCAGGATGAGTGCCTCGGTGGAGGCGTCATCAAGAGCTACTCTTGATGAAGGTCTCAAACGAGACGGCATGTTAGAATAGCCTTCCCTGAAACAGTCAGAAAACCAGCAGACCTTCCAATGACCGAGATGACTTCACACCACACTCTCTCCAGCCTCACCGCCCTCTCCCCTCTTGATGGCCGCTACGCCTCGCGGGTGGCCGACTTAAGACCTATCTTCAGTGAATATGGCCTTATCCGTTGCAGAGTCATGGTTGAGGTTTACTGGCTACAAGCGCTGGCTGAGGAGAGTGGGATTCCAGAAGTTCCGCCCTTTAGTGAACAGACCAATCAATTCCTCACTCAACTGGTAGAAGAGTTCTCGGAGGCAGATGCCCAAAGAGTCAAGGCCATTGAAGCCACTACAAACCATGATGTTAAGGCCGTTGAGTATTTCCTGAAGGAGAGAACCAAAGACAATTCGGAGATCAGCGGAGTTGCTGAGTTCATTCACTTTGCCTGCACTTCGGAGGATATCAACAACCTCTCCTATGGTTTGATGCTTGAAGAGGGCAGGCAAAAGGTCCTCCTGCCTCTGATTGAGCAGCTTATCGACCACCTTGATGGCCAGGCGAGTGAGTTTGCAGATGCTTCAATGCTGGCAAGAACTCACGGCCAACCGGCATCTCCCACAACAATGGGAAAAGAGTTCAAGAACATTGTCGCCAGACTAGAACATCAAAAAGCACAGCTCTCCGGAATAGAGATCAAGGGAAAGATAAATGGTGCCGTCGGCAACTTTAATGCTCATATTGTCGCCTACCCAGACCTTGATTGGCCTCATTTTGCTGAGGGTTTTGTATCCAAACTGGGGCTAACCTACAACCCTTTTACCACCCAGATCGAGCCTCATGACTACATCGCTGAACTCTGCCATGCACTCATTCGTTTTAATACCATCATCGTTGATCTGGATCGTGATGTCTGGGGGTATATTGCCATGGGTTACTTCAGCCAGAGGCTCATCAAGGGTGAAGTGGGATCGTCGAC